>CAYMKL010000256.1:0-1764 GCA_964390805.1 uncultured Anaerolineae bacterium | reverse complement strand
ACTGCTAACGTGTGACGAGTAGGAGGTCAGAGGTTAGAGGTTGGAGGGACATCCAACTTCCAATTTCGAACTTCCCACTCCCAAGTAAGGAGGGCAAGATGAAAGCGACCAGATTGAGACTCGACCAGGTAGTGTATGAGCCTGGGGTTCCGCCGGACAGCGCCTTCGTCGAGAACTTGCAGACCTACGGTCAGCAGGTGCCCATCCTGGTGCAGCCGGACGGCGACGGCAGGTTTGTGCTGCGGGATGGGCGGCGCAGGGTGCAGGGCCTGGCGAAGCTGGGAGTCGAGAAGGTCAAGGCCATCGTCGTGGACAGCGAGGTGAGCGGACCTGTCTTGACCATCATCGCCCAGTTCCACCGCTCCCCCAACCCTGTCGCCGAAGCGCGAGCCCTGCAAGAGATCGTGGCCGCAGGGGTCGGCCAGGACGATCTTCCGTCCATGCTCAATGTGTCGGAGGGCCTGGTGCGGCAGAGATTGCAGTTGCTCACCAGGCTGCATCCCGGACTGCTGGCCAAGATCGAGGAGGGCGGGATGCCGGTCAGTGCGGCCCGCGTAGCGGTCAATCTGCCCGACCACGTACAGGACGAGCTGGCGTCTCGCGAGAGGGTGTACCTCAAGGACGTGGAGGCGCTGGCGCGGGCGGACAAGCTGGCTCTGCTGGATTTGGACGCCATAGATGTTCCTGACGCGCCAGCGTACACTGTACTGGCCGCGCAGTTGAGCGTGGTGGCTTGTGGCCTGGCGGGGAAAGAGAAGCAGGTGTTGCTGGGGGCCGTGCGGGTACTGGAGGGGCTGGCGCGGCGGGAAAGTTGACCACCAGGGGAACACGCTACAGCGACCACCCTGGCACAGCCGCCGTGGGACACTGCTTCGCCACTGTACTGGCAATACCACCAAGGGGATGAGCATCAGCGGGCGCATTTGTACGTGTACCACACAGGGGAACCCGAGTGTGCCTCGATGCACTCGCTGTTTGGCTCATTCCCCTCACGAGCAAAAACTGTCAGTACCCTCGATCACGCCGTGGGGAGACGGGGCATGCGATATGACTCGGCAGCGGGGCGAAGGGTCAGCTCACACGGGAAGGCCCCCGCCCCCGCCGCCTTCGCCTGAAAAGAAGAGAGGAGGTGATTCAATGAAGACCAAACTCTACGCCATACTCAACACTAACGCCAAGAACTGGTGGTATCATGCCCAACTGAGGAGGGAGGGCAAACACGAGGAGGCCCGCAGGCAGGAGCGCGCCCAGATCCGCGACCACGTGGTCAGGTTGCGTGCGGCCCTGGAAGGCGGCGGCTTTCTCGTCAACAGCTGGGGTGGCTGGACGCTGCACTACGGCGAACGCCGACGGCTGCAGAGCTCGCGCCCCGGCCTGGACGGGCCCATCCCGCGAGCCTGCCTGCTCCTGGGCATCCCCGTACTCGACCTCACGACCATCCCCGAAGACCGCATCTGTGCGGTGCTCAAGCTCCCAAGCCCCGATCTCCTCTATGATCCTGAGCCTCCCGGTGGCTATCGCTCATTCCACCACGCCCCGTTCGACTACGTAGCCAGGCTCTACGTCGAGCTCGGGGCGACACTTTACCAACAAGGCACGGCTCCCTGGACGCTGGAGAAAAGACACTGCAAGGAGAATCAGCGATGAAAACGAAGCTTTACCGCATTCTCGACGAGCAAGCCAAGGTGTGGTGGTATCACCGCCATCTCAGAAAGCAGGGCCTGGAGGAAGAGGCCCGCCAGCGCGAGCGCGAGGCTATCCTGG
>CAYMKL010000255.1:0-1867 GCA_964390805.1 uncultured Anaerolineae bacterium | reverse complement strand
ACGATCCAGATCACCCAGACGATCCTGACTACGCCCTCAGATACATTGACGGGGACGGCCGTGACCTCTACGTCAGCAACTACACCCACGATCCGGGCGGCGGCACGCCTGGTGATATTCGGGCTTACGCCCAATCCCTGGCCCACGAGATCGAGGTGCTCAAAGACCACCTGGGAGCCCCCGCTATAGACATCCTCACCCACAGCATGGGAGGGCTGGTCGCCAGAGCCTACATCGAGAACCAGGACCTCGCCGGCAACCCTTACGAGGTGCAATTCTGCCACGATGTGCGCGGCCTCATCATGATGGCCCCACCCAACCAGGGCTCCCACTTCCACGTGCTCTACCCAGGGTGGCACGACTGGACATCGGTGCAGCAGATGAAGGCCGACTCGGACTTCCTTGCCCAACTCAACTCAGGCACCACCGGCGCAGCGCAGGGTGTCCAGTACCACATCATCGCCGGCAACAAGTATGACTGCTAGCAATGGGGCCTGGGCCCATCTTCACCCAGCGACCCGTTTGCCATCAACTGGCAGGGGGAACTCGTCACGCCACAGTTCATCACCTACCCACCCCATGCTTTTCGGCTGTGCGAGTACACCAACAATGAGCCTAACGATTCGGAGGTACTGGTCAAAGAAACCATCCTCGACAAGCAGGGCGGCCAGGTCGAGGTAACACCGGACCGCTACTACATCTACAGCCTGAACCATTGGACCATGCGGGGCTATTGGGGCTCACCCTGCCGCGCTGCCACGCTGGTCCAACTCATCCTGGCCAATTACACCATCGAGAAGTGGCGGGCCAAAGGTAAGCAATTCGAGCCCTCGGAAGCCAACTTCATCCAACAGTGCTTCAGAAAGATTCAACAGACCGACGCTGCTTCCGAGGTCTACAACTGGATCATGGCCAGGAACATCAGCATTGACTTTGGAGAGATTCCAGAAGGCGCCGTGGCCTCATGGGTCCCTGACGAGAACACCATCGAGGTCACTCCCTACGCCGAGGGACAGCCGCAGAAAGTCGTATCTCAACACATCGTCCACCAGGGAGAGCACAGCCGATGGAAGGGTGAGGACTCCATCAACCAAGAGTACCACGCCTTCAAAGCCGAGGCGGACTTCTGGAACGCGGTCAAGAAAGGGGACGCCGACGACCATTGCGACTGGGTGGCCGGCTTCATTGGCCAGGGCAAGCACGAGGCAATGGACTACCTCCGCACCTTGCCTCAGTATGCCGACTTGCCCGAATACTCCGGGGTAAGCGAGAGCATCACAGACGCCTTCGCCCTGGTCGACGATACCCACTTTGGCAATCCTCTCTGTCTGAACTCACAGAGAGCAGGGGCCCAACTCGATTTCCAGAGCTACACTCACGACACCTTCGCCTGGTACTGGCTCGACTTTCGCCATGGAGCCGTCAATACAAGTTGGCAGTCCGATCCACCAGAGGCCGTCGCTGCCGCCATTGCCTACCTGCTCACCCGCGTCGCCTGGGACATACAGGATTCCATTCATCAGGAGTATCAATCTTTCAAAGCCATGGCGCGGGTTTGGAACATCCTCAAAGGGGATCTGAGCCACGACTTCTGCGATCTCGGCATCGTTTCATCCAGCCTGGAAATGACCAGAGATCGCTTTACACTTTTTCCGCGATTATGATCCAAACGGAGCGCAAAAGGCCCCCAAAATGGCCTCCAGAGGGGCAAAATGGCTGTTTATGTTCACTTGGGTCTGCACTCCACCAAAAAAGTGTAAAGTTGCTATTTTGGCGATTTGAAACGATGCCGCGATCTCGTTCACGCCATCCTCAACACACCCGAGGCAGCCGCCAAGGACTGGATTCGCAGCCGTCCTGAGTACGC
>CAYMKL010000254.1:0-1920 GCA_964390805.1 uncultured Anaerolineae bacterium | reverse complement strand
TTTGACAATGGCACATTATGGTGGTGCGTTGGCGTTATATGTCGCTCTCTGACGTTTCAGTCGGCTCTTGCGTGAGCGAGTGCGGTTGATCAGGTGTCCGACGACCAACAATACCGCCTCCTCAGGTGTGGGCTGGGGCAAAGGCATAGCGGCTCGCAATAAGAGTCGGACATTGGCCATAGAGAGGGCAGGCAACACACTCAGCTCAAACTGATGGGCCAGGGTGGGGTCACGGGTGTACTGCTGTGCCCATTCCCAGCGGGTCTGGGCCAAGAACCAGACTGCCAGGAGGACCAGAGCCAGATGATGTATCCAGCCACGATATTTCTGGGCCTGCAACTCGTCCCAGCCTGCTTCCGATTTGGCGTCCTGATTGGCGCGTTCGACGAAGTAGCGTTGGCACTTGAGCCAGGCCAGGTACGCCAGAGAGGTATCGGTCGGGGCGTTGCTCAGCGAATAGGTGCAGCGTTTCTTCGTCTCGCGCCGCATCACCAGCCATTCCTGGACCGGTTCTGGCTTACCCTCGCGCAGCGTCCAGACGAGCCGCGCAGCGAAGGGATCATTCAACTCCCCTCGTTCGATGGCACGAACTCGGACTCGGTTCCAGAGGGTATCGGCACGACTTGCGACCTGATGGGCTTTCAACGGCTGGACGCCGTTCAGCACTCGCAGGCAGGTGGGCTTCGGTCCCCGACGGCCAGGCACGGGCTCTGGCACTCCCAACACTGGTTTCTCCAGGTAGACCTGGGTGGTACGGGGAACATCGGCGATGTAGATGAGTCCTTCACCGTTCATCTGGTCTCGCAACCAAGTGCTCCGCCCGTACAAATCGTCGCAGGCCACGGCGTCGAAGGGCAGTTCCTTGGCCTCGACTCGCTGGATCATCTTCCAGCCCAGTTCGATCTTGGTCTCAAACTGGCGATCAGGTGGGATGCCGGCCCGCTTCCGCTCCTCGGCCTTGTCGGGTGCAAACCAGGACTGAGGCAGATACAATTCCCCATCCAGCCAGGTACAAAGCGGACGATTGACGTCAGTCAAGTTGGCGTAGCCCAGGAAGGTGCCCACTTGACTCATTTCGACCTTGCCCAGCCGACCATTGTATTGACGCCCAGCACCCGCCATCTTGCCCCCGCTCTGGTCGGCACTCTCATCCAGGATCAGCACGCTGCCCTGCTCCAGACTCGGTGTGGCTTTGATCTCCCGCAGCACCTGATCCAAGACGGCTTCCGCCGACCACGGCGAGTTCGACATAAAGTGCTGCATGTTCTCTCCTGCAACATCGGTGGCGCGCCCAATGTTGGTATAGTTGCGTTTGGTCTCCAGGCGCAACAGGCCACTCAGGTAATGGTAGGCATATTCGCTGGTGTTGCGGGTCTTGGTCTTGAAGCACTCTGCGAAACGTTGCCAGAAGCCGTACAAACGCTCCGGCAGTCCCTGGCTCATCTCGGGCGACAACCCCCAGCGGTGGGGCGCGGACACGGTATCGTTCTGAGCGTCCGGCTGATCATCGGACATCTGGCCTGGTTTGAGTTTCTTCTCCGCGTTTTCATCCTTGCTTGCTGGTGTCTCCGTACGGCGAGGGGATGGCCTCTTACCACGACGACCTCTACGACGGGAAGAGGATCGAGGGGATGGCCAGAACCACCGACGGCTGGCCTGATAGGTGACCAGATAGGCCAGATTCTCCATCGCCAGCCATCCTTCCTGCCAGGGCATCCTGGATGTTGGCAACGTGCCAACGATACTAACCGCCCATTGCACGACCCACATCATCAGGAGTATGATGATCCAGAGTTGTTTACGCATGGCAGGCCTCCCCTACTGGAGATGATGCCTATTAGCGTACTACTCTCGTCTAAATTGTCAAGGTCCCAATGCTAGATCAGCGAGAAGTCAGCCGAGAAATGTGCCATTGTCGAA
>CAYMKL010000253.1:0-1950 GCA_964390805.1 uncultured Anaerolineae bacterium | reverse complement strand
CTAGCGTAACGGTTGTGCAACCAGGGGCTGAATCGTTCATATCGGCGAAAAAACGCAACTTTTGAACAGCGGCAGGGCCAGTTGGAAGGATGCGGAATCTTGGATCGCCAACCTCACGCCTGCAAACGCGCTCAGCTCCGTGAACCTTAACAGACAGCCTTGAGGTTGCCAGATCACCCAGGCTGAGGTGTTGGCTGCGATGCGCACCATCTGCTTGACGCTTGCCTGGGGGCGGTCAAACGGCGCTGGAGCATCAGGACAGATCGCGTGGAGCCACGCTGCTGCCCAACGGACGAAGTTGGCGGCGAAGGCTGCGAACTCTTCCTCGATCACCAGGCCGGCGGGGGAGCGCACCTTCAGGTGGTGCACCTGGAAGACGTTCTTGCCCTCCTTGATTCCCGCCTCAATGGTCTGGCGTCCGTTGTAGAAGGTGAACCAGCCCACCAGGTCTGCGGTGACCTGCTCCTCTCCGTAGTGTAGCAGGACGCCGTGTCGCTCCTTGTCTCCAGTGTGGAACCGCTCCAGGGCAATGTCCAAGGGATAGGGGCAATTGGTGATGGTCTCACTCTCCCAGGCGATCATTTCGGCGTTCTTACCCACCCGCAACCAGGGAGTCGCTGGGGACACCCGCCGGCGCAAGGCCTGGATGATTTTGGCGTTGGTTGCCTTGCTATAGACCTCGTAGCCCATCTCGATGAGCAGGGCGACGTTGGGGCCACTACCAAACCCTCCGTCCAGGCGAAAGATGGCGCGAATCGGCCAAGGGTTGGTGCGGTTGTCGTCGACGAACTGGGCCAGGTACTGTTGAAGTTGTTCCAGTTCAGCTTGCAGGTCAGCCACCTTCTGCTGGCAACGCTCCTGCCACCGTTGGGCTCGCTCCAGGCCCTTCTGCCGACGGCCTAGCCGTCGCTTCCGCACTGCCAGCTTGCGGCGGGCCTGAGCAAGACGGCTATGGGGCCGCTCCGGTCGGTTCCGGGCTCGGTACATGGCCTCCAATTCGACCAATTCCTGAGCCCACATCTGACGCTCTTGCTCCACCTGGACCAAGCAGTGTCGGGTCTCCTCCAATCGGGTTTGGGCACGGGCTTGCTTCACCTCTGCTTCCTGGAGCAAGGCCCTATGCTGAGTGATGCGCTCGGCCAGCAAGTTCGTCCTCCGCCAGGGGCGAGCCCCCGTGCGCGCCTCGGCCGCCTGAACCAGGGCCTCAGCCTGGGAGGAGGATACGGTGTCGCCAGGATGCTGCTCTACTGACAACCACAGTCGTCCGTAGGTCGGGCTGTGCAAGCTGACCAGTGCAGCCTGGTAGCCCAATTGCACCGCGTCGCTCATCCAGCCGAAGGCAGCCCCCGGATAGGTGGTGCTGGTGCTGGAGACCGGCCGACCGGTCAAGTCACCGTCGTAGACCAGAACTCCCCGATCCAGCAAGGCCAGCATCACCTCCCGCTCAATGAAAGGGCGGCTGACGATTTCCAGAGCCTCCTTCACGGCGGCGACGGTCTCTTCGGTGCAGGCCTTCAGGGTGCGACTGACGCCGCTGTAATCGGCCCAGCCCTCCTGTTTCCAGGCTTGGGCGACTGCCAGGTCCTGATCCAGAGGATGGGGCCCCCTGCTGATGTCCTGCAGGTAGGCGCAGCCGGCGAGAATGGAGACCAGGAACTCGATCAACTTGGTCTGAGGGGTGTATTCGCGCCGCCGTTGGGGGATGGAGACACCCTCCAGGGTCTCCACCAAGCCAATGTGTTGGGCAAAGAGCCCCCACGGCACCAGCATGGCGTGGCTGGTGAGCGTAGCTGTTGGAGCATTCTGGTCTTCGGTTGGCAATTGACTCATCGTGAACCCTCCTGGTTATAGGATCACGATGAGCTTACCTCAAAACTGTTCAGTTGGAAAAGTTCTGTTTTTGTCTCGATTTTGCCGATTTGGTCTCTGGTTGCACAATTGTTACGCTAG
>CAYMKL010000252.1:0-1972 GCA_964390805.1 uncultured Anaerolineae bacterium | reverse complement strand
GAGTGAGGCCAGCGGGGGAGTCGGAGTTCCGCCAGGACGTGGGCTAAGATCACCAAGAGGGCAGCCTGTTCTTCATCCACGGGGACAAGGCGGAGCAGGTGGCTTCCATCCCAGCAGAAGGTCTCCACCACGTCCAGGCTTTGCAGCTTTTCGATGATGCGCCGGGTCGTCATCTGCAATCCACCCTGGCGAACCTGACGCTCCAGCAAGCTGTAGGTCAGCAAGGCCAACATGTTGATGAGTAGCATGGCCTCGATGCGCTCATCCTTGTGCAAGTAGATAGGTGAGACCTTCAGGTCACCTTTGCAGACCTGGATGCGTTTCTCTACCCCATCTTTCTGGCGATAGAGGGCCAGCATCCGCTGAGGCGAAAGGGACCAGTCGTTGGTCACCAGCAGATACCGGCCATCCCGCTGCATGACTTGCCAGAGCGGGTAGCGGCTCACCCACCAACGGAGACGAACCTGACCCTCTTCGTCGGCGTAGGCTTCAGCCCGCATGAACTTGCCAGCAGGGGACTGTTTCAGTTGGGTATTGGCCCGTTTCTGAACGGTCTTGACGGTTCGATAGTACGGCTGACCGATCTTAGCCTGCACCTGTCGCAGGGCTTGGCGTAACTCCCTCAACTGGGCCGCTCGTGTTCGGCGCAGGGAGGTGCGCATCGGCCCACTGAGCACCACCAAGCCCCGGTGGGTGACCTGGCGACCCTGATGCTCGAAGACCACCTGATGGGATATGCCCCAGTAGCCATTGGGCCCGCGCTCATCAGTCAAGGGGTGGGTGTAGAACTGCCACTCGGGAATCGCCACCAACAACTGGTGGTGTATCTTCTTCTGCGGTTGAAGCCCGGCCAGGTAGCGCAAGTTGCGGTCATCGTAAGCCAGTGCCAGTTCGTCGTTCAGATTGGCTCGGTCACCGATGATGATGACCTCTTCCATCGGCCAGCCGTGCCGTTTCAAGAGGCGACACAGCTGCTCCATGTTCTCCTGGACGGTGGCCAAGTCGGCCGTTCGCCCTGACCACAGCTCATACTCTGCCGGGATGTTGCCATCGGAGGTCACGTTCAGGCCGGTCTTGAACTTGCGCTTGTTCATCGGCGTGTTGTGGGCGAAGCCAAAGTCAGCATGCTGGCTAGCGGTGTAGACCCCGTGCACCACGAAAGCTGTCAGGTCGTAGAAGATGAGGCTGAGGTCTATCTCCGCCTGAACGAACGCCCGGTGGACAATGTCTTGCCAGATCTCTCGATGGTGCTGGCTGATGGCGTCCAATGTTCGCCCCAGCCGGTCGTCGTTGAATTTGGACGCGGGCACGCCCAGGGTATAGATCAGCACCGTTTGGGCCAGCCAGTCAGCCACTTGATAGAGAGGGAGAGGCATCATCAGTCGGTTGAGCACCAAAACCATGGCTACCGTGCCGTGATCTACCTCGGCCTTGGTGGGACAGTGACGGTTGATGATCTCCCGCACCTGCAGTACTTCCAGCAGGGCGTACAACACTGGCAAGGCACCCAGATGCCGCCGCAACTGGGAGTGGGTTACCAGATCCACCAGTTGGGCCAAGGTGAGCGCCCCTGTCAACGCCAGTCGGGCCAGCCACGCCAGCCGCAGGGCACGACGATGGGCTTGCCGCAAGGCGCAATACCGCCGCCAAGCCCACTTACGCCAACGGTGTCTGGGCTGCCAGGGGAACAGAGGCCCGTCTCGTGAATCATGGGTGATGACCCCTGCCAACGCGGGTAAGCCGACCACTGGTCCGTCACCCACGACAGCCTGTTCCGGCAACGCCAACAGCACCAGGCAGGCAATGGCCCAAATGAGCCAGACCAAGATTTGCGTTCGTCGAGATTCTGTGGCAAAATACATTGGGAATCGCTCCGGCTAAGTATGGTTTTCGCACCCTATACTTTGCCACAAAAGGGGCGATTCCGCCAGTCTAGCTCTCTATTCAATTCTTAAGGTGCGAAATGTAGGCT
>CAYMKL010000251.1:0-1976 GCA_964390805.1 uncultured Anaerolineae bacterium | reverse complement strand
TCCCATACGTGTCAAGTTGGTAAAGATCGTTCCCACGAAAGTAGGCTTGAGCGTCCGTAAATTCGGAAACCCGCAAACTCGGAAACTGGTCTACGAATTTACGATGACACGAATTTACGAGTCTGCCAAGCTACCAGTCTACCAACCTACTAACAAAGGATTTGAATATGCCAAATAACAAAAGCAGAAAGAAAGAGAAATCGCAGTGGCGGCGGATGGATCTACACATCCACACCCCCGCCTCTGCTGACTTCCAGCAGTCGGGCGTTTCGTATCTGGACGTCCTGCAAGAGGCCGACAAGAAGGGCCTGGAGATCATGGCCTTCACCGATCACAACACTGTGGCTGGCTACGCGCGGATGTTGGAGGAGATCGAGGAACTGGAGATGCTGGAGCGGTTGGAGCGCCTTCGCCCTCAGGAAAAGAACAGGCTTCAGGAGTATCGCCGCATGCGGGACAAGATTTTGGTGCTGCCCGGCTTCGAGTTGACGGCGACCCTGGGCTTCCACATTTTGGGCATCTTCTCAGAGGAAACCACCGTCCGAGAGCTGGAGCACATCCTCCTGTACCTCAACGTTCCTGCCGACAAGCTGGATGAGGGCTCCACCGAAGTAGGAGCTACCACCGATGTGTTGACGACTTACCGGGTGATTGACGAGGCAGGGGGCATCGTGATCGCGGCCCACGCCAACTCGACCCACGGCGTGGCCATGCGACACTACGGCTTCGGCGGCCAGACCAAGATCGCCTACACTCAGGACGAGCACCTCCACGCCCTGGAGGTAACGGATTTGGAAAGCAAGGGGCGGCGCACCACCTCGGCCTTCTTCAGCGGCTCCAAGCCGGAGTATCCCCGCCGTATGCGCTGCATCCAGGGCTCCGACAATCACCGCTTGACCCGCGATCCCAAGGACCAGAAATCCCTGGGCATCGGCGACCGGGTCACCGAAGTGCTGTTGCCAGAGCTCAGCTTCGAGGCTCTGCGGGAGGTCTTCCTGGGCGACAATTTCACCCTCACCCGGCCCTATCGGCGCGAGCGCGCTCCTTTTGATTACGTCCGAGCGGCGCGGGAGCAGGGGGCCAGCATCGTCCAGGCCTTCCACGAAAGGCTAACCCGCCGTGGCGGGCGACTCTATGCCGTCATCGCCGACGTGGTGGCTTTTGCCAACACCAACGGGGGCACTATTTATGTGGGCGTCAGCTCCAATCCCAAGACGCCGCCCACGGGCATTGACAATCCCAAGGAGGCCATCGCCCTCCTCAGGGCCGAGATCGAGCGCAAGATCACTCCGCCCCTGGAGGTGACCATTGACGTTCAGCAGACCGAGGGCAAGAAGGTTGTGCGCCTGGCTGTGCCCCGGGGCGGCGATCCCCCCTACGCTATTGAGGGCAGCAAGATCTACGTCCGCCAGGAGACGGAGACCAACCTGGCCGTGCGTGACGAGATCGTTCAGTTGGTGAGGCGGGCCCTTCGACCAAGCTCAGAAAAGGCCTTGCCGCCAACGCCACCTGCGGAGGCGGAAGTGCCTGCAGAGGAAGAAGCCGCAGTGGAGGTGGAGCCATCCATTGTGGAGCCACCCAAGACAGGGGTGGAGGTGATGGAAACGGTGGAGCGGAAGGGCACCCTCTATCACACCATGAAGGATTTGCGCAACGGCAACGAGGTTCGCAACGTAAGCCGCTCCTCGGCGCGGCGGCTGTGGCAATACGCCATCACACAGAAGGAGCAGCACCCCGTCCAGGTGGACCAGGTGAACTGGCGTGGCGACATCGGCCTCTGGAAGAAGAAGCAGCGGGCGGGTAAAGTGCGCTACGACTTCGTCCAGCGGGACGCCGAAGGCCAGTTGCACGTCTACTACGGCGTCACCGAGGAGGGCATCCACGGGCCGTGGCGGGAGTTTTTAGAGGGGGAGTAGGGGGTCTTTCAAGGGTAGGTTTTTAGGCTGCGACCGCCACTTGAGCCGTGACAGCCGGGA
>CAYMKL010000250.1:0-2134 GCA_964390805.1 uncultured Anaerolineae bacterium | reverse complement strand
CTTTTGTCAAACAACCCCGCTTAAGTCCCCCCCTACTGTAGATAATGAGAGAGACCCAGGACTGGCTGATGGCGGGTGGGGTGTTGGTGTACCTGATTCCTCAGTACCGCATCTCAGGCTACATCGCCAAGCGGCTGGCCACCCACTTCCGCGACGTGCGCATCTATCGCTTCCCCGACCCCGAATACGCCCAGTTCCGTCAGGTGGTGATCTTTGCCACCAAACGAGCACAGCCCGTGAAGGACGACGCCACCACGCTGGAGATCGCCATGGCTCAGAAGGGCGTCCTCGAGATCCTCCCCCACACCCCCACACACACCTACCCAATCCCCCCCAAACCAGACCAGCCCTTCTTCTTCCGCCGCGACGAGTATGAGCCAGAGGAGGTCCTGGAGGAAGCCCAAAGCGCTGGCGTCTGGGCTGGCAAACAGTGGGCCGATCTCCTGACCCCGCGCCCGCACCAGACCGTTCAACCCCTCATGCCCCTCCGCCGTGGCCACATCGCCATGGTGCTCGCTGCCGGCCTGTTGGACAACCTTGTCCTGAGCCGAAGCCCTGAGGCCGAAGGGATGACCGTCCAGCGCGAGGGCACAAAACTGTTAGTCAAGGGGCGGCTGCACAAAGTGCAGAAGGACATCACCGACACGGCAGATCGAGAGAAGGAACAATACCGCACGCGGGAACGGTTTGAGGCATCCATCACTACCCTCGACCTGCACACCGGCCAGGTCACCACTTTGGCCGATGAAGGAGCGCTGCGCGGCTGGCTGACCGAGTGGCAGGACATCCTGGCCCGTAAGATCGTAGAGACGTTCAAGCCGCTGCACCGCATGAGCTACGACGGTCTCCCCGGCTTCGATGCCATCATCGCCACCCACTCCAGGTACCGACGATTGCCAGGGCGGGCTCGCACGGGGCTCTTCGAGGCTCAAAAGCAGGTGACCGCCGCCCTCCTCCGTCGCTTCATGGCCGGCGAGGACTTCGCTATCTTGCAGGCCACGATGGGGACGGGAAAAACTACAATCGCGCTCAGCTTAGCCGATTGCCTGAAGAAATACTACGGCAACGGCAGGCCCTTCCCGGTGATCGTAACCTGCCCACCGCATTTGGTGGAGAAGTGGATCCGGGAGACCCACGAGGTAATCCCCATGGCCCACGCTATGGAGGTGCGCCGGCCAGGTGATCTGGAGGAGTACGTCCAGAATCTACAGAACCTGTCTCCAGGGACCCTCTCCATAGCCGTTGTCTCCAGTGAGATGCTCAAGCTGGGCTCTGGCTGGACACCGGCGGTGATCCGTCAGCCCAAGCGATACAAGCGCCTGGTCAAGAAGGATGTGGATGGCAGAAAGGTTGAGGTAATAGAACGCCTGGACACCTTCACCTGCCCCAAATGCGGTCAGACCCTCTACGAACGAGACAGTAGCGGCAAGCCCCTCTACCCCATCACCGACCCTGAGATCTTCAGCAAGCAACGAAAAAAGTGTGCCGCTCTCGTCAAGGTCTGGGTCGGTCACTCCAGCGGCGATGGCACTCGGGGACACTGGAAGACGGTGGAATGTGGAGAGCCGTTGTACCAGGAATGGCGGGGCAAGTGGCTTCAACCCAAGCAGGATGCCTTCGGCCAACTGGCGAACCCTCCAGAGGTGCGCTATCCCATCGCCGAGTACATCCGCCACAATTACTCTGGCTTCTTCCAGTTAGCCATAGTGGATGAAGTTCACGAAATGAAGGCACAAACCAGCGACCGGGGGCATGCCTTTGGGGTGCTGGTGCAGGCATCCAAGCGCGTGCTGGCCATGACCGGGACGCTGTTTGGCGGCTTCGCTACGTCGCTGTTCTACCTGCTGCACCGCCTGGATCCCCGCCTGGCGGACGAATTCGCCTGGAGCGACGGTCAGCGGTTCGCCGCACTGTACGGGGTGCTGGAGAGGATCACCAAACACCAGCCAGGTTCCGACGACCAAGACGACTACGGCCACTACACCGGCCTACGACGTCGCAGCACGCGGGTCATCGAACGCCCCGGCATCTCACCAGCACTGGTCACTCGGTTGCTCGACTCCACTATCTTTCTAACCCTGGAAGACCTGGGCTTCGAGCTTCCCGAATACACCGAGCACCCGGTGATCCTGCC
>CAYMKL010000249.1:0-2168 GCA_964390805.1 uncultured Anaerolineae bacterium | reverse complement strand
CCCGCTGTGCTGCATCGTAGTTGGGCAGAAACTCGGCCAGAGCTGCGAAGTCGAGTGGCTCCACTGCCAGGCGAGCGGTGAAGCGGCCATAGAGTGGCGCCTGATACTCTTGCATTCTGACCATCATCCCCACGTGCGAACCGGCCACAGCCACTATCAGACCTGTTTCTTTCAAATCATGGTCCCAGGCATTCTGTAGCTCCGATGGCAAGGCACTGTCGGCTTCGACAGCGTAGGGCAGTTCATCGAGGATGAGTGATGAAACGCTTCCCTTCGGCCACGCGAACGGCGTAGCGCAATAACTCACGCCATGAACGAGCCTCAGGCAGATACTCCTCTGTAGCAGCCATCTCATGGGGGTTTCGGTATTGCCACAGGGCCTCGGCAAGACCACGCTGTAAGTTGGTGGTCGTATTGCGGCTGGCTACCCAATAGACGTAAGGGAGATTGCTGGTTCTGGCCCAGTGCAGAAGCAGCGTCGTCTTGCCCACCCGTCGTCGTCCATACACAATGATGAACTGCCCAGCAGGTCGCTCCAGCAAGCGATTCAGATTGGCTATTTCCTGTTCCCGATCCACGAAGCGAGGCATGTTCCCTCCTTTATCAACGCTTGTGTTTAAGACACAACTGTTGATAATACAGCACAAAGCTATCACGTTGTCAAGAAGAGGGGGAGGTAGTGGAGCAGGTCATGGGGTATGCGGACAAGTCATTCCTCTGGCGAGGTCCTCACCAACCCGTGCTCTATGGCGTAACGCACCACCTGACTACGCCTATCCAGGCCGAGTTTGGCGTTGATGCGTCTGATATGGGTGCGGACAGTGGTGCGAGTGATGCACAGGGCCTCCGCGATCTGTGGGTTGCTCAACCCCTGACCAATCAGGGCCAGGACTTCTAACTCGCGCTCGGTCAGTGCTGACAGGTCCTGAGGCATCGCCTTAGGTTCCCGGCCTGTGCGGGCCTTGTCCACCACTATGCGGGCCACTCGGCTGCTGAGCCAGAAACGACCCCCGGCTACCGTCCGGATGGCGAAGAGTAGATCCGTTGCGGGTTCCCCTTTGAGGGCATACCCCGTTATTCCGGCCTCGATCAGGCTGAAGAGGAGCTCCTCGTCATTGCGGGCGGTCAGGATAAGGATTTGCAGCCGTGGATAGCGCTTTGTCAGATGTCGCGTGGTGCTGACGGCATCCAGCTCCGGCAGGGTGACGTCCAAGATCAACAGGTCTGGGGCCAGCCTGGCGATGGCCGACTCTAGCCCTTCGCCATGGGCCACCTCTCCGACCACTTCCAGTTCGGGCTCTCTGCTCAACAGGGTGTGGATGCCGATACGAGTTAGGGGCTGAGCATCGGCGATCAGAATCCTGGTCCGCCTCCTGCCCGCCTTTCGGTCGTCGGTAAGCGGCAAGCTGTGAGCGAGTGGGGCAGAGTTACTGGAGTTGATGGGCAGGAGGTGATGGCTGATCGCGAGGAGCAGTGAGGGGCGTGGGGGCAGCCCAACTTCTCCCGCCAGCGGCGGGGGAGGTAGCCCCGTGGGGCAGAAAGGATGCGATTCATCGGGAGAGCTCGATCCCCACCGCATGGGCTTTACCCTGGATGGTCACGCAGTTGCTGGCGGACGGAGAGAGGCGTTCCGAGCGGATGGAGCGGGTGGCGCTTTCCCGCCTTCCGCAAGTCAGGGTTGAAGGCAATTTCGGATAGTTAGGAACGGCTCGCGTTTCTTGGCGACAGGCCGGTGTGGTCTGTTTAGACCGACACCAGTGTGAGGCTCAGTATAGAACAAATGTTCTGAATTGTCAATAAGCTTCATCAGAAACGAGGACGAGACCGATAGGTACACCATGTAGTGGGGATGGCTAGCTATCATAACAGCATATTGTATCAAGTGGTCATATAAATCCATGTCTACGGGAGTTGGAACGATCTGTTTCCAAACCAGTCCGATTGGAGTCCATCGGCCGAGAAATCGGCGCCGACCAACCGTAGTGGAGCGAGTACCCAAGGGGGGAGTACTCCAGGAGTACAAAAGGCGTACTCCCTGGAGTACTCTAAAGGGAGTAGATAGCGTACTCCAGGGGTACAAGGGACGTACTCCAAAGGGAGTAGGAAAAATCATCCAGGGGGAGTACTCCTTTTCGGGGAAATATCCCCCCTATAGACGACGCGGTTTC
>CAYMKL010000248.1:0-2213 GCA_964390805.1 uncultured Anaerolineae bacterium | reverse complement strand
CCCCTCCCCCAGCCCCTCCCCCAACCTTGGGGGAGGGGAGTCCGCTTCCCCCCTCTCCCAGGATTGGGAGAGAGGGGCCAGGGGGGTGAGGGCCGAAGTCTACCGCCAGGTCGCCGAGCGCAACGCCGATTTTCTCCTGAGCCAGCTCAGGACACCCGATGGCCGATTGTACCACACGTGGAAAGACGGTGAAGCCAAGATCAACGGCTACCTGGAGGACTACACCCACCTCATCGCCGGGCTGCTGGAGCTGTACCAGACCACCTTCGAGCCACGCTGGTACCTGGCCGCCCGCGAGCTGGCCGAGGTGATGATCGAGCACTTCAGCGCGCCGGACGGCGGTTTTTTCGACACCAGCGACGACCACGAGGAATTGATCACCCGCCCCAGGGAGCTGCAGGACAACGCCGTTCCCTCTGGCAACGCCATGGCCGCTCTTGGATTGTTGCACCTGGCGGGGCTGGCTGTCGAGCCGCGCTACGCCGAGTTGGCCCATCGCAGCCTTGTTCAGATGCAACCGATGCTGGCGCAGTATCCGCTGGGCTTCGGCCAATGGCTGATCGCCCTGGACTACGCGCTCTCGCACCCCCACGAGATAGCCATCGTGGGCGATCCCGATGCGACCGACACCCGCGCCCTGCTCAATGTCAGCGCCGTTGGCTATCGTCCCCACCAGGTCTTGGCGCTGGGCGCGCCCGATTCTGAGCCGTCTGCGATCCCTCTGTTGCAGGGCCGCAACCAGATCGAGGGGCGCGCCACGGCCTACGTCTGCGTTGACTTCGCCTGCCGTTCTCCGGTTACTGATCCGGCAGCGCTACAGGCGTTGCTCGAATAGCGGCTCTGGCGAATTTCGAAGTTCTGTTGTATAATATGGTGAAGGAGAACGTCATCCGCTATTTTCCCGTCCACGACAAGCACGGACAGTACCTGGGAACCCTGGAGGTGATCCAGGACATCGCGGCGATCAAGAAGCTTGAGGGGGAAAAGAGGCTACTGGAGTCAATGTGATGGGAGCAAAGACGCGGCGCAACCTTTACGAAGCCTTCGTGGGAGAGGCCAAAGCCTACTTCCGCTTGCTGGCTTACGCCGAGAAGGCAGAGGAAGAGGAGTTGCCCCAGATAGCGGCCCTCTTCAGGGCAGTGGCCGAGGCCGAGCGGGTGCACACCGTCCGCAATCTCAAGCTCCTGGGAGAGGTGGTGGTCAAAGACAGCGAGACCAACCTGCAGGCTTCTTTCCAGCGAGAAGAGAAGGCCAGTGGGGTGTTCTATCCCCAATTCATCCGGGAAGCGGAGGAAGAGGGGGATCAGCGAGCTGCCGTCTCCTTCAGCCAGGCCCGGGACGTGGAAGAGGGGCACGCAGCTCTCTACAAGCGCGCCCTTCGGCACTTGATAGCCGACACGAGCCCGCTTTACTACGTCTGTGAGGTGTGCGGTTACGTCGCCGAGGGGGAGGCTCCTGAGCGATGCCCCGTCTGCAATGCCCCTCGCAAGCAGTTCAGACAGGTCGTCTGACATAGGTCTCGGCCTGATGAGTGAGCAGGCTGAGCTCAACAATGAGAATGGAGGTGAGAGGCGAGAAACAAAAAGCAAGCTTACAGTTCAAATTCCAGTAGACACTTAGCAGGAGGAAAATGACATGACAGATTTGAGCGGGCGCATCCAAAAAGCTGACTGGAAGAAAGAGAAGCACGTGCCGGTCATCGAGTGTGCGGATCAGGTGAAGGCGGACGAGGTCTTCGAGGTTAAGGTCGGCCTGGGAAAGGAGATCGCCCATCCCAATACCACCGAGCATCACATCAGGTGGATCACCCTCTATTTCCATCCGGAAGGGGAGAAATTCACTTACGATGTGGGCCACTTCGAGTTCAACGCCCATGGCGAGGCCGTGGCTGGCCCGAACCAGGGCCCCGTCTACACCCACCACGGGGTGACCACGTCCATGAAGATCAACAAGCCTGGCACGCTGCACGCCCTGGCCTATTGCAACATCCACGGGCTGTGGGAGAGCAGCAAAGAGATCGGTTTGATCTAGTATGCAGGACGCAGAGGAACGCAGACAGATGCTGATTTTTGATCTGCATCTGCGCTGATCTGCGTGAATCAGCGTCCTATTCAAATTGAGTGTGGCCCAAATCTGTAGTAGCGACTTCAGTCGCTTGGAACGACTAAAGTCGTCACCACTACAAGTTTTGGTGCTGTACCTTAATAATGCGG
>CAYMKL010000247.1:0-2373 GCA_964390805.1 uncultured Anaerolineae bacterium | reverse complement strand
AGCTCCACCCCCACGCCAACCCTCCCCCTCGTAGGGGGAGGGGGTGAACAGTTGCCAGCCCCGAGCTGAAGCTCTGGGCTAAAAGAACGAAGCCCTGCGGGCTAGCTCCAGCCCCGGAGGGGCTTCGTTCTCTGAGCGCGGGGACTTCAGCCCCGCGCCTTCTGGGGCTAACTGCACAGCTTGAAATGTTGCGCAAGCCCATCTAGAGGAATGAGGAACAAGGGACAGGAGAAGTAATTCTTCATCCCTTGTTCCTCTCTGAATTGGGAGGGGAGACGATGACCCGGTATATTATCCGTCGCTTGTTGCAGGCCATCCCTCTTCTGTTGCTCATCACTTTCATTCTCTTTATACTACTCCGCACGATGGGCGATCCTCTTGCCGCCTACGGTGGCCGGCGCCGGTTGCGCCCTGAAGACAGGGCTAGACTGAGGGTCGAGTTGGGTCTGGATAAGCCTATCTACGTACAGTATGGAGTCTGGCTCAAGAACATGGCCACCGGTAACTGGGGCGTTTCCGTTGACACCCACGAACCGGTGACGAAGATGATCGGCGAGCGCCTGCCCAACACCCTGCTGCTAATGATCGTCACCGAGGTGGTGATACTGGTCTTCTCCCTCGTTCTGGGCATTTACTCGGCCCTCAGACAGTACTCCCTGATGGATCAAGCCTTTACTGGGCTATCCTTCATTGGCTATTCCATGCCCATCTTCTGGCTGGCCCTGATGCTCATCTACGTCTTCGCCGTGCGTTTCAAGGCCTGGGGACTGCCCTACCTACCCACAGGCGGAGTGTATACCTTGAGCCTGGTAGAGCTAGGGGAGAAGCCGTCCAGGTTCCTGGGCGTCACCTATGCTACGATTCCAGACCTGCTCAAGCACATGGTCTTGCCCGTGATCGCCATGTCCACCATATCCATCGCTGGCTACTCCCGCTACGTTCGCTCCACCATGCTGGCGGTGGTCAATGAGGACTACATTCGCACCGCTCGCGCCAAGGGGTTGCCTGAGCGGCTGATCCTTTTGCGTCATGCCCTGAAGAATGCCTCCTTGCCTCTAGTCACCTTGATCGGGCTGGACCTGCCCTTGCTGCTGGGAGGCGCCATCGTGACCGAAAGCATTTTTTCGTGGCCGGGGATGGGACGCCTGTTCTGGAATCGGGTTAGCAAAGGGGATTACCCTGTCGTCATGGCGATCATGCTGATCATATCTGTGGCGGTAGTCGTCTTTCAACTGATTACTGACATCGCCTACACCGCGCTAGATCCACGCATTCGATACGAGTGAGAGATGAACGATGGCTCAAAAGGTGAGCACCGTAGCTTCGGCTTCTGAAGAGCGCCCTCCACTGACCCTGACGCAGTTGGCTTGGCGCCGCTTCCGCCGCCACAAGATGGCGCTGCTCGGTGCCGTGTTGTTGATCTTGATCCTACTCTACGTGACCGTCGGAGCCCTCATGTTTAGCGAACAGGATGCCAACCGTACCGATCCCAGACTGGGCTTCAGCTCCCCCTCCCTGGAGCATCTCTTTGGCACCGACCGGACGGGGCGAGATATCCTAGCTCGCACCATCTACGGCGGCCAGATCTCGATGATCGTCGGCCTCTTGGCGGTCGGGATCTCGCTCGTTGTAGGGATCCTGATTGGGGCCTTTGCTGGCTTCTACGGTGGGTTGGTGGACGGCATCCTGATGCGTATTACCGAGGCCATGCTCAATATCCCCGGCCTGTTTCTGCTCATCCTTGCCAGCAAATTCTTCAGCAACAAGATTCCCACCTTCACGTTCCTCGGTCGCTCTTTCACTGGCAGTGTCATCGTTGTGATTGTGATCATCGGTCTCACCAGTTGGATGTACCTGGCTCGCATCGTTCGGGCCGATTTTCTTTCCCTCAAGGAGCAAGAGTTCATCACCGCCGCCCGCTGCGTGGGAGTGCGAGACTCTGGCTTGATCTTCCGCCACATCTTGCCCAACACCGTCGCTCCCATCGTCGTGGCTGCCACTTTGGGAGTGGCCAACGCCATCCTGATGGAAGCCTACGCCAGTTTCCTGGGCCTGGGCATCCAACCACCAACGGCCAGTTGGGGCAACATGCTCGACAAAGCTCAGCCTTACCTAGAAACCGCCCCCTGGCTGTGGATCTTCCCTGGGACCCTGATCCTCCTCACCGTCCTCAGCATCAACTTCCTGGGCGATGGGCTACGGGACGCCCTCGATCCCAGGACGCAGATGTGATGCGTCTGGGCCATTGGCTCAAACTCGATCCCTGAAAGAGACCCTAAGGGTTCCGGAAACCCTTGGGGTCTTGCACGTAAGGAAGGAAGGGTAACTACTCAGGCTACCCCTCAAGAGTACAAGGGATGAAGGGGTTGCCGG
>CAYMKL010000246.1:0-2552 GCA_964390805.1 uncultured Anaerolineae bacterium | reverse complement strand
CAAATTATAATTCGGCTCCTTTGTGGATTTCAGGTACAATACCTGTGTCAGTAACAAACCCACAAAAGGAGCCGAGTCCATGTATTGTACCACATTGCACCTTCACAAACAAATCGTCGTCTTCATGCGGCGTAGTCTGTCTCTGTTGTTGTTGGTCAGTCTGTTGCTGTATCCACTCAGTGAGACCCAGGAGCAAGAGGTATGGCATGACGATCTGGTTCCATGGCGGGCAAGAGGTTGGCCTCGCCGCCGTTGTCGCCGGGCCAGAGTCAGCCGTTTTCTCCTGAAGCGACGGGGAATGGTCTTGCTCTGCCGACTGGCTCTGATGGCTGTTCTATTGGTGTGGAGCGGCTGGGTGCAGCGGCAGCCCCTGAGTTGGGCGCTGTTGAGTCTGCCGCTGGCGGATGCCTCCCTATCTCTGCTTCCGCTTTACTGGCCCAGAGTGCTGAAAGTGCGGGCTTATCCACACCTGGTACGAGGAGCGCATCATCTCTACTGCCTGGCACTGATGGCCCTGGTCAGCGTGGTGCTTTCGCCCCAGGGGAGTGTCGGTGGGCCGTGGATGATGGGTGGTTGCATCAAGATGGCCGATGGCGCCTGGGCTCGTGGGGAGCTAATGAAGGATGGCAGCTGGCGATTGGAGATGAAGGGTCATTTCATCTTAACCTACAAGCCCAGGAACTCCTTCGAGGAGCGCATCTTGCTGGTTCTGATGCGCCGATGGCGCACCTCCCAAAGCACCCCCGGCCACCCTTTCTTGCGCCAGGAGTGGTTGGCTGAGTGGTTTGACACCCATCAGGAGTTGATCAGTCGCTGGCAGAGGTACGCCCGCGAAGGCGGACTGCAGAAACTGAGCGGTGAGCACGGCCGCTGGGTGCGGACGCCCGAGATGAGCCAGGCTATCCTGGACATATGGGTGCCCAGTTTCTGGCTGAGCGCCAGCCAGGTGCGGGAACGCTTGCTGGCCCAAGAGCACATCGCCAGGGTAGAAGAGATTTCCCTGAAGAGTATCCACCAGGTAGCCCGAGATACCGGCTTCGCCGAGGTACGCCGCTTGTTGCGTCAGACATTCAAGTTCACGCCCGACGGCCCACAGTGGCGGGACAAGGTTCTACTCGACCGCCTGTTTGAGCTCAATGAAGTCCTGATGGCTCGACTTCAGGCGGGAGAGGGCCTAACGCCGCAACTGACGCTGGAAGCGGAGGCTCTGAAAGAGGCTGTGGGCGCGCCCATCACGCCGCTGAAGAAGACCTTGCCTCTGGTCTATCGTCTGCAACGAGCCATCTTTGGCCAATGGGAAGAGATAGACGACGGCACGCTGCACTGTCCTCACTGTGGCTCTTCCCTGGTGGCCCGTAAGGAGAACACTCCTCGCAGCAAGAAGTACCGTGACCCTGAGACAGGGCAGTGGCGTCAAGTGGAGGGATATCGCTGCTATTGTCTGGATCCCAGTTGTTCCTTTGGGACCTTCACCGACTATCCAGCAGGAGTGCGGCTGTACTCGGAGTGGACGGTGGACACAGTGCTATGGGGAGTGATGGTCTACATGCACCTGCGCACCACCTATCGTCGGGCGGCTGATGTGGTGGGCGTGTCGCACGTCACCCTGTGGCGGTGGTGCATGATGGTGGGTGAGCAAGCATTGCCTATCGCTACGCTGTTCGGCATGGTGCGCTCCAGCGGGGTAATAGGCTGTGATGAGAAGTGGGTATTGGTGCCGAAGAATGACAAGCCCGAGGGGAAACGCAAGCGATGGATGTACGTCTATCTGGCAGTAGACGTCTTCACCTACGATCTGTTGCACCTTGACATCTACCCTCACAACGGCAAGGCCGAGGCCCGCGCCTTCCTGCAGGCCCTCAAGGCCAAGGGCTACAATCCCCAGGTCATCGTTACCGATATGAACCAGGACTACTCCCAGCCCATTCGGGCGGTCTTTCCCAAGGCCATGCATCACGAGTGTGTCTTCCACGCCTTGCAGTGGGCTCGACGACTGGTCAAAGAGGTCTACGGCAACGATTACGCCCAGACCCATCCGGAAGCCGTGGTACTGAAAGAAAAGGTCTATCGTATCTTCAAGGCCAAGAGTAGGAAGACCGTCAACAAGCGCTATCGAGAAGTGATGGTTATGAAGAAGGAGTACGTAGCCCAGATGCCTGAGTCCCAACGCATCTTCGATTTCCTGGAGAACCACTATCCCAAGCTGGTCAACGCTGTGGAGAACCCCCTCGTGCCGTTAACCAACAACACCGTAGAACTGGTCATCCGTCGCTTCGACCAGCACTACCAGAACATGTGTGGCTTCGATAGCATTGAGACAGCACGCAAATACCTGTACCTATTTGAGTTGAGCTATCGCTTTACCCCTTTCGCCAAGGACAACAAGAAAGACAGAGAGCGACCGCCTGACCAACGCATCGGCGGCAAGTGCCCCCTGGAATTGGCTGGTTATGACATCAGTCAGATACCTATCGCCCGAATCGTGCGGGGCCAGTTGCTGGGCTGGCCCCCTGAAACCCTCAAGGAGCTTCTCCCAAGCGGGTAACGCTCCC
>CAYMKL010000245.1:0-2575 GCA_964390805.1 uncultured Anaerolineae bacterium | reverse complement strand
ACTGCTAACGTGTGACGAGTAGGAGGTCAGAGGTTAGAGGTTGGAGGGACATCCAGCTTCCAATCTCGAACTTCCCACTGCCAAGTAAGGAGGGTAAGATGAAAGCGACAAGATTGAGACTTGACCAGGTACTCTATGAGCCTGGGGCGCCGCCAGGCAGTTCGTTCGTCAAGAACTTGCAGACCTATGGTCAGCAGGTGCCCATCCTGGTGCAGCCCGACGGCGACGGCAGGTTTGTGCTGCGGGATGGGCGGCGCAGGGTTCAGGCCCTTGCGAAGCTGGGAGTCGAGGAAGTCACGGCCATAGTCGTGGACAGCGAGGTGAGCGGACCTGTCTTGACCATCATCGCTCAGTTCCACCGCTCCCCCAACCCTGTCGCCGAGGCGCGAGCCCTGCAAGAGATCGTGGCCGCAGGGGTCGACCAGGACGACCTTCCGTCCATGCTCAATGTGTCGGAGGGCCTGGTGCGGCAGAGGTTGCAGTTGCTCACCAGGCTACATCCTGGGCTGTTGGCCAAGATCGAGGAGGGCGGGATGCCCGTCAGTGCCGCCCGCGTAGCGGTCAATCTGCCCGACCGCGTACAGGACGAGCTAGCGAGCCGCGAGAGGGTGTACCTCAAGGACGTGGAGGCGCTGGCGCGGGCGGACAAGCTGGCTCTGCTGGATTTGGACGCCATAGATGTTCCTGACGCGCCAGCGTACACTGTACTGGCCGCGCAGTTGAGCGTGGTGGCTTGTGGCCTGGCGGGGAAAGAGAAGCAGGTGTTGCTGGGGGCCGTGCGGGTACTGGAGGGGCTGGCGCGGCGGGAAAGTTGACCACCAGGGGAACACGCTACAGCGACCACCCTGGCACAGCCGCCGTGGGACACTGCTTCGCCACTGTACTGGCAATACCACCAAGGGGATGAGCATCAGCAGGCGCATTTGTACGTGTACCACCGGGAAGACCCCCGCCCCCGCCCCCTTCGCCTGAAAAGAAGAGAGGAGGTGATTCAATGAAGACCAAACTCTACGCCATACTCAACACTAACGCCAAGAACTGGTGGTATCATGCCCAACTGAGGAGGGATGGCAAACACGAGGAGGCCCGCAGGCAGGAGCGCGCCCAGATCCGAGATGACATAGCCAGGCTGCGTGCAGCCCTCGAACATGGTGGTTTTCTCATCAACAGCTGGGGCGACTGGACGCTGCACTACGGCAAGCGCCAACGGTTGCAGAGTTGGCGCTCCGGCCTGGACGGGCCCATCCCGCAGGCGTGCCTGCTCCTGGGGATCCCGGTCCTCGACCTCACGACTATCCCCGAAGACCGCATCCGTGCGGTGCTCAGCATCCCGATGGCCAACCCCTGTCCCAATCCCGAACCCGAAGAGGGCTACGGCCCCTTCGACCATGCTCCCTTCGAGTACGTGGCCAGGCGCTACGTTGCTCTTGGGGCGACGGTGTACAACGCCAACATCAGGTCAGAGTGAATAGCGGGCATCACCGCGTACGACGGCGGCGGGGCGGGGTCGGGTGAGGGGGAAACCCCGCCCCCGCCGCCTTAGTCGAACAACAAAACCGTGAGAGGAGGAATCCCAATGTGCCAGGTTACTCTGCTCTTCCCATCATCCATGGCCTTCCGCCTTTGGTGCAGGGCGGTGGGCATTCTGTGTGATTGGAAAAGCACCCACACCCTGCACCACGATGATCGTCTTCTCGGCCACTACCGTCCAGCGCCAGACACGCTGGACGGCATCCTGGCTGAGATCACCATAGAGCCCAACCACGCATTAGCCTAAATGAAAGGAGATCAGAATCCCCATGAGCAAACGCGTCCCAACAGGTAAGTTCGTCATGACCATAATCGGCGCCCACGTGACTGGTCGGATCCCGTGCTGGGTAGACAGCACCGAGGTCACGTGTCGCACCCAGCGCGAGGTGAAGGATGTGGAACACTACGCCAAGATCGCCGACCTCACCGTTAAGTGGAAGCGTGAGGGCGACTTGCAGGTGGCGACTATGGCCTTCTGCCCCGAGGGAGGTAACCATGAACCTGACCCAAGCTAAAGTTCTCCTCGCAGACACAGTTTGCCCTACCGCACCTACTATCTGCGAGCGGTGTGATACACCGACGACGATCCTCTTCAACTGGCACATGGTGGAGACCCTGTGCGCCAGTTGTTTCGTAGAATCCCTCTACCATAACCACGACGACTTCCCCCGCTTCCTCCAACGAACGAGCACTCGGGAAGATCTGCTCGCTCTGTGCCAAGAATATCAGTTCCAGGGTCTCTATTTCCCAGCCGGCCCCGACGATTTCTCGGTCGGCTACGATGATGTTCCAACTCAACCTACATATCAAACGAAAGGGGATACATCCATGAGCACAACACAACAGAGTTTCATCCGCATCGAATCGCCTGAGAAGCCCGACCAGAAGCCGGTCATGATCAGGGAGCTCCCCGCGAGGGAGCGCCCGGTCAACCGGCTTCACCGCTATGGAGCGGGCTCGCTCGCCAATGTAGAGTTGATCGCGGCGGTGATCCAAACGCCCATAGCCCTGCACACAGCCAGCTACCTGCTTGCCAAGCACAAGG
>CAYMKL010000244.1:0-2747 GCA_964390805.1 uncultured Anaerolineae bacterium | reverse complement strand
CGCCTCAGAACCCAGGGGATCCCAGCCTGATCTACGTGATCGGTGGTCGGGATGGCACGATTCCACACTCTGGGACGCCTATGGACGTGGTGGAGGCGTACGACGTGGTCTCGGGAACCTGGGCCACCATGGCCCCCATGCCCGTTCCCATGATGGACGTCTACTCGACGGTGTATTACTCCGACACCCACAAGATCTACGTCATCGGTGGGTATGACGGCAGTTTCGTCTCCGACGCGGTGCAGATTTACGATGTAAGCAGTGACTCGTGGACTGTGGGAGCGACCATGCCCACAGCGCGCTCCAACCTGTTGGCAGGGTTCTGCGGAGGGCGCATCCATGCCATCGGCGGGTACGACGGCATCAATGAGTTCGATGTCAACGAGGCGTACGACCCTTCGACAAACACCTGGAGCACCTCGGGTATCACGCCCCTGCCAGAGCCCCGCTCGGAGTTCATGACGCAGGGGATCTTCACAGGCCAGGATATCTACGCTATCGGCGATGGCATCCACGGCGTTGGGGGAGGGCCGCACGACGTGTATACCTGTGGTGAGCCCGCTGAGCCCCCCGTCATCTCTGATGTCCGCATAACCAACGTGCGCGACACGTCCTTCACCGTCTCCTGGATAACCGACATCCCCTCGGATGGGCGCGTAAACTACGGTACCGACCCAGCCAATACTTCGACTTGGCTCAGTACAAGCCTGAACCAGACCGCCTACGATGATCGGGGGATCGGGGCCAGCGATGACACCCACCACGTTACCCTCCAGGGTCTGACGCTCGAAACCACCTACTACTTCGACGTCGTCTCCGACGGGACGGTGGACGACAATGGCGGCGTCCACTACAGCGTGACCACCGGCCCCACGCTGGGATTGCCAGCTTCGGACACCATCTACGGCCAGGTCTTCAAAGAGGATGGCACAACATTGGCCGAGGGCGCCATCGCCTACATCACCCTGTTTGACCACGACGGAAGCGGCAGTCCCGATGAAGCAGCGCCCCTCTCGGCGTTGGTGGACGCCACTGGCTGGTGGACTGCCAACCTGGGCAACGCCCGAACAAGCGACCTGAGCGCCTACTTCACCTACTCCGCCAGCGGCGACCAGGTTGAGTTGGAAGCTCAGGGCGCAGCCGACGGTGAAGGATGCCTGCTGGTAGATACCGCCGATGACGATCCAGCGGCAAACCTGATCCTGAATGTCTCCACCTGCCTCGTCGAGAAGGAGATACCCTTGGAGCTTGGCTGGAACCACATCTCGCTGCCGCTGGAGCCGCTCACACCCTACACAGCAGAGGGCGTGTGCATTGAGATCAACAGCCAGGGCGGGAACGTGGCCGAGATTGATCGCTGGTACGCCAGCGGTTGGGACGGCCACATCTGTGGCCTGCCATTCAACGACTTCGCCATCGGGCTTGGTTCCGACTACTTCATCAAGAGCAGCGCGGTCATGACCTGGACCATCGAAGGCTACCCGGTGACGACGCCTGTGACGCTTGCCTTGGAGATCGGCTGGAGCTCCATCGGCCTCCCTCACACCGATGCGTACACGGCGGAGAGCCTGTGCGAGGAGATCAACGATCAGTGCGGAGTTGGCACTGCCGTGGAGGTAGATCGCTGGTACGCCAGCGGTTGGGATGGCCACATCTGCGGCCTGCCGTTCAACGACTTCGACGTGGAGATCGGCAAGGGCTACTTCGTCAAGGCCAGTGGCAACTGTGCCGTGACGCCAAGCTTGGCTGCCGCATCTATTGGAAGATGGAGAATGGAAGTTGGAGATTGGAGAATGGAGAATGGAGGTTGGAGATTGGATTTCCAACATCCGACTTCCAACTTGCAACATCCAACTTCCATTACCGGGGTGAAAGTGACCAAGGTCAGGGACGCCTCCTTCACCGTCTCGTGGAGCACGGATGTGACGTGATGGCAACAGGGTGGGTCAACCATGGAACCAGCCCGGCTCTTGGGCAGACCGCCTACGATGACCGTGGGGCGAACACTGTCGAGGAGAGCCATCACGTCACCCTCTACGACCTTTCACCGGACTGGACTTTGGACAAAATCGCGACGGCAGCCAGAAACCCGTTTTCTCGCAGCAGAATGCTGTCTACGCCCGCTTGAAACAAGCTGATTCAGGCAGATTTCGGTGACGAAGTTATCAGAAAACGGGTTTCTTTGGCGTTGTCCAAGGTCCAAACCGGAGACTACCTACAGCATCTACGGGCAAGTGTTCGAAAGCGATGGTATCATTCCTGCCGAGGGGGCTATCGTCTACATCACCTTGCGGGATGCGGATGGTGTTGGCAGTCCAGGTGAGGCGGGAGTGATGTCGGCCCTGGCGGACGAGCATGGCTGGTGGCAGGCCAACCTGGGCAACACGAGGTTGGTGGAGGAAACCGAATACTTCACCTACTCGGCCGCTGGTGATGAGATGGGGATAGCTGTTCAGGGAGCGAGCAGGGGAACAGGGTCTCTCAAGCTGGATACCGGTGATGCGAGACCAGCGACCGCGGTCATCCTGCCTGGAGAACCAGTTTGGAGCAGAGCATACTTACCGTTGATTCTTAAGAAGTCAGAGAGATGAAAGCAGGGCACTCTGTGTCCTCGCAAAGGAGGGAAGAGAGATGAAAGCGAAAAGCTAAGCCAATGAACGGTAATGGTCACTATGAAAACAAACGAAAGGAGGGCATCGTTTCACATCCCCATTTGACGAGTCAGAGATCGGTTTACACTTTTGGAG
>CAYMKL010000243.1:0-3187 GCA_964390805.1 uncultured Anaerolineae bacterium | reverse complement strand
CTGAGTACACACACGAGCTACGGCAGCGATGGGTGGTTGGGTGGGGCGGTTTGTGTATCTCGATATCTCTCTCTCTCTCTCTCTCTCTGTGTGTGTGTGTGTGTGCGTGTGGGGGTGGGGGGCGAGGGGGGGGGAGGGGCGGGATGAACCGCCAGTTGAATATTACTTCCCATAAGGGCCAGTCTGAGAGATGCATGCTCGTCCAGGACTGGCCTTCTTGGTCAGTTGAAAGGAGGCAATAATGATGAAAAGGATCGCTTCGACCAGCCCTTCACTTCGACTGGGCTCAGTACAGGCGACAGGGCTCAGGACAAGGCTCAGCACAAGAATGGCAATCGCAGCACTGCTGCTTTTGGCGACCGTAGCGCTTTTCACGGCCGCCCTCTTGGCTGCCTGCGCGCCGCAGGAGGTGGAGAAGCCGCCCGACGAGGTCTCGGTGCAGCTCAAGTGGGTGCACCAGGCCCAGTTTGCCGGCTTCTACGCCGCTGATCAGAACGGTTACTACGCCGACGAGGGGCTGGCCGTCACAATCCTTGCGGGCGGGCCCGGGATTGACCATCTGGCATCTGTGCTCGACGGTGCGGCTCAATTCGGCGTCGCCGGAGCAGACAGGTTGATCGTTGAACGAGCCAATGGAAAGCCGCTGCGTGCCATCGCCACCATCTACCGTCGCAATCCGCGAGTCTTTGTCGCCAGGGCCGATTCGGGCATCAGCCGACCTGAAGATTTCGTGGGGCAAAAGATCTATGAACCGGCCGGTGGCATGCCAACGCTTCATGCCATGATGACCCGCGTCGGTATCGGCCCCGATCAGTACACTGTGGTGAGCGATCCATACGACCTGGCATTGTTTGCCTCAGGTGAAGTTCCGGTGTGGGGTGCGTACCTGACGGGAAGCATTAGAAACTTTCAGGAAGCTGGATACGAACTCAGCATCATATACCCGGGTGACTACGGCGTTCACTTCTACGCCGACACCATTTTCGCCATTGAAGACTTCATCGCTGCAAACCCAGAACTGGCAGTACGGTTCCTGCGGGCAACGCTGCGGGGCTGGCGGTGGGCGATCGAGAACTCAGAGGGGGCCGGATCGCTGGCCCTGAAATACGACCCGGAGCTGGATGAAGCTGTCCAACTGGCCCAGATGGAGGCCAGCGTCCCCCTGATCCACACCGGCGAAGATCACATCGGCTGGATGCGGGCCGAGGTTTGGGAAGGGATGCACGACATCCTGCTGGAGCAGGGGCTTCTGGATGGGCCGGTGGACGTGGATAAGGTGTACACGATGGAGTTCTTGCAGAAAGTATATAAAGTATATAAGGAGGAGTGAGCATGAACAGGACACAAAATCTGATGCTGGCCATGGCGGTGGTGGCCCTAATCTCGATACCCCTCTGGACGCTGGTGGCCGTGCCACAACTGGAGAAGATGCCTGTGGACTACCACAGCCGAGTAGAGTTTGTCGGTGAGCTCAGTTGGCTGGACCCCGGAGCGGAAAACATCAGCGAGCCGTTTCCCCTCCAAGAAACGATGACCCACCAAGTGCTGACCCGCAGCGGCGACGTACTCGTCATTCAGGCCAATTGGCTAGCCGAGAATCCGACCAGCGGCGAGATATTCTGGGAGGTCAAGGGGCGCATGGGGGTGGACCGGGCCACGAGAGAGCACGTCCCCGGCTTCGGCGATGTGGACCGCGAGGGGTACTCCTCTTTTCCCTTGCACGTGGACAAGAGGGACTACGAGCTTTGGCACCCGGGTTTGTTAGCCAAAGGCACCTGGGTCTTCGACAGGGAAGAGGTTTTGCTGGGTTTGGACACCTATGTGTTCACATTCAACATCAGAGGCATCCCTAGTTCGGAGCTGTATCCGCAGCACAAACCGAAGCGGGTGGATCTGGACATGTGGGGCACCTTCTGGGTGGAGCCGGTTTCGGGACACCTCGTTGGGCATGATGAAGCTTGGGACGGCTATTTTGTCGAAGACGGCCAGAAGGGGCAGAGCGTGGACGTGGGGGGCATGAGCTACACGGAGGAAACCATAGCCAACCAGGTGGGGATAGCCCGACGGCAGAAGTTGCTGATTCAGCTCTACGAGCTATGGATACCGGTGGGATTGGCTGCCGTTGGCGCTGCCCTGTTCGTCGTCGTCGTGTTATACCAAATGGGTAAAACGTAATCATCTCCTGGTGGTCTTTACGTTTCACGTTTTACGCATTACGCAAAGGAGGGATCGGATGAAAACGATAGCTCGAATCTCAACCGTGCTGCTCTTGGCGACCGTAGTGCTTTTCACGGCCGCTCTCCTGGCTGCTTGCCGGCCACAGGAGGTCGAGAAGCCGCCCGACGAGGTGACTGTGCAACTGTTCTGGTACCATCAGGCTGAGTTCGGCGGGTTCTACGCCGCCGACCAGCAGGGCTACTATGCCGAAGAAGGACTAGAGGTGACCCTGCTGCCCCGGCCGGAACCTGGCGCCGACGTCCATGCTCCGGTGATTAACGGGACGGCCGACTTTGGCGTGGATACCGGGGCCGGGCTGGTTACCGCCCGCTCCCAGGGCCTGCCCGTCGCCGTCATCGCCACCATCTACCGCCGCTATCCACTGGTCTTCATCACCCTGGCCAGCAGCGGCATCACCCGGCCGCAGGACTTCCCTGGCCACACGGTGCGCACCCTGACTCCCGGATCAAGCGCTCTTGCCTTCCGGGCTATTATGACCCGGCTGGGGCTAGACCCAAACAGCGTCCGAGAAGTTGACGTCGGGTATGACCTGTCACCCTTCTTGGCCGGCGAGTTGGACATCTGGCCCGGCTATCTCGGCAACGAGGTCTTGAAGGCCCGTGAGCAGGGCTACGAGGTCAACCTGATCCTGCCCGGAGATTACGGCGTCCATCTGTACGGTGACGCTTTGTTTACCACCGACCAGTTGATTCAGGAGGACCCCGACCTGGTGCTGCGCTTCCTGCGGGCCACGCTGCGCGGCTGGCAGTGGGCGGTCGAGAACCCGGAAGAGGCCGGGCCGCTGGCCCTGAAGTACGACCCGGCGCTGGATGCGGCTCTCCAGGTGGCCCAGATGGAGGCATATGCCCCCCTCATCCACACTGGCGAGGACCAGATTGGCTGGATGCGGGACGAAGTCTGGCAAGGGATGCACGACATCCTGCTGGAGCAGGGGATTCTGGATGAGCCG
>CAYMKL010000242.1:0-3287 GCA_964390805.1 uncultured Anaerolineae bacterium | reverse complement strand
GGCTCTCGTGGCCCAGAAGGTTCTGCACGAAGGTGATAGGAGCGCCCCCTATCAAATAGTGAGTCGCTGCTGAGTGGCGCAAGGTGTGTGGGCTTACATGTGCAGGTAACCCCGCTTTCTCCACATACCTCTTTAACCTCTTGTTTATGGGCGGGCATCTGATGTGGTCTTGACCATCTCTCCCAGGGAAGAGATATCCTTCCACCTTGCTTTCTTCGATATACCCCCTCAAAGCTTCTATCAGGTAAGGCTTCAGGTAAACCCGTCGCTCTTTGTTCCCTTTCCCTATGACCCTTAGCCAGCCTTCCTCCCAATTGATGTCTGCCACTCTGACCCGAACCGCTTCCCCTATCCGAAGCCCGCAGGTGTAGAGGAGTTTGAAAAACACCCGGTCGCGATGCCCTGCCGGCGTCTCATCGCTCATGGCCGCGAAGAGAGCTTGAACCTGGGGAACCGTTAAAGCTCTGGGCAATCGCTTGCCAACCTTAGGAGTAGGTATGCGCCGTGAGGGATCCTCCTCGATAACCCCTTCGGCCAGCAGGAAACCGAAGAACCGCTTTATGACCACGACATAGTTCCTGATGGTTTTCGGGGCCAATTCCCGCTCGTATAGACTGGCCACGTAGTCCCGGAGTTGTGCGGTAGTGATCTGGCTGGGCGGTAATGGCCCCAAGTCGATGGAATCGAAGAGCCGTCTCAGGACCCCACGATACATCTCTATGGTCGCCGGTGCTAGGTTTTTCAGGTGCAGATAGGCGACGAAATCGGTGACTTCAGGATGTTCCATGGTCTTGTCATCCGCTTGTGCTGATCCTGCCGTTCCCTTGCGTCAGCGCTCCATAAATTCTTCGTAAGTGACCGGCTGGGGTTCCAAGTCAGGTACTGGCAGTGGGATCATCTCCGCCCTCTCAACGCCTGCAGGAACTGCTCCACTACCTCCGGGTCCAAGCCGACAATCTCGCCCAGCGCTCGCAGGGGATGTGGCAGTGGTTCCTGCCACATCCATTCCACCCGCAGCCAGAAGCCGGGCAATGCTAGGGCATGGTGTTCGCCCTCTTTGCCGCTGAAAGCCACACGATAGCATTCCTTTTCCAGGTGGTAGAATCCAGCCCATTCTATCTGCAGGTCAATCAGCCAGTACTCCGGCACCCCGCCCCGCGCATGCTCGTAGAGCTTTTCCCCCAGGTCTCGGCCCACGCTCTCTGGTGAGACAATCTTTACCACCGGGTCTGCTGGCCCGTCCAGGTAAATCTCCTCCAAACGGCTTAGATATTCGCTCGCCACAAAGAGCAGGTCAGGCTCACGGCCATGTTCCAGCTTCATCTGGAAAGGAGCACTTATCGCCATCCCCAGATCGTGTGATTCTACGTACGTTCCCATCACTTTGAGTAGAAAGTCAGCGACGTTCTGAAGTCGCTTCGATAGTTGTCAAACCTCCAAACACTCACCTCTTTCAATGATTTGTCTTCTTTGCCACGAATTACACGAATTTCACCAATTTTCTTCTTCGTGTTGATTCGTGAAACCCGTCCTGAGCCCGGTTGAAGGGTTCGTGGCTGAACTGCTGCTAATCATCAGATAATCATCAGACGCTGAGCACGTAGCAAGTCGCTCGTCCTTTCCCCTGCCGCTTAACCAGACCTTTTTCCAACAAATCGCGCAAATCTCTGTAAGCTGTATCATAGCTCACCTCAAACAAGCTCCGATACTCACGGTTCGTAATCCGCCCTTGCTCTCGGAGATAAACTATGGCTCCTTGCTGCCGCTCGTTCAGACCTAATGCTGCCAGGTCTATCAGCTCCGCTTCTCTTTCAGCCAGCGCTTTTTCCATATCCAACCCATAAAGGGTGATGATGAAAGAGCCACCGGTGTCACGCAAAGCTGGCTCCGGTTGCCCTGCCTCGGCCAACCAGCGATAAACGTTATCCAGCCCCATCCCTATCTCTTCGACATAGCCCATCTCGAACAGGACTCGTACAATGCGAGGATTGCGTGAATACTGTTGCTCCAGGCCTGTCCTGAGCTTGTCGAAGGGATGTTTTCCACAGTAACCGGCCACGGTAACGGCCCCGGACTGTTGAACTCGATCCGGCCCTCAAACATTGAGACAATGATGCGCGAGCCCCGGATACTGTAGTCTCGATGAGCCACGGCATTTACCAGACACTCGCGCAGGGCCGGGCGTGGGTATTCGTGCAAGTCCTCCCGTCGCAGACCTCGCACCCGTCCACCGTGCTGAATGTGCTCCCACAGGTAGGGCTCGGCGGCATCCACCATCTCCGGCAACGTGCCCATCAGGTCTCGCCGGTCATAGTAGCCGTGAGCTGTGTTCTGTCCCCGGAAGCGCACCTCCGTGATATAGCTGCGAGAGAGGAATGCCTGAGGGTCGACGCCGAAAAGTAGCAGGCCGGCCACCGTGGGACGCAGCGTCCCATCGGCCTCCACCAGACAGCCCCGCGCCTGCAGAACTTGCTGCAGCGGGATGGTTACCCGGCGACCGGTGACCTGCTCCCGTAAGGCCAGGTAACGCTCGACTTTATCCCAGGCAATATTGTCCTCGGTTGCTTGCGCGACCACCTGACCATCGTATTCGGCTCCAGGCCGGTCACGCAGCAGCCGTTCGTACTCCGCCCGGCTCATCTGCACGTCGGCAGCACCCACCCGCTTGTAGGCCCGGCCTCGCACCAAGTGCGGCCTATCCTTACTCCTGGGCACCATCACCACGCTTGTCCTGAGCCTGTCGAAGGGATGACAGTCCTGCCATCCAGGTCCACATACTCCACTGACGGGTAGAGAGTCGGATCGGTGTTGTCGGTAATCGCCCGTACTACCCGCTCCTTGGTCTGGGCGCCAATCTCCACGCCCAGGCCTGCACTGAGCCTGTCGAAGTGATCGTGCCGTCGTCCCGCACGGCGAACAGTATGTGACCGCCGTTCGTGTTGGCCATAGCGGCTGCTGCCCGGGTGCCTGCCTCCAACTCGGCCAGTGAGCGCTTGAATTCCAGCCGTTGCCCTTCACCCTGGTTGATGAGAGTTCGAACTTCCCCCGGCATCAAGTTACCACTCCCCCCAACCATTCCAGCACCTCGCTCACAAAGTCATCCCACCCCTCGAATTCAGCCCCGTACAGGTCTGGCGCCTCTTTCAAGAGCTCCCCCTTCTCCGCTGCTTCAATCTCGTCAATGGCCGTCTTGGTGTTCAGCGAGATCTCCTTCGTTGTCTGATCCGCCAGTTGGGTGTAGATCCCCGTGGTCGCCAGGCCTGTCCTGAGCCTGTCGAAGGGCTCTC
>CAYMKL010000241.1:0-3340 GCA_964390805.1 uncultured Anaerolineae bacterium | reverse complement strand
TGAAAGCCCTATCTTTTTCAGCGAACTCAGCGCCCCTCAGCGGCCTCAGCGATTCTAGATTTTCATCTCCGCAAGCTTCAGCGCCAGTTCCTCAATATGCTGGCGATTCTCCAGCTTATCCCTCCAACCCTGCGGGATGGCTTCAACGCCAAGATAGGCTCCTGAGACAGCACAGGCCATCGCACCCAGGGTGTCGCGATCCCCGCCGTGCAGGATGGCGCAGAAAAGACAGGCCTCGAAGGACTTGGGATGGCGCAGGGCGGAAAACCTCGCGAATGAGTAGATGGCGAAGGGCATGGACTGGTGCACGGCCACGCCCCGCCCCAAGCGCCTGGCCGCGTTGGGGGGTGGGACGTCTTCGGCAAGCAGAGTTCTGACCAGCACCATCTTGTCCCGAATCTCCGCTGTGCGGGCGAAATCCACGAGACCCTGGGAAAAGTGCTCCAACGGGAATGGCTCTTGCGGGTGCAGCTTCACCGCCTGGGCAATGGCCCAGGCCAGCACTGCGGCGCCATCCACGCCGACGGGATGGGCATGGGTAACGGACGCTGAGGCGCGGGCCTGCTCGTAGAGGTCTGGCGCGTCGTGGAAGAATAGCCCGACCGGCGCAATCCGCATGGCCGCCCCGTTGCCAAACGAACCCTGCCCTCCAAACAGGCTGCGAGCTGCCTCTGAGTATGACATCCCGCGCCTCTCCACCAGGCGGAAAACGGTGGGCGGTCCCCCGGCGTATCCCCGCCAGGGCTCGCGCCTGTGGTTGGCCCTGAAGGTGTCGCCCAGGTGCTGTTCATCGAGCCGCCCGACCTGGGCGATGGACTTGGAAGTGCAAACGGCTTCGGCCAAACCAATGGCCATGGCAGTGTCGTCCGTGTAGACGAGGACGTCGCTTCGCGCTATCTTCGAGCGCAGACGCGCCTCGTCCGAGCGCCAGAAAGCCAACTCGCCGATGGCATCGCCCAGCGCGCTCCCCACCATGCCACCCAGGAACTTGGATTTCAGCTCTACTCTCATCTTTGGGACTCGTAACTCAAGACTTAGAACTTGGTACATACAGAACTTGGGGGGGTATTGTAAATCTGCCACGAATTCCACGAATTAACACGAAGAAGGAAAGAAGAATTAGTGAAATTCGTGCAATTCGTGGCAAAAAAGCCCAAGATTGTCTGCGCTCCTCCAACTTACGAATACGCCCCTCAGAACTCGAAACTCCCAATCACCCGCTGGATAGCTGCTAGGAGCCACTGCGGGCGGAGGCCCAGCCAAAGGCAGAGGATGATCATCCCCAGGATTATGAGGGAAGCTATGAAGGGCTCTCGTTTTACCTTGGGCTCACTAGACATGTCCAAGAGGGTGCTCAAGCCGCGCAGGTAGCCAAGGGCCACGCCCGCTCCAGATAGCAGCAAAGCCAGGGCCAGGTCGGGTGCAGGAAAGAGGCGATAGATGGCCCAGCGGCTGGGGAAGCCAGGAGTGAGGGGCATCCCCGCCAGGGATAGACCGCCCAGCACCAGGCCAACTGTTGAGAGGGGCAAACGCCTGGCCACTCCAGCCAGCTTGGCGAAAGAGTCGCTGCCGGCACGATGACGGATCACCGCCAATCCCATGGCTGCTAACATCAGGCCCACGGAGCGATGCGCAACCTGCAACAGGGCAGCGGAAAGAGCAGCGGGGGAAGCAACGCCCAAGGCCACCAGGGTACACCCCATGTCGCTCAAGACTGCGTAACCCAGCAGGCGACCGAAATCCCGCTGGGCGAAAGCGAGAATCCCGCCAACGGCAGCCATCAAGAGGCCGCCCACGCGCAGGAGACCAAAGACCTGTGGATCTTCAGACAGCCAGGGGTAGGATTGCAGGAGGTTCAGCATCAACAGAAGCACCACGGCGTTGGTTGCGGTGAGGACGAAGGCGGCTGCCACAGGAGGGGCGTCTGCGGTCACAGTTGAGACCCAACCTTGGAAAGGCACCACCGCCAGGAGGATGGCGAATCCCATTGTCAGGAGCACAGTGGCGTAACGGAGGAGGGCCAGATTGTCGGGGTTGAGGGCCTGGAGGTCTATCAGCCAGGGGGTACCCAACAAAGGGAGAACAGCCAGGCTCACCATGACCAGGTATCGCAGAGCGCCGCGCCCTGGGCTTGCCCTGAGCGATGTCCTGAGCCTGTCGAAGGGCCTAGTCGAAGGGCCTGCCCTATCACCCTGGATAATGAAGACGGCGATGATACTCGCTATCCACAGAAAGAGAACGGCGAAGAGGAAGAGGCGGATCATCACCGCCGCGCTGAGCAGGCTCAAGATGATCAAGCCCAAGGGCAGAAACAGGCCGCCCTGGGATACGCGCCAGGCAAATAGGAAGGCAATGGCGGCTATCAGGCAAATGAAACCCAGGGTGAAGCCGCCGGCCAGCTCCAGGGCGAACTCCCGTCCCAGCACCACCATCGGCTCACCCAGGGCTACCTCCAGGCCAAGCACGGAGACCGGTCGGTCGAGGGGCAGCCCCAGGCAGAGGCTGGCCAAGATCAGCGCTGCAGCCGAAGCGAGGGAAGCAGCAAGTAGCCGCCAGCGGCGTAAGAGATAGACCACGGGGGCCAAAGCCAGGGGCAAGACCATCAGGAACAAAGGGCCAGCCATCATCTCTCCCCCTCCCCTGCTGCTGATTCAGCTCCCGAGGCTGCGTCGTGCCCTGAGCTGTGTCGGAGGGCCACGTCCTGAGCCTGTCGAAGGGCTGGCGGAGGAGCGAGATAGGTAATAGCTAGAGCGATGAGGAAGTTAGCTATCCCCAAGAAGCCGACCACGCTCAAGCTGCGCTCCAGCACGGAGAAGAATAGCTCGAAACCGGTGATGAGGGTAAGAAGCCCCATGCCGGCTTTCAGCGGCTCCTCGGTCAGTATCAGCACCAACAGGCCCTGTGAGACCAGCCAGTAGCAGGCAAAGCCGATGTCCGACGGCACCTCAGGCAGGGGGTAGCGCTTTGACAGGCTGTAGACAGCCAGCCCCACGAAGAGGGCGGCCAAGAAGCGGAAGGTGAAATCTGGCAGCGCCGCCCCCCCTCGATCCCCCCCAACTTTGAGGGGGAAGTCGCTGTCCTCTCGCTCCAATGGCGGTGCTTCGCTGCTCGCGCTGACCAGGCGAGCCGTCAGGTAGAGGACGACACAAGCCAGTGCACCGATGAGCACCTTGAGCACGGCCACCTGGGGTTGGATGAGCCGAGTCAGCAACAGACCCACCAGGACGTACTGAACCGCCAGCGCGGCCAGCGAAAAGCGCCAATCCCTGATGACCACGATGAGGCTGGCGGTTACAACCAAACCGACGATAGCCGGCGCGGTCGTAAGAAACCAGAGTTT
>CAYMKL010000240.1:0-3480 GCA_964390805.1 uncultured Anaerolineae bacterium | reverse complement strand
GCCCGTCGCCTCGACCACACCCTGGCCGGCGACTTCAAGGCCCAGCGGTTGCCCAGGGACGAGAAAGCCGGCATCAGTGCGCTCTTTCTCAATCCTCCGTACGATACCGACGACGGTGCGGGGGGAAGGCTGGAACTGGCCTTCCTAAGACTTATCTACAGTCTGGATCTGTGGTATACTTACCGAGCGGGTATATCACTAACGAGGAGGAGACTGATGAATACGTACCGCGTGGTCACCGTTCGAGAGTCTGAAGCTGTTTCCTACTGCGTTGGACACGTCTGGGCCGACCGTTACCTGGCAGATTTGGCTGTATTTCGTCGTCCCAACACCGTGCGGGGTTACGCCTTCGACCTAGCTCGCTGGCTCAACTATTGTGTTCGGGAGGACATCGAGTCCCTTGATATCCAGCCCCGGCACGTGTTGCGGTTCGTCAAAGCGGAACGACAAGGCATCACCAGGGTCTCCGATCGCACCATCAGCCGACGACTCTCGGCCATCCGACAGTGGTATGGCTACCTGATGCTCCATGCCGACGCGACCGGGGTAGCCGACAATCCGATCCCTTCCAGCGGAACCATAGGCACGGCCTTGGGAACTCGGCTTCGACGACCGGCCTTCCTGCGTTATGATCGCCCCCTGCCTCATGTGCTCTCTGGTGAGGAGGTCGCCCGGTTCCTGGAGCATCTGACGGTCACCGGTTACCGGGATCGAGCTATCGTATACCTGATGTGGCACAGCGGCCTGCGCATCAGCGAAGCCCTGGCACTGCGGCTGGAGGACATTGAATGGGGGAACAGCATGATCCTCGTACGCGTGAGCAAGTCCTGCACTCACCGGCGTATCCCCATCAGTCAGGAGACAGAGAGCCTTCTGGCCAACTACATTCGCCTAGAGAGGCCCAAAGATTTGGACCATGACAGGGTCTTCGTCTGCCTGGGACGGCGCAACTACGGCCAGCCCATGACCTACCGGGCCTGGGTCTACATCTGTGAGAAGGCCCGTCAAGCAGCCGGCCTGCTCCATGTCCATGCGCACGCCTTTCGTCACACCTGTGCCACCAACCTAGCGGAAGGCGGCATGCCTTTGGACGCTGTCCAGCGACAACTGGGCCACAGCTGCCTGGAATCCACCATGATCTACAATGACGTCCGCAGTCGCCGGCTGGCCCAGGAGTACCGCAGGGTGATGGAGGGAGCCAATGGATAATGCATTGGTGGGCATCCTCCCGGAATCACGGCGCACGACCTTGACCCCTGAAGAGCGGCAGGCCCTGCACAAGGAGAGGTATCTAGCCAAGAGCCAACGCATTCTGGCTTGGCTGGAGAAACCCTTTATGACTGTGTTGACGATCCGGGTCATGGGTGTGCGAGACACCCACTACGCCAGGCGTCAGTCTCAGGAGGTATTTCTGCTTTGCCGGCAGATGATGCGCGATTTGGACATGACCTATTGGGGCTTCACCTGGGAGCTTCTTCTACGCTGGTGCAATGCCTGGGAGCAAAGCCTGGCCTCGTGTTCCCTGCATACTCGAGAGAGAGTCCGTGGTCGCTGGACCCCGGTGACCAAGACCCTGTTGCTCATGGACATCTTGCCCTACAGCGAGCACATCTGCCAGGTCAAGCACACTGAACCCGCCATCCTGTGGCTGGGAGAAGAGTTGGCGGCAGCTGTTCAGGAAGTCTTTCTGACCACCGGGCAGAAGATAGGCTACTATGGCCCACGTCTACGCTACCTAGCCAGCATCATGCTGTGTGTGATGGCTCTGGCCCGGAAACGTTCCCTGGCAGAGATCACCCCTGCTGACTTGCGGGCTTGGAAAGCTCAAACGACCCGACCGGGCCAGGAGATCCGGGATTGTGCCATCCCCATCAGTAGGATCATGGTGGCTATGGGGCACTGGACGGAAGAGCAGATGGCACGATCCCAGCTTTGTGGGCGGGGCTGGTTCAATTGGGGAGCTACTCGGCCGAAGATTACCCAGACTTTTCAACGGTTCCTGGACGATATCGCGTCGATCTATCGCCCGAACACCTGGGGTCGCTATCGCATTGCACTGCGACGCTTTGGTGACTGGCTGGGCAATCACTATCCCGATGTCACATGCATGAGCCAGATTAGGCGAAAACACATCGAAGCCTACAAACAAGCACTGGCGCACATGAAGTGCGGAGAGTACACCAGCCCACGTCATGGTAACCGAACCCAGAACCGCGGCCAACCGCTAAGCAAAGCGACCCAGCGCAGTTTGCTCAGTAATCTACGAAGCTTCTTTCAGCGCATAGAGCTGCTGGAATATCCAGAACGGCCCTCCCGTAAGCTTTGGCAGTCGGCCGATTTGCCTCGTCTGGATGATCCACTGCTGCGCTTCATCCCCGACGAGGACTGGCATCGCATCCTGGACGCTGCTGAGCACCTGGATCCAGCCACAATCCGCAACGGACGCTATCCGTTGACGTACCTCAAGGCCGTAGCCACCCTCCTGCTGGAGTGTGGCATGAGAGGGAGCGAGCTGCGTCGTCTAGACACTGGTTGCCTGGTGGTGGCCACTGACCAGATGAGCCAGGAAGAAACCTACTGGCTACGGGTGCCGATGGGCAAACTAGGCAACGATCGTATCATCCCGGTGAGCCGCAACATCGTGGCAGCCATTGACGTCTGGATGTTTCAACGCGGTCCGCAGCCAGCGCGTCGTGATGAGCGCACTGGCAGACTGGTGGATTTTCTCTTCACCTATCGGGGCGCGCCCATGAGCCTGAATACGCTCAACAATATCATCAAGGACATCTGTCAGCAGGCGGGTGCCCGACGCCTTTACACCAGCCATGCCTTCCGCCACACCGTGGCCACCAAGTGGCGCAACAAAGGCATGAGGCTAGAAACCATCAGCAAGCTCCTGGGGCACACGGGCCTGGAGATGACTCTGCGCTACAGTGCAGTCATGCCACCTACGCTGCGCCAGGAGTTTGAGGAGGCCTTTGCGGCCATTGCTGAGGAGTATCGCACGGTGGCCAAGATTCGGGTAGTACTCTCCCCAGATGCCCATCTGGAGGCGCAACAGCAATGGCGAGAAGCCCTATGGGTCGATCTAGGGGTTGGCTGGTGTGGCCTGACAGCATACCTGCCTTGCGATAGTCGCCTGAAATGTCAGCGCTGTCCCAACTTCATTCCGGATAAGAGCCGCTTACCCTTGCTTGAGGAGCAGCGTCAGCACCTCGTCGAATTGCGGGCGATGAACGCCTTGCCTGCGCCCCGACAAGCCGAGATGGAGCGGGCCATAGCCATCGTTGAGGAAAACATCCTCGTCGCACGAGATGACCAACCTGAGGAAGGAACTGCCTGCTCAGAACTGAAAACGAGAGTGGGCGGCTCGGCAGAAACCGCACGCACTCCCGTTCTCCCTTTGGGTAAGGTTAGTATACTCGAATTGCCTCTTTTGTCAAACAACCCCGCTTAAGTCCCCCCCTACTGTAGATAATG
>CAYMKL010000239.1:0-3529 GCA_964390805.1 uncultured Anaerolineae bacterium | reverse complement strand
GCGGCCGATTTCTCCCGATTCGTTATCACCAGGATATCGCCGATGAAGAGAACTTCTTTCGGCTCGTCTCCCTTGACATACGTGTAGGGATAGGCACGAGGTTCGATGTTGTGAACCGTTTCCAGCCAGGCCAGGTGGTGCCAATACCGAGGGTCGTCGGTCAAGCCGTCTTCCCGGGGTATGCCCTCTCGTGCTAAGGCAATGAATTCATCTCCGTCCACACCAGCTATCGCGCCACTCAGGGTAGCCACCATGTTATCTTGTATCCGGTTCATGACCTGCTCTGTGGCAAACCTATAGAACCAGTAAAAGGCCACAGCCAACACGATGCTGAACAACAACGTGAATCCGACCAGCAACTTGAGGCGCAGGCTGACGAACCAGGTACGTCTCTCGGTCTGCCGCTCGCTCATTTAGCTCTCTCCTTGCTTCTGCGCTTCGTCATCAAGAACCAGAAGATCGTGGACTAAAGCGGCGCAGTGCCTCGTCCCCAGACACCGCGGCCTCCACCTGGCAGGTGGGGTCGTGTCCGGTCAGGGCACGGGACATCAGCTCTTGATAATCAGCAGTGATAAGGAATCTACGGACACATGGGCTAACTCGCCTCTATTATAGCGTAGCATGTATGGAATTGTCAACTGCGGCTTGCTACGGGCTTTCGCAGCGGGTGAGGGAAGAGAAGGGGCAGGGGTAGTGGGCTGTGGTGGGGAGGGTGGCAGATGTAGTGGTAGAGGTCCCTGGAGTAAGGGTTGTGGGGTCTGGCTGGCGGTTTGAGGGGGCATTTTGCGCAGCGGATGGGCTCGTGCTGCGCAGCGGGTCTGTGGTGAGGAAGGGGGTGGCTGAGAATCAAGGAGGCAGAGGGGCAACAGGACGACGAAATGGGATTAGGGGAGGGGTTAGGAGCGGTTAGCAGGCAGGGGGCAACGACCCAGTGGGTCTCATACCTGACTGGGGTACGGTAGAAGCCTTCCTCAGTTGATCCTCAGGCTATGCCGCCTGATCCCGCAGAAGCGTGGTGGCCTCTCGGACGAGGCGAACCAAGGTGCGCTGAGTGGCCACGAAATCTCCCAGCAGAACCTGTGAATAGCCTCGCGACGCCCCATGCACTGGGAGGCGTTTCAGGCCCAACCGTTGCTGGACGCTGTTGCGGCTTTCAGATGAGCTGCGGCGGTTGTAGCGCTTCTTCCAGGCCGGACTGCCATAGGGGATCTCGCGGGCCAGGCGGACGGTGCCATCGGCATGGGTACGGCCCACGGTGGTGGTGTAGCCGTGCTTGTACTGCTCGTCGAGGTAGGCGCAATCCGGCACAGGGCGTTCTGGGTTCTCGAGGCAAGCTTTGGCACAGCGCCATTTGGTGAGACGGCGGCGGTAGTCATGGCCATTGGAGTGCATGACATAGCCGAAAGGGCACAGCGGATAGCCTTTGTCGTTGTAGCCCCGAGCCAGTTGGACTTCTGGGTCCTTGTCCCCCTGATCGGCGCGGGTATCTACCAGGCGTAGAGCGCCAGCTTCCCAGATGGGGTCCAGACAGCATTGATAGCCAGCCCCGGCGTCGATGATCACCTCGCCGATGTCCATCCAGGGGAAGCGACACTGGAGATAGGCGAAGTTGTCGGGGAAGAGGGTGCGCTCGTCGGTGGTGGCTGAGCCGAAGGCAGCAGGCAGAATCCAGTAGGTGGCCAGTTCATCGTCCAGCATCTGACCGGCCCAACTGTAGTAGCCATAGACTGCTCGCCCCCGTGAGGATTTCTTGTCCTTTTCCTGGGCTGGTGCATTGGGGTTGTCCCGAGGGTGCTTGTTGTTGCCGGAGTAGACGACGAGGCGAGCTTGAGGGTCGAGAGGCGTGCTGTGATGGCAAACCTGGGCACAATGGGACTCGGTGCAATCACACCCCCGCTTGGCCTTTTCCTTAGCTGGACAGGGGCGAGGCACAGGTTGATAGCAACTCCCGCTGACTTGGGCACAGCGCATGCGAGAACGGGCTTCATGGACCATGCCATCGAAGCTCAGAGACACCCTCTTCTCCTGCTCAGGTCGCGTGGGCAAGAGGCCAGCCTGATAGAGAAGGTCGAAGAACAGAGCGTCGATCTCCAGTTGCAACTCTGGGCTGATCTGGCCCTCAAAGTAGCGGAAGCCTGATTCGGAGGGAATCTCCTCCTCGAAGCCCAAGCGGCGACGCAACTGGTGGCCCTCTTCGCTCTTCAGGATGCGTAGCGTCTCGTGGCGGGAGAGGTTTCGCTCGCGGCGGTAGACACGCAAGAGGAACATGGACACGGGGTGGAAGGGGACTTGCCCCTTGGCCGATGCGACGTAGATGTGAGCCGCCAGGGGGCGTTCCAGGTTGGCGTAGTCTATGAGGCGCAAGGCGACGTCGAAGGAAGAGAGGGTCTCCAGAGTCTGGGGGTCATCGAGGCCCTCAGGTCCCAGATAGCGATACTGGGAGCGGTAGCGGGGTTTGGGAGACGGTGGCAGGTCAGGATCGAGAGGGAAGGTCAGGGGTAGAGATGACCAAAGGTTGGAGAGCGCGAAGCGGGCCAGAGCTTCCTTGTTGTCTGCTCGTTTCTGTATAGCCGTTGGTTTCTGTTCCTTAGTCATCTGGCCCTCCTTCGTGCCCGACGCAGGGCAGCGTTGAGAGCCAGGGCTCGGCGATAGTCAGCGGCGGTGTTTCTGTCCAGCAGTTGACGCAGCCGCAGAGAGTGGGCCGGGTGACGCAGCCAAGCCAGAGCGTCCTGCTGGAGTTGGCGGATGCGCTCGTGGGAGAGGCCAAGTTGGACGCCCAGTTGCCGCAAAGTGCGAGGTGGGTGACCATCCAGGCCATAGCGGGCCACGACCACCTGACGCAGGCGGTGGGGGAGTTGAGAGAGGAGAGTGAACAGAGCCTGGTGGATCAAGGCTTGCTCGACGCTTTCGTCCAGGTCTTCGGCAAGCCCTCGACTCGAAGGCTCAGCCAAGCCATGCCGATAGGGCACCAATTGACAATGAGGGTCGCTCGCAGCCCGGGCGGCAGCACGATGGATGTGACGACCGATGGCCACCCAAGCATAGGTCGAGAAGGCCGTGCCCCGCGTTGGATCGTAGTTCAGAATCGCCCGCCAGAGACCAATGCGACCGGCTTGCAGAGCCTCCTCGTAGGTCAGCGATCCACTCCCCTCACGCCGTATGACAGCGTGGATCAGCCCTTCGTGATGATCAAGGGCTTGCTCAATGCTGGCTGGCCTACCTGCTGGGGCCTGAGCCAGCCAAGCGTCGCCGAGTTGCGACGCAGACGAATGGGTGGTATACTCAACCATGAGATTCCTCCTTTCGCTGAGTGATATGGAAGGTGAAACCACCACCTCCAGTGTAGGAGGAATCTCTTTCTGCGCAAGTCAAAGCGGTGTGCTCCTCGTCTGAAGACACACCGCTCAGAAAAAACACTATTGAGTTGAGCCGTCACTCAGATTGAGTTGACTCTACCGCTGCGAAAGCCCGCTACTTGCTCCTTCACGCCTCCGAAAACACCGTGAAAACATCCCGAAACCTACCTTCG
>CAYMKL010000238.1:0-3580 GCA_964390805.1 uncultured Anaerolineae bacterium | reverse complement strand
GCAGGAGCATTATACCACAAAACTCCGAAGTTATTTTTGGACAACTCCTTAGTGAGCAACTGGTCAAGCTTGGGGAGTTGTTGGACGTCGCCAACTTACAACTCTGCCTATTGTATCTGCGACAGCGCGAGCTCTTGCTACCCCATCGCTGGCTGCACTTCGATTCGGCCAACCCTCAGGAAGACCAGGGCCTCGATCTCTTGATCAACCACCTGGTCAAGTCCAGACTGGCAGCCATTGAGATGCAAGAGGCTTCGCCCCGAGGCGTCTCGACTGAGCTCGACGAAGTCTCAGCCCGAGGGGTCGAGAAAAACCACTACACCTACAAGCTCAAGCCCAATTGGGCGGCCATTGGCGATTACCTGGCCCAGCGGGAAGCAGACTTGCAGCCGGAGATAGCCGACTGGCTGAATATGCTGAAGGGGTAGCAGCCCAACCGCGTTGGGAGTCAAAGGGATCACAATAACCTGAACGGCCAATGCGATTGGCCTTCTACCCCGTATCAGCAAAGAAAGGAATCCCAACCTATGGAGAAATTTGTGATCGAAGGCGGACACCCGCTCAACGGCGTGGTGGTTCCGAGCGGCAACAAGAACGGGGCTTTGGCCCTACTGGCGGCCACACTCTTGACCGATCAGAAGGTCGTGCTGGAGAACGTGCCTCGGATCAAAGACGTGAAGACCATGTTGGCCATCATGGCCGATATCGGCGTGGATGTCGAGTGGAGCGGAGACCACGAGGTGACCGTTCAGGCCACGGATTTGACCGCCACCCATCTGGATGCCAACCTCTGCCGGGAGATCAGAGCGTCCATGCTCCTGGCGGGGCCTATGCTGGCCCGCTGCGGTCATATCTATCTTCCCCTACCCGGCGGGGACGTCATTGGCCGCCGGCGAGTGGACACCCACCTGGCGGCCTTGCGAGCCCTGGGGTCTGAGATCGAAGTGGACTCTGGATACAAGATGCAGGTTGACAAACTGCGTGGGCAGGACATATTCCTCGACGAAGCCAGTGTGACCGGCACGGAGAACACCATCATGGCTGCCTGTCTGGCCGAGGGGACCACCATCATCCGCAACGCAGCCTGTGAGCCTCACGTCCAGGGTCTGGCCCACTTTCTGAACAGCGTCGGCGCCCAGATCTCCGGCATCGGCTCCAACACTTTGACCATCCAGGGCGTAGAAACCCTCAGAGGAGGCACTTGCCGGATTGGGCCTGACTATCTGGAGGTGGGTAGCTTCATCGGACTGGCGGCGGTGACGCACGGCGAACTCCTCATTAAGAACGCCGCGCCTGAGCACTTGCGCATGATCAGGCTCATGCTGGGACGTTTGGGGGTTAAAGTAGAGATCCGTGGGGAGGACATTCTTGTGCCATCTGGCCAGCACTTACGGGTCGTCCCCGATGCTCACGGGGCTATTCCCAAGATAGACGACTATATCTGGCCAGCTTTCCCCACGGACATGATGAGCATCGCCGTGGTGGTAGCCACCCAGGCCGAGGGCACCATCCTCATCCACGAGAAGATGTACGAGGGCCGGCTGTACTTCGTGGACAAGCTGATCTCTATGGGCGCGCGCATCATCCTCTGCGATCCCTACCGGGCCGTGGTGGTAGGGCCGTCCAGGCTACACGGTGAGCAGTTGGAAAGCCCCGACATTCGGGCAGGCATGGCCCTGCTCATCGCCACCCTCTGCGCCGAGGGAGTGAGCGAGATGCGCAACGTCGGCCAGATAGACCGGGGGTATGAGCGCATTGAGGAGAAGCTTCAAGCTCTGGGAGCCAGAATTGAGAGAGTGGAGGAATAGCGACATCGTTGTTAGTCTACTTGGACACGAATGTTTACTGTCGTCCTTTCGACGACCAAACTCAAGAGAGAATAAAACGGGAGGCGACAGCTTTTGTAGGACTGTATGATGGATACATTAACTACCAAGCATTATCGGCAGACCATTCTATCGAAGGGGACTCTGCGCATAATCGTTCTGGGATGGGAGGCCCTGGTAGAGAAACTCGGCTTCGCAGACGCGACGAGGTTCATCATGCTGCTTGACAAAGGCAGTGGAGACTCGGTTCAGTATTTCAGAGACTTGTGGAAGGGCAAAACGGCCGAGGATATTTACAGAGAGATGAGCGTAGGAAAGTTGGTCGCAGAGCAAAAGGAGGGTGACAGATATGATGCACCATGAACTTCCCATTCCACCTCACTTTGACTCGGCCAGAGTCGGTGAGGTCTGGAGAGTTCCCTATCAGGAGCGGGCTGGGGAAGCCGAGGTGTGGGCGAAGCAGCATAGCATATCGCCTGCGGCAAATGATAGGTTCAGAATCTGTCTGGTGGCAGTAGACGTGCAAAACACGTTTTGCATTCCTGGCTTCGAGCTGTTCGTTGGTGGACGTTCCGGGACAGGAGCGGTTGACGACAATCGAAGGCTGTGTGAATTCATCTACCGGAACCTGAGTGCGATCACCCGGATCGCTCCGACGATGGACACGCACCAGGCGATGCAGATTTTCCACTCCGTGTTCTGGGTCAACGACGAGGGCGAACATCCAGCACCCTTCACCCTCATTTCGGAGGAGGACGTGGAGAAGGGTCGGTGGAAGTTTAACCCCGCCCTTGGCCATAGCCTGGGGATTGATGAGGATTATGCCCAGTGCCACCTTCTGAACTATACGAAAGCGTTGAGAGAGGGCGATAAATACGATCTGACCATCTGGCCCTATCACGTCATGCTGGGAAGCATTGGCCATGCCCTTGTCCCGGCGGTTGAGGAAGCCATCTTCTTCCACAGCATAGCACGGCATAGCCAGCCGAGCTTTCAAGTCAAAGGAGACAACCCGTTTACCGAGCATTATTCGGTGCTCGGCCCAGAGGTGCTGGAGGGCCCAGACGGACAGCCGATTGCCCACAAAAATGTCACGTTTATCGAGAAGCTTCTGCAATTCGATGCCGTCATCATTGCTGGACAGGCTAAGAGCCATTGTGTAGCCTGGACGATTGATGATCTGCTAGAAGGCATTTCGGCTCGAGATGAGAGGCTGGCCGATAAAGTGTATCTTCTGGAAGATTGCACCTCTCCAGTCGTTGTACCGGGAGCTATGGACTACACGGACGAAGCGAACGCCGCGTTCCAGAGATTTGCCGACGCGGGGATGCATGCTGTCCGGTCAACCGATCCCATCGAGAACTGGCCTGGCATCAGGCTTTGAGAGGAGAAACACACTGATGACCCAAAACGCTGTCCATCCCATCCATCTCGCCCTCTCCGAAGATAGGGCCGACGTCTACTTCGCCCGCACCCAGACCATCCTGCAAAAAGAAGGGCTGGATCCGGTGGTGACCATGGAGATCTTCCCTGGCCGGGACGGTATTTTCTGCGGTATCAAGGAGGTTCTGGAGCTCCTGACCGCCGTCCTGCCCCAGGATGCCGAGGTGTGGACCCTCGACGAGGGGGAGTCCATGAACGGACGCGAGATCGTCCTACGCATCACTGCCCCCTACCGCTCCTTCGGTCTCTACGAGACAGCCCTTGTGGGAATCCTGGCCCACGAGAGCGGTTGGGCCACGGCGGCGCGGGAG
>CAYMKL010000237.1:0-3772 GCA_964390805.1 uncultured Anaerolineae bacterium | reverse complement strand
CCCCGCTTATTCAGTCTGTAAAGGTGTTTATCTCGCTGAATGAACCATGCCCGAAGTGTTCATCCAGCTTTCGTGAGTTGGCTTGCATGGGGCAAGGGTGATCTCAGTTGAACGGCGCTGGCTGTGGTCTCCCTGTTAAGTATTGCTGGATGGTTGTCTTGTCCTGAGCCTGTCGAAGGGTTCGATGTCATATTTTGGCACGGTCAAGTCAGCAACACCGAAGGGGGAGACTGCCAAAAGCGAGGACGGCATGAGTGAACGGATCGAAGAATTGCTTGGTCGGATGACCATCGAAGAAAAGGTGTCCATGCTCGCTGGCTCGACAATGTGGTACACCACGCCCGTGGAAAGGCTGGGCATCCCGGCCATCAAAGTGACCGATGGCCCCTACGGCGCCCGGGGCGGCAGGAGCAGCGTCGCTGCCGGAGGGCCAACATCGGCCTGCTTCCCGGTGGGCATCGCCCTGGCCGCCACCTGGAACACGGAGCTGGTGGAGCGCGTCGGGCAGGCGTTGGGTGAAGAGGCCAAGACCAAGGGGGCCCACATCCTGCTGGCCCCCACGGTCAACATCCACCGCTCCCCGCTGAATGGCCGGAACTTTGAATGTTTTTCCGAAGATCCCTACCTGTCTGCCAGGATGGCTGTAGTGTATATCAAGGGAGTTCAAAGCCAGAACGTGGGCACGGCCATCAAGCACTACGTCTGCAACGACTCCGAGTTCCAGAGGCATACCATCAGCTCCGAAGTGGGCGAGCGTGCCTTGCGAGAGATCTACCTGCCGCCATTCAAAGCGGCGGTTCAAGAGGCCCACCCCTGGTCGGTGATGGCCTCTTATAACAAGGTCAACGGCACCTACGCCGGCGAGAATCCCTACACGCTGACGGACATCTTGAGGGGGGAGTGGGGGTTCGAGGGTCTCGTCATGTCGGACTGGTTCGGCACCAAGAGCACCGCCGCTTCCGTAAACGCCGGCCTCGATCTGGAGATGCCAGGCCCACCCGTGTGGCGAGGTGAGAAGTTGCTGCGAGCCTTCCACGGCGGGGAGGTGGACGAAGCGACCATTGACGAGAGCGTGCGCCGCCTGCTGGGCACCATCGTCAAATCGGGCGCCTTTGAGGATCCGGCGGACCGCCCGGAGAGGGCCGTTGACAAGCCGGAGCATCGCGCCCTGGCCCACCAGGCGGCAGCGGAAGGGATGGTGTTGCTCAAGAACGAGGGGAACATCTTACCCCTGAGCACTGATGAAGTCAAGTCCTTGGCCATCATCGGCCCCAATGCGAAGGTGGCGCGAATCATGGGCGGGGGGAGCTCCCACGTGACCCCCCACTATGCCATCACCCCCTTCGATGGGATTATCAACAAGGTGGGCGACGCCGTGAAGATCGGCTTCGAGGTGGGGTGCACCAATCACAAGCTGCTCCCCTTGATCCCTCCGACCTGGCTGACCCCGTCCGGTGGTCAGGCAGGCCAGGGCCTCACCGTCGAGTTCTTCAACAACCTCGATCTTTCCGGCGCCCCCGTCAAGACCATGCTGGCTGAAACCACTGAACTGGCTTGGCTGGGCGAGGTTGAGTCTGAGGTAGATGCCGCTACATTCTCCGCCAGGCTGACGGGCCAGTTCACCGCGCCAGAATCCGGCCGCTACACCTTCGGCCTGAGCAGCGCCGGCCTGAGCCGCCTCACCATTGATGGCCAGGTGGTCATTGATAACTGGAATGAGCAGGGGCCTGGTGAAAGCTCCGAGGAGCTGACCTTTGAGATGGGCCTGGCCGCCGGCCAGACCTGCGACCTGACAGTGGAATACAGCAAGCAGAGCGCGGTGCCGCTGGCCAGCGTTCGACTGGGCTGCCTGCCGCCCATTCCGGAGGATGCCATCGCCCGCGCCGCAGCCCTGGCCGCCGCGTCGGACGTGGCTCTGGTCTTCGTCGGCCTGAGCGACGAGTGGGAGAGCGAGGGGTTCGACCGGCCGGACATGGAGCTGGTTGGGGATCAGGCCGCCCTGATCGAGAAAGTCGCGGCGGCCAACGCCAACACCGTCGTGGTCTTGAACACCGGTTCGCCCATCACCATGAATTGGCTGGACAAAGTGGCCGCCGTGGTGCAGGCATGGTATCCCGGCCAGGAGTGCGGCAATGCCATCGCCGACGTCCTCTTCGGCGACGTGAATCCCTCTGGCCGACTGCCCCAGACCTTCCCCAGGCGGCTGGAGGATAATCCCGCCTACATCAACTACCCCGGCGAAAATGGCAAGGTGCACTATGGCGAGGGCATCTTCGTCGGCTATCGCTACTACGACAAGAAGAAGATCGAGCCCCTGTTTCCCTTTGGCTATGGCCTTTCCTACACCACCTTTGCCTACCGCAATCCTTCGGCAGCCCTTCGACAGGGCTCAGGACAAGGCTCAGGACACCGCCTGCGCCTCAGCGCCTCTGACACTTCGACCCTTCGGCTGGGCTCAGGGCAGGCTGGGCTCAGTGCAAGGGTTGATGCGGATGAGGGCGTGCAGGTCTCCGTGGACGTGCAGAACACCGGGACGCGCGCGGGCCAGGAGGTGGTGCAGCTCTACGTCCGCGATCTGGAATCCACCCCTTCGACAGGCTCAGGACACCGCCTGATGCGCCCGGAAAAGGAGCTGAAGGCCTTTGCCAAGGTGTCCCTCGAGCCTGGCGAAACCAAGACCGTCACCCTGGCGCTCAACCGCGAGTCGCTGGCCTATTACGATGACGGTGAGCAGGGGTGGGTAGCCGAGGTGGGGGAATTCGAGGTCCTGGTTGGCCGTTCGTCGCGGGATATCCAGGCATCGGCCAGGTTTACCCTCAAGGCCACCAGCCGATTCGGCGGCCCCGAAAAACCTGCCCTGAGCTCCGTCGAAGGGGCAGGCATCCGCCTTGGGCTTGAAAGCACGTTTCAGTTGCTGTTGGCGAACGAGCAGGCCAGGGCCATCCTGAGCAAGCATCTCCCTGGCCTATTGGACGCGCCACAGTTGAGCATGGCGATGGGGTTCACGCTGGAGCAGGTAGCGGGCATGGCGCCTGCTGTGTTCACCGATGAAGTGATGCAGGCCATCGCCGAGGACCTGGCGCAGCTTTCTCCCGTGGCTGCATCTGACCTGCCAGAACCACCCAAGCTCACCCTGTGGCAACGCCTGCTGGCCAGCACTTCGACTGGGCTCAGTGCAAGGCTGGCTTCCTGGCGTGCCGGGCGGGCTTCCCAATGATTATGGTGTCAATAACGTCGGACAAGCATTGTTAGGCCGCTGACACTCAGTGGTGCTTTTGCTAAGGAGGCATACTATGGGTATACTCGAAGGAAAAGTTGCATTGATCACCGGTGGCAGCTCTGGCATCGGCCGAGCCGCCGCTCTCGCATTTGCCCGCGAATGTGCCAAGGTTGTCATCGCCGCTCGCGGAGCAGAGCGTGGAATCCAGGTCGCGCGTGAAATCGAGACAGCCGGTGGCGAAGCCGTCTTTGTCGCCACTGACGTATCAAAAGCTGATGACGTGGCGGCACTGGTGCAGACTACCGTCGAAACGTACGGACGGTTGGACTGCGCATTCAACAACGCCGGCGTGCTGGGCAATATCGCGCTCACAGCCGACCTCACCGAGGATGAGTTCGACCGCATCGTTGGAATCAATCTCAAGGGTGTGTGGCTATGCATGAAGTACGAGATTCAACAGATGCTCCGACAAGATCCGTCGGGCGGGGCTATTGTCAACCAATACTGTCCGGATAAGCGACAGTCATAGTGCAACTTGGCAATAAACGAGTT
>CAYMKL010000236.1:0-4042 GCA_964390805.1 uncultured Anaerolineae bacterium | reverse complement strand
AACGGGCACATGAGGCACCATTGAGTGATCGGTCTTAGCTGTCTGAACGCCGCAACTATACACCTTGTACGCCCAAGCGCAAATCTGTTTCTTTCACAATGAGTAGCGCGGCCGCGCTATGGAGCAGCTCGCAATGACACAGCCCCCAAATGGCCTACTTCACTGCCTTGCCATAGAAAAGCGAGTAGGTGATAAAGGCGTAGTAATCGGGGAGGTTCAGAATGAAATCGGGGGACGCTGGCTGACAGAGTCGCTGGAATTCCGCCCAATCCTCTGGAGTGACCTCGGCCTCTGCTTTCCCCCAAAACATCTGAAAGCTTGCCGTCAATGCCTTCCGCGCTGCGCCATCCAGCGGAGCTTGAACATCGGCCACAAAGGTGCGCACCTTGGCTTCCTCCACGCCTGCCTCCCGAAGCCATCGCAGGGCACGCAAAATGTGCAACTCAGGCTTCACGCCGTCGGTGTAGGGGAAGTTCGCCGCGTAGGTGGCGTTCAGCCGGGCCTCCAACAGAGGATAGCCTGGGAGCAGTTTCTGAGAAGACCAGAAAAGAAGGGCCGTGATCCCCCCAGGCTTTGCCACTCGGACGAGCTCATTCACCAATGGCCGAGGATCCTTGCCACCAACAGGCCACAAAGTGTCCACATTCCACACCCAGTCAAACATACCGTCATCAAAAGGGGAGATCGTTCATGTCTCCATACTGGAAGGAAACCGCTTCCGCCAGTTCGCTCTGGCTCGCGATCTCCTCTGCGTAGGCCAGACACTCCCGCGAAATGTCTATGCCCGTGACGTGTCCGCCAGGCGCTATGGCTTCCGCCAGCCACAGCGTGTGGGTGCCGACCCCGCACCCCGCATCGAGTCCCCGACTCCCCGCAGGGAGCTGAAGAGCGCGGATCGCGGAACGGATAGCGGGCCCTGTCACACGGTGGATATTAGACGCCATGCTCAGGTAGCTGACTTCACCTTTCACGGTTTCGCTGTTTTGGTTTGGCTTTTTTGCCATATCTTCTTCCCCGGGATTAGAGGCTGTCCAGTGCTTGTTTCAGATCGGCCTTGAGGTCGTCCACATCCTCGATGCCGACGGCGTAGCGAATCAATCCCTCTGGGACGCCCGCCGCAGCCCGCTCCTCGTCGCTCAGCTCCACGTGGCTGGTGGTGGCAGGAGGGCCGACGATGGTTTCGACCCGGCCGAGATTGGCCGCCATGTACGCATAGCAGAGGCGGGGCAGGAAGCGAGTGACGGCCTCGAATCCGCCTTTGAGCTCAAAGCTCAGCACGCCGCCTCCCCCGCCCTTCGGCCACCCCCTCCCTTTCCCAAGAGTTTGGGAGAGGGAGGGGGCTGGGGGGTGGGAGAGGGCCTCATCGGGCTAGTGATAGCGCGGCGTGCAAAAGAACATTCGCACCATTAACACAATCCTCCCACTCGGTGAACTCTTTTGACGAGTGGCTGAAGCCGCCAACGGAGGGGACGAAGATCATGCCAGTCGGGCAGATTCGTGCCAGGGCCTGGGCATCGTGGCCTGCGCCTGATGGAAGAAAGGCTTGCTTCAGGCCAAGCGCTTTGCTGGCGTCTGCAAATGCTTCCTGGACGTGATCGCTCATGTGGGCAGGGGAGGTGCTGTCCAGGTGCGCTATCTCCAAATCGAGTCCAAATCCCTGCGCCTCAACAGACGCTTGCCGCAGCAATGCAGCCTCCATTTCACCCAGCTTGTCATCATCGTCGGCTCGAAATTCCAGGGCAACAGTTACCATCTGCGGAACGACGTTGAAAGCCCCAGGTTCGAATTCCATATTCCCCACATTGCAAACACGGCCTGGGAAATCTTGCATCACCAGCTCCCTGGCGGCGAGGGTGAACGCGCAAGCGCCCTGAGCGGCGTCCAAGCGCCTGTCCATGGGCCTCGTGCCGGCGTGGTCCGCACGCCCAATGAACCTGAGCTTGAACGAGCGAATGCCGACGATACTGGTCACAATCCCAATCTGCACGCTCGACTCCATCAACCGCAGCCCTTGTTCGATGTGGAGTTCCAGATACCCGGCCACGGTTGCCGGATCCCTCCCCGCAGAAAACAGAGAGCTTTCACTCAGCCCAGCGTGGCGAAGGGCTTCCTGAAAACGGTCACGGCCTCCCCGAGCAGTTCTGATGTGCTCCGCTTCCAGTTGTCCCGTAAGCGCCAGACTACCTACGAGATTCACAAACCGCCCCTCTTCGTCCGTGAAATCAATCGCTTCCAGGTGAGTGTTCAACTGGATGCCTTGCTCCTTCACCACTTGAAGGACTTCAAGCGCCGCCACCACTCCCAGGGCGCCATCAAAGCGCCCGCCATAGAGTACAGAGTCCAGGTGCGACCCCAGAAGCAATGTTGGCCCGCCTGCCCTGCCGCAGTGGAGAACAGCGGAGTGATTGCCGGCGCCGTCAACCCTGGCGTCCAGGCCCATTTGCTCCGCACGCTGAAGAAACCATCGGCGAGCCTCAAGGTGCGCGTCGCTCAGGGCTGGCCGATGCACACCGCCATTTGGTGTAGCTCCAATTGTCGCCAGCGCCTCAAAGTTGGCACGCAAACGCTCGCTATTGACTCGAAGGTCCGAAAGAGATTCATTCATCTACGCTACCTCCTGCGGCTTTCCGCTAGAAAAGCAGTGGCAGTTTTTTCACCGCACCAAGTATACTACGGTCTGGCATTTCGTGCAAACAAAAGAGGGCCAGCAGAACTGAAGTGCTGGCCCTCTCTTGTCACTTTCGCCCTGAGAGAGTGATAGGATAGTTCACCTGACTGTCGCGGGGGTGCAGGGCAACAACACCGTCATTGGAAGACTGTCCTAAAGCCCCTAGAGTACGCACCTGGGAGCACGGCGTTATGCGTTTCACCTTCAAATATCACCATTTCCATTTCCAATCCATCGTAGTTCCTGCTTTCCAGATTTGCGTGGAACTCCTCCAAATTAGATACCATTCTCGCTCCAGGAAGTTCATCCTCTTCAAGCCCACCAACTGACAAGAAGAGCTTTACGGGCAATTCAGAATGATCCCTGGCGAACTCTTCCTCATAATCGAAGGCTACCCGATCATCCCAGAATAGTGCGGGACTTGAGGCGATATAGCGATTGAAAGTCTCAGGGGCGTGAAACAGCGCGTAAACCGCAAACAGCCCCCCGAGAGAGTGCCCCATCAGGGTGCGGTCTGCCGGGTCTGCCCTGTAGTTGTCCTCGACGTAGGGGATAATGCTCCCTTGGATGAAGTTGAGATACCTTTCAGCTCCGGGCGGCGTCAAATCAATTTGGCGGAGCCTAAAGAACTCGTCCATATCGCCTCCCCATCCTATCCCATACCCTATCCCGACGAGAATCACTTCTGGCGAACTCCCGTCTAGAGAATTTAAGCGGACAATGCCCGAAGCTTCCGGGAACCCTATATTCCCGTCCAACAGGTAGATGACCGGATAGGTCTCGCCAGAGCTAGAATAGCTGACAGGCAAAGCGACATAGAGAGTGTAGTCCTGGTCAGCCTCCTCGGAATAGAGCGTTGTCATTTCACTTAAGGGGATCGTTACCCCCGCTACAGGGGTAGGGGGCACGGGGGTGTGCGTCGGCGTGGGGCTGGTAGTCGCTGTACTGGTAGGTGTAGCTGTAGGTGTAGATGTTGATGTTGATGTGTAGTACTTCAGGATAAGGGGCAAGTAGTCATGGTGAGGCGTGGGGGTATCACTAGGTGTTAGTGCGTCTGTTGCAGTTGGAGCCCACGCCGAAAGCACCATACTGGCGATCATCACCAGAGCAAACAGACTCGTCCATTTCCTACGCGCAAACATTTCTTCCTCCTTCGGTTTTGTTTGTTTTGTGCCTCGGCATAGATTGCCGAGATCCGCTTGCGCCGGATAAGGCGCGGGGTATGCTGCTATTGTGCTGCAAACAGACAGCCGACCACCACCGGGATCACTCCCAGGCCAAGGGTCGGCTGTCAATCTTTCACACTATCCTCCTCAGCAAACTAGTACTCTGTCAAGGCTCAATTGATGGGTAGAGACGCTTGAGTTTGACACG
>CAYMKL010000235.1:0-4187 GCA_964390805.1 uncultured Anaerolineae bacterium | reverse complement strand
AACACGTAGAGACAGCCACCGTTAACCCTATCACAGGAGCCACAGCTAGATGAGACACCATGACCTCAAGGAGCAGGTGCGGGACGCCAATCCCGTCGAAGACGTCATTGTCGAAACCGTGCCGCTGCCCCCACAGAGAAGTCCCCAGGGCTACAAAGTCCACTGCCCCTTTCACCACGACGACCAACCCAGCCTTCACGTCTATCCCCAAAGCGAGAGTTGGTGGTGCTACGGCTGCAACCGCGGCGGCGACGTCTTCGACTGGATCCAACTCAGGGATGAGGTGGGCTTCGGCGAAGCGCTGAGCAAGCTGGCGGATCGGGTTGGCATTCGACGCCCACAACATGCCGCAGAGCCGCCTGCCCAGGCGCTGAGGCGTCGGGCCGTCGAAGACGCGCTGGCCCTGGCGGTGGCCTTCTATCACGATGCCCTGATGAACACCCCGCAGGCCAGGCAGAGCCAACTGGCTCGCGGGTTCACGGAGGAGACCCTGGGAGCGTTTCGGGTGGGATATGCCGGGTCGGGCCCTGTCCTTAGTTCGGACAGGACTAAGGGCGGTCTGGGGCAGCACTTGCGCCGCCTGGGAGTGGATGCAGCCCTGGCCCAGGAGGCCGGGCTCCTGTGGGACGATGGCCGCGACGTCTTCACCCGGCGCATCATCTACCCCGTGATCTCGCGGGGTCGGGTCATCTACCTCACCGGTCGGGCTACCACTCAGAAGCAGGTGCGGGCCGGGAAGAAGTACTATCACCTGCGTGGCCCTCGCCCCCTGTTCCATCCCGACGCGCTGCGAGGGGATGGGCCTCTTTTCATCGTCGAGGGACCAACCGACGTGCTGACCCTCCACCAGTGGGGACTGCGAGCCGTGGGCCTGATGGGGCTGGGCAAGCTATCGGATCGGCACCTGGCTGCCGTACGAAGGGCTGAAGCGGTCTACCTGGCCCTGGATGGCGACCAAGCCGGCCAGCGCCGAGCGGGGGACCTGGCCCGCGAAATCGGGCCACTGACTCACGTCTTGGAGTGGCCTGAAGGGATCAAGGACGCCAATGAGTTCCTGATGGCTGGCCACACGGAGCTGGACTTCCAGGAGTTGCTGGCTGCCGCACCCACCCTGCTGGAGGTGAAGATCGCCGAAACAGCGGAGAAGGAGGGGGCAAAGCAGGAGGAACACTTGCAGAGGCTCTTCACCCTGCTGACGAAGCTATCCCCCTTCGCTCTGGCGCGGTACCAGTCCCTGGTCGGTAGTGAGCTGGGGATCAAAGCGCGGGAGTTCAACCGACTGCTGAGGGCGGCGCAAGCGGCCCAGGAGGTTCAGGGTGGGCCTCCCAAGATCATCGAAGGCCGCTACCAGGTCATCTCACCGGCTCTGGACTTCCTGGACGGCCTGGCCTGCGTGACCGTCCCCCTGCTGGTGCAGCAGAGCACCCGCTTCGAGCACCAGCCCTATCTGGTCACCAGCACGCGGGAGCTTCTGTCCATCGAGGAAGGAACGGCCCTGGAGCTGGGCGGCAGGTCGGTGGTCATCAGAGAGTGGCCAGCGGCGTTGGGACGCTCCCCCCGCTGGGAATACCGCCACATCCGGGCCTTCCTCCAGGGCTACACGCCCCAGCCCCGAGGGGTCTTCGTCAAAGTGAGGGATCTCTACCACAAGTACCTGGATTTCCGCGCCCCCCACACGGCCGACGTCTTAGCCCTGTGGGCCATCGGCACCTACCTGTATCCACTCTTCGAGAGCTATCCCTACATCGCCTTGCTGGGTCCAAAAGGGAGCGGCAAGACCAAGACCATCAGCCTGACGGCCAAGCTGGCCTTCAACATGCGAGTGACCAGTGACATCTCCCCCAGCGCCCTCTTCCGCGTGGTAGAGGCCACCCGTGCCACGTTGGGCATCGACGAGAGCGAGCGGCTGTCGAGAGGTCGCGATACGCGGGTCATGAACCTGCGACTGCTTCTGAACGCTGGCTACAAGCGGGGCTCGCCGGCCATTCGCATCGAGGGTGAGGACTTCCGGGTGCGGGAGTTCGAGGTCTACGCTCCCAAGATCCTGGCCAGCATCCGGGGCCTGGAGGACGTGCTGGAGAGCCGCTGCATCCTCGTCACCATGCTGCGGACCACCACCTCCAAGGGCAACCTGACCATCTCTGAGCAGGGGGAGGACTGGGCCGCAGTGCGTCACGAGCTGTACAGCCTGGCCCTGACCCATCATCAGCCTCTCAGGGACATCTACGAGAAGGACTTGAGTCTGCGGTTCCTGACCAATCGTGATAACGAGCTGTGGCTGCCGCTGTTATCCCTGGCCAAGCTCCTGGAGGAGCAGGGAGTGGCCGGGCTTTTGGATCGGGCGAAGACGTATGCCGTAGCCAGCACCCGACAAGCCGAAGGGAGCACCCTGTCCGACTGGGAGCAGGCCCTGTTGCTGGCGCTGCATCAGCTCACTGAGTCGGGCGAACAGTGCGATCTCACGACAAGGGTGATTCGTCAGGAGATGGGACAGTTCATAGACCAAGAGGAGTTGGAGGAGCTCCGACCCCAGTGGATAGGCTACGCCCTGAAGCGGCTGGGCTTCAGCGACAAGACTCGCTGTCGGGGGGGAAACGTCTATCACATCGCGGGGCGGGACGTGCGAGAGCTTTTAGATCGGTATGGGGTGGAGGTCCCGGTGGAATGATGGGCTCACGAAAGACATTCACTTCGACGAGCTCAGTACAAGGGACAAGCGACCCTTCGAAAAAGCCTACACAGTCTACAAAGCCTACAGAGCCTACACAAGCCTACACCGGGTGTAGGGTATGTAGGGTTGTGCAGGGTTTGTAGGGTATGTAGGCTTTTCGGGAAGGTACGATTTCAGTTGCGTTTTGGCGACAGGTGAAGGTTTGGAGGACAAGGATTGGGGATCCTCCATGGATATCGAATAGGAATCGAAATGTCTTTGGTCTCTGTTTTCAAAGAAGGAACGCAAGCACGAGGGAAATCACAGACAAGTACCCCTGAACGCAGTTCGTGGTGGATACCGACTGACCCCATCGCTCAGAGACAGCTGGTTGCTGTTTTGGCCAAGATGGCGAAGTGTGTACTAGACGCTCGAGAGGAGCCACTGCCCGAATCGCCAACTGAGGAGATGTCCGGAGATGGTACTGTGTTGTGAGGCACGAACCTTAACAACCGAGCGCCGCACGACCCAAACTCGAAAGGATTCGGGGGAAAGGGCGAATTTCCCTCTTGACACGTTGGCTTATTTGTGGTATAATATGACTGTTAAGGTGTATTCAATAGCGTAAACCATACATAAGTGTCATCAAGGCGGGAGCGGCGATGAGGATGACCGTAGAGGAGAAAAGAATCTACACGCCCAAAGAGGTGGCACAGATTTTGCAGCTATCGGAGCGAACCATCCTGAGGCATCTTAAAGAGGAAAAAATTCCTGGTTTCAAGGTGGGAAGGAGATGGCGAGTTTATGGACGCGACCTTCTCGCCCTTAACGAGCTAGAAGAGTCGGAGGAAGAGCAAATGGAGTAAGCAGAGCGGGCCGTGCAGGTGCTGAGAACACCCACACGGCCCTGACCCCACCGCTGAAGACCATAGGCAGACAGCGGCAAGGCTAAGAGTATATTAGCACAATTAGCCAAGTTTCGCAAGTCAAGCGGCCTATCTGCATCGTCAGCGGTGTTAGCAGGTAGGCCGCTTTCGTTTTGATGAGGAGGACGCGATGCAAATGAAGACAGTACAGAAAGCCAAGGTGCTATCCGATTTCACCATCCCAGACGTTGGGCCGGTGCGGTTGGACGGCTATGACGTCATAGTGGATAGCGGAGAGATGTTCTGGTGCGCAACCCACCGCCAGGCCAAAGAGCTAATAGCCCAGCGTGGCTTCGTCGAGGTCTCTGACTTCGATGCCCCTGGTGCTCCTAAGCGATACTTCACCGCCACAGGTGACATTGATTGGGAATTCGTCAGCAGCGCGACGGTGGGGCTTAAGCGCGACCTCTCGATCTCGGAACGAGAAATCCGCCAAGCTCATTATCTCTCGGGTAGGCTGGGCGTCATCCGCTGGCTGGTCAGGCGCGGCGAGATTGATCCTGACCAGGTGCAGGCGTGCGAGAACGCCCAGGCCCTGGCCCGGCACTATTCGGCATACGCTCAAGCCTACTTTCGTGGGAACGATCTTTACCAACTTGACACGTATGGGA
>CAYMKL010000234.1:0-4627 GCA_964390805.1 uncultured Anaerolineae bacterium | reverse complement strand
TGTTGACTTCCTACACAGCCCACGTCGTCAAGGTGGACTGTGAGGGCGGCGAGGGTTTCCTGCTGGATCTGGATGACGGTCTCTTCTCCAGGCCAGAGGCGTGGGCAGTGGAGCTCCACACTCGAGAGCAAGCGGAGCGGTGGGGAAATCCCTATCCCTGGCGTGACGTGGGGACGCTGTGGATGCGCTTCCTGGAGAAGCTCCTGGATTGCGGGTACGAGGTGGTAAAAGACGTCCCCCACTGGACGGGTCGGGTGGTTTGTGGTGCTCGTGGCGACCACCTCTGTTTGAGTCGGCCAGGCAACTCCGAGAGCAGGATCAAAGCGGTGATTGTGGGTACGCAGCGAGTGGGGACTCGCCTGATCGAGGAGTGCCTGGGCTCTCATCCTGGCGTGGAGGGCGGTGACGAAGTGCTGAAGACTCCCTCCGCATGGGCCACACGGTCACTGCAGGACTTCTTCGAGGGCGGGGAGGCCGAGGTCAGGGTGTGCCGTCTGATGTACGATCAAGTCTCCGACGTGGTGGCTGTGTGGCTGCAGATGACCGAGGCGCATGTCATCCATGTGATCCAGGAAGGCGACGTAAGGAAGGCCCAGGTCGAGCGCTTTCGGCGACTGTTTCAGACCGGGCCTTACCTGGAGGTCACTTACAGGGAAATGATGGGATGCGAAGGAGCGAATGCTTCGGAGGTTCCGAAAGGGTTGGCGTGCAAGCTGTGTCGCTTTCTCGACCTGGACCCAGCTCCGCTGACGGAGGCAGTCAAACGCTCGTAAGGAGTTGCCATGGGCGAGTTGCCCCGCGAGGGACAAATCAGGAGAACCGCAAGCCCGGAGCGCACTATCTGTGAAGTCCTGCGGGAACTGTGGGATGTCTCGGATGTCCTGGATGAGACCTTGAGGGCCGAGATGCAAGTGCGCATCGCGGATGCCTACACGATGGCCAAGAAGATGGACAAGAAGCTGAGAGAGTACAAGTACGATTGGCACGAGGGCTTCTGGATGGCCAATGAGGATTACGAGGAAGACCTGCGGCGAAGGTCTGAAAGGCGGTGAGCCGTGGACAACATGGTGGTCTTCACCGGCGTCTTTGGCCGGCCAGATGTTTTCCTTGAGCCAAGAGCGCCCCTCGATGGCGTAGAAGCGATCTGCTTTACCGACCTGGACTTCGTGGGGGAGAGTGCGTACCGGATGATCAAGCTGGATCTGGATTCTCTCTCGCCTCCGAAGCGCAACCGAAGGGTCAAAATCTGGCGGGAGGAGATCTTCGACTGTTTTGACTACTCGCTGTACCTGGACTCCAACGTGGAGTTGCTGGTGGATCCCAGGGAACTCGTTAGCTTCCTCAAGCCGGGTTCTGACATCGCTGTGTTCCGTCATCCCGACCGGGACTGTGCTTACCAGGAAGGCCGGGTTTGTATGGAGGTTGGCCTGGCGGACGTGTCGGTGATGCGGGAGCAACTGGCCCATTATCGCACCGCAGGTCTCCCCCCTCGGAGCGGGCTTTGGGCCTGCACGGTTGTCTTGCGCAATCACACACCCCGCATGGAGGAGTTCAATCATCGTTGGTGGGATGAGGTAGAGCGCCATTCGCACCGCGACCAGGTCAGTTTCCCGTATGTGGTTTGGGAGACGGGTATGCAGGTGTCGGAGTTCCCAGGCTCGTTGAGGCGGAACGATCTCATCTCCTGGCGGCCATGGGACTCGGACTCCGGCTGGTTTCAGGTACGGACAAAGGAGGGAAAAGCATGACCAAGCTATCGTTGCCTCTCAAGTGGCTTCTGTGGAGGCTAGGCTGGATGGAGAGCGGGGTGCGCCCCTTCGACGAGAAAGAGGATCCGACGATCCAGCCTGTCTACCACGGCAATCCTTTGTTCGCGGCCCAGACGTGGCGGTTGGGCGCGTGCGAAGCCAAAGTGGGCGACAACCAGTGGTTCACCGTGTTCGCACGAGACGCCCAGGACGAGCCCCTGGCCGGCGTGGAGATCCGCTGGGACATCGAGTGGGGTCAAGGCGTGGTGGCTGATCGGCCTCGTTGGATCGGAGAGACCAACGAGCAGGGCGTCTGTCGCTTCATGCACACCTGCAAGCCGACGCGGTACAAGCTGTACGCCAACGGGGTGCTGGTGCTCAGCAACGTGAGAACCGACCTCAACGTGGATTGCTACTGCAATCCCTACTCCGACCCGAAGAGCGGCGCAATGTGGGGCTGGCGCAAGATCAACAAACCCGGCTTCTACGGGTACTACGTGTACCTCACGTCGAAGGCATGAACACGTTGATGGTAGCAGCAACGGTGATCACCATGACAGTCACCGCTTACACGGACTGTGACCCTGGGATGCGCTGTGACGGCATCACGGCGTCGGGGCTGCTGACACAAGACGGCGTTGTGGCCTGCGGTCCGGCCTTCGATTTCGGCACGGTGTTCATCGTCCCCACCCTGGGGCGTTCCTTCGTCTGACTGGATCGTGGTCGCCTGGTTGGCGACGGGAACCTGGATATCTGGATGGCAGACCGCGAGGATGCCCTCGCGTTCGGCGTACAAGTTCATCAAGTGGAGGTTAGAAAATGGGCATCTCTATCGTCATACCAACTTGGGAGGGACGTGCCTTACTTGAGAGACTCTTTGCCTCCCTGGGGGCCGTTCACTTCTCCGATGCCGACGAGGTCATCGTCGCCGACGGGAATTCGTCGGACGGGACACAGGAGTTCGTTCGCTCGGTAGCCGAGGAATCGTCCCTGAAGGTCAAACTGGTTTCGCTGTATCAGAACTTCGGCTTCTCAGGAAACGTGAACGCGGGGCTGCAGGAAGCCAATCCCGAAAACGATGTGGTCATCCTGAACAACGACGTGGTCATCCCCGACCCTGACGTGTTCCAGATACTCTGGGAGATCGCTCACGGCCAAGACGACTTGGGGGTGTTGAGCCCGGTGATCCTCACGCCAGACGGCCGCATCGAAGCCCACGGAGCGGGGCATCTGCCCTTCTCCCACCTGGGGAAGACCTGGGGCGCGGGCGAGCTCATGGTCGGCCAGCACCTGGGCCTGCGAGAGTGTGAGGTCGTGCCCTTCGTGTGTGCCTTCATCAAGCGGGAGTGCCTGGACGCCGTGGGCCCTCTCGACGAGGACTTCTTCGCCTACTTCGAGGACTCCGATTTCTGCCTGCGGGCTGCGAAGGTCGGATGGAAAATCGGCTCCTTGGGCGGCGTGTCGGTGATCCACACCGGGCCCGGCTCGACGGCCAATCGGATCGCTGCGCGGGGGGAGCTTTACCGCCAGAGCCACCAGATTTTCGAGACGAAGTGGTCTGATGCTCTCAACAGACGGTTTTCACACGATGTCGTGTGGTGCGGCGGCTTGGGCCGGGAGACGGGGTACGGCCTCTGGGCCAGACACGCACAGCGGGCCGCCCTCGACGCTGGCGTCCTGACTCATTACCAATCGGCGCGGCTCACTCCTGGGGCTGACATACCAGCTCCCGACCCCTGGCTCAGGGACTGCCAGAAGCAAATGGGCGATCCCATGATGCCCCAGATCATCATCGAGCACGCGGGACGGTTCTGCCGAGCCTCTGGTCGGCACAAGATTGGATGGACGATGAGCGATGTCGAGCCCTGGCCCAAAGAGTGGCTGGACGGCTGCTGGTGGGTGGACGAGGTGTGGGTGCCAACCGAGATAGACCGCCAGCGTCTCCAGAAGAGCGGTATCACCGTGCCCATCACCGTCATGCCCCTGGGCGTTGATCCAGGATACTTCCATCCACACATCCTCCCCTGGCCGGAGCGGCCAGAGGTGGACTTTCTCTTCGTCTCCAACTTCCAGTGGGGGATCCGCAAGAACCCCGACCTGTTGATCACCGCCTTCCGCGACGAGTTCTCGAAGGATGAGAACGTCGGGCTGTTCATCAAGACCACCCGCCGCCGTGAGGATGAGCGCATCGAGTACCAGACCAGGTGGTGGCTAAGAGAGCCTTCTGCGCCCGTGTTCATCTACCGCCATCCTGTACCTGACTTCGCTCTGGGGGGAATCTACACCCAGGCCGATTGCTTCGTCCTCCCTACATCGGGGGAGGGGTGGTGTCTAACTGCTTTGGAGGCCCTGGCCTGTGGGCTGCCGGTGATCGTCACCGACTGGAGTGCTCCCACCGAGTGGGGAAAGGATGAGCATGGGGAACCCCTCCCAGGGATGCACTTCCTGGACTTCGACCTGGTAGAGTGCCGCAGTGACATCCCGTTGTACCGCGACTCGGTGTGGGCCAGGCCGAGCTACGACCACCTGAGGAAGTTGATGCGAGAGGCGTACGAGAACCGTGACCAGTGGAAGGCAGCCGCCTTGAAGGGAAGCGAGATCGTGCGGGAAACATTGACCTGGGCACATGTTGGGGCCGGGATTAGGGAGCGGTTGGAGGCCATCGAGGGATGACGGGAAGAGGGTAGATATTGGAGATTGGAGATTGGACTGTTTTGGAGGGGAAGAATGGCTAAAGTGACCCTGCCCTTGCTTGGGGTGTCGGCACACGGCATGTTGGCGAAGCAGTTAGTGTACCGCACCCGCCCCGAAGGCACCACGGCCAGCGTGTGGAAGGGGAAGCGTGATGCTAAAAGCGAAGCGCAACTCGCCCGACGGCG
>CAYMKL010000233.1:0-4636 GCA_964390805.1 uncultured Anaerolineae bacterium | reverse complement strand
GGCGATTCCGCCAGTCTAGCTCTCTATTCAATTCTTAAGGTGCGAAATGTAGGCTGAGCGGCTCGGAGAGATGGTCGCACAGTGCGACTTCGTGGTAATCTCGGTGTCCCTCACGCCTGAGACGAAAGGGCTCATCGGCGAAGAGGAGCTAAGAGCCATGAAGCCCACTGCCTATCTGGTCAACATCTCTCGTGGAGAAATCGTTGATGAGCCAGTATTGGTCAGAGCTCTGCAAGAGGGCTGGATCGCCGGAGCGGGCCTAGATGTCTTTGAGACGGAGCCCTTGCCGCCCGATAGTCCTCTCTTCGACCTGGACAACGTGATCCTCTCGCCCCACGTGGCGGGCTTCTCTCCTCACTACGACGAACGGGCCAGCGATCTGTTCGCGGAGAACTTGTGCCGCTATCTGGCTGGCGAGGCGTTGTTGAATCTAGTGGATAAGGAAGCGGGGTATTGACGGACGACGTCGTTGTAAATGTCCTCGCCTGTCTGATCGGTGATCCAGCTTTCGGCCAGGCGAAGGTCCCTTTTGAATCCTTCCTCCAGCGAAATGCCTGTGGCCTCTTTGACCAGATGGATGGCTTTGGCGGCGTAGGCGATGACGTAGCGGGGCTCCAGGCGGCTTAGGTCCTCGAAGAAGAATCCGCAGCTAGTGTACATGGCCTGGCGGCAGTATTGGGCTTCCAGCAGAGTCAATATCTGCTTCGCTTGTTCCTCGGTAAACTTTCCGCTGACCTGCTGAGCCAGGAAGGCCCTCTTTTCTATCCCCCCTAGTACCACCTGGATGTAGTCGTTTCGCAGCGTCCAGGGATCCACCACCCGCCTCTCGACCTCGTCCTGATAGAGAGCGTCTATCTCCTGGGCCAGTCGCTCCAGGGCCAATCGCAAGGGGCGCTTCCATTTGCTATCGCCGTGGGTGCAGGTGCATCCATCCCGCCAACGGGCCACACCATGCCCGCAGCTCCACGAGGTGCCGTCTATGATCTCAACCTCTGCCATCGGTGGGTGCTCCTGCAGATAGTGGGCCAGGAAGGTCACCTCGTAACCCACCCTGGGGGCCGTTTCGTGCACCAAGTGATGTAGAAAGTGCTCCCCTCCGCGATGGTGGTGCCCAAAGGTTTCGCCATCTGTGGCTATCAGACGCAGCCCCTCTCCGCCTGATAAGCAGTTCCCAGCAAAGTCTTTGGCACTATTGGTCATAAGTGAGTTAAAAGCCAGGTAGTTGGAGAGGGTTTCGTCTCTGAAGAAGACGGCCATCTCTCGACCAAGCGGCAGTCGCACCCGGTAGGGTCCGGCACCATCGAGTTGGCCTTTTGCCTGGTGGGGAGAGAGGATGGTGAAAGCGAGGCCCTGGCCGGCCAGCACCTCCAGGGTCTCCTGATCCACTGCCATCTCCGGCAGCCACATCCCCAGAGGCTCGTGGCCGAAGCGATGGTGGAAATCGGCCATGCCCCAGACGATTTGGGTCTCTTTGTCGCGTCGGGTGGCCAGGGGGAGGATGGTGTGATGATAGGGCTGGGCGAGGGCGTTGCCCGCGCCGTAGGTAGTCCTAATACGGCGGTCGGCCTCGACGATGCACCGATGGGTGAGTGGATCGTGGCTCTCCAGCCAGGCTGCCAGGGTGGGACCGAGGTTGAAGCTCAGTACCTCGAAGTTGCCTAGCTCTGTGTTGGGGCGGTAGCACTCGGCGTTGATCTTCTCGTTGAAGTTAGCAAACGGCTCGGCTCCCTTTTCGGGGGAAATGATTCCTGTGAAGGGGTCTTCCCGAGGAGGCTGGTAGAAGTGGGCGTGAATGCAGAAACTCTTCATAAGTTCAAAGCTCAAAACCGATTTTGAACTCTGAGCTTTGGATTTTGGATTTGTTAACATGCCCATAGGATCAAGCCGGGCTCGTAGGGGTTGCCCAGGTCTTCGTGATGGGGGAGTACCCGAAGTGCATAGCCGTACCGGCCGCTGGTGCGACAGGAAATGGGGCCGACGAATACATGGCTCCCATCCCCATTGGACTCCACCCATTTCATGGGTATAGCTTCACCCTTCAGGATTTCTCCCCTTGTGTCGAGGAGACCATAATAGAGCTGCACCGCCACGTCTTTGGGCTCAAGGACGCCCAGATATACCTGTGCTCGTACCTGGAGCTCAGCGCCTACCTTGAGCCTGGCTGGCGCTTCCGCCTCCACGTTATCCACCCGAATATTGGGCCAGTATTCGCGGAGATGGGATTTCCATTGCGCAAGCGCCTTCGCTCGAGCCATCTCATTCTCAGTCAGATGTTGATGCCGCTGGGCCGCAGGCAGATAGAAACGCTCGGTATACTCACGAACCATGCGGTTGGTATTGAAGACTGGACAGATGGCTCGCATGGTGGCTTTCACCCGAGTGATCCATTTGTGCGGAAGCCCGTCGGAGTTTCGATCGTAAAAGAGCGGAACGATCTCTTTCTCCAGGATTCCATAGATGGCCCTGGATTCGATATCGTTCTGATAATTGAGGTCTTCGTATAACTCGCCTCTGCCGATGGCCCACCCGCTGTCGGGCTGGTACGCTTCATCCCACCAGCCATCGAGGGTGCTCATATTGAGGACACCGTTGGCGGCGGCCTTCATACCACTGGTGCCACTGGCCTCTCGGGGTCGAAGCGGAGTATTGAGCCAGATGTCTACTCCCTGAACCAGGTAGCGGGCAATGGACACATCGTAATCCTCAATGAACACGATCTGTCGTCGAAACTCCTCCCGTCGGGCGAAATGGACGATCTGCTGGATGAGTTTTTTGCCTGGGTTGTCCTGGGGATGGGCCTTCCCTGCGAAGATGATCTGAATCGGGCAATCCTTATCGTTCAGGATTCTGGCCAGCCGCTCCGGATCGCGCAGGATCAGGGTGGCGCGCTTGTAGGTGGCGAATCGGCGGGCGAATCCAATGGTCAGGGCTTTGGGGTCTAGTACTTCGCTTGCCCTCTCTATCTCCGACGGGGAAACCCCCCGCCTATTGAGCTGCTCGCGCAGCCGCCGCCGGACGACAGCCACCAGGCGCTCCCGCCGTCTCTCGTGGGTACGCCAAAGCTCCTCGTTGGGGATCTCATTCACCCGTTCCCAGATGGTCTGAGCATCAGGGCGTTCCAACCAGCGGGGTCCCAGGTAGCGGTCATAAAGTCGAGCCAGATCCAGGGAGGTCCAAGAGGGAATATGAATACCGTTGGTGACCGAGGTGATGGGTACCTCGTCCTCAGGCACACCCGGCCAGATCCCCTGCCACATTCTGCGCGAGACCTTACCGTGCAACTGGCTCACTGCGTTGGTGTGAGCTGCCAGGCGCAGGGCCAGGCAGGTCATGCAGAAAAGCTCTTGATGGTCCACCGGATTCCCGCGTCCCAAGGCCACGAATTCCTCCCGCGAGAGTCCAAGTCCTCTGTAGTAATTGGAGAAGTACCTGTCCATGAGATGGGGTGGGAACCTATCAATCCCAGCCGGGACGGGGGTGTGGGTGGTGAAAACGTTCCCGGCCGAAGCGGCCTCTCGTGCCTCCGCAAAAGAGAGCCCTTGCTCCTCCATGAGAATGCGAATCCGCTCCAGGGCCAGAAAGGCGGAGTGGCCCTCGTTCATGTGACATAAGGTGGGATGGATCCCCAGGGCTTCCAGGGCACGGATGCCACCGATGCCTAACATAATCTCCTGCTGGATACGCATCTCCAGATCCCCGCCATATAGCTCGTCGGTGATGTCCTGATCCTGACGATTATTGACTGGGATGTTGGTATCCAGCAAGAAGAGGGGCACCCGTCCAACCTGGGCGCGCCATACTTGGGCAGTGACCTTGCGACCGGGGTAGTCAACCCGAACTGTCACCGGTGTTCCGTCCTCTCTCAGCGCCGGTTGCACGGGCATGTTGTAGAAATCGTTCTCCGGATACCGCTCCTGTTGCCATCCATCTGGGTTCAGATATTGGCGGAAGTACCCTTTCTGGTAGAGGAGGCCTACTCCCACCAGGGGCAGGCCCAGGTCGCTGGCCGACTTGAGGTGGTCGCCAGCCAGCACCCCCATGCCCCCCGCGTAGTTGGGTATGCAGTCGGTGAGCCCGAACTCGGCTGAGAAGTAGGCAATGCATGGCTCTCCAGACCCTTCGGCCAGGACTTCGGCGAGCTCAGTCGAGCCGCTCAGGGCAAGTGCGCCGTGGGCTTTCTTGTACCAGGTGTTTGGGCTATGCACATAGCGGTCGAACTGCTGATAGACCCGCTCTAGATGGGCCAGGAACCCATCGTCCTCGGCTGCCTCCTCCAGTCGCTCCTGCTTGATGCCTCCCAGCATCAGTACAGGATTGTGACCGGACTCCTCCCAGAGATCTCGGTCCAGCCGTCGGAAGAGATCAATGGCATCCAAATTCCAGCACCACCAGAGATTGTAGGCCAGATCCCGGAGGCGCTCCAGCCGGGTCGGCAAAGAGGGAACGACGGTAAAGGTACAGATAGGTTGCATAGTTTCTCACCTCTAGTCAGTTCACAAAAATTGGCCTGGTTGAGGACGTTGCCTCAGTCATCAACGTCAGGCCAATCAGTTAGTGTCCAGGGCCGACTCGACTCGCGCCTCTAGCGTAACGGTTGTGCAACCAGGGGCTGAATCGTTCATATCGGCGAAAAAAC
>CAYMKL010000232.1:0-4721 GCA_964390805.1 uncultured Anaerolineae bacterium | reverse complement strand
ACCCCGGGGACACGCTCGTTAAAGTACGAAGTTATTCTTGGACAGATCCTTAGTGGGTATATTGCAGGACATCACCGAGCGCAAGCGGGCGGAGGAGGCGCTGCGGGAGAGTGAGGAGCGTTATCGGCGCATCATTGAGACCGCGTACGAAGGCATCTGGAACATTGACGCTGAAAACAAGACAATCTTTGCCAACAGCAGGATGGCCGAAATGCTCGGCTACGTTGCGGACGAGATGATAGGCAAGTCTTTGTTCGATTTCATGGACGAGGAATGGAAGGCCATCGCAGCGGCCAATGTGGAGCATCGCCGCCGAGGCGTCACGGAACAGCACGATTTCAAGTTCCGCCACAAGGACGGCACTGAGTTGTGGGCGATTGTGTCCACGAACCCCTTCTTCGACAAAGAGGGGCGATACGCCGGCGCGCTGGGCATGATCACCGACATCACCGAGCGCAAGCGGGCGGAGGAGGCAGTAAGACAGTCGGAGGAAATGTGGCGTTCGCTGGTGGAGAACTCGCCTGACTTCATATACATGGCGGATTGCGATGGTAAGGTTCTGTTCATAAATCGTACCTTCCCAGAACATTCAAGGAATGAAGTCATCGGCAAGAGCGCTTATGATTTTTTGGCGCCCGAGTATCATGACGCGTTCAGTGAAAGAATTGAGAGCATATTCCAAAACGGCTGTGCCAATCCCCTTTCAACTGCGTTGATCCATCGTGATGGCACACGTGCATTTTTTGAAACTCGCTATGTGGCCATCAAACACGGCAGCGAGGTTGCTGCCGTCATGGGAATCTCCACCGACATCACCGAGCGCAAACGGGCCGCGGAAGAATTGACCCGCCTATCCAGCGCTGTAAAGACGTCAGTAGATGGCATCGTAATCATGGACGTTGAGGGAAAGATAACATACGCAAACGAAGCTGCCCTGAGAATGTACGGCACTGACGACAAAGAGGCCGTGATTGGGCAGGACATCCTGGCTCTTATCGCTCCTGAACACCGAGAGAAGGGACTGGCTGGCATTGAATTCGTGCTGGAAAAGGGATACGACAAGAGCCGAGATTATGAAATCATCACCAAGGACGGCAGTAGGATCCCTGTGGAGCTGAGCGCAGCCATCATGAATGACGCGGGCGGCAAACCGATAGGAATTGTGATTGTAGCCAGGGATATCACCGACCGCAAGCGGGCGGAGGAGGCGCTGCGTGAATCGGAGGAGCGATACCGCGCTATCTTCGAGCAGGCGGCAGACTCTATTGTACTCGTTGACGCAGAGACCGGAGCGCTGGTGGAGTTCAACGAGAGGGCGCACGAGAACCTCCGCTATACCCGCGAGGAATTCGAAACGCTCAAGATACCCGACTTTGAGGTCATTGAGTCCGCCGAGGAGGTGGCAAAGCACATCGAGAAAATTGTCAGGGAGGGGACCGATGCTTTTGAAACGAAACACAGGACAAAGGATGGCGAGATACGGGACATTCTGGTAAGTAGCAGGGCTCTTCCCATTGCTGGGAGAGACTTCGTTCAGAGCATGTGGAGCGACATCACCGAGCGGGTGCGGGCGGAGGCGGCGCTACGGCGCTCGCTGGAGGAGACGGCCCGCGGCCACCGCCTCTTACTGGCCCTCAGCCAGGCGGCCCAGGCCGTGCAGCGCGCCCACACGCCCAACGAGGTCTACCACACCGTGGGAGACGAGGTGACCAGGCTGGGCTACAACGTTGTGGTCCTCACCTTAACCGATGACCGAGAACACCTGGCTCTCCGCCACCTGACCTTTGAGCCAGCGCTGGTGCGGAGGGTCGGGAAACTAACTGGTCTCTCGGCCCAGGACTTTCGCTTTCCACTGGTGCCGGGTGGCTTCTTCCAGCGGGTCATCACTGAGCGAGAGGCCATCTTTAGAGAATCGTCCCTCGAACTCATGGCCGAGGCTCTGCCCCAGCCGTTATATCCACTGGTCGGCCGACTGACAGCCATGTTGGGCACTGAACAGGGCATCATCACTCCACTGCAGGTCGGCAATGAGATGCGCGGCATACTGGCCGTCACTGGTGCCGGCCTGACCGAGGCCGACGTGCCGGCCATGACTGCCTTCGCCAACCAGGCCGCCATCGCCCTGGAGAACGCGCGGCTGTTCGAGGAGGTGCAGGCCGGGCAGGAGCGGCTGCGAGTGCTCGCCCAGCAAGTGGTCTCGGCTCAGGAGGAGGAACGCAGGCGCATCGCCCAGGAGCTACACGATGAGCTGGGACAGGCTCTGACCGGGATCGTCTTCGACCTGGCAGCTATCGAGAAAGAGCTGCCACCAGAGTCCACTCCTGCCATCAAGGACAAGTTGGCGGAGGCAAGCTCGCTGACCTACCAATTAGACGAACGGGTTAGCGAGATAGCCCTTGACCTGCGGCCCTACATGCTGGACGATCTCGGTCTGCTGCCAACGCTGCGCTGGTACGTGAACAGATACACCAAGAGACTGAACATTGAGGTTGAGATAGAGGCGATGAGTCTCGAGGAGAGGTTGCCCCCGCAGGTGGAAACGGCTCTCTACCGCGTGGTGCAGGAGGCCCTGACCAACGTGGCCAGGCACGCACAGGCCAACAGGGTAAGTGTACGTCTGGAGCGCAAGGAGTCCACCGTGACCGTCTTTGTCGAAGACGATGGCCGGGGCTTTGATGTAGAGAAGATTGCAGGTCCCCACCCCCCAGAGCGCGGGGCGGGCCTGTTAGGAATACGAGAAAGAGTGGCCTCCCTGGGAGGCACTTTCAGCATCCAGTCCCGCCCAGGGCAGGGAACCCGACTGACGATAGAAATACCGGTGTGATTTCCGATTTGCGATTTCCGATTTCCGAATCACAATCGAAAATCGAGGAGGTGGGATGGACAAAGAGGATTTGAAACGGCGGACGAAGCAGTTTGCGTTGCGTGTGATTCGCCTGGTAGAGGCTCTGCCACGGACGCGAACGGCTCGGGTCGTTGGCGATCAACTCTTGCGCTCGGCCACATCGGTGGCAGCGAATTATCGGGCTGCGTGTCGGGCGCGTTCACAGGCCGATTTCGTGCACAAGTTGGGTATCGTGGAGGAAGAGGCCGACGAATCCCTCTTTTGGCTGGAGATGGTGGACGAAACCGAACTGATGCCCGCGGCCCGTGTGCAGGATCTGGGCCAAGAAGCCGACGAGCTCACGGCCATCTTCGTCGCCTCCCGCAAGACAGCCAAGAAGAAGAAGTGATTTCCGATTGACAATCGAAAATCGGAAATCGGAAATCGAAATTCAACAAGAGGGGTGGGTTATGAGTAAGATTAGAGTACTCCTGGCGGAGGATCATACCATCGTCCGCGAGGGTCTGCGCTCGCTTCTGGAGAATGAGGCGGGCATCGAGGTGATAGGGGAAGCCGAAGACGGGAGGGAGGCCGTTCAAAAGACCCAAGAGTTGCTCCCCGACGTGGTGCTGATGGATCTCAGCATGCCGGGCCTCAGCGGCCTGGAGGCGACCCGCCAGATCAAGCAGCGGTTTCCTGAGGTCAAAGTTCTGGTGCTGACCAGGCACGCCAATGAGGAGTACGTCTTTCAAATCCTGCGCGCCGGGGCCTCAGGATACGTGGTCAAGAAAGCAGCGCCCACCGAGTTGGTGTTGGCCATCCAGGCCGTCTACCGGGGCGATTCCTTCCTTAGCCCCTCCATATCCAGGCAGGTCGTCGCAGAGTACATGCGGCAAGCCGAAGCGATGGCAGAAAACAGCTATGACAGACTTACCGACCGCGAGAGAGAGGTGCTGCAACTGATCGCTGAGGGCCACTCAAACCGAGAAATCGCTGAGTTGCTGCATATCAGCATGAAGACAGTCGAGAACCACAGAGCTAGTTTGATGGGGAAGCTCAATGTCCGCGGCACGGCCGAACTGACCAGATACGCCATCCGCAAGAGGGTGATCACCCCGTAGGATTTGCGATTTGCGATTGCTATTCGGAAATCGCAAATCGGTACTCGCCATTCGGCACTCGGAAATCGAAGAAAGAGACCCTATGAAGAATAGGGTCTTTTTCTTTGCAAAATAGGCGTTTTCCCTATAGACAGAACTCATCTGGTAGTGTATACTGGAGTTGAGGTGCCAGGCACTTGCGGATAGCCGACGGACTATGTGTGCTTGCCTGACCTGGAGGCGCTGTGGCTTCGAAGAAGCTAGTGAAAGTTGGCACCTGAACATTGACACCAGCAAGGAGGCAACGGTGCAGACAATAAGAACCCTGATCGTTGATGACAACGCCGGCTTCCGACGGCGACTCAAGGAATTCCTGGCCTCTGAGGCGGACATAGACGTCGTCGGAGAGGCGGCCGACGGAGCTCGAGCCATCCTCAAGGCCAGAGAACTCCAGCCAGACCTGGTTCTGATGGATGTGAGGATGCCAGGCACCAATGGGTTGGATGCCACACGCCAGCTCAAGAACGAAATGCCTGAGATCAAGGTCATCATGTTGAGCCGTTTCGACGTTGAGGAGTACAGGGAAGCGGCCATGGCCAGAGGCGCCAGTGGCTATGTGGTGAAGCAACTCCTGATCGAAGAGCTGCTGCCGGCCATCCGGCGGGTAGTGAGCGAAAAACCTAACATAACGGGGGGGGGGGGGGGGGGGGGGGGGGGGGCCGCCCATAAAAATTTTTTCCCAAAAGGGGCGGTTGGGGGGGGGGCCTCCGGTCCCAGGCCGGCTCTTTTGGGGGGGT
>CAYMKL010000231.1:0-4773 GCA_964390805.1 uncultured Anaerolineae bacterium | reverse complement strand
TGTTAACGTGCTCTACGGGGTCTTGTCAGCCCGGTTTGGAAATCTCAGAGACTCCTGAGAAGTTAAAGGCTAGATTTGCTTACGTTGATGGAATCGAGGTATTCAATGCTAACCAGAATAAAGCTGAGAATGAATACGGCAAGAAAGTCTGGGAAGCTCTTGGAATAGTAGGGATAGGAGGAAGTGATGCCCATTCAGTTAGAACGGTCGGAAGATATTTGACCCGGTTTCAAAACGTGATCAGGAATGAGGAAGATTTGGTCGCGGAAATAAAGGATGGAAGGTGCAAACCAGTAGCGTATGACGCACAAGCACAATTCCGGCCATCTCAGCTAACAGTAGTTAGAAGTTTCCATCGCATTACACCCATATTGCTTCGGGCAACATCTTTTAGCCGCAAGACGTTATCTGCAATTTCGAGTTCGAGAAAGTAGAGAAACTCCAATGAAAATGCTCTCCGCAATACACAAAGGCGAGCGGGTTGCCGAATTGTTCGAGGACATTGACCTTCCCATGATGGAGGCGGGTAGATAATGGCAAAAGAGCAGACTGAACTGCTATGGGCTGTTGTGAAAGTCGCAAGTGGAATTCCTGTCATGGTAGAAGCCTATCGGGACAGGCAATCTGCCGAAATGCGGGAACAGTCCTGGCGCGAGGATATGCACCCAGAAAATGACGAAACTGGCGTTTTCGAAATCCAAAAGGAGATTGGCGAGTTCTGGGATACACACGACCTTGTTGACTACTGGGAGCAGACCCACCCCGTTGAATTCGAGCTCGACATTCAATCCGAGGTGACTTATTATTCATTAGAGGTCACTTTGGCAGACAAGGTTCGCTGCGTGGCCAAACAACGAGGCGTGTCTTCAGAAACACTGTTGAACTTGTGGGTCAAAGAGAAGCTGCAAGAAGAGGCCGGTTAGTCAGCCTGGATCGCTGCAAGAGAATAGGCGCGACGGCTAACTGGGTTGCCGCTTCGGACTAAAACCAAATCAACTGTGGAGAGGAGAAACCATCATGAAACGCAAGACCTTGTTGACGGTCCTGGCTATCTTTGCAGCGGTCGGTCTGCTGTGTAGTCTGGCGGCCTGCAGCAGCGGGGAGAAAGCCGAGCCGACGCAGCCACCCGCTGCTCAGGCCACCCAACCACCGGCAAAACAGCCGACATCTACCCCCAAGCCGGCCACCCCAACGCCCGAAAAAGCCGAGCCGACAGCGAAACCCGCAGAGCCGACGGCCACGCCCGTCCCGCCCTCGCCAACGCCGGTGGTCGAGGCAAAGCCATCCATGCTCGTCGCCAACCCGGAGGATGCCCTGGACAGCTACCGAGCGCGTATCGAGATGGAGCTGGTGGAGGAGCCAAAGGCGCTGGGGGAGGGCGAGGAGCCGGGGTTTGGCGACGTCTTTGCCATGATGTTTGACGACTGGGTCATGGAGGTCGAATGGGTGCGGGAACCAGAGGCCCGGCACACCGTCAGCACCCATTCGGGCATGATTCCGGATACAGAGAGCATCGAAATCGGCGACACCATGTGGCTGAAGCTGGGCGATGACTGGATGCAAATCTCGTCCGGGGCCAGTGACGAGGAAGCGGCTGCCCAGCAAGAGTTACAATTGGACTTCGAAGACCTGCTGAGGGGCCTGGAAAGCGACATGACCCCGGTGGGCACGGAAACGGTGAACGACATTCGCTGCCAGAAATACACCATTGACACCGATTACGCCATGGCGTTCCCTATTCCAGAGGACACACCCGAAGAGGCGCGGCAGTCCATGCCCTCAGAAATGGCCTTCCACGTGCAGGGAGAGTTTTGGGTAGCCGACCAACGTGGCTTGCCGCCGGTCGTCATCCGGTCGCAGACCACCCAGAAACTAAGTTTCGAAATCGCTTCGCAGACGGCTGAGGTGGTTTACCGCGAGGAGCGCACCCTCTACGACATCAACTCGCCCATCACCATCGAACCGCCTGAGGGGGCAATGGAGATGCCCAGTCCGCCCACCCCGTCTCCGGGTGAGCAGCCAACGCCGTTGGTTGAGCAGCCTGGTGCCTCCGTAGAAGTCGCCAGCCTGGACGACCTGGACAGCTACCGCCTCGATTGGTCAGTCCAGATGCAGATGTCGGCCGGCGGCGGGATGAAGATGAGCTACACGATGGAATGGGTTCGAGAGCCTCCTGCCAGGCACCTCGTCATGAGCATTGGAGGAAGCCCGTTGGGGGAGTATACTTGGATTGGCGATACAGTCTGGGCAAAGATGGGCGATACCTGGATGCAGGCAATTGAGGAGGATGCAGCGGACGCTCTTGACCAATTGGGGGAAGTCATGACGCCGGATAGTGACATGGTTCTGGCAGGCGAGGAGACGATGAATGGCATCCACTGTAAACACTACGTCTATGACTTCGGGGATATGATGCATAAAGAGATATGGGTGGCTGACCAGACCGGTCTACCGCCAGTTGTCATCCGAGGGATGTTCCGGATGGAGACGACTCAGATGGTCACCGAGGCGGAGGGCAATGTCTACGACATCAACACGCCCATCACCATCGAGCCGCCGAAGTGAGTTCCTGATGGGTTCGGAGAAGGAATAGCATATTCCTACTAATTAAGGAGGTCACGTTCATGAGAGTTTCTTGCTTACAAGAGAATCTGGCCAAGGGCCTGAGCGTGGTGGGGAGAGCGGTGGCCACCCGCAGCACCTTGCCCGTGCTTTCCAATGTAATGCTTTCCACCGACAACGGCCGCCTGAAGCTATCGGCCACGGACCTGGAAATCGGCATCAACTGCTGGATCGGGGCCAAAGTGGAGGAAGACGGAGCTACGACGGTGCCAGCCCGCTCTTTCATTGACCTGGTCAACTCCCTGCCCTCTGAGCGGATAGACATGGAGCTCATCGTGCGCACCCAGACCCTCAATCTCAAGTGCGCCCGCTACGAGGCCAACCTCAAGGGCATAGACGCCCAGGAGTTCCCGCTCATTCCCTCGGCCGAGGAGGGGGAAGGCCAGATCACTTTGGAGCCCGCTGCCTTCAGGAGGATGATCGAGCAGGTCGTGCTGGCCGCTGCCACCGATGAAAGCAGGCCGATTCTGACCGGAGTGCTGGCCAAGTTCGAGGGAAACCAGCTCACCCTGGCCGCCGCCGACGGCTTCCGCCTCTCAGTGCGTACTGCCCAGCTCCCTGTGGAAACCGAGCCGGCCAGTGTCATCATCCCCGCCCGAGCCCTGGCAGAGCTGGCGCGCATAAGCACCGACGAGGAAGAGATCACCCTGGTCATCACCCCCACCCGCAAGCAGGTGCTTTTCCACGCGCCCAATGTAGACCTGGTCTCCCAACTCATCGAGGGCAATTTCCCCGACTATCAGCAGATCATCCCCAAGAGCTATGCCACTCGCACGGTACTGAACACCAACAGCTTGTTGAGGGCCTGCAAGACGGCCAACATCTTTGCCCGTGACGCGGCCAATATTGCGCGCATCCAAATCGCCCCGGGCGGAGAGCTGGCACCGGGCCACCTGACCATCGCCGCCACCAGCGCCGAATTGGGCGATAACGTGGGCGAGATTGATGCCTCAATTGAGGGGGATGAGATTGAGATCGCCTTCAACGTCAAGTATCTTATTGACGTGCTCTCGGTGATGGATTCGGCCCAGGTTGCCCTGGAGACCACCACCTCCTCTAGCCCCGGCGTCATCAAGCCCATTGGGGAAGTGGATTTCGTTCACGTGATCATGCCCATGCACGTGCGGTCAGACTAAGCCCAATATCTAATATCCAATACTATATATTGGGTATTTATCTGCATTTGACCACAATATGTAGTGGATAGCGATCTTTGAGTTAGCGACGTCAAACGCCCTCGCGTGACCAAGCTCCGAGGGCGTTTCGTCGCTTTCGCAGTGGAGCATGAAGTGTACCTTAAGCACCTCTCCCTCGCCAATTTCAGAAACTACGTGCGCCTGGAGCGAGAGCTCCCGCCGGGCATCATCCTCGTCCAGGGCGAGAACGCCCAGGGCAAGACCAATCTTCTGGAGGCCATCTACTATCTGGCCACGGCACGCTCGCCCTATGCCACGGCCGACCGGGAGCTGATCAACTGGCTGGCCGAGGAAGAGGACTTGACCTTCGCTCGCCTGGTAGGCCAGATGCAGAAGGATGACACTTTGCAGCGTCTTGAAATCACGCTGCTCAAGGAGCCATCCCCTGGGGCGAACGCCCATGGCCTCAAGAAGCAGATTCGGATCAACGGCGTGCCAAAGCGTGTCCTGGACCTCATCGGCCAGCTCAATGTGGTCATCTTTCTGCCCCAGGACATTGACCTGGTTGCTGGCTCACCCGGTGGGCGGCGACGTTATCTTGACACCACCATCTGCCAGTTCGATCCTGTTTACTGCCGCACCCTCCGACGGTTTGGTCGCGTCCTGACTCAGCGCAACCACCTCCTGCGCCAATTGCAGGAGCGCAGGAGCAGCCCCGATCAACTCCGTTTCTGGGATGAGAAGCTGGCCGAAGACGGAGCCCACCTGGTCGCCCGCCGACGGGAGGTGATCGCCGAGCTAGAGGAGTTGGCCAGGGCCATCCACCTGGAGCTATCGAGCCAGGATGGGCATCTGTCTCTGCGCTACGAGCCGAGCATCAGGATGCCCGAAAAATCCTACCAGATACCTTTGGGGCTTGGCTTGGAAGGGGTATTGGGTACTAGATATTCGGAATCTGATATCAGGGAGTCTTTCTTACAGCAGTTGCGAGAGATCACTCGCGAAGAGATTCAGC
>CAYMKL010000230.1:0-4816 GCA_964390805.1 uncultured Anaerolineae bacterium | reverse complement strand
GGGGAACTCAGACTCCTCCCTCTGGCAGGGGGAGGCAGGGAGGGGGTGGATTCGATTCTTCAACAGAAGGCCCGCCCTCCCCCAGCCCCTCCCTGCCAGGGAGGGGAAATGTGCTCCTCCCCCTGCCAGGGGGAGGTTGGGAGGGGGTGGACTCCCCAACGCTGTCTGAGATCACCCTAACCTACATAGATTCCACAGCCGGCCCCGATCTGGCCGAGGCAAAGGCATCGGCGCGGCGCGAAGTCTCAGCCTTGGGCGTGCCCCAGCCGTCCATCATACCGCGCTCTGGCTGGGGTGCCAATGAGAGCTGGATGACCTGGCCCCCTGAGTATCACCCCGTGCGCAAGATCATCGTCCACCACACTGTCACCCGGAACTACGACCCCGACCCGCCGGCCACGATTCGGGCTATCTACTATTACCATGCTGTGACCCTGGGTTGGGACGACATTGGCTACAACTATCTGGTAGACTGGCAGGGCAACATCTACGAAGGGCGCTATGGGGGTCTTGACGCGGCAGCGCGCCACGTCCATGGCCCTATGGTGGAAGGGTGCGGAATCTATGCTTACAACTGCGGCAGCGTGGGCATTAGCGCCCTGGGCACTTATGGCAACACCGGAAACAGTGTCGAGCCGAGCACGGCTCTGCTGGGCGCCATAGTGGACCTGGCGGCCTGGGAAAGCAACCGCAGTCTCTTTAACCCCAACGCCAGCTCGTATTTCGTGGATATGACCACCCAGAACATCGCCGGCCACCGCGATTACAACCAGACAGCCTGCCCTGGCGATTACCTCTATGCCAAACTGCCCTATCTGCGCGGCCAGATTTGGCAGGGAATCCAGGATCACACCTCCCAATATCTAGCTCAATTCCTCGATCACGACACGCCGACAGCAATGTTGGCGAACAGCACCTACGAAGTGAGTTTATCGGTACAAAACGCTGGCACCTTGACCTGGCTGGCTGATGGGGAGAACCCCGTACGCCTGGGCCTTCATTGGTACGATGAGACTGAGGAGTTGGTGGTACAGCCGCCGGAGCACGACCACCGCACTGCCCTGGACGAAGACGTGCCTTTCGCCCAGGCAGCCGTTTTCAGCCCGGCCCTGGTGACGGCACCTGAAGGACCAGGCCAGTACACCCTGAAGTGGGACCTCGTCCACGAGGATGTTACCTGGTTCGCCGATCAGGGCAGCGCCACTCTGGATGTGACTGTCTCTATTACCTCTTCCGTCACGCCGACCAATACACCTACCAGTACTCCCACACCGACGCCAACGAATACGCCCACGCCGAGCAACACGCCCACCATCACATCTACGCCGACCAATACGCCGACGAGTACGTCAACGCCGACCAATACACCTACTAGTACTCCCACACCGACGCCAACGAATACGCCCACGCCGAGCAACACGCCCACCATCACATCTACGCCGACCAATACGCCGACGACCACACCAACCAACACACCAACGACTACAACCACTCCGAGCAATACACCTACGGCCACGCCGACGGCTACCGCTAACACGCCCACGATCACGGCTACGCCAACGGCTACCGCTATCACGCCCACACCAACCAACACGTCAATCAATACACCCACACCCACGCCAACGAGCACACCTACCATCACATCTACGCCAACGGCTACCGCTATCACGCCCACACCAACCAACACGTCAACCAATACACCTACACCCACGCCAACGAGCACACCCACCATCACATCCACGCCAACGGCTACCGCTATCACGCCCACACCGACGAACTCGCCAACCAATACACCTACACCCACGCCAACCCAAACTCACACCCCCTCACCGACTTCCACACCCACCATGACGCCAACGCCGACTGAAACCCCCACGTCCTACGAAATCTATTTGCCTTTGGTTGCCAAGAGCTATCCGTCACCTACACCTACCCCCACACCCACGCCAACGCCAACGCAGATTCCTTGCGATGAGCTGATTTGCAACGGCGACTTTGAGACGACTGCGTGTTGGGCCATCGGGGATACCCCACGACCAGCAGGCTACTCTACCGCCGTGGCTCAGTCGGGTTCCTGGTCTGCGCGTCTGGGCATCACTCACCAGAGCGATGTCGAAAGCTGGTCCTCTGTCCACCAGGAGGTGAGTATCCCTGGGGACGCGGTGAGCGCTACCCTGTCATTTTGGTATTACCCGATCTCTCAGGACGCCCTTCCGTATGACTGGCAAGCGGTGATCATCTATGACCGGGCTTGGAAGATTCTGGACTGGGCGATGTCCAAGACCTGTTCTGATAGCCGAACCTGGACATACCACACCTTCGACCTGACGCCCTATAAGGGGCAAACGATCATACTTTATTTCAACGTTTATAATGACGGGCTGGACAATCTCAAGACGGCCATGTATCTGGATGATGTGTCGGCACAACTCTGTAGGTAAGCAGCTTTCCTCTCGCGATGGGTGAAGGTCTCTGGCCGAGCCCTTTCCGCCTCGGTCGGGAGACCTTCGGCGATCGAGGTCTATAGGTAGGTAGTTTTCTCTTTTACCCAGCCTGTAGTATAATATGCGACAGAGAGGAGGTGGCCATGAGCATCGAGACCGTCACCTATGGAAAAGTGACTTGGACCAACATCGAACAGCCGACTCCAGAGGATATTGAGGTGCTGCGTCGCAATTACAACTTCCACCCTCTGGATTTGGAGGACTGCCTGAGCAAGATCGAGCGGCCCAAGATTGACGAGTATGACGACTACTTATTCATCGTCATGCATTTTCCGGTTTATGACACCGACCAACACGTAAGTCGCCCCAGCGAAGTTGATTTCTTTATCGGGACTGGCTACCTCGTCACCGTCCACGATGGCATTCTCAAACCGATCTATCAGTTGTTCGATGACTGCCAGCGTTATGAGCGGACGAGGGCCAGGCACATGGGGCGCGGAGCCAGCCGCCTGCTCTACAGTGTCATAGATGCCTTAGTGGACTACTGCTTTCCCGTCCTGGGTAAAGTGGATTCCAACATCCACGTTATTGAGGGGGAGGTCTTCACTGAAGATATGCGACGCGTCGTCCAGGACATCTCTATTGTACGCCGCGATATAATTGCCCTGCGGCGAATCATCAGACCTCAGATCGCCATTGTCGCCAACCTGGAGCAAAAGGACAGGCCGTTCATACGAGAGGATTTGGACGTCTACTTCGGTGACATCGTGGACCATTTGAACAAAGCCTGGGACATACTGGAAGACCACCGCGAAGTCGTCGAAGGGTTGAGCGAGACCAGTGACTCCGTGATCTCCTATCGCATCAACGAGGTAATGCGCATCTTGGCCATTATTTCGGTCATCATGCTACCCTTGACCCTACTCTCAGGCATCTATGGCATGAATCTTATTTATCTGCCTTTGGCCAGGGATCCTCAATCCTTCGCTATCCTAATCGGATTCATGGCACTCATGGCTGGGGGTATGGTGTTCTACTTCAAGCGTAAGGGCTGGCTATAGCTTTGTGTAGTCGGGTGGTCGCATGGTCCAATGGTCGGATGGTCAGTGGGCAAGTCCGCTAAATCCTACCAGTCCGTTGTTCGGTTGCTTATGAAGCTATTATCTGAGGGCGCCCGCCTTATGGGCTTGGAGCTCAACGAGGAGCACCGCAGGGCGTTCGAAATCTACTACAGAGAACTATTGGCCTGGAACGAGAAGTTCAACCTGACTGCCATAACCGACTACCATCAGGTTCAGATCAAGCACTTCTTAGATTCGCTTACCTGTCTGTTGGCTGACGAGGACTTGACGAGGACTATCTATCAACAGCGGGGCGTTAGGGCCATTGACGTGGGAGCAGGGGCGGGGTTTCCAGGACTTCCTCTGAAGATCGCCTGTCCTGGCTTGCAGTTGACGCTGCTGGAGGCTACGGGCAAGAAGGTTGGCTTTTTGGAGCACATCGCTAGCCGCCTGGGGCTGGAGGGGGTGGAGGTCATCAAGGGGCGGGCGGAGGAGCTGGGTCATGACGCAGCCCACCGCGAGCGCTACGACCTGGCCCTGGCCAGAGCGGTGGCCGAACTGCCCGTCCTGGTGGAATACGCCCTGCCCTTCTGCAAGCAGGGTGGCCTCTTCGTGGCCCAAAAGGGAGCCGGGGGCGATGCTGAGGCGAGGGCAGCCGAAGGGGGCATCGCTACGCTGGGAGGCGTCCTGCGCCGCATTGTGCGCCTGGAGCTGCCACACGTGGCTGAGCCCCGCTCTCTCGTGGTCATCAAGAAGATAGCCCCCACGCCTGAGAAGTACCCTCGCCGCCCAGGCATCCCCAGCAAACGACCTATCAAGTCCCAATGACCAAATATCTAATATCCAACCCCAATTGTCATTGGATATTAGATGTTGGGTATTCTCTCTATTCTCCCCTCTTTTACCCTCAGCAGAGTGGCTTGAGACAGAAAGTCGGGACTATAAGCGTCCCAATGGGTGGTGGTAAGAATGGCCTGCTGGCTATTCCCTATCGCCTTCATCAGATAGCGGCGTCGAGCCTCGTCTAACTCCGCCATGACCTCGTCCAGGAGCATGATGGGGTGTTCGCCCGTCTCCTTGGCCAGCAGCTTCGCCTCGGCCAGTTTCATAGCCAGGACGACAGTGCGCTGTTGACCGCGGGAGCCGTAGATTCGCATGTCCACCCCACCGGCCAAAAACCGCACATCGTCGCGGTGGGGGCCGATCAGCGACATGCCTCGCCGAATCTCCTCGCGAGTGAGCTCTCGCAACTGCTGGAAGAAAGACTCCCTGATATCAGATTCCGAATATCTAGTACCCAATACCCCTTCC
>CAYMKL010000229.1:0-4822 GCA_964390805.1 uncultured Anaerolineae bacterium | reverse complement strand
GTGCGGTTCAGCCAATAGAGCACCAGCCCCGCTCCGTTGAGTACGAACTCGCCGTACGGTTCGGTGGCCATGCGGTCGATCAGGGCCGTGTAGTCATCCGGGTACGACAGGGCCATGCGGATCAGGGTTGAGCAGGGAGCCCCCCACTTGTTGTACGTGGCGATGGCGACCAGGTCGGCCAGGATGAAGCGGATTTCCTGTTGCAACATTCTCTACCCCTCCTTTCTCTTTTCCAGCTTATTGGGCCACTAACAGATCCGGCCTTCCCAGATAGCGGGCCAGTTTCGTTGGACTGGCAGGAAACAAAGAAGGCCCACGCCCCGGACTGATGGAGCGCAGGCCTTCCTGGCTGATCCGACTTCGTTCGTGCTACCGCCTCACGCGGCCAAGACTTCGGGCGTGATGGATTCGACGTAGGTGTTGAAGCCGCCAAAGCTGACCGAGCAGTAAGATACACCGCTGATGGTGCAGGGCCAGCCGTTGATGGTGACTTCGTGGGTGAAAGAACGGCGGTAGCCATCGGTCACGTGCTGTCTTTCCCACATTTCCCGCTCGTGCAGGTACACGAGCTCCTGGATGATCTGCCTGACTTCCAGATTGCCGATGATCATCTCGATGGGAATCGTGGGGACACTGCATGGGATGGTGAGATTGCAGATAGTGGCGCTCATCGTAGACCCTCTTTACCTGGCATCGAGTATGCACTCTGCCGGCGTCCCGTCCGGGAGTCTGATCACCTGGTAAGCGTACTCCAGGCAGCCATCGGTTGGCTCAAAGCACTGGGACATCGTCAGGGTGCGCATATCCTGGCGGAGTTGCAGGCGGAAAGCCTCTGACTGTTTTGCTGCCTCTACCTCCTGGGTCACCAGGTGAAGGTAGGCGCCGGCCAGGGTCGTGGCCTGCATGAACACCACCAGGATGACCAGTAAGACATAGATGCGCCGTACGCGCAGCGTGTAGTGGCCTGTGAGCCAGTTCATGATTGAACCTCCTTGGTTAGTGGGTAGCCCACGTGGGGCTTGAATCCCAGGTCGCGGTAGACCTGGCGTGCTTCAGTAAATGGGATTGGCGATTGATGGTGGCCGAGCACGTCCCAAAGCTGCCAGTCGGTGATACTTTTGCCCAGGTAGAGGGCCTGAACTATCACACACCGGCTGGCTACAGGGAGACAGCTCAGCCATTGCCACCATCGCCGATCGTTGAAAAGTTGCATATTGCACCTCCTCTCTAGTGACTGGGGGACAGGCATCCCTTACCTGATCACTCCAGCATCCAGCATTGCCTCGAGGGTCTTGTGAACGCCATGACACTTCAAGGCGTAGTCGCGCACATGCCCATCAGGCAATATGATCAGGTCTATGCGGCGGATGAACTGCCCGTCTCGGCCTGGTTCTGAGTCTGCAACCACACGGAAACATACGGCAGGGTCCTGGCCGGCGTCAACGAGCAGGCCGATGAAATGTCCCAGTGTGGAAGCGTACCAGTTACCGTCGTCGTAGGCGTGTTCGTCCGTCATTACGTTGGCCTTGTCTTGCTCTGACACTTGGCACCTCCTCTCTGTCTCTATCCTTCTTCCCAACCTCGCTGCATCAACCATCGTCTCGGGTTGAGCGTCAGTGGGAAGTCTTGCTTGACTTTCTCGCGGCTGGATCTGGCCGGTGTCCAGTTGAGGAGATCAAAGATGGTCTCGCGTATGGCATAGCCCAACAAGATCGTTTCTTCCTCCCAGCGCCAGCCCCGCCCCCAGACACCTCCCCCGGCCGTGGTCCAGTGGCCATTACCGAGGGAGGGGAAGTCGCGCACGCTGCACCCGCAGCCAAAGACGACCACGGGGACACCGCGTTGGTGCGCCTGGTGGATGGTGCGCCAATCCTCTGGTGACCGACCTGGCCCAGCGGTGACGAAGGCCACCAGCCCGCATCTCTCGCCCGGAGCAGCGACCGCTGAGACCATCGCGTCGGAGGTGGCCTGGAGCCGTGTGGCCTGGTCCACAGAGGCATCACCGCCGGCCCACCAGTTGATCACCACGCGCATCCCACCGTTGCCTCCGGCCATGGCCATGGGCAGACGGGATACCTCCTGTACCAACGGGGGGTCCGATCCTTCCCCATCGTCCTGATCGTTAGGCCCAGAGGCGGCGAAAACGCGCACCGTCGGAGCTCGCAAGGCCCACGTCGGGGTGAAGCATTCCCGTAGCGCCATCGCCTCCGCACCCTCGTTACAACCCACCGCGATCCCCCGCCCGGCTCGGGCCACCGCGTACACGACGCTGGCCACGAGTTTGCGCCAACGTGAGGGGAGATCGCGGGATCCACAGAATCCTACCAGGGCCATCATTCACCTCCTGTTGTGGCAGTAGAGGGGAGGTCGGGCAGCCCGGTGACAAAAGGCTTGCAGTCCTCGATCTTCTTGAGGCACTTGATCTCCCATAAGTCGTCGAGTTCCTCGGTGACGTAGCTGTGGTACTGCTCGACGGTAAGCCCAGTCTCGGTGTGGTTGATGATCCGCTGAGCCGCATCTTGGCAGAAGTCAGCGCGTCGGAAGCAGCCGGAGCTAGTCAGTAAGCGCATCTGCTTCCTCACGTGGCTGCGGTACTCAGCCAGCTCGGGTCCCTCGATGATCACTACGGCCTTGGCCCCGGTGCGTTGATGTGGAACTGGGTGGAAGATGGCCAGGTACACCATGAACAAGGCGAAGATGAGCAAGGGGTACCAAGGGTATAGGGTAACTGTTTTCTTCATTGCTTGTTGCCTCCTTCTTGAAGTTGATCTAAGCGGACTCGAACGGCTGAGTCTTTATTTATGTGAAGCGATGCGCCTGGCCTCGTCCCGCTCCTGACGAGCAATGCGGTCACAGCGCTCGTTGAGGGGATGGCCAGCATGGCCGCGGACGTGCTGGAAGGCGACCTCGTGAGCCGCGCGCAGGGCGTCCAGGTCGAACAGTAGATCCAGGTTGGCTCTGCGCTTCCCCCCCAGGCTGGCCACCCCGATGACGTACTGGGAGTCGGTGAAAACGGTGACCTGACAGGGCTCCTCGAGGGCGACCAGGCCCTCGATGACGGCCGTGATCTCCATGCGGTTGTTGGTGGTGTGGGCCTCACCACCTCGAATTATGCGCTCGTGGCCGTTGTAGCGGAGAATGGCGCACCAGCCGCCAGGACCGGGGTTGCCTGAGCACGCACCGTCTGTGTAGAGAGTTGCACCTTTCATGTGAGATATCTCCTTTCAAGAATGTGTGGGTTTTGTGGCCAGTGTCCGGTGCCGGCCATTAGTTTTGGTGCTCATTCCTTGCCGCTGATAAGCGGGTATGGAAGAGTAGCTCCCTGGTTCTTTGCGGGAGCAACGAAAAAGGGCCTCAGGCTCTTGACTCAAGAACCTGGGGCCCTGCACTTGGATCCAGGTGCTGTCTGCGATCTACGGAATACCGAAGACAACCGAGCGGCCGTTCCAGGTGAGTTGCAGGTCATAGCGCCCGGTGGCGATGGGTGTTTCGGCACTGATCAGCCCCAGGGTGCGACCTGCGACCAGGACCAGTTGGCGAACCTGGTCGCGGAACCTGGTGGTGGTGATGGTCACTGGCTGCAGTTGGCCATCGAAGGATACCAGGTCGTCAGCGTGCTCGTGGTGAAGCAAGCCAACGATGGCGACCTTTTCGGGCGGCTGGGGAGCTTCTAGCAAGCGGGCGATCACCTGCTCTGGAAAGGCGTGGAAGGCCAGGCTGCCGGTGCCCTGGCTGCCCCGGCGGTGCACGGCGTGCCAGATAGCCGCTGCCCATTCTTCTGGGTCCTGGCGGCTGTTGGCCCACTCCCTCAGCGCGTCGAGAATAGGCGTGAAGCCATCGGGATGGTCGGAGTTAATCACCTCGGCTACCAACCGGGCGTAGCGGCGATTCAGCTCCCGCGCCATTTCCGTGTGAGCGTTTTCGGGTGGGAATAGCGGCGCAAACGTCTCGATGGGCGCAACTCTGAGGGCTGGTGGCTCCCAGGCACGGGCGATCCGTCGGGCCAGATAGGAGATGGTGTCAGTGGCATCGTCGTCCACCTCGATGGGCCGGCTGCAGAAGACATCGCGCTTCCTGCGGTCACTCAGCCAGGTGAGGGGATCCAGTTGATCGCTGATGGCCTCGATCTTCTCCACGTCGTGGCGGAGGTCGTACTTAAACTTGTCCACTGCGATCTGGAGCTCCGGCGCCAGCTCATCCACCAGGTCCAGCCGCCTCATCGCGTTGGCCTTGGTGATGAAATAGGTGATCAGGCCCACCATGTTGTCTACGTTGTCCATCGCTACCTGGGGTAGCCTATCCCAGGTGGATGCGCGGCGAGTCTTGACCACGTCCACCTCCGGCGCCTGGCGGGTCTTATGCCAGTGGCGGACCTCGGCGGTCATGGCGGGGAAGTCTTTGGCGGGGAGGAAGTCGTAGGTGTCCCCGTCGAAGTCCCCGGCCACCAGACTGGCCGTTTCGTGGCTCATCCAGACCACGCCCTGGTGGAGGCGGTGCTCGCGTTTGCGGACATTGCGCCACAAGCGGACGTCGGCCCACGACCTGACTGGATAGCGGAAGGCGATGACTGGGCCGTAAGGTAGGTCAGGTGTGCTGACCAGGCCCGTAGGAAGCGAATCGTCGGGTGCTCCCTGCAAGCCGGTAGCCTGCAGCCCACCGCCCAGGGCCAGGTGGAGCCAGCGTCGGCGCAACGCCTGGGTGATCCCTCGCACGACCCAGGGGTGAGAGTTCAACTGATCGTGAACGTCTGAGGTCAAGACGTGGACCAGCGTTGTCTCCGTGTCAGCGGCGTCGAGGCGTAGCAGGTCCACGGCGGCCTGCA
>CAYMKL010000228.1:0-4930 GCA_964390805.1 uncultured Anaerolineae bacterium | reverse complement strand
TAGGATACCACTAAAACTCTCACCTATCAAATCACGCTTGACAGAGTACTAGATCGAGACAAGGACTACGACGATGCTACCCTCCAATCTCTGCTTCTTATTGTACCATAGATTGAGGCAAGAATCAATACGCAATTGGACATTTGCTACAGGTGGATGGTTGCGCCACGCGGCACAATGGTGCCGCTACCCGGCTGGCCAATGATCTCCCCATCGCGGAAGACGATTTCGCCCCGGCGCAACGTAACCACAGGCCAGCCGGTCACCTGCCAGCCTTCGAATGCCGAATAGTCTGAGTTGGATTTCAGCGTGGAACCCTCAATGGCGAGGGTGAGGTCTGGGTCAAAAATCACCAGGTCCGCGTCGCTACCAACGGCGATGGTGCCCTTACGCGGATAGAGGCCAAACAGCCTGGCGGCGTTGGTTGAAGTCACTTCGACAAATCGGTCCAACGTGATGCGACCGGAACGCACCCCTTCCGAGTAGAGCATCGGCAGCATGGTCTGCAGGTTCGCGACCCCCGGTCGCAGGTTGGCGATGGTGTGGGCCGGATCCAGCTTGGCTGCCAGCAACCAGGGAGCGTGGTCGGTACAGACAGTGTGCACAGTGCCCTGACGAATGCCAGCCCACAAAGCATCAACATCCTGCTGCTCGCGCAGGGGGGGCTGCCCCACATACTTCGCCCCATCTTCGTCCTCGAAACGCTCGCGCGTGAGGTGCAGGTAGAGCGGCCGTGTTTCGACATAGACCGGCGCATTGCGAGACTGGGCCTCGGCGCATACCTCCAGAGCACGTGCTGATGATAAGTGAACGATGTAAACAGGTGCCCCTGTCGCCTCCGCAAAGGCTACTGCCCGTTGCGTCGCAACCACCTCCGAGATCACTGGCCGGCTCTCCGCATAGTAGCGGAGCGAGGACTTGCCCGCTGCCACCAAACGCGCCGTCGCGTCTTCAATCAAAGCATAGTCCTCGCAGTGGATCAGCGTTATCAACCCGTTCTCACCGGCACGCCGGATGGCTTCTACATAGCTGCGCACCTGAGATTCAAAGTTCGAGGTGACCATGAAAACCTTGATGCTATTGCAGCCTATGTCAAGCAACCTGGGGATTTCGTCCAGAACCTGCGGAGTTACTTCGAAGAGCACTGGATGCAGAAAGAGGTCCGCGATGGTTTGCTCGCGGGCCACGGCCGTCTCACGCTCCAACTCGGCCAGGGGGGTTTCCTCTGGTGACGGAAAGGTGATATTCCCCAGAGTCGTGATACCACCCGCAAGCGCAGCAGCGGACCCGCTGGTGAAATCGTCCACCCATCTGGGGTCTACATCCTCTTCTTCGGGGGGAACCGACAGATGTACATGTGCATCTATGCCACCGGGCAGAACCAGCTTTCCTGTTGCGTCCAGCTCCAAGTGTCCATCAACTACGCCCCCAATTTGGACGATGGTGCCGTTGGAGATTCCAACGTCGGCGCGGCCAGTTGAGCCAGCAGCGGTCACAATCTCCCCGTGACGGATCACTACGTCTAGTTTCGTCATATCACACTCCTCCCTATGCCACGATACCAATAGTCAGCCAAGTCGCCAGTGCTGCGAAGAGCAGCGCCATCCCCAGCTTGACCGTCGCTGCCTGCTGCTGAAGAAAGCGGGTCAATTGCTTCGAGCCAGCCGTGCCGTAGTAGACCAGGATGAACACCACCACCAGCGGCAGGATGAACAGCAGGTTGTAGAGCACCAGGAAGAGCAAGGCCCGCACCCGCATGGCCGGCTGGCTGATCACGAAAATGATGGTCGGCAGATAGACCTGGCCCGTGCAGGCCAGCTCGAGGAACGAGACCACCACACCAGTGGCGAAGGCCCCCGCGACAAACGCCTGCGATTTGCGCCCCCGGCGGATGACAGCGTTGATGCGCATCCGCAGACTATGGGGCAGGTTCAGCGCCATGTCGCCGATCTCGCCCCGCCGGGCCTTGAGAAAGTCGAGGAAACTGAACACCGCCAGTGCAGCGCACAACAGGGCAGTCAGGCCGTACACCCAGCGCCCCAGCGTGGTCAACAGGTCGCCCAGCAGATCGAGCACTTTGTAGAAGCCCAACCCCACCACCAGGTAGGCCAGGAATACGCCCAGGGTAAAAGCTGTCCCCACCACTAGAACCTCTCGTCCCTGGCGCCCGCTCAGCGTCAGATAGGAGACGAAGAACACGAGCGTGGCGAAGGCACAGGGATTGAGACCGTCCACCAGGCCGGCGAAGACCACGGTGAAAACGCCGAAGGATTTGAAGCGCTCAATGATGCTCTGCTCGCCTTTCTCAGGGTCGAAGTCGGCCCACACCCGCTCTGCACCGCTGGAGGCGTACTTCTCAGCCAAGGCCAACACCGCCTCTGATGTGATATCGGTGCCGATCAGAACCTCGTCGCCGACGAAGAGGGCCGGGGTTGCCAGGCGCTGCTCCTGCGGGATACCCACGCGAGCACCCAACCATTCCGCCAGAGCAGCATCCTCTTGAGTGCTATATTCCTCGATCAGCAACTGTGGATATTTGCTCTGCGCGTATCGGATGTCGTACTCGGCGCGGCTGCACTCCTGGCAGCCCACCTCGTAGAAGTAGGCCGCCCAAATGGTCGCTGGGGCATCACAGGCTGCCGTGTCCTCTGGACCGCAGGTCGCCGACTCCTCCAGTCCCAGGCTGAACTGTGGGACTAGTCCCTCTTGGCCTTCAATGCTAATCTCCTGCAGGCCGGGGATGTCAGGCCACGATGTCCCCCCCACTCCCAGGCAGGCATCGAGCAGGCAACGCAACTGCTCTCGGAAGGCCTCCTCGCCGATGAGCACTTGCCCGGCAACGACCAGCGTCGGCAGCCCGCGCTCCTCGGTGGACACACCGAACATTCCCTCGGCGCGGATCAACATCTCGTAGTTGGCCGGCTCGGAGATCTCCACCACCTTGATTTGCATCTGATCGCCGTATTCGGCCTGCAGCGGGTTTAACACCTCGCTAGCGACGGCAGCACAGTGAGGACAATCATTGGCGGTGAAGTAGACCATACGCACAACCGGCCCACCATCTGCGTGGGCCGCGCCCGTTACCCCGGCCAGGGTCAACACTAGAATCAGCAGGGTCGCCCCCAGCCGGTATCTTGACTGTATCCGATCACTCATTCATCATCACCTCTATCTCGATCTCAGCGGCAATTATACTCCTATTTCCATATTTCGCAAGATTCTATCGGAGCCCCCACCAACTCCGTCGCGGTGGTCTCCTGCATCTCCACCCCGGCATCACTGAGACGTAAACTGGCCCCTGGCCGCGCAGGCTCTCCTTGGTTGAATCAACCAGCATAGCGGGTATTATATCACCGCTCGCCACATCAGGCAAACTTCTCTAGGCCGGATGTGCATTTCACTTTGGGGGCGAATTGGCTCTTGGGGGAAGATAGATCAGCATCCTGAGCCTGTCGAAGGATGCGGGTCTTGCAAAGTCGCACCCTTCGACCAGCTCAGGGTGCTCCGGAGAGCTTGCCAACAAAGGCTTGCCCCAGAACTGAAATGCACCTCAGACCGGGGTCAGCCCTTTCGTGTTGCGCAGATGGATGGAATGTGATAGAATTGCAGTATGCATACCTACTGGCCCACGAGTAGATGACAGGGGGGAAATGCCATGGACAAACTGACAAACACAGAAAGAAGAGCGCTTCTTGACGTAGCCAAGAAGGTCCTCACCTATAAGCTGATGCAGGCCAAGGGATATGATAGGCTGGCCAAGAAAGCTCAGGATGAAAGAACAAAGCGGCTGTTGATGGAGATCGGCGCCAGCGAGGCTCAGGACTCCGAGTACTGGGCGGAGAGAATCGGGGAGCTGGGAGAGAAACGCCAGAGGCTCACCAGCGCTTCCCTTCGGCTACCCCTTCGGCTCCGCTCAGGGCATGGCTCAGGGCAGGCGCTCACAGACCTGAGGCTCGGCCTCATGATGAGCATCCTGGGCACGAGAGGGTTCTTCGAGTGGGCCATCATCGCCGAGGACGAGAGCGTCGAAGACCTGGCCATTCTAGCCGGAAACCTCAGCGACCGTGACGCTTCAGCGATGTGGACTCGGATAGCCGCCGATGAGCGGCTGCACATCGAGAGGATCAAGAAGCAGGTGCTGGGGATGGAAGGCTGGGAAATGGGCGGCGGTGGTGGGGTCAGGGACGTGATCTTTGGAGCCAACGATGGCCTGGTCTCGATCCTCGCGCTGACGGCTGGCGTCTACGGGGTGGCCACAGAAAGCCACCTGATCCTCATCAGTGGTGTCGTCGGGGCAGTCGGGGGAGCCATATCCATGGGTGCAGGGGCCTACATCTCGTCCAAGTCGGAGCAGGAGGTGACCGAGAAGGAGAACCAACGGAAAGGGATTAAGAAGAAGCGCAGCCCCGAGGAGGAGAAGGCGGAGCTGGCCAAGTTCTATCAGACGCAAGGGTTCAGCGAAGAAGAGGCTGAGGCCGTCGCCACCAGGGTGATGTCGCAAATGGCATTGAGGGCCGAGTACACCGTCGGAGAGGAGGTTGGCCTGACGGCGGAGGAATCCTGGCCACCGGTCAAGGCCGCGGTCCTGACCGGCCTGTCGTTTGCCATCGCCTCGCTGGTTCCGATCTTGCCTTTTGCCTTTTTAAAGGTGACGCCGGCGGCGATCACGGCGGCGCTGGCCAGCTTCGCTGCGCTGTTCGGGGTTGGAGCCAGCAAAGCCATCTTCACCAGAAAATGCTGGGTGGGAAGCGGCCTGGAGGTGCTGGCCGTAGGAACGGTTGCGGCGATAGCCAGCTACGCCATAGGGCTGCTGATTCCGGAGTAGTTGGCATCGTCGCCCCCCTCCCTCTCCTAGGTTTGGGAGAGGGAGGGGGCTCTTTCAAGGGTAGGTTTTTAGGCCGCGACCGCCACTTGAGCCGTGACAGCCGGG
>CAYMKL010000227.1:0-5074 GCA_964390805.1 uncultured Anaerolineae bacterium | reverse complement strand
CTATTCTACACCAATCCTCCAGCGAGTGCCAATCATTCTCCATATAAACTATAAAAGTAGCTGCCGCCCAACTACTCTACGGTGACGACGTGGCCGGGGCCCTGGTATCCCAGGCTGGTGTGGGAGGGAGCTTCCTGGAGGAACTGGCGCGGGAAGTGGTGGCCAACACAGCCATCCCCGACCTGGGGGAGCTGTTCGTGCAACACCACCAGGCTGTCGAAGGCTCAGGCTGGCTGCTGGGGGACGACGCGCCGGTGATCATCGAACGCGAGATCGCCGCGGCGCCGCAGGTCTCTCTGGTCGGGGTCATCCCCATTGACCCTAGGCAGAGCGTGCAACTCGCACTGTTCTAACCCATGAATGACAAGAAAGGAGGGTGAAATGAACACGCACATTGTGGGCCAAGGAGCAGGCTATCAGGTCAGAGAGATCGGGGTGGTCCTGCGGGCCTCAAGAGAGTACCCTAAGCACGGCTGGCGTACCATCGAACTGTCAGCCAGGGCCGACGTTGTGCCCAAGGCCAACATTGAAGAGGCCCACAACGACTTGTATGAGCAGCTTCGCAGGCGTATCACCTTGCTGTTCAACGAAACCTGAAAAAGGAGGATAAGCAAATGCCTAAAATCATCAGAATCACCAACACCAGCAGGCTGCGGAGCGCCGATCCAGACGACGATACGGCCCGCCTTGGCGACGCCACTCACCAATACTTCTTCTTCAGTGGGTATCGCGTCCTCGAAGACGGCGCCTGGGAAGAAGGCCGCTCCTGGGCCGGCGCCATCAGCGTGAGGAGGCTGTTCGCGTTGATGCACGACGCGGGGCTCCTCAGAGAAGTCACGGCCACAAAACAATCAGGAGGTGACAACCATGATTAAGCCGTTTACGGACTGCCCGAAGTGCAGGTCAGGCAACCTGGAAGTCCAATTCACCATCGTGATGAGGGAGACGTGCCACAACTGCGACTTCCTCACCCAACGTCGAGTTACCCCTTTTGTCAGTGGGGGACGGGGGATGCTGGAGCACCTGGTTGACCATCTCATCACGAACAATGGCAACCTGCACGCCCTCGGAGCGGTGTTGCAGCAACAACTGGCCAAGGTACAGCGACGGGAGGCGGAGGGCGACCATCGCAACCCCACGGGGCAACCCCGTCGAGAGGAGAAGGGGCAATGAGAGAGAGTACATTGTCCAGAAGAGAGTGGCTCGGCGCCTATGCACAGGTAAAAGGTAACAGGGAGGAGGTGGAGTAATGGGGCAACACATCAAGTTCTGGGCTACCAATGAAGACCTGCGCAACCTGGAACGGCTCAGGGCCAAGTGGCCACGCTGGGGAACCGCCCAGCTTCTCCACAAGGCCCTGGCCATCGCCGCTGACGCCGTGCAGTCAGGACCTTCTGAAGAAGTCAGGGAGGTCTCCTCATTCGAGCAGGCAGTGCAGGAGCTGTTCGGAGCGCAAGACTGACGGCATCGAAACAGTCAGGCAGCCCTGTACCTGGCCACCCTGTACTTGGCCATGCCGTACAGGACAAGTGTGCCGTACAGGACAAGCGCCTCGCTGGCCCACTGGGCTGCCTGCACACCAAAACTCTCGGGAGGTGAAACCATCACCTCCTCCCCAACATGAAAGGAAGGATGAGGCATGGACACAGACGAAATGCACGCACAGACTACCCTCGAAGTGACCATCATGCTGCTCCAACCCTTCCACGGATCGCACGGCCACTTCACACCTGGGCGCACTTTCAAGGCCATCCAGGCAGGCAAGACCGACGAGGACGGCTGGGTGGTCACCAGGCCCAAGCACCTGGCTGGCATGAGAGTTCGACGAGATTGCGCCATGGCCGTTCCCGAAGATCACCCCCTTGCCAGTTGCACCGGCCTGTGGTCCTAGCCACCCGGGGCCCCGGAGGATCGCCGCCTCCGGGGCCCCTTTTTTTGTTGCCCCCTCGAACACCCCAGCCGCCTCTACCCCGCTTCTATGCTTCCCCCCAAAGATCAAAACAGTTAGAACACCCTGCACCCCCACAGTACGACCCTCAGCGCACCTCCCCAAAGACACGTCTGGGCCTCCCTTTTTTCGACGAGGAGGAATGGGCGGCTCGCCTTGCGCGATTTTCTGATTGGTTCGTTCCTTGCGAAACGCAAAATCGGCCCGCACCCGCCACCGCCAATCACCCCACCTCTCCATCGCACAGCATCACGGCGGGGGACGAGTACCCCCTGAGTGACCACTGCGCAACACCACACCGACCCTTGAGTGCCTCTTTCACGACCTCCAGGTGCATGTTGAGCATTGCTAGGGTGTCCCTTTCGTCTCCACACAGCCCTATGCACGAGCTCCCTCACCGCCTCTTTCCCTCACCCTGAGACCAAAACAGTCAGACCATCTCCGCATCTTGCATGGCGGCACGCACCAAAACAGTTAGACCGTCTCTCTCTTTTGCACGTCCACATAGAATGACGTGCGTGCCTGATTTGCCTGTCTCACATCGCCACACGCGATCACCTGCTCACAGAAAACAGTCGGGCGAATCACGCGCCACAGCCGGTCTGCTCTGGAGCGAGTCTTGAAACACCTGCAAAAGAATCGTCGCGAACCAGACTATAGAGAGACCGTAATGTTGCATATATGGGCCATCCAATCTGTAGATACCCATATCCCTCACGTATTGACACAACCTCGAATTTCTGCTATAATCACATCGGGGGGGCAAAGCGCATGAGCACCATCTGGGACGAGGGGACAATCGAAGACATTCCTCTCGGTGCAACGATCAGGCGCAAGGTTGGCGGCTACATCTTCCGCTACCGTCCGGGCGTTGGTCAAGAGTGCATGGATTACTACACCCCCACCAACCCACGCACCGCTGACCAGCAGCTCATGCGCAAAGTCTTCGCCGATGCGACGGCGGCATGGAAAGCTCTTTCTGAGGAAGAGAAGGACGAATGGAGGGAGCAGGCCAGGAAGAAGGGGAGGCTAGGGCCTCACCTCTTCCAGAGCCACTACATTGAGACGCACGAGCCATACTATGGTGTAGCCAAGGTCAACTTCGCCGTCATCGGTGGGGATTGGGTAGACTGAGGGGGCGTCATGGCCAAAGTCAATAGCACTCGCGTAGCTGCCATCAAGGCCAACTTCCAGCACGCCGACGTCATCACCGAGGACAACCTGGCTGATTTGATCGACGCCATTGCGGAGGCAGCGCAAGCGCATGGGCACACAGCTTCAGGTGGTGATGGTACAGGGACAGGCGATGCCGGTCCGATAGTCAACCTACAGAGTGGGACGGCGGCCGGCAAGCCATCCAATCCCGAAGTGGGCGATGTATACCTTGAGACCGACACGTCGAGGCTTTATGCCTGTTTCAGTGCAGGGATTTGGACCGAGATCGTCAGCGACACCGGACTTCCCGAAGTGGGTGCAGGTGACAATCTGTGCGTGAGCTCGGATAGTGAGAAAGAGACCACCAACACCGGCTGGGTCAAGGCGAAAGAGATTCGCATCTACCGTCCTGGGACATATCGCATCAAGTTCGACCTGGTCATTGTTGGTTCAGGTCTTACTGCCTACGGGCGGATCTACCGAAACAGCAGTCCGGTGGGCACGGAGCGGTCAACCTCGAGCGCCACGTACACCACGTTTTCCGAGGACATTGGCAATTGGGAAGAGGGCGACCTCATCCAGTTGTACTACCACCACACAGGGGGTACAGGCTCGGAGGCTGCGAAGGTGCGCAACTTCCGAGTGTACTACAATGCGGGGCCGTTGGACGGATACGTGACGTTAGCGTAAGCCCGTCCACAGGCACATCGAGCAGAGGCATGGCCTCGACGTAGTCGTCTTGAGGGAAGGAGGTGATCACCCAACAACCTATCGTGCACGAACCGGAACCACAAACACATCACAACACATAAGGAGGTCAAAACCATGTTCAACGACAAAGCATCAAGCAAGCGCATCCTGTTCAGGCAAGGACTACTGCCTCTGGGCATCACCGTCGTCATCCTATGGGCGGGCCTTGTGCTGACCTATTTGCTGCGCATACATTCCTGGCTTGAGGGTCTTGCTACAGTCGAAAAGGCTGAAGCGCAGCCCCTCGCCGACATATGACGCAGATTGTCGAGTCAGGGAGTTTCCACATCTCATCACAAAAGGAGGAAACGATGTTCAAGAGAACAATCATCAAAAGGGTGGTACTGGCTCTAGTCGTCTCAGTCATCGTCGTGTTGACTTTGACTACCCACCCTGTACTTGCAGCTCCCCTGAAGGATCCACCACTTAGCGACATAGCGGTCAAAGACATTGTAGCCATGCTGGGGGGATCGCTCCTGTTCTTGAGGGCCATCTCCACAGTCTTGGAACTAGTCGTGACCACTTTTCAGCCGTTAGTCGACTTGCTTCCTGGGAAATCGCCCAAGACCTACGTACTTGCAGTCCTGGGTATCTGCTTCAGCGTGTTGATGGGGGTCAACATCTTCGCGCCCCTGGCCATCGCGGTAGACTTCGTACCAGCCAACCCTGTGCTATTCCACTGGGCAGGTCTTCTGTTGACTGGCTTGCTGTGTGGGAGTGGTTCTCGCGCCATCCACCGGTGGCTTGAGGGTATTCCCAAAGGTGGAACACAAGCGCAGCCCCTTGGCGACATCAACGCACCTATCTGGCCATAAGCGTACATTGTCGGGCCGGCGAGTTTTCCACGACGACTGGGGAAACCGCTGGCCCGGCTTATCTAACCTATCGACTCGCTACACGGGAAAGACAGGAGGAACATCATGGGGAAAGTAACTTCTAGTGCGATCACGGCTGTCAAAGAACTCTTTGAGACCGGCGACACGCTGACAGAGGAGAGCTTTGGGGAACTGATTGACCTGATTGCCGATGCAGCCGAGGCCCATCAGCACCTCTCCACGGGGGGAGACGGCACGGGGACAGGCGACGCAGGGGCGGTGATCAACCTCCAAAGTGGAACAGCAGCGCAGAAGCCTGGGTCTCCGGCTGTGGGCGACATCTACATCGAAACCGACACCTCCAAGGTCTACGCCTGCTACTCGGCGGGGAGTTGGACCGAGGTAG
>CAYMKL010000226.1:0-5091 GCA_964390805.1 uncultured Anaerolineae bacterium | reverse complement strand
GGGATGTCGGCTAGAGGGATGTCGGCCAGAGGGGTATCCGAAGGGGCATCGGTGGGGCGAAAGAGAACGAGGTCGTAGTCCTCGGCCAGGTTGGTCAAAGTGAAGATGACGGTGGAGAGACGCTCGGGAACCGGGAACTTGTAGAAGTCCAAGTCGCTGGGACGGCTGATGTACGATACCCAATCGCCCTCGCCGATGGGATAGGCCAGGGTCCAGTCGTCGTTGGTCTCAAAGGTATCCGTGATAGCCGTTTCCCGTAGCACCGCAGCGGAGAACTCCGAGGTATTCCCAGCTCCGTCCGTGGCCGTGGCCGTCACATTGACGCCCCTCAGCGATCCGACAAATTTGAAGCGCCCCCCGCTACCGGCGGCAGTGCTTCCAAGGAAGAAGCGTCCTTCGTCGGCGTCATCGCCAAACATCTCCACCGTGGCGCCGGGCGAGGCCGTGCCGGCCACTGTGTCTCCCACTGCGGCCGTCACCAAGGGTGGAGCTAACTCCTTGTTCCCGCCACTGATGTTCTCGATGCCCTGGCCGGCGTTGTCGTGGATGGCGTTTTGGGTGATGCTGTTTCCGGTGGCCGAGGCGCCCTCCACCCACACGCCATCCCCCTCGTTATAGGCAATGGTATTGCCCGGCCCGCCGATCTGATTGTCGTGGGCGACGTTGCTGATCTTCACACCATGTAAGCCATTGCCCAGGGCGCCAGCGTGGACGTCGGCGCTGGCGTAGTTGTCGCTGACGTCGGCGCCGATGTAGTTGCCGCTGACGATGTTTCTTATCGTGCCGCTGCCCAGTATGCTGACACCGCTGCCGCCGTTGCCCAGGACGATGTTGCCTTGACCAGATCGCCCACTGCCCAGATCCCTGTCTCCGCCGATGGTGTTGTCTTTGGCTCCACAGCATATCTCGACCCCGTCGCCAGGGAAGTTGACAATTTTCATTCCCCGGATGGCGTTACCGTCCGAGGTGATGCGAAAGCCGGCTCCCAAAGACAGACCGCTGCCGTCAAGGATGACCCCGGCGTCGCTGGCGTCAATCGTCAGCTTGCCCTGGGTGATATCCGGCAGCGCGCTGTTGAGCGCTATAGTCGCCGGCCTGGCCGGCGGAAACACGGTGGTATCAAAGACGATCCAGTCGCCGCCGATAACATTCTCTAGACAGGCGCGCAGCGAGCCAGCCCCCCTGTCACTGGTGTTGATCACAGTGCAGACGACGAACGCCGTTCGCGGCGCCCTGCCAGGCGATGGGCCAGCGCTGGCTGTTTGATAGAACGTAGCCCCCAGGAACCAGGCCCACAAACACCAGAACGCCAGGAGGCAGACCACCCGACCATCCGACCACCTGACCACCCGCCCACCCGCCCACCTGACCACCCTCTTCATTTTTCAGTCTCCTGTTTTCACCTGGCAGGCCTTCCCTTTCAATGCCCGCGCCAGATCCCACTGCGCTCCTAACTCCCCGAAAATGGCGATGGATCGGTCCAATGCTTCAGCCATCTTTGCCCGCTCCCTGCCATTTCCCCCGCTTCTAGCTCTGTCCAGGTACAGCAGAGCCAGCTCCCACAGGACTTGCCCTGCCTCGTACCGCTGAGCCTGTTCCTCCGATAGCCTCAGGCTTTCCCTCAGCAACGCTTCGGCCTCATCCCACTTGCCCCGGCAGCGATGCAGTTGGCCCAACACGCGCCGCGCGCCGCCTTCCACCAGCTTGATTTCCTGAGCCACCGCGATATCCAGAGAGCGCTGGCCGAATCCGCAAGCCGTTTCCCATTGACCGAGACCGAGATAGACTTCCGCAAAGTGGCGGTAGACTTCGGCCATCAGCCAATCTCGCGATCCTATCTCCTCCAGCTTATGCAGGCTCATCCCCAGGTGCTCCAGCGCGGTGTCCCATTCCTCGCGCCTGGCGTAGACCTGCCCCAGGTTCCGATACGATAGAGCTACTCCCAGCAGGTATCCCGTCCGCTCCCAGGTCTCCAGACATCTCCGAAAACATTCCGCTGCTTCGTCAAACCGTCCCTGGTTCAAGTAGAGCTCGCCCAGATTGTTGGAGACCGTCGCCCACCCATTGACGTCTCCAATCCTCTCCCTGATCTCCAGGCTCTGACTGTAGTGTGCTGCCGCCTGTTCCCAGTCTCCCTCGTAATAGTAATGAAGTCCCAGGTTATTGTGCGCCCTGGCCTGTTGCGATAGGTCCCCGATATCCTGGCAGAGGTGCAGGCTTCTCAGGCAATCGCTGATGGCCTGACTTGGATTCCCTAGACTGCCGTTGAGAACTCCCCGCAGCATATAGGCGTGAGCCAGTTCCCCACGCTCGTCAATGCGCTGTGCGATCTCCAGGCCGCGCTGGCACCACTCCATGGCCTCTGCCCCCTCCCCTTGCCGGTATAGCACGCCGGCCATGGAGGTGCTTATGCGCGCCATCTCGGCACTCCGTTTGTCGTCCAACCTTTCCTCTGCCTCGGACAACCATTCCAGCGCCATCCCGTACTCCCCTTTGCGCTCGTACACCATGCCCGCTTTGCGGTGCAGGGCCGCCACTCGCTCCGAGACGCTACTCAGCAAAGGAAGCTCTTCCAGCAGATCGAAGGCCGCGGTGTAGCTCTCCAACGCCTTATCGTATTGCCCTATGTTCACCAGGATATCACCCAGATGCTCGTGGATCGTGCTCTTCTCCTCACTAATATCTTCGGTGACCTCCTCTGCCACTTCCAACGCTGTCCGGAAATAGCGGATGGCCTCCTCGTTGGCGTAAGTTGCCTTGGCGCGTTCGCCTGCCTGGGCAAAGTAGCGAAATGCCTTGTCGTTGACCTCGGCCTTTTCGAAGTGATACCCCAAGGTCGGCATGAGCTCATCCCTCCGATCGGCAAACAGGGCCTCATAAGCCTCGCCCGCCTGTTTGTGCAACCCTTTGCGTTGGGTGATGAGTAGACTGTGATACGCCGTTTCCTGTGTCAGGGTGTGCTTGAAGATGTACTCCTGCTCCTCCACCCCATCCCAGGTGTCAGCCACCCGCACACGGATAAATTCGTGGCCTCGCAGCTCCTCGAGCGTCGTGTCGAGTCGCCCGTTTGCCGTCTCTGGATCCAACAGGTAGGCCAACACACGACGCTGAAACACGCGGCCAATGACTGCGGCGGTCTGCAGCGTGCGCTTGACCCTGGGCATCAAGCGGTCAATGCGGGCCATGATCACCCCCTGCAACGTATCGGGAACGTCGAGCTCACTAATCGCGTGCGTGGCAATCGCTCGGTCTCCCCGCAGGATCACCACCCCAGCATCAATCAAGGAACGAAGCAACTCCTCGATGTAGAAGGGGTTCCCTCCCGCCCGATCCAGAATGAGCTCACGGGTCTCCTCAGGCAGATCCTCGATTTTCAGGAGATTGTGTACCAACTGGGTGCCGTCGTCGTGGGTGAGCGGCTCAAGCTCGATCACCTGATATCGCTGGCCGTAGGTTGTCGTAGCCCGCAGGTGGAAAGGCTCTACCCGCCCCCCGCCCAGACGCAGCGCCAGCAGCAAGAGCAACGGCGCCTGGTCGGTGAGGGACAATAGCGCCTCCAGCAGATGGAGCGATGAGGGGTCAGCCCAATGCAGGTCTTCCCACACCAGCACCAGTGGCTGCTCCATCGCTTGGCGACGGACATACTCGCGGAAAGCCTCGTGTATCCGTCGCTGCAGCGTTGCCGCCTCGAGGTACTTGACCCGCTCTGTCATCGTTGTATCCAGTGCATCCAACGGAATGCCCAGCACGAGCGCCAGGTAGGGATACGAGTCGGCCTCGTGCTCGGGGAACAATTGCGCTACGCTATGGTATAGCGCCCCACCTAGCGTGGCGGCCGGTGTGTCGGCGTTCACGCCCAGCAGACCACACAGCACATCGCGCGCCACCCAATAGCCCATGCCCTGGGTGTGAGCCAGGCAACGCCCCTCGACCCAGGCAAGGTTGCCGTTCAGCGATTGACGCACCTCGGCCACCAGGCGGCTCTTGCCCAGCCCGGCTTCCCCGACGATGGCGACTTTCCCCCCTCGTCCCTCCTGCAGGACACGAAGCGCCGTCTGCAACTGCAACAGCTCGCTCCCCCGCCCGACCAACGGGGAGGACAACCCTTCGATACCACGCACCGAGGACGGCGCGGCTCTGAGCCCCAGTAGGCGGTAGACGACCAGCAGCTCGCTTCTGCCCTTCACCCGGATGGGGGGCAAAGTCTCGAAGTCGAACAGTGGTGCGGTCAGACGATGTGTGTCTGGGCCGACGAGAATCTCTCCCGGCTCCGAAGCATCCTCCAGTCGCGCGGCCAGGTTGACCGCATCGCCCATCACCGAGTATTCCTGCCGCTCGCGCGTGCCGATGCCTCCCGCGATGACCAGGCCGGTGTTGACGCCAAAGTGTATATCCAGGTCGGTGCGATGTTGGGCATTGAACGCCGCCAGCGCGCCCATCATCTCCAGGGCCGCCCGCAGGGCCCGCTCAGGGTCGTTCTCGTGAGCCAGCGGCGCGCCGAAGAGGACCATGACCCCGTCGCCGATGAACTTGTCCACCGTGCCTTCGTACTTCTGGATCACCGGGACCAACTGCTCGAAGCAGGTGTTCATCAGGTCGCGTACCGCCTCGGGGTCCATGGTCTCCGCCAGGGCGGTGAAGCCCGATATGTCAGCAAACATGACAGTGACCAGCTTGCGTTCGCCTTCCAGCGCTGGCCTGGAGGCTTCCGTCCGCTCCAGCGCGGCCAGTTCCTTGCGCGCAGCGGCTATCATAGTATCCACCACCGCGTCGCCCAGGATAGCGCGTTGGGCCTCGAGTGTGTTGATTGCTTGCTCTAGTTGCTCACGTTCGGCCATAGCTTTCATTGCGCCTCAAGTATACCACGATTTCGCAGCTTGCGCCAGAATTTGTCTTTGGCCTGAGATGCGGGAAATAAGAAAAGCCCCCTGCGCCAACCGCGCAGGGGGCTTTTTTTGTTGGCCCCGTCTGCTTGGGAGGAACAACGGACTCAGGGATTGAACGCACTGTTCCTTCATCGCCCAGAGATGTCCGCCAAATCCCCAAGTCCGTTCTACCCCTGTCAGAGGAACAGCGGACTCAGGGATTGAA
>CAYMKL010000225.1:0-5155 GCA_964390805.1 uncultured Anaerolineae bacterium | reverse complement strand
CAGTCTTGCTGCACCTGTTTGAGTTTATGTTGCCATCTTTTGCGATTTGCACCCTTACCACGATAGTACTGCCAACAACAATGATTCAACTGCAGAGAGCGTGACCTCACGTTCTCGCAGCAAGATAGGAAACTGTCCTGAGTTTGGTGGTGCGGATACGATCACCATCGCGGAAAATGGCACACTTGATCTGGCCAGCAATCTCACCATCGAGTGCTGGGTTTACCCCGACCGGAACAACACAGGTGAGAAGTGGTGTGGGAAACGTGGAGCTGCATCGGGCGGCTATGGCCTTGGTCACCACTTACAGAAGCTACGATTCACGACGTTCTACGTCAAGGATTACGATACAGTAGCGGATTACATAACAAGCGTAGGAACTTGGTATCACGTCGTTGCAGTTCTGGACACTAGTTTCGATTGCTCCTACTACGTGGATGGTACGTTTAAGGAAAAGGTCACCCACACGACTGGTGCCACACTCAACGACGAGCCGTTCAGGATAGGCCAGGCTGGTTCTGGTGTCATCTACTTTGATGGTCGGCTTGACGAGGTTCGCATTTCCAACACGGTCCGCTCCTCCGACTACATCACCGCCACGTACAACAACCAATCAAGCCCATCTACGTTCTACGCCCTGGGGAGCGAACAGTCTACTGGCTGGTTGACCGGCTGGAAGTACCGCAAGAAGATCACCGTAGACCAGGCCAAGGTTGACGAAGACCTGACTGATTTCCCGGTCCTCATCAACTTCGCCTCGGACGACGACCTTGCAGCCTACGCCCGTAACGACGGGTACGACCTTCGTGTGACCACGTGGGACGGCACTACCCTTTGTGCTTACGAGCGGGAGAAGTTTGACGGCGCTACCGGTGAGCTGGTGTTGTGGTTCAAGGCCCCCGTGCTCTATGCGTCCACAGACACCGTCTTCTACCTCTACTTTGGCAAGTCCAACGCCTCAGATGGGGAGAACGCCGAAGGTGTATGGGATACAAACTTCAAGGGTGTGTGGCACTTACACGATGACCTGAACGATTCTACGTCGAACAACAACGACGGCACGAATCACGGCTCTGTAGACATTGGGGGTAAGATCGCCAACGGGCAGGACTTCGAGGCTTCTGACCCAGACTACATAGATGTTGGGAGTGCTGCCTCGCTTCGACCTGGCAGCTTCACCATAGAGGCTTGGATCAACCCTGAGACTGTTGGGGTTGAGTATTTCGTCTCCAACCTGGCCGGTGGCTACAAAGGCTACGGCCTAGCCTTGGGCAACACTGATGAAGTCAGGGTGGTTTTTGGCAACGGCTCTGTTTGGAGGGACCTATGGACTGTTAATTCCCCCGTTAGCAGTGCGGGAGTCTGGTACCACGTCGTGGGGGTTTTCGACGATGCCAACAACCAGTTACTGATTTACGTCGATGGCCTGGAAAAAGCCAGCGCTTCCGAGGCCTATTCCAAGTCTGCCAGTACCGTGCCCCTCGTGATCGGATCATACAATGGAGTGACGAGCAACTTCGACGGCATCATTGACGAGGTGCGCATCTCCTCTATCGTCCGCTCTGCCGGTTGGATCAAGACCTGCTACAACAACCAAGACAATCCGGGCGCCTTCTACACCCTGGCCAGCATGGAGGAAGGCGCTGTAACTCAGCCTTACAGCTTCATCATGTAAACCTATGACCAAATTCAACGTCGCTGTCCGAAACCAACTCAGATCAACCTTCGAGGCCGGGGACAAACCCACCGAGGAAGAATGGCACGCCTTCATCCAGGCCATCCAGGACGGCATTGAGGGCCACGAGCACAAGAGCACTGGGGGCTGCAACTCCGGGACAGGGGATGCAGCCCCTGTTCAGTTCCCCGAGGGCTGGCACGACGCCCACCTCCGCAACATCCGGGCCTGGAGGCGTCAACTGGCCACTCGCCCCGATCTGGCCACCAAGATACTGCCCGAAGCCTGGACGGGGGCAGAGGGTCAAGACTGGCTGCAAGCCCTCGTCTCCGATGGAGAGTACGTGTACGTGGGCCTCGAGGGCTCGCCAGCGCACATCTTAAAGATTAAGCCTCGCACCATGACCACACTGGTCGGCTGTCACGGCAGCGAAGGCGTAGACAATTGCCGAGCCCTGGCTCTGGCCGGCGACCGCCTGTACGCCGGCATGTTCACCACCCCCGCTTACGTGGTCATGATTGACCGTGAGAGCATGAAAGGCATCGCCGGGTGGTCGGGCAACGAGAACCAAAAAGAATGTGCGGCTCTTGCCTGGGACGGATCGTGCTTGTACGTTGGCCTGAGTACCTCCCCCGCCCGCGTCGTCAAGCTGGAGACCAGGGCCTTGACCACCGTCTCCGAATGGATTGGAGACGTGAATCAGATTTTCTGTAGCGCACTCCTTTATGATGGGGAGTACCTGTACGCTGGCCTGGCCGGTCCGCCCGGCAATGTGGTCAAGATTGATCCTCAGACCATGGGAACCGTCGCCAGGAGCGACAGCATGGAAGGACCAACACACTGTAGCGCCTTGTGCAGCGATGGCTCGTACGTGTATGCTGGCTTTTACGATGAGCCTGCCGTGGTGAAAAAACTGACTCGCACCGATCTGACGGTCGTCGATACCTGGACGGGTAAGGAGGGCGAAGACAACTGCAAGGCCCTGGTCTACGATGGCGAGAACCTGTACGCGGGCCTGGCCACCTGGCCGGCCTCGGTTGCCAAGATCGATCCTTCGGACATGCACCCCATCGCCCTTTGGACGGCATCTGGCGACGCCAATGAGTGTCACGCCCTGGCCTTCGACGGGCTGTACGTATACTTTGGTCTCTACACCAGTCCTGCCTCCGTGGTCAGGAAGATCATGCGCGACATCGACGAGACGGAGGACTGATAATGTCCAAGTTCGACGACGTGACCACATACATCCTCAAGGCTTGGTTTCAGGACTATCTATCCCCCACCGATGAGCAGTTTGCCTCGTTCATCAAAGCGTGCGAAGAAGGCATCGAGTGTCACGAGCACGTTGCCGGGGGTGGGCCGGGAAGCGGCACGGGAAACGCTGCGCCCGTCACCCTGCCCAACTGGATCCCCGATGGGCTTCTGTACAACCTTTGGGCCTTCCGGCGACTGCTCACCGTCTCCCCACCCGTTGGGGCCAACTTCGTCCCAAGCACCTGGGTGGGAGGTGCAGGCGAAACGCTCACCACCCCCACCGCCGGCGACCGGCAATACCTGTACGTCGGGCTGGACACCGAGCCGGCGAGCGTGCTCAAGCTCCGGCGAGACACCTTGCGCCACGTGGCAACCTGGACGGCCAGGGAAGGCGAGAACAACTGCCAGGCCCTGGTACTCCACGAGGGTCTACTGTACGCCGCCGTGCAGCACGCCACGGCGCGGGTGATCAAGATCAGTCCTCAAAGCATGGAGCGTGTTGATTACTGGATCGGCGCCGGCGAAGACCAAAACTGTGTGACACTGGTCACCGAAGGGAAGTTCGTTTACGCTGGCATGGCCACCTCAACCTGGTCGGGGAGGAAGCCTGGCACGGCGAGTCAGGGGAAAACAGTTGCCAGGCCCTGGACATCAGGCAGGGCCGTCTTTTTGCGGGGCTGGCCACCGTGCCCGCCAAAGTGGTGAGGATTTATCGCAGCGACATGATCAGCGACGAAGTCTGGACAGGTGAGAGTGGTCAAGACCGCTGTCGCGCTTTGGGCCACGACAATACCTACCTCTACGCTGCTCTGGGCACCTCGCCGGTTCGCGTCGTCCAACTCCTGCCCGACGAGATGACCAGTCTGGGGCAATGGCGCGGCGCAACGGGCCAGGATGACTGTCGGGGGCTGGCTTGCAGCAAGAGTCATTTCTTCGTCGGGCTAAACACCCGTCCCGCTCAGATCGTCAAAGTCCGTCCTGGGAACATGGCTGAGGAGGGCAGTTGGGTCGGGGAGGAGGCAGACGAAGGCGTCCACGCTTTGGCTCTCTCTGGCTCTTCTCTCGTGGCGGGTTTCCCCACCTCCCCCGCTCGTGCGGCAGCGATTCAAACCAGCGACCTGGCCACCGTGGACACCTTCCAGGGCTCCGTCAACGAAACCCACTGCTACGCCCTGGCCCTCGGGGACGGGCGGCTTTTCGTAGGACTCCGCCAGTCGCCCGCTCGCGTGGTGCGGGTTGATCCTGCCACCATGCAGGCCGAGGCGGCCTGGGAGGGTGGGGAAGACGACGACCGCTGCCAGGCCCTGGTGTACCAGCAGGGGTTTCTGTACGCCGGCCTCTCCACTTCCCCCGCCAGGGTGGTCCGCATAGGCGGCGGCTCCATGGAGACCAAGGGCATCTGGCAGGGCCTGTCAGGGGAGAACGACTGCCAGGCCCTGACCAGCGACGGTGCTTTCCTGTACGTCGGTCTGGAGACCGACCCCGCCAGGGTCATCAAAGTAAATCTCGCCACCATGGAAACCGTGGGCGTCTGGACCGCTCCTGCAGGAGACGACGAGTGCTTTGCCCTGGCCCACGATGGGACATTCCTTTACGCCGGCCTGGATACCTCTCCGGCCAAGGTAGTCAAGATCGAGCCGTCTAACATGGCCACCCTCGCTACCTGGGAGGGAGGCACGGGGCAGCACAGGTGTCGAGCCTTGACGTGCAGCGGCGGCTACCTGTACACAGGGCTGTACACCATCCCCGGTGTGCTGGTCAAGATTGACCCCTCGGACATGAGCACCGCAGCGGTTCGCGATGACGAAGAATCCCTCGGTCACTACTTCGACCTCACCAGCGGGGAAGGAATAATCTATGCTGCCGTAGACTACTTCGCCGGTGCCATAGACCCACAGTGCGACTTCTACATGGGCACGATTGTGGCTTTCACCGCCAGTACCCTGTATCCCTTGATGGTCTGGCTATACGAGCCGCAAGACCGCACCATGAGACCTCTGGTCTTGGATGGCGCTAACCTGTATGCCGGCTGGGATCTCAGCCCGGCCTCGGTATCCAAAGTAGACGTTGCGACGTTCCACGAAGTAGGCGTCTGGGAAGGAGGAGAGCAAAGGGATCGCTGCCGCGCCGTGGCTTACGACGGACAGTATGCCTACCTCGGCCTCGACATATCTCCGGCCCAGGTGATCAAGTACGACCTGAATACAGGCGCCATGGTCTCCGTCT
>CAYMKL010000224.1:0-5316 GCA_964390805.1 uncultured Anaerolineae bacterium | reverse complement strand
CCAGGATAGCCTCGCGCTCGCGCTGGCGGGCCTCTTCCTCCAGGCCCTGCTTTCTTAGATGGCGGTGATACCACCACACCTTGGCCTGATTGTTGAGAATGCGGTAGAGTTTCGTTTTCATCGCTGATCCTCCTTGCAGTGTATCTTCTCCAGCGTCCAGGGAGCCGTGTCCTGTTGGTAAAGGGTCGCCCCGAGCTTGATGTATAGCCGAGCTACGTAGTCAAACGGAGCATGGTGGAATGAACGATAGCCACCGGGAGGCTCAGGATCATAGAGGAGATCGGGGCTTGGAAGCTTGAGCACCTCACGAATGCGGTCTTCGGGGATGGTCGTGAGGTCGATGACCGGGATCCCCAGGAGCAAGCACGCCTGCGGGATGGGCCCGTCCAGGCCGGGGCGCCAACTCTGCAGCCGTTGGCGTTGGCCGTAGTGCAGTGTCCAGCCCCCCCAGCTATTGATGAGAAAACCGCCACGTTCGAGGGTTGCACGCAACCTGACTACGTCGTCTCGGATCTGGGCGCGTTCCCGCCTGCGGGCCTCAGCCATTTGGCCTCGCTCCCTGAGCTGACGGTGGTACCACCATCTCTTGGTTCGGTTGTTGAGAATGCTGTACAGCTTTGCTCTCATGATTGATCCTCCTGGCAGCGTATTTTCTCCAGCGTCCAGGGGTCTGCTCCCTCGTTGATGCAGTCGGCGATGGCCGTCAGCAACTGTAGCGGCGGATCGGTGTAGCCAGAGTCTGCCAGGTCATAGAACGGGTCTTTGACCACCGTGCCGTCTGGATAGTGAGTGCACAGGTTCAGGTTGCATACCCTGTCCCTCTCGTCCCACACATTTGCCACCCAATAGGGGACGTGGCAACACTCGTCCTGGGGCGGTTTCTCGCCTGGCTGAACGGGATCAGTGATCTTGGGCTGCAGGACGCATCAGGCCAGGCCGTCAACGTTCGCCTCGTAGACGAGCAGTGGGCCGACGTCCACCTTCTGGAAAGTGACGCCGTTGATTGTGACGGTTCCGAGTTCTGTAGTGTTCATGTCGTTACACCTCCTTGGTGTTCTGATTCGTGCTGGCGCACGGGGGATACCAGCCTGTTCCATGTCGCCAGTCGCCGGCCAGCCTGGAAGACAAACTCAGGGTACAGAATCCACTGGTCACCTCCAATGGAGAAGACAGGGCGGTCGGCGTTGGGGAGATTCTCCCAGTAGAGGACGAGCCCCGCTCCGTTGAGGCAAAACTCGCCGTTCGGCTCGGTGGCCATCCGGTCGATCAGGGCCGTGTAGTCATCCGGGTACGACAGGGCCATGCGGGTCAACGCCGAGCAGGGAGGCCCCCACTTGTTGTAGGTGGCGATGGCGACCAGATTGGCCAGGATGAAACGGATTTCCTGTTGCAACATTCTCTAACCCTCCTTTTTCTTTTCCAGCTTATTGGGCCACTAACAGATCCGGCCTTTCCAGATAGCGGGCCAGTTTCGTTGGATTAGCAGGAAACAAAGAAGGCCCACGCCCCGGACTGATGGGGTGTGGGCCCTCCTGGCTGATCCGACTTCGTCCGTGCTACCGCCTCACGCGGCCAAGACTTCGGGCTCGATGGATTCGACGTAGGTGTTGAAGCCGCCAAAGCTGGCCGAGCAGCAAGATACACCGCTGATGGTGCAGGGCCAGCCGTTGATGGTGACTTCGTGGGTGAAAGAACGGCGGTAGCCATCGGTCACGTGCTGTCTTTCCCACATTTCCCGCTCGTGCAGGTACACGAGCTCCTGGATGATCTGCCTGACTTCCAGATTGCCGATGATCATCTCGATGGGAATCGTGGGGACACTGCATGGGATGGTGAGATTGCAGATAGTGGCGCTCATCGTAGACCCTCTTTACCTGGCATCGAGTATGCACTCTGCCGGCGTCCCGTCCGGGAGTCTGATCACCTGGTAAGCGTACTCCAGGCAGCCATCGGTTGGCTCAAAGCACTGGGACATCGTCAGGGTGCGCATATCCTGGCGGAGTTGCAGGCGGAAAGCCTCTGACTGTTTTGCTGCCTCTACCTCCTGGGTCACCAGGTGAAGGTAGGCGCCGGCCAGGGTCGTGGCCTGCATGAACACCACCAGGATGACCAGTAAGACATAGATGCGCCGTACGCGCAGCGTGTAGTGGCCTGTGAGCCAGTTCATGATTGAACCTCCTTGGTTAGTGGGTAGCCCATGTGGGGCTTGAATCCCAGGTCATGGTAGACCTGGCGTGCTTCAGTAAATGGGATCGGCGATTGATGGTGGCCGAGAACGTCCCAAAGCTGCCAGTCACTGATACTTTTGCCCAGGTAGAGGGCCTTGACCACCACACACCGGCTCTCTACGGGGAGACAGCTCAGCCATTGCCACCATCGCCGATCGTTGAAACGTTGCATATCGCACCTCCTCTCTGGTGACCGGGGGACAGGCATCCCCTACCTGATGACGCCAGCTTCCAAGAACGCCTTGAGGGTCTTGTGAACGCCATGACACTTCAAGGCGTAGTCGCGCACATGCCCATCAGGCAATATGATCAGGTCTATGCGGCGGATGAACTGCCCATCTCGGCCTGGTTCTGAGTCTGTAACCACACGGAAACATACGGCGGGGTCCTGGCCGGCGTCAACGAGCAGGCCGATGAAATGTCCCAGTGTGGAAGCATACCAGTTACCGTCGTCGTAGGCGTGTTCGTCCGTCATTACGTTGGCCTCGTCTTGCTCTGACACTTGGCACCTCCTCGAATACCTGGTTCTGTCTCTCGACTGTCTTGCCTCAACCATCGTCTCAGGTTGAGCATCAGTGGAAAGTCCAGCTCGATTCTCTTGCGGCTGGACCTGATCGGTGTCCAGTGGAGGAAATCAAAAACGGCCTCGCGTATGGCAGAGCCCAGCGAGACCGTGTCTTCCTCCCAGCGCCAGCCCCGACTCCAGATCCCCGATCCTGCGATTGTCCAGTGGCCATCACCGAGGGAGGGGAAGTCGCGCACACTGCACCCGCATCCGAAGACGACCACGGGGAGACACTCGTCGTGGGCCAGGCGGATGGTGGCCCATGGCTCTGGCGCCTGGTCTGGACCCCGGCAGACGAAAGCAATGAGCCCTCCGCCATCACCAGAAGCGGCGATGGCTGAGATCATGGCCGGCGCGCGGTCTTTGGGATCGGGGCCTTTCGGACAATCCACGGCGATGCTGCGGTTGGCCCGGGTCACCTGGGCCACTACACGCTGAAACAGGGCCAGGTATGGGCCTTGCAGATCGTGCACTCCAGTGAAGCCTACCAGAGCCATCACCCGCCTCCCACTTTGCGCTTGGCCTCGTCCCGCTCCTGACGAGCAATGCGGTCACAGCGCTCGTTGAGGGGATGGCCAGCATGGCCGCGGACGTGCTGGAAGGCGACCTCGTGAGCCGCGCGCAGGGCGTCCAGGTCGAACAGTAGATCCAGGTTGGCTCTGCGCTTCCCCCCCAGGCTGGCCACCCCGATGACGTACTGGGAGTCGGTGAAAACGGTGACCTGACAGGGCTCCTCGAGGGCGACCAGGCCCTCGATGACGGCCGTGATCTCCATGCGGTTGTTGGTGGTGTGGGCCTCACCACCTCGAATTATGCGCTCGTGGCCGTTGTAGCGGAGAATGGCGCACCAGCCGCCAGGACCGGGGTTGCCTGAGCACGCACCGTCTGTGTAGAGAGTTGCACCTTTCATGTGAGATATCTCCTTTCAAGAATGTGTGGGTTTTGTGGCCAGTGTCCGGTGCCGGCCATTAGTTTTGGTGCTCATTCCTTGCCGCTGATAAGCGGGTATGGAAGAGTAGCTCCCTGGTTCTTTGCGGGAGCAACGAAAAAGGGCCTCAGGCTCTTGACTCAAGAACCTGGGGCCCTGCACTTGGATCCAGGTGCTGTCTGCGATCTACGGAATACCGAAGACAACCGAGCGGCCGTTCCAGGTGAGTTGCAGGTCATAGCGCCCGGTGGCGATGGGTGTTTCGGCACTGATCAGCCCCAGGGTGCGACCTGCGACCAGGACCAGTTGGCGAACCTGGTCGCGGAACCTGGTGGTGGTGATGGTCACTGGCTGCAGTTGGCCATCGAAGGATACCAGGTCGTCAGCGTGCTCGTGGTGAAGCAAGCCAACGATGGCGACCTTTTCGGGCGGCTGGGGAGCTTCTAGCAAGCGGGCGATCACCTGCTCTGGAAAGGCGTGGAAGGCCAGGCTGCCGGTGCCCTGGCTGCCCCGGCGGTGCACGGCGTGCCAGATAGCCGCTGCCCATTCTTCTGGGTCCTGGCGGCTGTTGGCCCACTCCCTCAGCGCGTCGAGAATAGGCGTGAAGCCATCGGGATGGTCGGAGTTAATCACCTCGGCTACCAACCGGGCGTAGCGGCGATTCAGCTCCCGCGCCATTTCCGTGTGAGCGTTTTCGGGTGGGAATAGCGGCGCAAACGTCTCGATGGGCGCAACTCTGAGGGCTGGTGGCTCCCAGGCACGGGCGATCCGTCGGGCCAGATAGGAGATGGTGTCAGTGGCATCGTCGTCCACCTCGATGGGCCGGCTGCAGAAGACATCGCGCTTCCTGCGGTCACTCAGCCAGGTGAGGGGATCCAGTTGATCGCTGATGGCCTCGATCTTCTCCACGTCGTGGCGGAGGTCGTACTTAAACTTGTCCACTGCGATCTGGAGCTCCGGCGCCAGCTCATCCACCAGGTCCAGCCGCCTCATCGCGTTGGCCTTGGTGATGAAATAGGTGATCAGGCCCACCATGTTGTCTACGTTGTCCATCGCTACCTGGGGTAGCCTATCCCAGGTGGATGCGCGGCGAGTCTTGACCACGTCCACCTCCGGCGCCTGGCGGGTCTTATGCCAGTGGCGGACCTCGGCGGTCATGGCGGGGAAGTCTTTGGCGGGGAGGAAGTCGTAGGTGTCCCCGTCGAAGTCCCCGGCCACCAGACTGGCCGTTTCGTGGCTCATCCGGACCACGCCCTGGTGGAAGCGGTGTTGGCGCTGGCGGACGTTGCGCCACAAGCGTACGTCGGCCCACGACCTGACTGGGTAGCGGAAGGCGATGACTGGGCCGTAAGGTAGATCAGGTGTGCTGATGAGGCTCGTAGGGAGTGTGTCGTCGGGTGCTCCCTGCAGGCCAGTGGCTTTCAGCCCACCGCCCAGGGCCAGGTGCAGCCAACGTCGGCGCAACGCCTGGGTGATCCCCCGCACGACCCAGGGGTGAGAGTTCAACTGATCGTGCACGTCTGAGGTCAAGACGTGGATTAGCGTTGTCTCCGTGTCAGCGGCGTCGAGGCGTAGCAGGTCCACGGCGGCCTGCA
>CAYMKL010000223.1:0-5325 GCA_964390805.1 uncultured Anaerolineae bacterium | reverse complement strand
ATACCGCCGCGTCCTGCTGTTCGTTCGCCAGACGGCCACCCGCGACATCCAGCCCCGCCTGGCCGAGCTCCTCACCAAAGCAGGCTTGCACGTGGTCATCCTGAGAAGCGGCGTCTCCACTCGGAAACGCGAGGCCTGGGTGAATCGCCGCGTCCGAGAAGGTCTCGACGTGCTGGTCTGCAATCCCCGCCTGGTGCAGACCGGCCTGGACCTGGTGGAGTTCCCCACCTCCATCTTCTACGAGCCGGAGTACTCCGTTTACCTCATCCAGCAGGCCAGCCGCCGCACCTGGAGGCTCGGTCAGACGCAGCGAGTGAAGATCTACTTCGCCGTCTACGAGGGGACGATGGAGCATCGCGCTGTAGCCCACGTGGGGAAATTATATGGAGAATCGAAAAATGTCAAGCGGATGAGGAAAAGGGTGTGGACAGTGCCGTCCACTGGACTTGGACAACACTGCGCGTTGCCCACACTGCCGCGGCCCTACGACGACGGAGCCCCTCGGCTCTACCAAGACTTTCAGAGGATCACGACAAACACGTGTCAACATAGTACGGCTTCCGAAAAGAGCGTTTCGTCAAAGCATGGGAGGTATTGGAGTTCAACGGATTCGAGAGCCAGCAGGTCGTCAGTCCCTGCTTCCAGTCGCCGGATGTGAGAAGCGACGACGTCAGCCTTGACCTCCATGCCGAGTTGGAGAAACCGGTCACACATCTCTTGCAGCCGCTGCAGATCGCCTGGCAAGGCACAGAAGCGGTCGCAAAGCAGGCACTTGACATCGCTTTCACAGTGGAGCCTGCGATGGCGTCGGCAGTAGCCGTGGGGCAGACGGATCCAATTCAGGGGTTCGGCTTCGGTGAGCATGCTGTAGTCCTCTGGAGTGAAAAAGCTGGGAGCCCAGCCGAGGGATCCGGTCTGCATCCGCTCAACGGCCCGGTTGAACTCCTGCTCGACAGTGCGGTCCAGAACGCGAGCGTACTTGAGCGTCATCCGTAGACTCACGTGGCCCATCAGCTTCTGCAGAACTGACTCGCGGACGCCATAGTTGAGCAGCGCCACGGCGAAGGTGTGTCTGAAGCGGTGCGGTGACAATCCTTCAATGCCCACTTTCCGGCCTATTCCACGGACGGTGTTGCCAACGGCTCTCCCATCTTTCCAGGGTCGGCCAAAGTATGTGAAGAGGAAATCGTTGGCGCGCTCCCAGCCATCCTCTTGCCAGGCTTGGAGGACAGCCAGGCACTGGGTGGTAAGCGGTATCACCCGGGCCTTCAACCCTTTTCCCTGACGAATGTGAAGCTTCCACTGGCCCTGGATCTGCACGACATCGCCGACTTGCAGAGCGGCCAGCTCCGATGCCCGGATACCGGTGTGGAGCAGAGTGATCACAATCGTTCGTTCCTTCAGCGTAGAGCCATTGTTGCAGTACTCGAGCACGGTGCGTAGTTCGTGGTCCGGCACGTAACGGGGCACCGAGTCAGGGGCAGCGGGCAGATCGCCTTTGGCAAAGGGATTGCGGTCCGGAGGGATATCCAGTCGTTCCTCAATGGCGAAATCAAAGAAAAGACGCACGTCCCTGTAGAGATGCCTCTGGTATCGGGGAGAGTATGTGCCAGCGTCAACTTCGATCTTTAGCTCTCGTGCGTATTCCAGGGCGACGGTTCGTGAGACCTCGGTGAGACGAGAGTGGTCAGGGTAGTGCTCCTGGAACCATAGGAAAAAGCGCAACAGGGAGTCACGGGGGTTCGACGTGGAGTTACGGTATCTGGTCTCCCGCCACTCCAAGTAGGTGCAAATGGCCTGGCGAATAGGTTCGTGGTGCAGTCGGGCAAAGCGATGCTCGTGCACAGGAACGAATTTCGACTCGGGAAGGATACCGAGGTGGACCAGGTAGTTTTCCAAACGAGACACACGCGGATTGAGATCACTTCTCTTGGAGCGCCCGGATTGCCCATACCATTCCTGGTATTCATCTCTGAAATTGTCGAAATCGACGCGACTCAATTCATCGAGTGGTTTTCTCGCAGTAGCTAGAAGCCACACCAGCAGAGTTAACTCTTTGCTGACGGTAGGAGACCGATGATCGAGCTCATCTCGCGCCCGTTCAAGCTGCTGGCGATAGGGCTTGAGGGCAGCCTTGTACCGCTGAGTAAATCGGATAGAGAGGGTCTGAAGCATATCGAAAGAAGGGCAATAGTAGCCCCGAAGGAATAGAAACGCCATGAAAGTTGAGTAGAAATAGCGGACCTGTGCGGCTCTGGCTCTGCATAAGTTGACGATTTCCTGGTCGGTCCACTCCGCGATTGGTTTGCCGAGGTGCTGCCGAATGACCCAGGGCGCGCTTTGTAGGCTGCGAAGAGTGGTCTGTGCCTGATCCTGGCAATGATCCTCCAGGAACCGGTGATATTCAGCGACGATGGCTTCGTCCGTCTGAGCGGTGCCACGGCCGAGGATCAAGATGCACCTCCGAACGATGGCAGACTGTAACCGGTTTCCTGGTTGACATCTTCGTGGCCAGGACGCCAATGATGCGATGTTTGGCGGGCTGGTGGGATTTCCAACGTCCCGGCTACCTCTTCCAATTGGTAGATGTGCGAGTTGAGGACGTCGGCCTTGCTCTGCATACCAAGGTTGAGAAATCGGTGGCGCATCTCTTGGAGTACCGGGAGATCCAACGGTGTGGTTCTGAACCGGTCGCAGAGGAGACACTTGACATCGCTCTCACAGCGCATTCCGTGGTGGCGGCGGCAGTAGCCGTGAGGCAGGCGAATCCAGTTTACAGTGGCGTCTTCGGCGAAAAGTGCGTAGTCGTGGGGAGCGAAGAAGTTGGGGACCCAGCTCACAGGCCCAACCTGCATCCGCTCAACTGCCCGGTTGAACTCCCGCTCGACAGTGCGGTCGAGAATGCGACCGTATTGGAGTGTCATTTCCAGATTGCTATGGCCCATCAGTTTCTGCAGAGCCGATTCGCGGATGCCGTAGTTGAGCAACGCCACGGCGAAGGTATGTCTGAAGCGATGTGGTGTCAAACCCTCGATATCCAGCCTGTTGCCTACTCCACGGACAATCTTGCCAATGGGTCCCCCACTTTTCCAGGGCTGGCCGAAGCGCGTGAAGAGGAAACCGTTGACACGTTCCCAGCCATCCTCTTGCCAGGCTTGGAGGACAGCCAGGCATTGAGCGGTAAGCGGTATCACGCGATCCTTCAGCCCTTTCCCCTGGCGAATGTGAAGCTTCCACTGGCCCTGGATCTGCAAGACGTTGGCAGCTTGCAGAGCGGCCAGTTCCGACGCCCGGATACCGGTGTGTAGCAGAGTGATCACCATCGTTCGTTCCTTCAGGGTGGCACCATCGTGGCAGTACTCGAGCACGACGCGCAATTCGTGGTCTGCCAGGTAGCGTGGCACTGGTGCAGGAACGACAGGCAGATCACTTTTGGCAAAGGGGTTGCGATTCGGCGATGTGGGCAATCGTTCCTCGATGGCGAATTCGAAGAAGTGGCCGACTGCTCTGTAAAGCTGGTTGCGATACAGCGGCGAGTAATCGCCACATTCAACCTTGGTCTTCAGGTACCGAGCATACTCCAGGGCAGTGGCTCGTGTCACATCGTCGAGGCGCGAGTGGCCAGGGTAGTGTTCCTGGAGCCACTCGAAGAAATGGGCAATGGCTCTACGACAATCTCTGATCGTCGGACGCTTGTACCTGGCATCACACATCTGCATATACCTGAGAATAGCTCCCCGGCTGGGTTCGCCATGCAGGTGGCTGAAATACTCTTCGTGGCGGAAGGCGAATCTTGCCTCAGGGATAACTCCAAGGTGTACCAGGTAGCGCTCCAGGCGATGCACGCGGGAATCTCGTCCCCTGGTCTTGGATCGTTCTGTTTGTCGATACCACGCCTGATATTCATCCCTGAACCTGTCAAAATCGGCGCGGGTCAATTCGTGGAGTGGCTTTGCCGCAACTGCCAGGAGCCAAACGAGCAAGTTCAATTCTCCTCCGACTGTATGCGCGCCATAGTGCAATTGGTCGCGAGCCTGTTCGAGCCGCTGGCGCCAGGGCTTCAGGGCCATCTTGTACCGGCTGGCGAAATCGGCGTGGAGCGAGCCCAGCAGGTCGAAAGTCGCACGACGGTACCCTCGTAAGAGGAAAAACGCTATGAAGCCACTGAACCTGTGCCGCATAGATGGTCGGCTGCTCCCCAACAGGCCGATGATTTCCTCGTCGGTCCACCCGGCGATTGGTTTCGAGAAGCGATGCCGCATGACCCCAGGGGCACGTTCTAGCCCTTGGAGAAGCTGTGTGGACGTGAGCTGACAATGATCATGCAGGAACCGCTGGTATTCGGCGACGATGGCTTCGTCTGTCTGGGCAGTGCCACGACCGAGGATCACGACGTACCCCCAGCTAACGAGAAATCGCCCGGGCTCATATGATCCAGGGCTCCCTGTGCTCGATGGAATTCTTGCTCCACGAACTCGTCGCAGAGATGGAGGTAGGGTAGGAGGGAATCTGGGCTGCGATGCCCTACCATGTCCCGGATAGCCGGCTCGGACATGCCCTGCTGGATAAGCTGGGTGATCCCGGTATGACGGAACAGATGGGCATGTAGGTGATCGAGACCGCACTTCTTGGCGTAGTAATAGATCATCTTCTGCACTGCATTGGCAGTGAGTGGTTGACCACGGGCTTTGCCTTTGAACGCAACAAAGACGTAGTCTACGTCTGGATACAGGTTCTTGCGCTCCTCGTCCAGATATCGGTTCAGTGCGGTGAAAGTGAGCGGGCTCATGAACACGGTTCTGGGTTTTTTTCCCTTGGTCGTGGAAAGGCGGATAGAGCGTCGACTGCATTCGATATCTTGAAAGCGGATGGCGACGACTTCGCTCACCCGAAGACAACTTAGCCACATCAAGAGAATCAGAGTGCGATCCCGCCAGCTAGGCAGAGCGCCCAGAAAGGCACGAAGGGCGTCGTCCGACAGGACATCAGGCAGGCGCTGCGGCTGTTTCCGGTACAGGCTCTGCCTTGGCTGCCGCCAACCTCGTCGCCCTCTGCGGGGAGAGACAGGGTTTCGAGGATAGCGGACGGGGTCGAGTAGATGGAGTTCGCTGAACAGAGATGACACGGCAGCCAGGCGCCTGTTGATGGTGGCATCAGAGCAACCGCCCTGCTCCTGCTGCTGCATGAAAGTGACACAGTCGTGTCTGGTGACGGCCTGCGGCGATTTTGGGATTGCGTGGAAGAAGGCTTTCAGGTCATAGGCGTAACTGACCCAGGTATTGTATGCGCGGCTCATCTTGATCATGTCGAGGAAATGATTGATCT
>CAYMKL010000222.1:0-5435 GCA_964390805.1 uncultured Anaerolineae bacterium | reverse complement strand
AGTCTGGCAAGGGATGCACGACATCCTGCTGGAGCAGGGGATTCTGGATGAGCCGGTGGACCTGAACAAGGTGTACACCATGGAGTTCTTGCAGAGAATCTACGGAGGCGAATGATGAAACTAGCCACCAAACTGATCATCCTCTTTCTGTTGCTGACGACGATCCCCCTGGCCGTCGTGGGCTATCTGGCCTTCGACAACGGCCGGCGGACGATTGAACAGAACGTGCTCAACCACCTGATCTCTACCAACATCCTCAAAGAGGACGAATTCGACAGATGGGTGCGCGACAACGAGCGGAGCCTGCGGGAGCTGGCCAGAGGTCCCCTCATCAGGGAGTACGCGGCTCTGTTGTCGTCGCAGGACCCTTCGACAGGCTCAGGACGAAGCCCGGCTGACCCAGAGTACGCGGCAGTCCGGAGAAGCGTCCTCGACGGTCTCCTGCACCCTACCCTTGAAGAAGAAGGCGGCTTCCTGGATCTGGCCATCCTGCGAGGGGACGATGGGTTGATCCTCATCTCCACGAACAAGAGCCTGGAGGGGAAGTACAGGGAGAGCGAGCCGTTCTTTGTGGAGGGGAAGAACCGCACCTATGTCGAGAACATCGCCTACTCCCTGGCTCTGGGAGAACTGATCATGCACGTCAGCACCCCAATCCAGGACAGGGAAGGCAACCTGATTGCTGTGCTGGCCGGCCATGCGGACCTGGCCGAGATGTCGGGTATCATGGAGCAGCGCAGTGGCCTCAGCCAGACCGAGGACACCTACCTGGTCAACGCGTTCAACTTCTTCGTCACCGAGCCCAAGTTCGGCCAGGGCTACGCTCTGAGGAAGGCAATTCGCACTGAGGGCGTGGAGGCATGCCTGGAACACAACGACGGCGTCGGCTTCTACGAGGATTACCGGGGCGTGCCGATCATCGGGGCCTACCGCTGGATGCCGGGGCGGGAGCTGTGCATCCTGACCGAGGTGGATCAGGCCGAGGCCTACGCACCCATCGTCGCCTTGCGTAACACTGTGCTCAGGATCGGCATTGCCGTGGCCCTGATCGTGGCCCTGCTAGGCGTGCTCTTCGCCCGCACCATCACCGGGCCGCTGCGCCAACTGGCGAGGGGCGCCGAGGAGATTGGCCGGGGCAACCTGGAATACCGCATAGAGGTGGCAAGCAGAGATGAGATCGGGCAGTTGGCGACTGCTTTCAACGACATGGTGGCCAGGCGCAAGCGGGCGGAGCAGGCGCTGCAGGAGAGCGAGCAATGGCTCTCCACAACGCTGAGGAGCATTGGCGATGCCGTGATTGCTACTGATGCCAGGGGGCTTGTGACCCTCATGAATCCCGTCGCCGAGGAGTTGACCGGCCGGGACGAGGCCGAGGCCGTGGGCAAGCCTCTGGAAGACGTTTTCAACATCATCAACGAGCAAACAGGAGAACGGGCCGAGAATCCTGTGGCCAGAGTGCTCCGAGAAGGCGTCGTCGTGGGTTTGGCCAATCATACGGTGTTGATAGCGAAAGACAGAACCAGACGACCCATCGCCGACAGCGGGGCGCCGATGAAGGATGAAGCCGGGAATATCATTGGCACGGTTATGGTTTTCCGGGACATCACCAAGCGCAGGGAGATGGAGGAGCGGCTGGTACGTTCTGAGAGGCTGGCTGTACTGGGGCAACTGGCTGGTGGGGTTGGGCACGAGCTGCGCAACCCTCTGGGGGCCATCAAGAACGCAGCCTACTTCCTCAACATGGTCATAGAAGAATCCGATCCGGAGGTCAAGGAGACGCTGGAGATCCTGGATAAGGAAGTGGGAATGTGCGAGAAGATCATCAGCAGCCTCCTCGATTTCGCCCGTCCCAAGCCCCCCGTGCGGCGGAAGGTGGACGTCAACGAGGTCGTCCAAGAGGCGCTGTCTCGTGCCACCGTGCCAGAGAACGTGGAGGTGGTGAGCCAACTGGGCGAGGCGCTGCCGACCATCCTGGCCGACCCCGACCAACTGGCTCAGGTCTTCGGAAACCTCATCCTCAACGGAGCCCAGGCGATGCCTGAGGGTGGCCAGTTAGTTGTAACGTCGGAAGCCCCCAGTCCAGAATGGGTGGCCGTGTCTGTCACCGACACCGGCGTGGGTATCACTGAGGAGAACCTGGGGAGGCTCTTCGAGCCGCTCTTCACCACCAAGGCCAAAGGCATTGGCCTGGGCCTGGCGGTCACCAGGACCTTAGTGGAAGGGCATGGCGGCAGCATCGAAGCACAAAGCGAGGTGGGAAAAGGCAGCACCTTCACGGTCAGGCTGCCGCAGGCCGGAGTGGACAGTAATCAGTAAACAGTGATCAGTGATCACTGGTCACTGATAACTACAGATGCAAGCAAAAGGAGGAGTACAAATGAATAAGCTAAGCTGGACAACGAAGTTGATGGGGCTCATTACGCTGGCCCTGGGCGCGTTGCTGCTGTTCCAGTTGCTCTACGTCATTCCATACCTCCGCAACCGCGAGGTGGAAAGGACGCAGGCGCACCAGGAGGAGATTGCTCACAATATTGCTTTGCTACTGGCCACCAAGCTAGGGCAGGGCGAGAAGGAACTGACGCAGATGGCCGAGCGAGCGGAGTTCCGCAACATGGATCTGGTCAACCAAACGCAGACCATGGTCTGGTATCGCGAGTTGATACCGCAGTTTAGCTCCCTTTTTGCATTGGACGCCGAAGGTTGGTTTGTTTCCGGCACTGCGAAGGACCTGACCGTGTACCAGACCCAGAGCTATGCTGATGCTGACTTCTTTGCTGTTCCTTTTGACCAAGGCCAAGTCTATCTCTCCTCGCCTAGATCTTACTTTGAAGGGACGTATATGGGCGCTTCTGTCAGTGTACCCATCGAGTCGGATACGGGTGAGAGAGTCGGGGTTCTGATAGGCGGCGTGTGGCTGAACGAGTTTATTGAGTATGTGAAGGACTACTCGCTTGGTGAAGGCACAGTCGCCTGCGCGGTAGACACTGAAGGCACAGTGTTCGCTCATTCCGGGATGGACCTGTTCGCTCTGGAAGAGGGGCCGCTGTCGCTTGACTTTAGCGACCGGTCCTTGGTGCAAGTCATCATGGACGGGGAGATGGGCGGGTCTCGAAAGTATGATCGCAAGGGCACCTCCTACTTTGGCAGCTATGTCACCCTGGAGTCTAGTGGCTGGGGGGTGGTGGTGGAGACCCCGATGAGTGCGATCTTGGCTGGAAGTAACGTGCTGGCCGGGCGGTTGCTGATGGTCAACATTGTACTCTTTGCCATTGCATTCGGTGTCACGCTGGTCTTTGCAAGGCAGATAACGGCCGAACAGATGCGCGTGGAGCAGGAGCTGCGCCACCGCGAACAAGAGTTTAAGGCATTGGTCGAAAATGCGCCTGATGTTATTTCACGATTCGATAAAGAATTTCGTCACGTTTACATCAACCCTGCAGTTAAACGGGAAGCTGGGATGCCACCTGAGGCATTTGTTGGAAAAACTAACCGAGAGCTAGGCACGCCTGAAGACTTGGTGATTAAGTGGGAAGACGCAATTAAAACAGTTTTTGAAACAGGGCAGGAAATAACAGTTGAGACCGAGTACCCGACACCGAGTGGAACAAAACACTATTCCAATCGCCTTGCTCCTGAATTTGCTGAAGACGACTCCGTCGAAACAGTGCTGAACATTGGTCGCAACATCACCGGCCAAAAGCGGGCGGAGGAGGCGCTGAAGGAGTACTCAGAGCGGTTGGAAGAGATGGTAGAGCAACGCACCGAGGAACTGCAGGAATCCGAGGCCAAGTATCGGAATCTAACCGAAAGCCTTGACGAGTTGATCTACCGTGCCGACCCGGAGACCTTTGTGGCAACATATGTAAATAGCGCCATCGAGACACTATACGGCTACACAGTAGAAGAGTGGCTTGCAGATCCAACACTGTGGGAGCGCACCATTCATCCTGACGACCAGGAGAGAACTTTCGCAGAGTTCACAGAGATTCAGGAAAAGGTTGAATCCCGCACGGTTCAATACCGTATCATCAGGAAAGACCAAACGGTACGGTGGGGGGAAGATCACGTCAGTTGGGAGAAAGACGAGCAAGGCAATCCGGTCTCAATGACCGGGGTGATGTACGACATCACCGAGCGCAAGGAGATGCAAGAGCGGCTGCTGCGCTCTGAGAAGCTGGCCGTACTGGGCCAACTGGCCGGGGGGGTGGGCCACGAGCTGCGCAACCCCCTGGGGGCCATCAAGAACGCCGCCTACTTCCTCAACATGGTCCTAGAAGAGCCCGAACCGGAGGTGAAGGAAACCCTGGAAATCCTGGATAGGGAAGTGGCCACATCCGAGAGAATCATCAGCAGCCTCCTCGATTTCGCCCGTCCCAAGCCCCCCGTGCGGCGGAAGGTGAATGTCAACGACGTCGTTCAGGACGCGCTATCTCGTACCACCGTGCCAGAGAACGTGGAAGTGGTGACTCAACTGGACGAGACGCTGCCGACCGTCCTGGCCGACCCCAATCAACTCGCTCAAGTCTTCGGCAACCTCATGCTCAACGCCATCCAGGCCATGCCGGATGGTGGTCAGTTGGTCGTCAAGTCCGAAGTCCTGAGTCCTGAGTGGGTGTCGGTCTCCGTTGCGGACACTGGGGTGGGCATCTCTGAGGAGGACCTGGAGAAGATCTTCGAGCCGCTCTTCACCACCAAGGCCAAAGGGATTGGGCTGGGGCTGGCGGTCACCAGGACCCTGGTGGAGGGGCATGGCGGCACCATCGAAGTGGAGAGCCCTTCGACTGGGCTCAGGACAGGTGAAGTGGGGAAAGGGAGCACCTTCACGGTGAGGCTGCCCATGACGAGAGAGGAGGGGAAGTAGATGGCGGAGAAAGCTCGCATCCTGATAGTAGACGACAACATCAGCCTGTGCAAGACTATGTCCTTCGTCCTGGGGCGCAAGGGATATGAAGTGACCATCGCCAAGGACGGGGCAGAGGCCATCGAGAGGGTCAAAGAGAGGCCCTTCGACATGATCTTCATGGACATCAAGATGCCTCTGATGGATGGAGTAGAGACCCATCGAAGGATCAAGCAGATCAGGCCCGAAGCGGTGGTGATGATGATGACCGCCTACGCGGTGGAGGACCTGGTTCAGCAAGCGCTGGAGGAGGGAGCCTACGGCATCATCTACAAGCCCCTGGACATCGAAAAGATGGTCACCGTCATCAAGGAGGCGAGGCAGGCCAAGAAGGGGGCGCTCATCATGGTGGTTGACGACGACCCCGGGACCTGTATCACTTTGAGAAACATACTGACCAGGAAGAGCTTCGAGGTGGGTATCGCTCGTACTGGCGAGGAAGCCATCGCCATGGCGCAGCAGGCGGTCCATGACGTCATCTTCATTGACATGAAGCTGCCGACCATCAATGGCCTGGAGACCTATTTGGCCATCA
>CAYMKL010000221.1:0-5465 GCA_964390805.1 uncultured Anaerolineae bacterium | reverse complement strand
AAATGCTCGCCCGACGCTACCCTGATTTATCCGCATTGTTAAGGTACAGCACCTCAATTCGTAGTATAATCCAGAAGACAGTACTTGCGAGGAGGACTGATATGGCTGAAATGAAAGGAATCGAAGAGATAAGGGCAGTCAGGAATCGGCATCAGGAGCACCTGCTCAAGAAGAAAAACGTGGTGGGACTGGGGATCGGCTACAAGGAGGCCGAAGGCCACGAGACCGGGCTGTTGAGCCTGGTGGTGATGGTGAGAAAGAAGGAATCGCCCTCGCAACTCGACGCCGTGGACCTGGTCCCCTCCGAGATAGAGGGGGTCCCTGTTGACGTGAAAGAGGTAGGAGAGATCGTTGCCCTGTCTTGATACAATCTTACTCGGTTAGGCGAAGGTCTCCAGACCGAGATCTGTCCTGCCCCTTCGACAAGCTCAGGACACCGCTCGGTCAGACACCTTCGGCGCTCAGAAGCTAAGCACTCAAAGGAGGCAAACAATGAACCTAGAGCCAGTTATCCGGGTCAAGCGGCAAAACCTCAACTACTTATTGAGCAGGAGAAACGTAGTTGCCTGTGGGGTCGGCTTCAAGGAGACCGAGCGTGGGATAACCGATGAGCCCTGCGTGGTGGTCTCGGTGACGAAGAAGATGCCCGAAGCGCAACTATCGTCCGCCGACATCGTGCCCAAAAAGCTAGGCGAGGTGAAGACCGACGTTCAGGAGACGGGGGTGATCAGAGCCCTGCAGGGCCACAAAGATCGCTGGCGTCCCGCGCCAGCAGGTGTCTCCATCGGGCACATCAACATCACGGCCGGGACCCTGGGCTGCCTGGTCACCAGGGATGACCAACTCTTCATCCTCAGCAACAACCACGTGCTGGCCAATTCAAACGCGGCCCAGAAGGGCGATGCCATCATCCAGCCTGGCCGTTATGATGGGGGAACCGCCAGTGATCAAATCGCCACTCTGGAGGATTTCGTCCCCATAAACTTCGGCACCAGTCCGCCCACCTGCTCGACGGCCACGGGTGTAGAGGGCCTTCTCAACTGGCTGGCTAAACTGCTGGGCTCAAGCCACAGGGTGATGGCTTTTCAGGAAGTTCCCGAGAGGAACCTGGTGGATGCTGCCATCGCCCGGCCTCTCTCCGACGATCTCGTAGAGAAGCGGATTTTCGAGATCGGTGTGCCCAAGGGAACAAGAGAGGCCACTCTGGGCACCCAGGTCAAGAAGAGCGGGCGCACCACCGGCTTCACCACTGGGCGGATCACCCAGATTGATGTCACAACCCAGGTGAGCTATGGAGAGGGACTGGACGCTATCTTTGAGGATCAGTTGATGGCTGGGGCTATGAGCCAGGGGGGGGATTCAGGGTCGGCTGTGCTGGACGAGGATGATTTCGTCGTCGGTTTGCTGTTCGCGGGCTCCGATACCACTACAATCATGAACCCCATCCAGTTCGTGCTCGATGCGCTGAACGTGGAGATCGTGGTTTAGACACTTGCAGTAAAACGTACAACGTGAAACGTGAGCTTCAAATCATCACGTTTCACGCATCACGTTTTACGCCACGCGCCAGTAATCACCGCCACCGCCCTCCCGATCCATCATCCTTCTTTCGATGAACTCCCGACGGATAGTGGCGTAGTCCTCGTAGAAGCGGGAGATGATCTCGTTGACCTCGCTCTCGGCGTACCGACGACCGGGTTCGAACTCCTGTAGGATGTAGCGCAGGATAACCACTCGCTTTTTGTGCTGAGCGGGAATGCTCTTCAGGCGGCCATCCTCAAGATAGTCCCGTAGCACCTTGCGATCATAGCTTCCCAGGTCCAGAACCCGGGCCGTTTCTTGGAGCGTCTCGGTGGATAGGAGACGCTTGGACATCTCGCGCAAGGCATCGGCCCGCAGGGAGTAGACATTGTAGTACCCCTCCGCCGAGGCCGCGATCAGTCCAGCTTCCACCAGCTTGCGCAGGTGATGGGACACCGTGGCCGCGCTGAGGTTAAGGATCGCCGCCATCTCCTCCACGCACAGGGATTTCTGGGCCAAGAGCCCCACGATTTTCAACCGTTTCTCGTCACCTAAAGCCTTGAAAAAGGCGAGCAGTTCCTCGAATTCGGCAGTTCTTTCCTCCGTCATAGCTCCTCCAATCTAACTAATTTGATCAACTTCGAAGTAATTATATCATTGTTGGCCTGGTTTGTCAAGCTGAGAACACCTTGTCAGCCGTCCGCTTTTGTAGTATACTATGCACTGAACTGCCGCGGTAGCTCCAAGGCTGCGCCCTTGCGTGCCCTGAGGCTATGGTATAATCATACAAAACAGGCCATCGGAGGTGATCTATGAGCAGAGCTGTAACTGCTGAGTTTGTTTCGAGCAGGGAGGTCGAAAGTCTGGACGATGCTTTGCGTCTTCTGGCTGAAAGCAGGCGGTCTATACTCCTGGAAACTACCGTGGAAGGCAAGCTCGCCAGGGGAATACTTGTTGACTATGGAGCCTATCGAGAGCTTCTACAGCGTCTGGAAGACCTGGAAGACTTGCACGCGATGCGTGAGGCCGAGATTGAGTACAGAGCCGGGGAAGGCCGTCCCTTCTCTGAAATTGTGGCCGAATCGAGTGATATACAAAGTGTTCGACAGGGGGCAATTGGTCATCAAAGGTCGTGTCGCGAGGCGTAGCGAGAAGACCTATCAGGATATTAGGGGCCTTTTCGGTTAGAATCTCTTTATGAGGCTTTCATGTATCCGTGCCGCTCATGCCCCGGGACTGGCGTTCGTACCCGCTGGAATCACTGACCGCACTGAACAGCACTGACTTGGAAGCTGAAGCGGCGGCCACGGAAAGTGATGCTCCTCTCAGTGCCTTCAGCGGCATCAGTGGTTCACCGGGGCGAGACTTGTGAGTGAGAGAGGAACAAGGTCATGGGAATAGACCCAGAAACCGTCGTCACCAGAGATGCTGACATAGCCTACATCATGGAATGTGTCGAGGATGGGGATTGCTGCTCCATAGTGGGACTGAGCAACACGGGTAAGTCCACTTTGTTGCGCTCCATCCCCTTGCCTGCGGTGAAGAAAAAGCACCTGGGGGATCGAGCCGATGACTACGTTTTCGTCTACATTGACTTCAACCTGATGTTGGAGCTCACGGAACAGGGGTTCTATGAGCTTATCCTGCGCAGCATTCTGGCTGAGCTCAGGAAGCTGAAAATCGAGCAGGGGATTCTGGATCGCGCCGAGGCTTCTTATCGTAACCTGGTTAACCCTGCCAACCCGTTTCTGGTGCCGCTCAGTTTCAACGAGGGTCTCACGGCAATTGGCGAGGGTGTTAAGCACCGCCTCGTCTTCCTTTTCGATGAGTTCGATGAGCCCTTCACTGACCTGGACGAGCGTGTCCTGTTGAACCTTCGAGCTCTCAAGGACAAATATGGCCTCCGCCTGTCGTACGTGGTGGCCACTGATCAGCCGCTCCGAGAGCAGCAGCGCGGGGAAAAGGTGGCGGAGTTTTGTGAACTCTTCGCCCTCAACACCCTCTTTTTATCCGCCCTGGGGAGGGATGACGCTACCCAGGTCATAGCCCAGTTTGCCAGGGAAGAGGAAGTGGAATTCAGCCCGGATGACATCGTCTTCATCATCGCCCAGGCTGGCGGCCATCCCGGCCTGCTGGAGGCCACCTGCCGCGTCCTGGCCGAGGCCAGCGGCGATTACCCCGATTTCTACCAAGACCAGGGCTACAAGCTGGTTCGGGAGCGACTCGATAACGATATCAGCGTCAGGACCGAGTGTGCCAAGCTCTGGAACGATCTCACCGCCGATGAGCAGGAGGCGTTAACGGCTTTCGTCTCCGAGCCAGGAGGGCCTTTGGATCCGGAGTTGGAGCGTTCCCTGCGTCGAAAGGCCATCGTGGAGGAGAAAGACGGTGAGTTGGCGATTTTCGGCCAGTTGTTCGAGGGCTTTGCCCGCAGGCAGAGGTTGGTGAAGAGACATGAGCCTCAGGGAGTGTGGGTGGATGTGGATTCTGGCGATGTCTGGGTGAATGGGGAACAGATTCCTGTTTTAACCGACCTGGAGTACAGATTGCTCCTCTTGCTCTACGGTCGTCTGGACAGAATCTGCGACAAGTATGAGATCGTGGAATCCGTTTGGGGCCAGGACTACATTGACGAGGTTGACGATGCCCGCATCGGGAAGCTGGTCAACCGCCTGCGCCAGAAGATCGAGCCTGATCCGTCGGAGCCGAGGTATCTGATGACCGTCCGAGGTCGTGGGTACAGATTGGTCAGTCCGTGAGATGTCCGCTTTTTGTCAGTTGCATGTCGTGCAGAGTTGAGGGTTTTGTGATATAATATGGCTAGTAAATCGGAGATTGGATACTAGATGTTGGAAGGAGAAAAGAGAATGGAGAGAAGAATACCACGAGCGAGAAATCCGGTTCAGAGCTTTATCCGTAACGCTGTTCGCTGGGGTATCGCTATCCCGCTGTGGCTTCTGCTTGCCAGGCCGGATTTTCAGGCTTGGGCCAGGCTTGTGGGGCCGGCAATGGACGTCGGTGTTTGGACTGGGCGGCTTTTGGTGGGCCTTCTCAAGACCGGTGTGATCCTCTGGGCTGCACACACCATCGCCTGCATGTTTTACGTCCTTCCTCAGTGGGAGCGGCTGGTCCTCCTGCGCCTTGGTAAGTCCGTCGGCGCCAGAGGGCCGGGGTTCTTCGTCGTGCCGCCGTTCCTCTATTCTGTTGCTCGCATCATAGATGTCCGTATCACCACTTACGAGGTGAAAGCGACCAAGACGCTGACCAGGGACAACATTCCCATAGACGTTACCGCGGCGGTCGAGCTGGAGGTAGAGGACCCCGAAAAGGCAGCCGTTGACGTTCGGGACTACTGGAAAACGACGGAGTGGGCCTCCATGGAAGCGCTGAAGAGCACCATCGGCGGCAACGACTTGCGACCTCTGTTGAGCGAAACCGAGAGGATTGCAGCGGCGCTGAAGGCAGAGATTGACGCAGCGGCTAAGGACTACGGTGTAAACGTGCGGGCAGTGCGAATCACGGATGTTGGTACACCCCCGGCGCTGGTTGAGGAGTTGGCCGTGATAGCACGAGCCGAGCGTTCGGCCAAGGCTAAGCAAATCCAGGCCGATGCTGAGAAGGCCGTAGCGACCGCGCTCGCCGAAGCAACCCACGCTTTGGCAGCCCAACCGGGCGCCATGGATCTACGACAGATCCAAGCCCTCCTGGATATTTCCAAGGAGGAGAGCGCGATGGTTATCGTGTACCCCATGACCGGCATGATGGGCCAACAAATCGCCGCTGCTGCCGCTGGAGCTCAGGCGGGCAAGAAGCCGGTTGTTCAGGCGAAATCGTTCGGCTGAGCTCACGACGAAGCCTGGAGGAAACTGAGTGCTGGATATTAGATATTTCGTAACTACTCAGGCTACCCCTCAAGAGTACAAGGGATGAAGGGGTTGCCGGTC
>CAYMKL010000220.1:0-5601 GCA_964390805.1 uncultured Anaerolineae bacterium | reverse complement strand
ATCGTTACGGTTTACCTGCCTTCTGTACCTGACCCCAGAATCGGGAAACTTCTACCAAGAACAACGATATGGTCTTGGAGACCAGGGAGCAGCTAAAGGCTCTGTACCTCCTCGTACATCTCACGCGCGAGCAAGCCTTCGTCGCATATCTGACGAATGGCGGCAGTAAAGGTGGCGCGCCAGGCTTTTGGGTCCGAATGGATGACAGGGAGTCCGTGTTCCTCGGAGAGACGTTGGAGGTCAATCACTGTCTGTTCATTCGTCAGTTGAGTGCAGTATACTCCAGTCTCTTCGATGGCTTCGGTCAGCACTTGTTGAACACTCGGTGATAGCTTGTGGTATTCACGCTCGCTTATGGCTACAGTCAGGTTCAGCGTGTAACCGTAGCTCAGAAGCGTCGCATACCTGGCCAACTTGTGGACTTGTAGAGAGTAGAAATGGGCAGCAGGCACCAGGAATGTGTCAACCAGACCTTGTTCGAACGCCTCATAGGCTCGCTCCCACTCAACCACCACGGGTTCAGCTCGGAGAGCCCGCCGCAAGGCAATCGCCGCGTCGGATGCGTACGAGCGGAACCTCCGGCCAACAAGGTCATCGGGGGTGAAAATCGGATCAGTCGAGAAGAGCACTTCAAAGGAACCACACTCCCAGTTAGAAGCCGGGTTCAGGAGCAGAATACCGTTGTCCAGAAGTTTCTGGCAAATGTGTTCCTCAAAGATGGTGCTTCGAAGAAACCGATGATAGTGTTCTCTATCGCGGAAGAAATAGGGCAAGAACACTGGGCCACAGAGTTCTGCGTAGTGTTCAAAACCCAGTGGCTCATCAATGTAGATATGGACCGCGCCTTCCGCCAGGCCCTCGACCTGTTCTCTAGCGCTGACCGGCGCCGCAAAATGATAGATGCGGAGCCTGATGTCGCCGCCGGTCTTGTCCTCCACAAGTTGCGCGAGTCTTGCCGCTACCTGTCCACCAACAGGGGTTCTGTGAACCACCATGCCCAGCGACTGCGGCTTGTCGCCGTTCTCTTGAAAGAAGTACTCAAGGGGCCGGTTGAGTGCCTGGCCGATCTTGCGCAATGTCGGGATTGTAGGCGTGAGCGCCCCGCGCTCAATATCCGAGAGGTGGCTTGCCGGGAGCCCGGTTATACCAGACAGGTCGGACTGGCGCAGGCCCAGGGATTTCCTGGCTGCACGTACGCGGTCGCCTATCCTATAACCTTCAACCGAAGCTGCTTTAGCCATGAAAGCTCTTAGGTCATTAGAAACTAGCATCAAAACCGAAATTAGCCATGCTCACACCAGCATATAGGAAGGGATAATTCCCATCAAATCATATTGTACACCAGTCTTCCAGAGAAGTCAAGTCCGATGTCCCGTCTCGGAATCATAACCGATCAGCTTGATCTCTATCCTGGGCCTACAGTAGTCCCTGATCTTGGATAGCAGATCGGCGCTGACCGTTTTGACTACCAGCACCTCGTGTCGGCCTGTCAACCGGCAGGCCAAATGTGTTCATCCTACACGCTCGATCAGCAAGCGCACACTGCCCAGTCCTCCATGGCCAATGAGCATGATGACTGGTTCCTTCTAGAGGTATTCCCGCAGAAAATACGTGCTCCAAGGTGGCAACCGCAATTCCCTGATTTGGGACTTCTCGACATACTCTAGCGCCTGCAAGTCGGAGGCCGCCCGCATCTTTCCTTTGGCTTCTTCTATGTGATAGAGCAAACATAGACCGGGTGCGCCTTCGTCAGGTTTGCTGTTGTGAAAGGCATCTATCAAGCGTGCTTTCACAATCAGCAAGCCTGTTTCTTCGAGGAATTCCCGCGCGAGAGCTTCTTCTATGGTTTCGCCAGGCTCGATCTGTCCACCGGGAAGGTCCCACTGATGGCGATAGATTTTCGACGGCCGATCTTCCCTCAGACCCAGCAAGACCTTACCATCCTTTTCGAGATAGCCCAGCACGTTCGGGACGACCATGTACATCGTTACCTCCCCGGGCCTGATTGTATGCAGGCGTTCAGCGACGACGGCATCTCCTGAGAGTTGAAGCGATAAACATCCGATTGCAGTAGACTACCATCTATTTCTGCATCACGAACCATACGCGCCCACTGTTTGGTCTGAGTTCGCTCATTTGTTCCAGGCTTCCCCAACAGGCAAGTTCCACGAAGCCCACTGCCTGCGAGCACTGCCTGATCTCCTGCAGGGAGTAGCCGCGCTCCTTGTGCTCCTCGTCCACCCGAATCCACCTGTCCCCTTCCTTCGCGAATCCCGTTATTCGCGTGGTGGCGATGTTTTGGTCGAAGTCATAACGTGGGAAGTGGATCTCAAACATCTCAGGGCTGTTCTGTTGGACATAACAAGGGTCTCGCTGCCAGTCAACGGCCAGGCCATAAACCGTGTTCATGTCGAATATGAACAGCCCCGCTTTCTTCAGCGCCCGATGCACGCCCGCAAAGGTCTTTTGTATGCCCTCCAACTCCAGGACGTAATTCAGACTATCAAACCAGCAAGTCACCAGGTCGAATCTCTCATCAAAGGACAGGGAGCGCATATCTTGACGAAGAAACTCCACTTCTGCGTTCTCCCGTTCAGCTCGCTCTCTGGCAAACTCCAACATCTGGGGAGAGCGGTCAACGCCCGTCACGTGGAAGCCTTTCTGCGCCATCGCCACAGCGAACGTCCCCTCGCCGCAGGCTATGTCCAAGATCGTTTGTGGCTGGGCCTCGAATCGAGCGAGCACGGGGGGCAGTAGCGCTACCATTTTCTCGCTGTATTGAGAATACGGCCCTTTGGTGTAGAAGTAGGCGAACCTGTCGTAGAAACTCATTTTTCAGTGTGCTCCGTCTGAATCACTGATCTCACTGAAGCCTCTGAGACCACTGAGGTCGTTTCAGTGTCATCAGTGTCCTCAGTGCCGTCAGTGATTCTGTGGTGCTTTGGATCACGAAACGCGCGAAAGACCGCGAAAAACACGAGACCCTTTCGTGCCTTTCGCTCCCTTTCGTGTCATTCGTGGTCCAGACCCTCCACCATCCCAATCTCCGCCTCCACTACAACCGCCCTGCCTCCATCTCCGCCAGCAACGCCATGCTCTTGTGAACCGGATCAGAGGCGACGCGCTGGGCAACTGCCTCTGCCTGGGCCTGGGCCTCGGCGCGGACGGCGGTCTCGTCGGTGGTCAATACCTGACGGTCGCGCATCAGGATCCGCCCGGCGACCATGACGGTCTTGACCTCGTGGCCACTGGCGGCATAGACCAGGTTGGGCACGATGTTTCGCACCGGCGCATCCAACACCGGCGACAGGTTGAGCGCGCTCAGGTCTACCAGGATCAGGTCAGCTTGCTTGCCCGCTTCCAACGACCCAATCTCGTCGCCCAGGCCAATGGCTTGCGCCCCTTCGACAGTGGCCATTCGCAGCACCTCCCAGGCGGGCATGACGGTGGGATCGCGGAACTTGATCTTGTTGAACAGTGCCGTCAGCTTCATCTCGTTGAACATGTTGTTGCAGTTGTTGCCGCAGGCTTGGTCGGAGCCCAGCGCCACCAGGCCGCCGGCTGATCGGAAGGCGTGGGTCGGGGGGACGATGCCGTCAATGATGCCGATGCTGCCGGAGCAGAGGGCCATCCGCGCGCCGCGCTGGGCGATGAGGGTCGCCTCGTCGTCGGTGGCCTCGGTGAGGTGGACGGCCAGTAGTTGGTCGTCCAGGTAGCCCAGGTCGTCCAGAAAAGCGGGCGTCCGCTGGCCGTAGCGCTGGAGCATCTGGTCAATCTCCCGGTCGCCCTGGGCGACGTGCATGTGGATCATGAGCCCTTCGCGGTCGGCGATGCGCTTCACCTGGAGAAGTTGGTCGCGGGGGAGCATATCGGGGGCCTGGGGGCCAAGCATGACGGTTATCCGCCCGTCGGCGGCGCCATGCCATTCGCGGGCAAAGGCGACGGCAGCGACAATGGCCGCCTGGCCGCTGGCCGGATCCAGCGGGTAGAGATCGCCCACCTGCCAACCGGCCATGCCACCGGGCGGGAGGGCGTTGATGGTGGGCGTGAGCCGCGCGCGAACGCCAACCTCAATGAAGGTCTCCGCCCAGCCGGGAACGGGTCTGGTGTAGTCCACCAATGTCGTGGTGCCGGCCTTGAGCGCTTCCAGGACGTTGAGGTGGGTCCCGGCCAGGGCCGCCAATGGGGTGATATGTCGCGAGTAGGAGGCCAACGCCCGCTGCATCCAGTGAGCGACGTCCTGCGCCACGCCCCGCACGATGGCCAGTGGGGTGTGCATGTGGCCGTCTATCAGGCCGGGGAGCACGGCGCATCCGCTGGCGTCAATGGTCTCAGATGCGCGAAAGCGGGCGGCCAGTTCGGCAGTGGGGCCAACGGCGGCGATGCGGTTGCCCTTGATAGCCACCGCACCGTCGGCCACGTAGCCCACACCCTCGCCTTGCATGGTGAACAGGTGGGCATGAGAGATGAGAGTGTTGGTGCGTTCAGGCATATTCACTCCAATATCCGCGCAGCTCATGCTGCGACGTTCTCATAAAACGCCATGTTCTCGACGATCATCTCTCGAATAGGCAGGTCATACGGGCATTTGTCCTCACATTCGCCACACTCAATGCAATTATCCGTGCTCTCCAAAGCCTTTGCAAGCCAACCTGTGGAGAACCGCTCAGCAGGCAGGCGCTTCCAGAAGCTGCGAAGGTTCATAATCAGGACGATAGACACGCCCTGGAGGCATGGTTGGCAATACCCGCAGCGCCGACAGAAGCGGGTGCCCACCTGGGCGCGAATGCGCTCTATCTCCTGCCACTTCCGGGACGTCAGCTCCCATGGTCCCTGGACGATGCCCACGATCTCTTCGATTTCCTCGACACGTTCGATCCCTGGGTCCGGCACGACGTGGTCGAACTGCAGCAGATACTTGATGGCGAGAACCGCGTTGTCCAGCAGCCCGCCGGCCATGGGCTTCATGGCAATGAATCCGACGTCATGCTTCTGGGCCAGGGGAATCAATTCGGTGGCCGCCTCATTGGTGACGAAGTTGAACGGGAATTGCACCGTCTCAAAATACCCTGAAGGTACTGCCTTCAGGGCGACATCCATAGAATGGACGCTGAGGCCGATGTGTCTGATCTTGCCTGCTCGCAGGGCCTCTTGCGCCGCTTCCACCGCTCCATTGGGCGCAAGCACTTGTTCATACGCCTCGAAGGTGCTGACATTGTGGAATTGCCAGAGGTCAATGTAATCGGTATTCAAGCGTTTCAGGCTCAGTTCCAGGTGTTGTTGAGCCGTAGCTCTGTCTCGCGCCGTGGTCTTGGTAGCGATAACGACCTGCTCGCGCCGGCCAGCGATAGCCTTACCGATTCGCTCCTCGCTGGTCGAGTAGGCATTGGCTGTGTCCAGGAACGTGATGCCCAAGTCGAGACATCGCTGCACCACCTTGATCGCCTCATCTTCGGCAAGGCGTTGAGTGGGGATGCCGCCAAAGCCTACCCTGGAGACCTCTAAGCCGGTCTTGCCCAATCTAATGGTTTTCATAGCCCCCCTAATACTACAACCGCACCTATGGTGGGTGATCGTTATGGGTAACTTCTGTGGGCAAGA
>CAYMKL010000219.1:0-5602 GCA_964390805.1 uncultured Anaerolineae bacterium | reverse complement strand
CCGCAGACGTGAAGACGCTCCAGGCATGGACCATAGAGTGTTCCATCAAGCCTGAGAACCTCGCAGATGGTGGGATGCTCCTCAGCATGAGAGAAAGCGACGAAGGGGCCAGGCCCCGCATCAACCTTGATACGGTCAGTGGCAACGACATTGCTTACGAAGCTGTCGGAGAGAGCCCCGACGAATTCTATGTTCAGGCTTCAGACGTATTGACCAGCCTCACCTGGTACCACATCGTTCTCGTAGCAGATGGCACGGCAACGACCATCTACCTGGACGCTTCGAGCGTGGCCAGCGGTGCCGGGAACAGGGCGCCAGGAGACATCACCAATGCCTTTGCCAAGTATCGCATCGGTGAAAGGGTATACCCGGGCAGTAACTTCCCTGGGATCATTGACGAATACCGCGTATCCAGTGTCGCTCGCTCCACCGACTACATCACCGCCACGTACAACAACCAATCCTCACCGTCCACGTTCCACAGTCTAGGCAGCAGACAATTCGTCTCCCCATCCTTCACATACTGCAAGAAGATCACCATTGACCACACCAAGGTTCCGGGCGACCTCACCGATTTCCCCATCCTCTTCAACACCACCGATGCCGACCTGAAGACGGTGGCCAATGGTGGGAAGATCGAGAACACCGCTTCCAACGGTGGGGCTTCTGGATCTCTCACCGTGCCGGCTGACCTGGTTTTCTCACCCAACTTGGACGGCTCTGATCCCTACGACTTCGAAGTAGAGAAGTACGATCCTGCGACGGGTGAGTTGATTGCCCACGTGCGGATTCCCTCGCTGAGTTCTTCAGTAGATACCGTCTTCTATCTCGTCTACGGGGATTCTGGGGTTACCACGAGCCAAGAGAATGTCGCAGGGACGTGGGACAGTAACTTCAAAGCTGTCTGGCACTTCGGCGAAACTAGCGGTACTTACCACGATAGTACTGCCAACAACAATGATTCAACTGCAGAGAGCGTGACCTCACGTTCTCGCAGCAAGATAGGAAACTGTCCTGAGTTTGGTGGTGCGGATACGATCACCATCGCGGAAAATGGCACACTTGATCTGGCCAGCAATCTCACCATCGAGTGCTGGGTTTACCCCGACCGGAACAACACAGGTGAGAAGTGGTGTGGGAAACGTGGAGCTGCATCGGGCGGCTATGGCCTTGGTCACCACTTACAGAAGCTACGATTCACGACGTTCTACGTCAAGGATTACGATACAGTAGCGGATTACATAACAAGCGTAGGAACTTGGTATCACGTCGTTGCAGTTCTGGACACTAGTTTCGATTGCTCCTACTACGTGGATGGTACGTTTAAGGAAAAGGTCACCCACACGACTGGTGCCACACTCAACGACGAGCCGTTCAGGATAGGCCAGGCTGGTTCTGGTGTCATCTACTTTGATGGTCGGCTTGACGAGGTTCGCATTTCCAACACGGTCCGCTCCGCCGACTACATCACCGCCACGTACAACAACCAATCAAGCCCATCTACGTTCTACACCTTGGTAGATGTAACGATTACGCTGGTCTTGCAGCCCGATGAAGCCAACTCGAACGATGCCTTCCTCCTGAATGCTAATCCTACTACTAACTTCGGGAGCCACGGGAACCTGTGGGTAGGAGAGCGAGCTGGCTTCTCGCAGATTGCGCACTCCCTACTGAAGTTCGACTTGACGGACTTGCCTGCAGGCGCTCTGATTGTCTCAGCTAAGCTTTCCTTGTGGCTCGTTACCACGGCTGAGGCCAGCCAGGGAGACACCATCAAGGTATACCGCCTGAAGCGGGATTGGGTCGAGAGTCAAGCTACCTGGAATATTTACTCGACTGGCAATAGTTGGCAGGTTGCGGGTGGAGACGGGGCTGACGACCGCGAGCAGACTGAGATCGGGTCTGCCGATACGACCGGGAGCGACCCGGCAGGACAGTTCTTCGACATTCCGCTAACTCCGACGTCCAAGACCGACTTAGACTTGGGCTACGGGTGGCTCCTCAGGACCGTGAACCAAAACGATGATCTGTATATCTTCTATTCGTCGGCCGTCGCAACCCCGTCGCAGCGGCCTAAGCTGACCATTGTGTACACTGTGGAGGCAGTCGCCCAACCCTACAGCTTCATCATGTGAGCCTATGACCAAATTCAACACCGCAATCCGAAACCAACTCACATCAACCTTCGAGGCCGGGGACAAGCCCACCGAGGAGGAATGGCACGCTTTCATCCAGGCCATCCAAGACGGCATTGAAGGCCACGAGCACAAGAGCACTGGGGGCTGCAACTCCGGGACGGGGGATGCAGCCCCTGTTCAGTTACCCGAGGGCTGGCACGACGCCAACCTCCGCAACGTCCGGGCCTGGAGGCGCCGCCTGGCCACTCGCCCCGACCTGGCCACCGACATGCTGGCCAAGCCTTGGACGGGCGGGGAAGGCCAAGACTGGGTGCAGGCCCTCGTCTCTGATGGGGAATACGTGTACGTGGGCCTGGATACCGTTCCGGCTCAGGTCGTCAAGATTGAACCCCGAACCATGACCACAGTGGCCGCATTGACCCTTGACGAAGGCCAAGACCGTTGCTGGGCTTTAGCTATCGCTGGTGATTGCTTGTACGCCGGGCTGGCCACCCCCACCGCGCAGGTAGTCATGATCGAACGCGATACCATGAAATACATCACCCAGTGGGAAGAAGACGAAGGCCGACAGTTCTGCCTGACCCTTGTTTACGATGGGCAGTTTCTCTACGCTGGACTTAACACCAACCCCGCCTGCGTCGTCAAGCTAGAACTCAGAGCCTTGACCACCGTTTCTAAGTGGGTTGGAGACGAAGACCAGACCGGTTGTTACGCCCTCATCTACGACGGGGAGTACCTGTACGCGGGATTGAATGACACGCCTGGTAACGTAGCCAAGATTGATCCTGAAACCATGCAAGAGGTAGCGCGGTGGGACGACGAGGAGACACCAACCCACTGCCGTGCTCTGGCCCACGACGGCTCGTTCGTGTACGCCGGCTTCGATGACCCACCTGCCGTGGTGAGAAAACTGACTCGCACCGATCTGACGGTCGTGGATACCTGGACGGGTGCGGAGAACGAGGACAACTGCAAAGCCCTGCTCTACGATGGCGAGAGCCTGTACGCAGGGCTGGCCACGGTCGCCAAGATCGATCCTGCGGACATGAACTCCATTGCCCACTGGGCGGCTTCTGGCGACGCCAACGAGTGTCGCGCCCTAGCCTTCGACGGGCTGTACGTGTACTTCGGCCTCTACACCAGTCCTGCTTGCGTGGTCAGGAAGATCATGCGCGACATCAACGAGACGGAGGAGTGAAGTGTCCAAGTTTGACGACGTGACCGCATACATCCTCACACAGTGGTTTCGGGACTACCTCTCCCCGACCGATGAGCAATTCGCCTTGTTCATCAAATCGTGCGAAGAAGGCATTGAGTGTCACGAGCACGTTCCCGAAGGCGGCCCAGGAAGCGGCACGGGAGACGCTGCGCCCGTCACCCTGCCCAACTGGATCCCCGATGGGCTTCTGTACAACCTTTGGGCCTTCCGGCGACTGCTCACCGTCTCCCCACCCGTTGGGGCCAACTTCGTCCCAAGCACCTGGGTGGGAGGTGCAGGCGAAACGCTCACCACCCCCACCGCCGGCGACCGGCAATACCTGTACGTCGGGCTGGACACCGAGCCGGCGAGCGTGCTCAAGCTCCGGCGAGACACCTTGCGCCACGTGGCAACCTGGACGGCCAGGGAAGGCGAGAACAACTGCCAGGCCCTGGTACTCCACGAGGGTCTACTGTACGCCGCCGTGCAGCACGCCACGGCGCGGGTGATCAAGATCAGTCCTCAAAGCATGGAGCGTGTTGATTACTGGATCGGCGCCGGCGAAGACCAAAACTGTGTGACACTGGTCACCGAAGGGAAGTTCGTTTACGCTGGCATGGCCACCTCAACCTGGTCGGGGAGGAAGCCTGGCACGGCGAGTCAGGGGAAAACAGTTGCCAGGCCCTGGACATCAGGCAGGGCCGTCTTTTTGCGGGGCTGGCCACCGTGCCCGCCAAAGTGGTGAGGATTTATCGCAGCGACATGATCAGCGACGAAGTCTGGACAGGTGAGAGTGGTCAAGACCGCTGTCGCGCTTTGGGCCACGACAATACCTACCTCTACGCTGCTCTGGGCACCTCGCCGGTTCGCGTCGTCCAACTCCTGCCCGACGAGATGACCAGTCTGGGGCAATGGCGCGGCGCAACGGGCCAGGATGACTGTCGGGGGCTGGCTTGCAGCAAGAGTCATTTCTTCGTCGGGCTAAACACCCGTCCCGCTCAGATCGTCAAAGTCCGTCCTGGGAACATGGCTGAGGAGGGCAGTTGGGTCGGGGAGGAGGCAGACGAAGGCGTCCACGCTTTGGCTCTCTCTGGCTCTTCTCTCGTGGCGGGTTTCCCCACCTCCCCCGCTCGTGCGGCAGCGATTCAAACCAGCGACCTGGCCACCGTGGACACCTTCCAGGGCTCCGTCAACGAAACCCACTGCTACGCCCTGGCCCTCGGGGACGGGCGGCTTTTCGTAGGACTCCGCCAGTCGCCCGCTCGCGTGGTGCGGGTTGATCCTGCCACCATGCAGGCCGAGGCGGCCTGGGAGGGTGGGGAAGACGACGACCGCTGCCAGGCCCTGGTGTACCAGCAGGGGTTTCTGTACGCCGGCCTCTCCACTTCCCCCGCCAGGGTGGTCCGCATAGGCGGCGGCTCCATGGAGACCAAGGGCATCTGGCAGGGCCTGTCAGGGGAGAACGACTGCCAGGCCCTGACCAGCGACGGTGCTTTCCTGTACGTCGGTCTGGAGACCGACCCCGCCAGGGTCATCAAAGTAAATCTCGCCACCATGGAAACCGTGGGCGTCTGGACCGCTCCTGCAGGAGACGACGAGTGCTTTGCCCTGGCCCACGATGGGACATTCCTTTACGCCGGCCTGGATACCTCTCCGGCCAAGGTAGTCAAGATCGAGCCGTCTAACATGGCCACCCTCGCTACCTGGGAGGGAGGCACGGGGCAGCACAGGTGTCGAGCCTTGACGTGCAGCGGCGGCTACCTGTACACAGGGCTGTACACCATCCCCGGTGTGCTGGTCAAGATTGACCCCTCGGACATGAGCACCGCAGCGGTTCGCGATGACGAAGAATCCCTCGGTCACTACTTCGACCTCACCAGCGGGGAAGGAGTGGTGTACGCTGCCGTAGACTACTTTGCCGGTGTCATAGACCCACAGTACGACTTCTACATGGGCACCATCGTAGCTTTCACGGCCAGCACCTTGTATCCCTTGCTGCCCTGGCTTTACGATCCGCAAGACCGCACCCTGAGAGCCCTCGCCTTCGACGGCACAAACCTGTATACCGGCTGGGATCTCAGCCCGGCCTCGGTATCCAAGGTGGACGCCATCGAACTCAACGAACTGGGCGTCTGGGAAGGAGGAGAGCAAAGGGGTCGCTGCCGCGCCGTGGCTTACGACGGACAGTATGCCTACCTCGGCCTCGACATGTCTCCGGCCCAGGTGATCAAGTACGACCTGAATACAGGCGCCATGGTCTCCGTCT
>CAYMKL010000218.1:0-5673 GCA_964390805.1 uncultured Anaerolineae bacterium | reverse complement strand
GGGTTTTCATGAGTGCACCTCCTGTGCTTGCCCTGAGCCTTCGGCCTGAACCCCTTGGGCCAAGCCTCGGGACAAAGCCTCAGCCTGAGGGCCTGTCGAAGGGGTTGTCGGGAGCCAGATGCACGCCGCCGGGTGGAAGTCACCTCGCCAGATGAAAGGCTGTTGCCAACCCATCTGGATAACGCCGTGCCAGAGCAGGTGGTAGAGGCCGTTGAGGAGAGGGCCTGCAGCCAGGTCGGGCCCGGCCTGGGTTAACACTGCCCGGGGATGGAGCCTCTCCGGACTAACCAGGTGTCTCAACCACCAGGCCGTGATCTCGGCATTGGCGTAGGTCTGGGCCCGGAAGGCAGCCAGGAAGTCGAGATTGGCGTACTCGTAGCCGGACGGCAGAGTCTGGTCGGTATGAACGAGGTAGCGCCAGCCTCGTTGTTGGCAAATGGCCCGGGCGGCTGCCTCTCGCCGCTGCAAGGACTCCCGGGTCTCGCGCCGGGTCTCGATGGTCACTTCGTGCAGCTCGATCTGCCCATCGGTCCGCCACACCTTGAAATCTGGCGTGTAGGTCCGTTGCCGACCGCTGGCATCGCGGAAGCTGAGGACCTCCGGTTGGCTGATGTAGTCGGCCACCGTGGAATCGCGCTCCAGGAGCAGCACTAACTTGCGCTCCTGTTCCGACTCAAACTGAACGAGGCGACCCCGTTTGTTGGTGGTCACCCCGCGAAAGTTGTTCCCCAGGCTGATAACCCGGCGAACATTGCCTGATGGTGGCTTGCGTTTGAAAGCCATGGGAAAAGTCTCCTTTCTAGGGTTATGCTGGACGAAAAGTCCGCATTCCAGAGTTACGCTGGACGAAGTATATCCAAGATGGGCTTTTCGTGCAACCCAAAACCGACTCTTCGACCTTTTTGAGGCCTTCAGACGCTATTCTATTCCAGAGTTACGTTGGACGTGACAGCTAGCTGTCACGTCCAACGCAACCTTGGAGTAGAAGGTGGAAAGGAAGCAAGGAAGAATGAGCGAGACCAAAATCAGAATCACTCGACCCTTCGACGAGGACACCTACCCTCGTCTCCGCTTCTCACGCCAGCAACTCGACGTCATCGCCCTGGCCCGCGGGGTGCACCCGAAACCGTTGCGCACCAGGCTGGTGGCGGAGCGCTTCGGCTGGTCTTTCAACAAGGCATACAAGGTGCTTCGTCGCTTGCGGGACAAGGGGGTGTTCCACTCCCAGTTGAGGTGGATCACTCTCCCCAACGGCAACCACGCCGCCAAGGTCGAACCAGATGGCACCCGGCGGCTCTTCTCCTGGCTGGCCCTGTACTTGCAGCCCATGGCGAAGTGGGGCAGCGAGCCTGACGAGATTCAGACCTGCTTTCGCAGGAAGGGTCAGAGGTAAGACAAATAGCAAAACCAGGAGGCGAAACTACCATGAACGAACCCAACGAAACCCTTGAGAACACCATCGCTGAGCTCCAACTCATCGCCGACAATGGCGGCATAGCCAGCCTGTCGGCTGAAGAAGCCCAGGCGATCCTCGACGAGCTAGAGCGGTGCTCCGGCTACGAGCGGGCGCTCGTAGCCTCGGTGCGCGACTACGACACCCTGGTCTCGGAGGTAGATCTGGAGTTCGACGAGCAGGCCGATCTCATCGCTGACCTGCTAGAGCAACTCAAGCAGACCGTGGACGCCCTCACACACTGGTTCCCCCGCTGGGGAGATCCAGGAGGCGCCAACTCCCAGATGATGATCAACGCCCGCGCTCAAGTCGCCAAAGCCGAAGAGTATCTGGCGTATTACTGGAAGCACATGAAGTAGCACCGACAAAATCAAAGCAAAGGAGAGATAGGCATGAACGTACAAGAGAAAATGCAACAGTGGGAGATCTTCGCCAGGGCCTGCCCGTTCCTCACCATGAACCCACGCGGGCTCTCCAGCCTCGACTACAAAGGGGTCAAACTGTTGACCTACACCCAGAACCTGTTCTTCGACCGCGCCTTCTACGGTTCGTTCTACATCGGCGGGGCCTGCCCATTCTATTGCATCAACATCCGCTGCGATCCGCCCCGCTGGAACGAGCCGTCCATCACGTTTAAGACTGACGCGGCCTGTTTTCACTACGACAAGATCGAGGACATTCACCAGGCTTCCCTTCGCTTCTTCCACTTCCTCAAAACCGACACAGCCACACGCATCAAGGCTCTGGCTTGGCCGCCCAGGTCAATCATCGACTTGCGGATGTGGGTCGGAGCAACTCTTTATCTACGCGACGAACCACTTCCAGGCTGGACCGTCACCATGGACAAGCTCATAGCGCGGTTTCACAAGCCACGAAGATGTGACAAAGAGGTGCAGCCATGAAGTCCGTCAGCAAGATAGTAGTAAAGACCAACGCCATTTGCTCAAAGTGCACTCCGTCTCGCGCCAGGCAGGTGGTCGAAGCATTAAAGCAGGCGGGGTGGCCGGCAGAGTACGGCGGCGAAGGCCACGGCTCCATACTGCCGTCCACACCAGAGTTCACAGAAGCATTCTATGATGCGCTGGCCAAGGAGGCACAGCCAAATCTCGAAGAAAGGAGGCTATCACCATGCCCGCTGAGCTTCTCGGAGTCGCAATCAACCACTGCCTGCGGCCCATCCAGTACCAAGGGCTGCAGGGGTTCTGCACCGGCTGGGCAGGCGACCGCGAGGGAACGGTCTACGCTTCACTCATCGGCCGCGTCACTGCCGTAACCGGCATCTGGGCGGCGTTTCAGGAGAACATTACCCTCAAGGTCGCCTACGAGCAGTACCTGGCCAAGCGACCCAAAGTGGAGGGAGCGAAGTATCACACCCTCCGCGTTCGCTTGCCGGAGAGCGACTGGCTGCACCTGGTGCTCTTGCACACCCAGGCCACGATGCACAACCTGCCCAACCAGGACTGCTACGTCCTCAGCGCCACCCCAGACCCGCCCCTGGAGGCCTTCTGGATCCAGTGGAACAACGCGCTGGCCCTGCCGGCCTTCCGGGAGTGGGCTCCCCGCTTGTGGAAGCTGGGCAGGTACGGAGACTTGATCGTCCCCTGTAATGCCGAGGGGACGTACTGCTGGAGGATCAGAGCTAACACCGAACGCTGGGCAGGGGTTCTGGAGCAAATCACGATGGAAGGGGGTGCTAACCATGACACTCTGTGATTTCTGCAACGACGGCGCCACCGAGGCAACTCACACCACCACGTCCGGAGACCGCAGCGTCAACATGTGCTACGCTTGTATGACGGCCTTCACGTGGGGGCAGTCGTCTCCGAAGTCCCAGGTTCTCCGTCTTTCCGACGCAAACGAGGACGAGGAGAACTGGGTCGCCATTCGGGTCTTCTTCTCGGGCGGCAGGGAGGTCCTCATTCACGCTCGCAAAGATGAAGATGCCGAAGACGAGATTGCTGAATGGTGTTCCTGGCACGGCGTTCCGTACGACAACGTAGCTGACTTCACTATTGTTCAGAGTGGCTACTCACAGGAAGCACAAACTATCCCGAAGGAGGCAACCTAACGTGAGCAACGACACAGAGAGAAAATGGCGCGAAGGTCTGCTGCAAGGCTTTCTATGGACTGACGTTCTCGACGACGATGGCAACGTTGTCGCCAAAGTCCATACCCACAAGATGGTTCGCCCATACGGTTCAGAACCAGACCCCAAGGGCATGGCTAACTTGGCGCTGGTCAAGGCTGCGCCCAGGCTTTTCGACGCTCTCGAAGCAATCGCAACCACCGAGCCAGACCAAGCAACCGACCATCGCCAACTGACCGCTCTCGTCATCGCCATCGCCCGCACCGCCATTGAGGAGGCAAAACCATGAAAGCAATCCAGACTCAAGGCAACTTCATGGCCTTTGGGCCAGAAGGCGAACGCATCGCCGCCTTCGCTCTCGAAAAAGATCGCGCCTTGTTCAGGGCCACGCCAGCCCTACTCGACACAGCCGTCTACTTCAACTACGCATCTAACCCGTTCAACGACTACGAGGGCCTCGACGACGACGCTTACGTCACTATCACCGTCACCGTCCGTGCTATCCGCGACTGTCGTTAAACCATTAAGGAGGCTACGCCATGAACATCGGCAATGACTTGATAACAGACAGAACCATCCGTCACGCGATCTGCCAGCAGGAGCGCAAGCACTTTGACGCGCAATCCAAGGGCGAGGGATACCTACGCCACTTCACCTACAGATTCAGCGTGACCCGCTATGCCAACACCGACGATGAGGCCACACAGATATTGGCCGTTACCGGCCGCGCTACCTGCAACTGTAGCTTTGGCTTCAGCATCTACGTAGACCAAGTTGAGGAGGAAGAAGCATGAACGCCATCACCGAACTCGGAACTATCACCACCGCCGGCGTTACCTTCCGCAAAGCGGACAACGGCCCGCAGATCTTCTACGACTACGAGGCTGACGGCCTGTATTGGGTCGCCTTGCAGCCCAAGCTCGTCCCCAACAGTCCCTTCAGGATTCCCTGGTGGGCCGCTCACGTTTGGAGAGGCAAGCGCGTTTGCAACCTGAACCTCTGCTGGCGTCGCCCGGACGGCTCCGCCATCAAAGACCCGTTCTACGACATCACCGATTCGGGCTTCGACGATCCACCTATCAAGCTACTGACCGCCATGGCGGAGCTTATCAGCAGTGGCATTGACCCGTGGACGTTGCCGAAGGTCTTTGAGGAGGCACAACCATGAGCGAGACCCATCTCATCAGCCCAACGCACGGCGGCATAATCGAGTGTAGCTCCGTCATCCCCTGTCATGCGCCAGCAACACGACGCTTGCCTTGCGGTGCCCCCATGTGCGACAAGCACCACCACATCTGCCACACGTATGCAGGTTCCGTCGGCGCGCTGCATTGCAGCGTTTGCAACGGGCGTAAGCAGCACTGCATCCACGGCGACGATACGTCCCACGACAACACCCTGGTCGTCGTCGAGTGTATCTACGGACACACCTGCCGTGTTCTACGGCGCCAACTGAACAGTCCCAGGTGCATCCAATTGGCTTTGTTCACCCAAGACGGAAGGCGCTACTCGGATCTCTCGCCCGGACACATCGCCCGTCACGGAGGCATCACCCTACACCGCGAAAACATCGCCCGGGTGATAGGCCCATACGACCAGGAGGCGCAGCCATGAGCAACGTAAAACGGGTCATCTACATCCCAGGAGTAGACAAGTGGGTTTCCCTCGGGGCCTACGTCAGGCAAATCAAGATAGCCAAGGCGCACCCCGACGATGAGTTCAAGCGCGGGCTGACCTGCTGGTGGCCCTGTACGGGCGCGGAGATCATGCGGCAGTTCAGACGAGGGATGCACGACCGCATCAACCAGAGCATCCCTTACAGCCAGAGAGGTATTTCACAAAACAAGAAAGGAGTAAATCAGAATGTCTCGTCTAGCGAGCAAAATGAAAGCCGGCTTCTTTCCCACCCCTGAGAAAGTAGTCAACCTGATCACCGGCCACCTGTCCCCGCCCAAGAGCGGGGATTTTCGTTGGCTTGACCCGTGTGCTGGCGAGGGGATCGCCCTGGCCCGCCTGGCCGCCACGCTGGGCGGGGAGACCTACGGCATCGAACTGGACGTGGTGAGATCGGCCGCCGCAGCCCGTCGCCTCGACCACACCCTGGCCGGCGACTTCAAGGCCCAGCGGTTGCCCA
>CAYMKL010000217.1:0-5968 GCA_964390805.1 uncultured Anaerolineae bacterium | reverse complement strand
CGTTACGGTTTACCTGCCTTCTGTACCTGACCCCAGAATCGGGAAACTTCTAACATTAGTGCAACCTGAGACTTCGGAGGTTTCCATCAGTGCCTCTACTGGCAAAGTTACCTTGAATATCTGGTTGGTTTGCTGGCGAAATCGCGTCTGAAAACCTCCGAAGTCTAGATCGCTCTCTTAAGTTGACACTAATGGTAGTGTATTATACCAGGAATCCCCCACAGTTCAAGGACGGTTGACAATTTTGCCTCAGAGTAGTATGATAAGGTCACTAAAATCGCTACCAAGGGGCGCCCTCGCCCCGCCCAAGGGCAGTTCGACCGCGAAATCGGGGCGAGGACGCCCCCCTGTAGCAAGGGAAAAAGTCAAAAGGGCTTTTGACGATAACCCCCAGGGAGCACTCTACTGGCGTGAGCCGCTGGATCTGGCGCTTGTCCTGAGCCCGTCGAAGGGATCCAGCGGGAGCAGAGGGTGAAGCGGCAAAGTAGAAACAAAGAGAGGACTTCAACATGGCTTTGGCTGAAAACAAGCTTATCCTGATAGTGGACGACGAGCCGCGGATGATCAAGTTCATCCGCTTGAACCTCGAGCTAGAGGGATACCGAGTTATCGAGGCCTCTAACGGATTGGAGGCCCTGAAAAAAGTTCGGATAGAGCTGCCCGATCTCGTCTTGCTGGACGTGATGATGCCTGAGATGAACGGGTTCGAGACCCTGGAGCGCATCCGCGAGATATCGAACGTGCCGGTCATCATGCTCACCATCAAGGCCGAGGAGGAGGACAAAGTGCGGGGCCTGGAGCTGGGGGCCGACGATTACGTCACCAAGCCCTTCAGCCCCAGGGAACTGTCCAGCCGCATCAAGGCCGTGCTGCGTCGGACGGAGATGCCATCGCCGGTTGAGAAGACGGTCTTGAAAATTGACGACGACCTTTCTATTGACTTCAACCGGCGGGAGGTCATAGTGCACGGTGAGAGGATCAAGCTGCGCCCGACCGAGTATCGCTTGCTCTATCACCTGGTCAACAACGCCGGCTGGCTGATGACCCACGAGATGCTGCTCTCCAAAGTATGGGGCTACGCCTATCGGGACGACTCCCACCTTTTGCGCCTCTACATCACCTACCTGCGCCAAAAGATCGAGACGGACCCCTCCAATCCCAGGTACATCTTCACCGAGCGGGGCATAGGCTATCGCTTCGTGGATTTCAAACGAAAAGCACAGGGTGACTGAAAAACACGCAAGCCCCGGCGATCAAGATCCTCGCCGGGGCTTGTGTCTTACTGCGGTTCTGTTAGGCTTAGAGCTTCGCTACGTCGGCGGCCTGAGGGCCTCTGGGGCTGCTCTCAATAGTGAACTCCACCTGGTCGCCTTCTTCCAGGTTACGAAAACCTTCGCCCTGGATAGCCGAGAAGTGGACGAACACATCGTCTCCGCCTTCACGCTGAATGAAGCCATAGCCCTTGGTACGGCTAAACCACTTCACTGTTCCGGTAATTCTCTCACTCACTGGCTGGCATGCCTCCTTCCCTTGTGATATTCTGTAGGGCGGAGTTAGTTTGTTCTTTGGTTCTGCCTGTCAGCCCGTGCCAATGGCGGCCCTAGCTATACTACGTTAGAACTTGAAACAAGAGCTTACTGCGTCCTACGTTTCCCATCATACTACATTTTCGGCTTTCTGTCAAATCTCGATTTTCGAGACCTGGGACAGGTTCAGACTGGACGAAGGAGAAAAGATGGTGTATAATTGCGGATGAGGTGCGGGTTTCCGCACTTCGAGATTGACTGTTAGCAAAATGGAGAGAGCAGGAAAAAGGAGATCATTGCTCCTGAGCCCAACGCTCGCTACGTATGGTGCGACGCGGCCGACCCGACTACGCTCTTGGATTCCCCGGAGGCGAGGGAGCTACTGGGGGACCATCGGAGGGTAGGCGTCATCTTCATGGCTCTGACCCATTTTCTCGACGACGACCAGTTGAGCTCTTTGGCGACGAAGTTGCATGAGTGGGCCACGCCACACAGCTACCTCCTACTGACCACTGAGGCCGAGACATGGAAGACGGATCCCCACAATTGGAGGTGTTTGATATGAACACTCATAACAGCGGTCTCCCGCGTATACCGAATTGGCGGCTCGTTTCGCTCTCCGCCCTTGTGCTCCTGCTGTGCCTCTTTTACACCTACGCTCACGTTTTCTGGGTTCCCGAACCAGGTATTACCTTCAATACCAAATGGATTGTCACTTCTATTGATCCGTGTGACACCTATCCAGGGTGGTGCGAAGCCAATCAAGGCGGCTTCCAGGCTCTTCAGGTGGGCGATCAATTGATCGCTATTGGCCATCTGACCTACCAGGACTACTGGGACGACAAACGACGCGTCCTCTTTGATGGCTACGGCCCGGGAGAGTCTGTCCCAATAACTCTGAGTCGGGACGGAGACAGGCAGGCAATCAACTGGCGGATGCCTGTCTTCATCAGCACAAACCGGGCCAGGCGACTGACCGGTCTGTTGTTTTATCTGCCCTTCTGGTTAGCCGGGACGGTCGTTTTGCTGCTTCTGCAACCACGGGACAGGCGCTGGCGACTGCTAGTCTCATTTAACTATCTGACAGCCTTCTGGTTGGCGGTGGGGATGGTTTCGAGTTGGCAGGTGGCTGCCTCTTCGCTGGTGCTACACGCTGTTACCTGGCTGATGGCCCCGGTCTATCTCCACCTTCACCTCATCGTTCCCACGCCACTCCTCAGGGGACGCTCCCGTTACTTCCTGCCCCTCCTTTACACCATCGCTGCCATCCTGGCTGTCCTGGAGCTGTTTCAACTTCTCCCCACCTCTGCGTATGCCCTAGGCTTACTGCTGGCCATACCGGGCAGCCTGGGGCTGTTACTCTCCCGCTTATTCGACAGATCGTCCCCCTCAGCGCGGCTGGCCGTGCGCTTGATGTTGGCCGGCGTTGGCCTGGCTTTTGGGCCGGGCATCGCGCTGTGGCTCATTCCAAAGCTGCTAAACGCTCCCGGGCCGGGGGGCTTGACGGTTACCGTGGCGATACTCGCGGTCCCTGTTCTGCCGCTGTTCTACACCTATGCCATTTACAAGCGCCACCTGGGCCTCCTGGAGTTCCGGGCCAATCGCCTGCTCAGTCTGTACAGCTTCCTTTTGCTGTATGTGAGCGCCTTTGCGCTGGTCTTCTCGGTCGGAAGCCAGCGGCTCAGTTTGCCTGACAGCTCGGTGGTTTTCGGCCTGGCTGTTTCGATAGTCTTTGTCATCGCCGCGCTGCCTTTGCGCTCCCGCTTTCAGCACCTGGTGGACCGGCTGTCCTACGGTACCGAACACGACCCGGATGACATCCTCCGCATATTCGCCAACCGGATCCCCGCCGCCCTTGATCGCAAAGCCCTGGTTCCGTTGTTGGCTGACGAGGTCGCTCCGAGTCTGCTCATCCGCCAATCGGCGCTGGTTCTATTGGCAAATGGGGATACCAATCTTGTCTATGCGCGTGGTGTCAGTCTGAGTGAGACACCGGAGACACCGCAGCAGGTTCGGCAGTTGCTGGCCGAGGCTGGCCGCTACCGGCCGCCCCTGGCCGAGGCGCAGGACGAATACCCTGACAGGCACAAGCTTGACTGGGTGCGGCTGGCGGTCCCACTCGAGATACGGAAGAAAACGATGGGGGTCTGGTTGTTTGGACGGCGGGATCCGGACGACTACTATCCGCAGCACGACATCGCACTCTTAACCGCCCTGGCCAGCCAGGTGGCGGTGGCCGTGGAGAACGGCCGGCTGTATCAGGAGGTTCAGCGAGAGCTAGCTGAGCGCAAGCGAGCGGAGGAGGCGCTGCGAAAAGCTCACGACGAGTTAGAAATGCGGGTTCAGGAACGGACCGTAGATCTCTCCAAAACCAATGAAGCATTACAAGCCGAAATCACCGAGCGCCAACGAACTGAGGAGGAAATCAAGCAGCGCAACCGGGAGCTGGCTGCTCTCAACGCTATTGCCAATGCGGCCAACCGATCTTTGCGTCTGGAGGAGATGCTGGATGTCAGCACGGAAAAGATCATGGACATCACGGGTGCTGATGCGGGATGCGTGCTCCTGGTAGAAGGCTCCTCGCGCAGATTGCGCGTCTGGGGCGCGCAGGGGTTGTCGCCGCAACTGGTGGAACGGTTCGAGGCGATAGCACCGGGCGAGGACTATTGGCAGAAAGGAGCTCCCTTGGACGTGTCTAATCTGTGGTGGATTAGTGACTCGGTCAAGGGCATAGCCAGAAACGCCGGGTTGCTTCCTTGCATCCTATTGCCCCTGCGGTGGGAAAAGACCGCCTTGGGGATTATGCTGCTGGCTGGTTGCGGGAGCAATACCCTCGTCCAGTGGAGCATGGAGTTCCTGATGACGGGCAGCGACCAGTTGGGTATGGCGGTGAAGAACGCACAGTTGTACGAGGAGGCTCAACGAGAGCTGTCCGAGCGCAAGCGAGCGGAAGACGCGCTCCAAAAAGCTCACCACGAGTTAGAAGTGCGGGTTCAGGAACGGACCGCAGAACTGGCCCAGGCCAACGAAGCACTACAGGCCGAGATCATCGAGCGCAAACGAGCCGAGGAAGAGATCAGGCAACACAACCGGGAGCTGGCCGCCCTCAATGCCATTGCCGCCGCGATGATACAAAGCGCCTTGAACCTGAATGAGGTGCTACAACGAACAGCAGATGGTATCGTGGAGGGACTCGGTTGCAATACCGCTTTCATATTCTTGCTGGACGAAGAAGAGGGGATTTTCAAGGGCAGTGCGGTTTCCACGGGGGCCAAGATCCCTAAAAGGATGAAAGCCATAATTGGTTACCCACTCCTCCAGGTCAAGATCCCAGCGAGAAGGGATTTCAATAAGGCTGTCAACAATCTCTTAGATGGTCGGGCAACCATCAAGCGCGATTTCTACGAGCTGGCCAGGCCTTTCTGGAGCCGGACGGTTTGTTCGGCCCTGCAAAAGCTTCTGGACTCCAGGGCGTTCTTCACCATGCCGTTGCTGGCCAGAGGGAAGACGGTAGGAGGCATCGTCGCTTCAACACGGAAGGAGCTAAGGGAGGGGGACACAGACAAGCTCATGCCCTTCGCCAACCAGGCGGCCATCGCCATCCAGAACGCGCAGTTGTACCAGGCTATTCAGCAAGAACTGACCGAGCGGAAGCAAGCTGATGAAAGGATTCGCACCTATCAAGAGCGGCTCCGGTCGCTGGCTTCTGAGTTATCATTGACCGAGGAACGGGAACGGCGAGAGATCGCGACGGCCCTACATGATCGTATTGGCCAGACTCTGGCCATCTGCAAGATCCAGTTGGGAGCACTGCGGCAATCAGCATCCTCCACCGAGCTTGCCGAACCTCTGGAAGAAATCCACCAGTACATTGAGGACATAATTCAGAACACGAGATCACTGACCTTCGAGATCAGCTCTCCCATCCTCTACCAACTGGGGCTAGAATCCGCGCTGGAATGGCTGGCCGAGCAAACCCAGAAACGAGACGGTGTCCGGGCCAAATTCAGGGACGATGGGCAACCCAAACCATTGGATGACGATATTCGGATAGTTCTCTTCCAGGCAGTGCGCGAGTTGCTAATCAACGTCGTCAAGCACGCCCAGGCACAGAGCGTCGAGGTAGTCATTGGAAGAGATGATAGCCACGTAAGAATTGCCGTTGAAGACGATGGAGTTGGGTTCGATGTCTTCCCCATTGGCTCCCACTGGAGCGAGATCGAGGGATTCGGCCTCTTCAGCATCCGCGAGCGATTGAGTCACCTCGGCGGGCAACTTCAGATTACGTCCGAGCCTGGGCATGGAACTAGAGTCGCTCTTCTAGCGCCACTGAAGCGCGAGGAGATCAGTGATCAGTGAACTGACAAGGAGGAAATGACATGAGTCCCTGAGATTTCCAAACGTCCCTGAAAGGGCTGGTAGTCAACGGACACTTTTTCAGC
>CAYMKL010000216.1:0-6137 GCA_964390805.1 uncultured Anaerolineae bacterium | reverse complement strand
ACTGCCGAGGCTCACAGGTATGTCGAAAAAGGACACAAAAAGGGAAATGTAGTCATAATCGTGGAACATGATAACAAAACCTAGCAAATCAGGAGGAATTGAAATATGACTGAAGCACAACAAACATTGGATCTACGGCATCTGTTTTATCCTAAGTGTCCCTACGATAATTCGGTACTTGTATTGGTTTTGAGGTTAAGTCTGGTAGCTCTTGGCACCGTAGGGCTAACGTTTTTCCATCCATGGGTTGCTGTGGTGTATTTAATATATTCTGCTGCGTTTAACTTATTGGTATGGCCAATTAAGCATTGTCAATATTGTTATTACAAAGTGAGGGAAACCACAGTTGATAGAAAGACGGGGAAGGCTACTCTGTCGCTATTGCCTGTAGATGAATGGAATGAAGCTTTCTTGCAGAAACATGTAGCTTGTGCGAAGAGATGGTTTTTCCATTCTTACATACTATGGTTAGGGCCTATTGTCTTAATAGGCATTTCGTTACTTTTGAATTTCTCTCTATTCGCCCTAATCTCTTTGATTGGCTTCATAGGGGTGCTGGCGGCTAAGCTTCTTTATGTGAGATGGAAAGTCTGTCCAACGTGCGCCTTCATGGATGAATGCCACGAAGCTTTTTAAGACTAAAAGGGTGAAAAAAGGAAGCATCCAAATGGCCGATACGACAACTGAGATTAGGATAGAAGCCCGACCATACAAGCCCAGTTGGATCGATCGCTTCACCAATTGGGTTGAGAAACTGCCGATGCGGGAGTGGGTCTTCTATGTCGGTCTCGGACTTGTTCTGATACTGATTCAGATGCTCTTCCTCTGGTTGGATGGTGGCCTGCAGTTTGACGCTCTCCTACCTGTCATTATCTTCAACGCTTTGGCAATCCCCTACAGCCTGGCACTAATCCACCTTCTTGACAATCAAGCTGTCACGGCGCTGAATTCCATGAGACCCACGCTGGCAATCACTGAGCCAGAATTCGACGACTTTCAGTACAAGCTTTCGACCATGCCTTCTCGCGCGACCTTCGTTGCAGGTCTGATCATGGTAGTCTTTCTAGTCCTCACGGAACGATTGTGGATTGTGCCGGTCAGATACGCGGCTCTTGACGATCTACGCATTTTCACAATCGTCTTTCACATCATTGATAAAAGCACCGCGTTTTTGGTTGGTGCGTTTTTCTATCACACCATCAGGCAACTGCGCTTGGTCAGCGCCATCTATTCAAATCACACTCGCATCAATCTGTTTGATATGAAGCCTCTGTATGCGTTTTCGAAACTCACTGCGTCAACAGCGGCGGGACTGGCAATTTCTGCTTATGGGTGGATGCTAATCAATCCGGACTTGTTGACGGATCCATTAAGCCTGGGAGGGATGGTGTCATTTACGATCCTGGCTGTTGCAGTGTTCGTCTGGCCACTAGTTGGCGCTCACCGACTCATGGAGATGGAGAAGGAAAGGATCCTTCACGACATTGATCTTCAGTTCGAGGCTGTCTTTGCGATGTTCAATCAGCGATTCCATGCTGATGATTACTCTGCAATTGACCGGCTAGGAGGGATGATTTCCAGCTTGGAGATTCAGCACAGGAAAATTAAGGCTATCCCAACATGGCCATGGAAGCCGGAAACCGTTCGATCTGTGCTTACTGCGATTGCACTCCCGCCCGTATTTTGGATTATTCAATTCCTCGTTGAACAAGCATTTGATTGGTAAGGTAGGCATTTTGGCCGCCTAACAACCCCCGGCCCCTCAGCTCGAAGCCATTAGGTTTTGCAAGCTTGCAGGATGTATTGTCGCAAACTATAGGGAAATGTAGTCATAACTTTGGTTGGTCGGACGCCTTTCGGCAGACCCTCGCCGCAACTGAACTTAGGTCGTTAGGGAGAAATGTCCATGGTTTCCTCTGAACGCATCAACAGTAACAAGGCGGACATTACAGCAGCTATGGAGGCGTGGGCCACCGCCTTCAGTGCGGACCATCCCGAGACCATCCTCACCTTCTACGCTGATGACGCGGTTCTGTGGGGTACACTCTCCCCCTCCCGCCGAGATAATCCATCAGCCATTCGCGACTACTTTGAGCACGTTTTCACCTTTACGGACCGTAAGGTGACGTTTCGGGATCCGCTCATTCGGGTCTATGGCACTGCGGCGGTCAATACGGGCTCTTACACGTTCTCGTGGGTCAAAGATGGACAGGTCGAAACCATTCATGCGCGCTATAGCCTTACCTATGTGAAGGACGACAGGCGCTGGCTCATTGTCGATCACCACTCATCTGTTATGCCCGTACCCGAGGCTGTCACTTAAGGAGGAAACCATCGAGTCCTCTCCCTAACCAGCCGCTGCAGGCGATGCGCTACCGCGCACGCCTGAGCTTGGTCGTTAGGCGGAAAGTCGGAGGGCGCCCGAGGAACGCTGGTAATGGAAGCCGGTTGATGGAGAGGCAGGTCCAGCATGGTCGAAATTGTCTGGGAGTTCGTCGTCAAGGAGGAGGCCCGAGGCCAGTTCGAGTTGGCGTACGGCCCAGGCGGCGCGTGGAGCAAGTTGTTCGCACAGTGCCCGGGCTTCCAAGGCACCACCGTGCTGCGCGACACGGAGAATCCGCTGCGGTATCTGACGACTGACCTCTGGGAGACAGCGGCCCAGCGGGAGCAGGCGCTGGCCGAACGCAAGGCCGAGTACTCTGACCTGGAGGCCGCTTTTGGTGAGTGGACCGAGTCCAAGACTGAGGTGGGTATCTTCAGCGTGCGGGCCGAGGCGACGGTGCGCCCCCGTGGCAGAGCAGGGCAAACCAAAGCCGGAGAGGCCCATCGAAGGAGCCGCCGAACAACTTGCTGAAGCCGACACGGCTGGCGCGAGAATGATGTCGAGCCTGAGCCGCCGAGCGGCTTAGCTCGAACCCGTTATGCGGCTGAACATTCCTCACCCTCTCAGGCCCAATTCTGGCCACGCCGAAAAGGTGTCCAAATAGAAAAGCGGGAGGTCTAAAACACCTCCCGCTTTTTCTGTTCTACTCTCGCCGGATCGCCAAAGGGAAGACCACCGAACCCTAGAACAAGTGGAAAGCGGCGATGATCGGGGCGAACAGGGAGGATACCAAAGACATCACGGTGATCAGCGTGTTGATGGAAGGGCCAGCCGTGTCTTTGAACGGATCGCCGACGGTGTCGCCGACGACGCCGGCTTTGTGGGCATCGGAGCCAGGGCCACCAAACTCTCCCGATTCAATGAACTTCTTGGCGTTGTCCCACAGCCCGCCAGCGTTGGACATCAGCAGCGCGAAAATGACCCCGGTGAAGATGCTCCCTCCCAGGAATCCCCCCAGGGCCTCGGGGCCGAGGATGATGCCAACCAGGACGGGGAGAACGATGGCCAGGAAGGCCGGTATCACCAGGGACGACAGCGCACCCTGGGCAGCCAGGCCCACACAGGCCGCATAGTCGGGCCTTTCCGTACCGGCCAGGATGCCAGGGCGTTCGCGGAATTGCCGGCGGATCTCCTCAATCATGTCGAAAGCATTGTGCGTCACGGCTAACATAGTGAGGGCGCTGAACAACGGCGGCGTCACCGCGCCCAACAGGACGCCAGCGACGACAACGGGGTGTCGCAGACTGATGACCAGTTCCACACCCCTGGCCCCAACGACCTCCGCGTAGGCTGCGAAGAGCGCCAGGACGGTGAGTGCGGCGGCGCTGATGGCGAAACCCTTGGTGATGGCCTTAGCCGTGTTGCCAGCCGCATCGAGCACGTCAGTGGTGTCAATGACTTCCTGGGACATCCCAGCCATTTCGGCGATGCCCCGCGCGTTGTCCACGATGGGTCCGTAAGCGTCGGAGGAAACAATCATGCCACTGACGGACAACATCCCCACCGCACTGATACCGACCCCGTAGACGCCGCTGATCCCGGAGTATTCCGCCAGGTAATAGGAAAGCAGCGTCGCCATGACGATGCCAATGATCGAGGGAACAATGCTGACCAAGCCGTAGCTGTAGCCCGTGATGATGTTGATGGCCGCGCCCGAGCCGGAAACGCGGGCCGTCTCCATCACCGGGTGGAAATCAGACGAAGTGTAATAATCGGAGGTAAAGCCGATGACGACACCGGTTACAAGCCCGGCCAGTGTAGCCCACAATACGCCGAGGCTGTAGCCGCCCAACAACACGGTGGCAGCAGCCAGCACCGCAAAGATGGCGCAGGTGATGAGCGTCCCACTGTTGAGCGCCCTGCCCGGATTGCCATCCTTGCCCACACGCACGAACCGGATACCGATGAGCGAAGCGACGATGCCCAGCGTGCACAGAACCAGCGGAAACAGAACGTACCTGGCCTGCAACAGCGCATCGCTAACAAAGAGAGAAGCCCCTAAGAGCATGGCAGCCACCGTGCTGGCCACGTAGCTGTCGAAGATATCCGCGCCCATGCCGGCCACGTCGCCGACGTTATCACCGACGTTATCGGCGACCACCGCCGGGTTGCGGGGGTCATCCTCGGGAATGCCGACCTCGACCTTGCCCACCAGGTCGGCGGCGATGTCGGCCGTCTTGGTGTAGATGCCGCCACCCGCTTTGGCCAGCAGTGCCAACGCCGACGCGCCGAAGCTGAAGCCCAGGATGATCTCCGGGTCGCCAGTGAGAAGATAGACCGTGCTCATGCCTATGATGGCCAGGCCCACCATAGCCAAGCCCATCACCGAACCGGCGTAGAAGGCCACCCTGAAAGCACGATTGATACTCTCATTGGCCGCTGCTGCGCTTCGCACGTTGGCGGCCACGGCGACACTCATGCCCATATACCCGGCCATAGCAGAACACATCGCGCCAGCCACAAAAGCCAGCGCCATCGTGATACCCCGTGATGGGTTGACGGCTACTGCCTTCATGCCCAGGTGCTCTATGTCGAAGCTAAACACAATGGCGATGATGATAGCCAGCGCGACTGCGACCAAAGTGAGGGCCGTGTAGAGACGACGCAGGTAGGTTCTCGCCCCCTCTCGAATCCAGGATGCGACTTCCTGAGCCTCTTCGGACCCTGGGTCTTGCCGGTTAACCCAGGTATATAGCCAGATCGCTACTCCGACGGAAACGATGCCCGCAAAGATGGCCACAAAAATCCAAAGCTCAGAGCCTACCACCGTTGTCCCTCCTGACGTGAAACGTAAACGTAAGCAATTCATCGTGTATCACGTTTCACGTTTCACGTTTCACGTTTTACGTTTCACGCATCACGGTTTCACATGTTGGCAGAGCGCCACCAACGGTAATGTTTGGCACGCAGTTCTTCTTGCGAGGGCAGAGGGAAATAGAGGAGCCGTTCCACATTCCCCACGAAGATTCCGCTCTTTATCGTGCGGTACGGGAACGAAGCCGGCTGGATGCGGTTGACCATTTTAGTGTGGACAGTCTTGGTCCTCAGGTCTACGAGACACTGACGCAGATGACCGATGTTGGAATAGGGCAGATCTCGCACAGCGCCGCGTTCGGGGTCTGTGGCCAATTCGCCCAACCGCAGCTCCACAAAGCAAATCGCCGGCAGAGAGAGGAGGCTAGTCGGAGTGTTGACAATGAGATCGTAAAATCTACGAGGGCCCAGGGTACTGACGATCAGAGGGTGCACGGGAGCTATCTCCTGATAAAGGTGCAACCCTTCTGTGTTTTCGGGGAACTCCTTGCTCGATTCCAGTCCCAGCACCCGCCCATCCTGCGTCACGAGATAGAGCCTCTGAATGGCATCTAGCGGGATATGCTCCAGCACCCGATAGACGGAGATATAGATCGAGCGTTTCGGGCTTCCATCCTCGTGAGGCACACAACGCCGGATGCCCTCTTCGATGCGGAAATAATCGTATCTGAAATCCGGATCAATTTCAAAGAAGATGGCCTGCCCGCGTGCCTTCTTGGTACTTCCAACTGAATAGTAAACACCAAACTCTTCAGGCGTCAACATGGAAGCGATCAGCGCTTCGGGTATCATGGATAGGTACAGGTGGACATCCATGGCCATCTCCTCCTTATGGAAGAGAGATCTCCCGGAAAGTCCTTGAAAACGCTCTCAGCCCCCGTCCTCGGGGTCGTCGCCAGCAAAGCCACCTTGCGAAAGTCGCCCCGGGGACGGGGCTCTG
>CAYMKL010000215.1:0-6515 GCA_964390805.1 uncultured Anaerolineae bacterium | reverse complement strand
ATCGTTACGGTTTACCTGCCTTCTGTACCTGACCCCAGAATCGGGAAACTTCTAAATTGTGCCGACAACCGCACCCAAGATAACCGCAAGAATTGTACGCACATGTTTTTTGCTCATATGATTTGTGTCCTTCTCGCCCTCCCGTTTGTCAAGCCTGCGGTGGGTTTGCACTGGACGGGAACTCGAGCGCTACGGCCCCTGACTACGAGGTTTCCTTCAGCAGATCCACCACCAGCCGGTAAGCTACGCCGACCGCAGGAAAGCAGACCGTCTGGGGTTTGTCAGAGCTCATGTACTGCGCGATCCCCTCCTCCGTGGTCAGATCCGCCCCCGTCAATTCGCGGCAGTTGATGGTCCCCATCTCGGCCTCGAAGCGGCGACGAAACTCCTGCGCCACCGCCGCTATGCGGAACCAGTCCTCCATGGTGTCGCCCTGCTCCTTCTTGAGGCCGATAGCCATCACCGCACCAGCGACGGCACCGCAGACGGCCCCCGTGTTGCCGATCCCGCCGCCGAACGCGCTGGCTATCCGGGGAATGACATCGTTCCCTGTCTCCATCTCGAATTCCTGGCACACGGCCAGCAGTACGGCCTCCGATCAAACGTAGCCTTGCGCCATGATTTGCATGGCCCGGTTCTGCTCCATGGTCTTCCGTCCTTTCTGCTTTGATTTCCAGATAATGATGCCTAATGTTGCTATTGGGTTTTGTTATTATGTTCCACTGTGATGACTACCTTTCCCTTTTTGTGCCCTCTTTCGACATACCTGTGAGCCTCGGCAGTCTGTTCCAGGGGATAACGTCTGTCTATGACCGCTTGCATCTTTCCCGCCTCAATAAGCTCCTTGATGAAGACCAGATCTTCAGCCTTCTTGCTCATTGGCCTCAAACCTGTGGCCGCAAACCTTACCTTCTTACCACCTGCCATTGAAGTCCACAGCATTTGAAGCATGTCCGCCGGCATAGGGACCGTTGTAAGATATATCCCATTCTTCGTTAGTGAATCTTTACAACGTGAAAACGAACTCTTGCCTACTGCGTCAAAAATGATATCGTAGGTCTGACCGGTTTGGGTAAAATCCTCTTTAGTGTAATCAATGACCCTGTCGGCTCCCAGGGATTTCACCATTTCCAAATTTGAGGTACTGCACACGCCGGTGACTTCTGCCCCGTAGTACTTGGCAAGCTGTACCGCAGCAGAACCTACCGCTCCAGAAGCGCCATTGATAAGGACCTTTTGTCCACTCTGGATATTTCCCTTATCTCTGAGAAAAGGCAATGCCGTTAATTCGCCATTGGGAACGGCGGCGGCTTCCTCATAAGTCATATTGGCCGGTTTACTTGCCAGCGCCCCTTTTTCAGGCATACATACGTACTCGGCATAAGCGCCAGCCCCAGGAAAGGTAGATCCAAGAACCTGGTCACCCTTTCTGAATCGTTTTACATCCTTTCCTACCGCTTCAACCTCCCCGGCTAGATAAGCCCCAAGTATTGTTTTTCGGGGTTTCCTAAGACCATTGAAGCCTGGAGAACGTCGTATTGCTGGGTCCTCTGCTGCCACTGTTGTCGCATATATTCTTATCAGTACTTCATGATCCTTGGGGGTAGGTTTTTCCACCTCTTGGAGCTGAAGAACTTCCGGTGGGCCGAATTCTGTGTAGACAATTGCTTTCATTGCAGAAACCTCGTCCGTCTAGCAAGCTTGCCACGGTGGGGCGGAATGGGACTAACAGAAACCCCGTCAAGCCTGACACATTGTACACCAACGGGGGCAGGAATGCAAATCCCAATCGGAGAATCGAGGCCCCCTGGCCGGTCGCAGGCCGCTGGACTAACACCGGCAGAGGACATTGTCGCATGAAGAAACCTTGGAAGTGTGCGGGGAAAGGGCCGGCAATGCCTCCGCATAGTACGATGTCCAGCTCCAACAGCAAAAGCGGGAGGCGCTGTACACCTCCCGCTTTGCCTTTGGCCCCCGTTTCGGCGAGGCCCAAACTGAAGCTGGGAAGAAGGAATGTCAAGCGGCACTAACGACCAAGCTCACCTACCGCTATGAAGCGCAGCGGAATAGCGGTAGGGTGGTCCCTCCTGAGCGAAGTCGAAGGGCAGCGCTTTGTTGGATTTTGTTATTATGTTCCACAGTTCGAATGACGCGGGCGCGTCCACTCTTCCTCCCTCCATTGCCTTCAGCGCGCCCGCGTCATTCCCTTATCTTCAAGATTCCCTACGAGGCCTTCGACAGACTGTAGACCTTCCATCCCAGGACGAGACAGGAGATGAGGATTGCGAAATAGCTGCCCATGCCGATCATAGAGGAGGGAGCGACTATTTGGAGAACTGCCGCTACGAGACCAATCCCCCCGAGCACCACGATCACTCTGCCAAAGCCCTTGCCAAAGGCCGGGGCCCCGAGCATACCCACCCCGAGGACAATGATACCTATCGGCACGACAAAGAACCCTACGTAGAGCATCGCATCGAATATGCCCCGGATCGTCTGCCACAAGATAGCGAGTGTCGCCTGATCCGCGGGGGTCGCCCCTGGAGCGTGATAGAGGTCGGAGAGCGTGGCGTGAGCGACGTGCGGAGTTGTTGAGACCACCATCGCGACGAGACCCACAATGCCCAGGATGCTCCCAAAGAAAGCGGGCGCGAGGCTCGTCTTCTGGAGAGCCCGATACAAGGCCAGGAAGAGGGGGATCTGTAGTATGAGAGCCGCCAGGTACACGACATTCTCTACTACGCGGGCCGCTCTGATGTCGGGGAACCTCGTGACCCACCCCACGAGGTCGGCAGGGTCCGAGGGTATGAGCACGCCTACTACAATCATGGCGAGGATGAAGAGGATGCCACCCAGCATACCGGCCAGACCACCCCATCGCAGAACGCTTTTCTCCTGCTTCATCTTCTGTAAATCATTCATCATTTATCTCCTTATTCTGTGTTTTTGATAAGTTTCATTGCATTGGACTTGAATGAAACTCTGGTCCCCATCCTGTTCGTGGGGGCTGAAATAGGCTAGAAATGCTGTATAGGCAAACCTCCTTTCCAAATATCGCTATCTTGCCCAAGCAGCCTGCTGCCACTTACTGTCTGACATCTGACGCGACAGATGTCGCCTCTGCCTGGCCTGCCCCGAGCGTGGTCGAGGGGCCGGGTTCAACGCGATTGACCGAGAGCAATGGCACACTCAAATCACGCACTTTTCTTAGCAAGCCATGCAGCGCGGCCTGATCAATCACCGGGCCTGTTAAAAGCGTAACGCCGTCCTCTTCCAGCGTGATGGTGAGGCCCTCAAACCAGTCGGCCCACCGGCCATCGAGGTGTCCCTTGATGCGAATTTCGTAAAGTCCAGGCTCGTAATGATTCTCAGTTGATGCGTGTGTTTCACTCATTCTGCGCCTCGTGCATTTTCCTCATGGACGAATATCCACATAGTTCCATTCGTTTTTCTCTTCGCTTCGACCATAGTATACCAATTAATGTGATGAGGTGTCATCATCACATGTGATGATTGATGTGATGATTAAGGCTATTTCGATAGCCCTTGATCGGGATGCTGTGAGGGAAATAAAACGCCCCGGCAGGTGGTTCGACAAACCTGCCAGGGCCGGAGGCTATGGCCGGGGCCATAGCTTGGGTGGTTGCGTGGTCGTTATAACAAATCGAGTTCCTCAGCGCGGCGGACGGCCGCCCGACGGTTGTGTACTCCGAGCTTGCTGTAAATGTTTTTGGTGTGGGTACGCATGGTGTTCAGGGATACCATGAGTTCGCGGGCAATCTCCGGGCCGTTCAATTCGGTTCTGAGCAGCCCAAGCACTTCAAGTTCACGTTTGCTCAGGGGCTCAACCAAAGGCTGAGGGATGAAGGATGAAGGATGAACATCTCTTTGCTTTCCAATGGTAGCAAGCAATTTGTGAATATACGCCTTCATCCTTCCACCTTCATCCTTCATCCTTGTCAATAGTGCCGCCATGGGTGGGCCTTCGTCCACAAAGATTCGGACGTAGCCCTCCGGCTCGGCCAGGGTCAGGGCGCGCTCCAGCGGCGCGAGAGCCAGGGGGATGTTGCCCTGTGCCTGGTGAGCGAGCGCCTGCAGCACCAGGATCTCGATGACGCTGCCCATCCTTCTACCTTCTTCCGCCGCTTGCAGGAGGCGCTCCAGCAGTCCATTTGCCTGAGGTACAGAGTGTTCGGTATGGTTGCTCTCATACTCGGCGATGAGCACCCTGGCCAGCATGATGTGCTCGAACTCGCGCAGGTAGCTGAGCTCGTCGTCAACCGAAAGGCCCAGCTCATGCACCCAAGCCAGGGCTTTGGGTAATCTGCCCTGCCTGACATACACCCTCGCCTTCAGTGCCTCTATGGGACGTATATCTGGTACAGTGACCCTGACATACAGGCGCTTTGCCTCATCCAGCAGGTCAAGAGCAGCTTCCAGATCTCCCCGGGTCTCCTTTAGTTGTGCCTGGGCAAGACACCAGCGGTAGGGCCAATCAGGTAACGTAGACTGCTCACCCAACTCCTTGCTTTTTAGCAGGTGCTGGGCGGCGGCTTCCTGATCACCCATCTCATGATACAGCATAGCCAAACCTAAATACAGATGCGCTATTACCCGCTGTACATGCTCGTCATGCTCTGATGCAAGCTGCAATGACTGCTTATATGCTCTTACTGCTTCGTGGAGACGACCCTGCGCTACCATTATGTCAGCCAGGGCAAAGGTGCTGGCAATGGCAAAAACCATGTTGCCCGCCTTCTGCATACTGTTTATCCAATCGGCTAAGGCCCTGTGGGCTGCCTCCAGATCTCCGCTCGCCCAGTATGTGAACCCCAGGGACACGGTTGCCTGGGCTCGCCCGAGATGGTCTTCTTCAGGTGTGAGTTTGAGTGCCAGCTCAGCATACTTCACCGTGCCAGAGACATCGCCATGAGCCTCGGCATTGTAGGCACGGACAAGCGCAATCTGGGCTGGCAGAGTCCGAAACTGCTCTTCGTCCACCACGACCATCCCGACTGATGAACCTTCCGGCCGCGCGCTCATATCTCCTGTAGGATCCAGCCACCGTTCGGCATCCCGCAGTCGGGCCTCACTGGCCTCCAGCTCGCCACCCATCCATAACGCCCAGGCATACTGGGTACTGAGCACAGGCCTGGTGCGGATCAGTTCGTCCGGCAGCGCCTTCACCCAGCCAAGCCAGGCGGCGGACTGGAAACTGCTGTCCATTGCTGGCCATGCCAGCTCGGCCAGGTCCGCCACCCGCTCGAAATCTTCCGCGGCAAACGCGTAGCGAACCGCATCGGCGGGCAGACCGTTTCGCTCGTACCACTCGCTCGCCCGCCGATGCAGGATAGGTACTCGATCGGGCTGCTCCTCCGTCAAATGCGCTTGCAGAACATCTGCGAAGAGGTGGTGATAGCGATACCACTGGCGATTGTCATTGAGCGGAACGACGAACAGGTTGTCACGCTCCAGGGCCTCCAGCATCCCTCTGCCATCTTCCTGCCCGGTCGGCGATTTGGCGGATCCAAATCGCACAGCATCGCACAGAGGACCACTTAACCTGTCGAGAATAGAGGTTTGCAGCAAGAAGCTGCGGACACGGTCGGGCTGGCGCTGCAGAACCTCTTCGACCAGATAGTCCATCACGAAATGGTGGCTGCCGGTGAAAGCCTGGATAAAACTGGCGGTGTCTGCTCGCCCCTGCATGGAGAGGGCCGCCATTTGCAGACCAGCAATCCAGCCTTCGGTGCGGGTCTCCAGTGCGGCAATCTCTTCAGCCGAGAGGTTTAGGCCCATCACCTGGTTGAGAAATCCGGCGGCTTCGGAGGGGGTAAAACGCAGGTCTGCGACGCGCAGTTCGGTCAATTGGCCCCGGACGCGTAACCGGGCCAGGGGTAGCTGTGGATCCTCACGGGTGGCGATGACCAGGTGCATCTGTGGTGGCAGGTGCTCGAGCAGAAAGGTGAGGGCAGTGTCAACCGGTTTAGCATCAATAACGTGGTAGTCGTCGAGGACGAGGACGAAATTGTCCGAGACGGTGATGATTTCATTGATCAGGACTGTCAGAATCGATTCTGTTGGCGGTGGCTGAGGGGATTGGAGCACACCCAACACCCCTTTTCCAATATTCGCCGCAATCCCTTTGACTCCGCTCAGGGCAAGGGTCTGCAAAGCAGCGACGAGGTAAGCCAGAAAGCGTGTGGGGGCGTTATCCCCTTCGTCCAGCGAGAGCCAGGCAGCCGGTCGCTCGCAACCGGCGACCCATTCGCTGACCAGCGTGGTTTTGCCAAAGCCGGCGGGGGCAGAGATGAGGCTCAGTTTGCGACCAAAACCCTGGTTTTGGCCTAGCCCCTCGTTCAGCCGCTCGATCAGGCGGGGGCGTGAGACCAGCTCTGGACGGACGGGGGGGATATAAAGTTTAGTGGCTAGAATTGGCGTAGACATAGATCAATATATGCAGACGCTCAAACCTATTTTCGTGGGAAGGGCAAAAGCAAGCCAATGAACACCTG
>CAYMKL010000214.1:0-6603 GCA_964390805.1 uncultured Anaerolineae bacterium | reverse complement strand
CTCGTGGAGGTTTTATGAACATCTTGACGAACGCTTACGGCCTGAGTAGTTACCTCGCAAGTATAATCGGAGGATGGTTATATGGTCGCAGAACTCTTAGAGAAACAGAACATCAATTACTTGTTCAGGGCCACGGCAAACTTCATCAAGTTGCCGAGAACTAAGATGTGGTTGGACTATGATGCAGAGGCAGACGTGCTTTATCTTCACTTTGAGGAAAAGCCAGCTTCAACGCACAGTGAAATGCTAGACGAAGGGATTATCTTAGACTATAGGGACAACCGTCTAGTAGGACTGACGATTCTTGAGGCATCTCGTCGGTGAACGTGGAGCGGAGAAGGCTGAGGTATTGGCCAGCGGGCCCGTAGCAGATTTCACCCTCGCTGCGAGCACGCCACGCCTCGCTGGGCGGAGGAACTGCCACCAGCGCCGATGGAGATCGCGCCTGGCCATGAGGTCAACTGTTTCGTGTACTCACGAGAGAATCTTCGCAAGGAGATTTCCGTACAGATCCTTTTTGGGATCTGATGTGGAAAAGATCCCGCATATCAAAGCACTGAATCGAAAGGAGAATCACCATGAACATCGAACAAGCAAACACAGAAGCCACAGAGCGAATGATGGAGGCTCGACCGGTGCTGGTGGGGCTGGGCAAGGCGCGGGATGTGATCCCGGACATGCGGGATAACCTGCTGCTGCACGCCGGGCCACCCATCACCTGGGAACGAGCCTCCGGGCCGATGCAGGGCGCGATCACGGGAGCGTTGATCTTCGAGGGGAAGGCGACGAACGAGGCGGAAGCCCAGGCCCTGGTGGAATCGGGCGAGATCGAGCTGGAGCCCTGCCACCACCACGGGGCCGCCGGGCCGATGGCGGGCCTCATCTCGCCTTCCATGTCGGTCTACATCATCGAGAACAAGACCCATGGTTCGACTGTAAGCGAAGCGACGCTCACCACAGGCGGCAATCGCAGCTTCTCAGGCCTGAACGAGGGCTACGGCAAGGTGCTGCGCTACGGCGCGTACAGCGAGGAGGTGCTGGCCAAGCTGCGCTGGATGGAGGACGTGATGGCCCCCGTCCTGGCCGACGCCATTGAGGCCAGCGGCGGCATTGACATCCGCGCACTGCTGGCTGAAGCGCTGCACATGGGCGACGAGGGGCACAACCGCAACAAGGCCGGCTCCATCATTTACACCACCAAGCTGGCCCCCTTCGTCGTCAAGGCCACCGACGCCGATACCGCTTCGGACGTGCTGCGCTTCCTGGGGGACAACGCCCTGAGTGTGCTCAACCCGGTGATGGCGGCCTGCAAGGCCATGACCGACGCCGCCCACGGGATAGAGGGCAGCACCATTGTGACCGTCATGGCCCGCAACGGCACCGACTTCGGCATCCGCATCAGCGGGCTGGGAGACCGCTGGTTCACCGCGCCAGTGGCTATCCCCCAGGGCCTCTACTTCCCCGGCTTCACCGCCGAGGACTCCAGCGGCGACATCGGCGACAGCACCATCACCGAGACGGCGGGCATCGGCGGCTTCGCCATGGCCAGCGCGCCGGCCATCGTCACCTTCGTCAGCGGCACGCCCCAGGATGCCATCAACGCCACCCTGGAGATGTACGAGATCTGCCACGCCGAGCACAAGTACTTCACCATCCCCCCGCTAGACTTCCGCGGCACGCCCACCGGCATTGACATCCGCAAAGTGGTGCAGACAGGCATCACCCCACGGGTCAACACCGGCATCGCCCACAAGGACGCCGGCGTAGGGCAGGTTGGGGCTGGGTTGGTGCGGCCGCCGATGGCGATGTTTGAGGAGGCGGTGGTGGCGTTTGCGGAGCAGTATGGGATCTAACGTAAAACGTGAAACGTAAGACGTAATCATCACGCATCACGTTTGACGTTTTACGCAGTATTCAGAACTTTAGTTTCCGCTAACTTGCCAAAGCACTACATGTGGTAGCCAGACTGATATTGAAAGCACTATATGTCGTGGGCTTCATAGCGAAAAGCTGTCCAAAACGGCTCAAAAGCCCAACTTAGCGGAAAGTAGAGCAGAAGCAAAACGAAGAAAAGGAGCAACACATGAACCGCGAACAATTCATCAAGACCATGGACGAAGCAAAGCTATACGATCTGACCCAAGGCTGCAGCATCTTTACGCCGCCATGGCCGGGCGAAAAGGCACTGGAGATCCACTTCTTCAAGCGCGTGACCGGCGCCTACGGTGGAGGGCTGGGGGCCAACGGGCAGTTCATCAGATGGAGCAACACGGTGGGCACGCACCTGGTGGGTGAACGGGCCTTCCACTCCGGGGCCAGAGCCATCGCCGATGTTCCGCTGGAGGATCTGTGCGGACCTGGGGTGGTGGTGGACATCTCCGACCTGGTGTCTGACTACGGCCTGTACACCCCCGCGATGATCGAAAGCCGGGCCACGGTCAAAGAGGGCGACATCCTGATCATCAACACCGGCTACCACAAGTACTCGTGGGATCAGCCCGATGTGTACAGCCCGCAGGCCCAGGGCGGGGTGGAGTCCAAGGAATTCGGCTTCCTGCTGCGGCACCCCGGCCCCTCGCCCGATTTCTTCAAGTGGGCGCTGGACAAGAAGCTCAAGGTCGTCGGCGTGGACTGCGGCTGCGCTGAGCATCCCATGAACACCAACCTACGCTACATGCACGCGGGCGAGTTCGAGAAGGCCGAGGCGAAGCTGGTGGCGGACTACGGCAAGACGTGGGACGAGATGTTCCCGCCGGATGAATACTACCAGTTGACCCACGTCACCATGCCCAAGGCCCATCTGCTGCTGGCCGAATCCATCGTGGGCGACATAAACGAGCTGAACAACCAGCGAGCCTGGGTCATGATCCACCCTATCCCCTTCATGGAAGTGGGAACCGCCTGGTCGCGCGTCTGCGCCCTGCAGCCGCCCGACGGGATGAGCGAGGACGAGTTCTTCCAGGTGATGGACTCAGCAGAGATGATTGACATGACCCTGCCCTTCAGCGTTCAGACCCCCCAGTGGGCCAATTACGAGCCGTTGAGCGTCAAGTACACCAAGCGGGTCGGCGGCCAAAGCTTCGGCCTAGGGAGAAACGGCGCCCTCTGCGCCGCCAGCTTCCACCTGGCGACCCACATGGACGGCGAGAAGCACTTCTGGCCGGCGGGCCGCACCATCGGCCAGGTGCCGCTGGAAGAATGGGTGGGGCCAGGCGTCATCGCCGACATCTCCGACCAGGTCAGCGATGCCAGCGTGTACACGCCTCAGATGATCGAAGACGCCGTGGAGGTCCGCCAGGGCGACATCCTCATCATCAAGACCGGCTGGCACAAGTACGGCTGGAACAGCCCCGACTCCGACGAATTTCGCTACATGATCAAGCACCCTGGGCCTTCCCCCGACTTCGCCCAGTGGTGCGTGGACAAGGAGATTAAGTGGATCGGGGTGGATGCCGTGAGCGCGGATCATCCCATGAACACCATCCAGCGAGTCTGGCATCCCAAGACCTTCGAGGAGGCCAATCGCAAGCTGATCGAGTCCTTTGGCAAGGACTGGGACGAGATGTATCCTCTGGACCAGTTCTACCAGGACATGCACCTGAACCTCTTCCCGAAGAAAATCGTCCACGCTGAGAACCTGGGCAAGGACATCGCCGCTGCGCCCAGCGGCCGCTACTACATCGGCTGCTACCAGCAGAAGGGGATGGAAACGGCATCCATGTGGGGGCGGTTTGTGGCCTTCAAAGAGGGGGACTAGAGGCCGGAGGTTGGAGGTTGAAGATTGGAAGTTGGTTAGTCGAGGTCATGAGCTTCAACATCTACCATGATGCATCCAGCGAAGATAGGGCCTTGCCTGGTTGGTCTAGCAGGAAGGACCTTGCTATTCGTACCATAGACTTGAATGACCCCGATGTCGTGGGGTTACAGGAAGCGTATATCACGCAGGTGCAGGAACTCGTTGAGGCGCTCCCGCGATACGACTACGTTGGCGTCGGACGTGATGATGGAGACAGGCAGGGCGAATCGGCTGCGATCCTGTATCGAAAGGCCCGGTTCGAGCTTGACGCATCAGGACACTTCTGGTTTTCGGAAACCCCAGGCCAGGCATCGAAAGGTGGAAGTAGCTGGGGAAACCTCTACCAGCCCCGCATGACAACCTGGGTGAGGCTACTTGAGAAATCAACGGGGCAGGGGTTCTACGTATACAACCTGCACCTCAATCACGATGGGGGCGCAGCTGATCCCGACCTGGCGCGATGGCGCAGTGTCTTGCTCCTCACCGAGACGATCAACCAACGAAGTCACGACGATTACTTCATCATCACGGGCGACTTCAACGCAACCGAAGACGACACGCCGATTCGGTATCTAACAGGAGGAGCGTGCATCCCCCAGAGTAGCGACGTCCGTGTCTATGCCAGCTCTCCGGTGCCCGTGTTCGATGCGTTTCGAGAACTTCATCCCCAGTCGCAGAGTGGAACGGTCTGTAGCAATAAGGACGAGAGCACGGGAAGAAACCGAATTGACTACATCTTCGTCTGGAGGGGGCCGCAAGACACGCCATCAGGCAGCGCATTGAGCGCCGGCGATGCTGGTTGTCAGGGCCCTGACCTACTGGAGGCCGAGATCGTAGGAAAGATCCTTGGCAAGTGTGCGTCAGATCACAGAGCTGTGAGAGCTGTGTTCGGCCTGCCCCCACGTGATGCCATATGATACTTGTCACTGGGGCGGCGGGCAAGACGGGCCGGGCAGTGATCCGGGCGCTGGTCGCCAGCGGGGAAGCGGTTCGGGCGCTGGTACGCCGTCCGGAGCAGGGGCAATCAGTCGAAGAGCTGGGGGCGCAACAAGTCGTCGTCGGTGACATGCGTCTCCAGGCGACGATGGATCGGGCGACTCAGGGGGTGCAGGCGATCTACCACATCTGCCCCAACGTGCACCCCGAGGAGGTTGCCATCGCCCAGACCGCCATCGCTGCCGCTCGTTCGGCGGGGGTGGAGCACTTTGTCTACCACTCGGTGCTGCACCCCCAGGTGGAGGCCATGCCGCACCACTGGCTGAAGATGCGGGTAGAGGAACAGCTTTTTCAGTCGGGATTGAACTACACTATCCTACAGCCCGTGGCCTACATGCAGAACGTCTTGGCCCACTGGGAGCGGATCCTGGAGCAAGGCGTGTACCCTGTGCCCTACGCCGTGGAGACTCGCTTGGGCATGGTTGACCTGGAGGACGTGGCCGAGGCAGCCGCCATCGTCCTCACCGAGCCGGGGCACGGAGGGGCTACCTATGAGCTGTCCAGCGCTGACGTGTTGTCCCAGACCGAGGTCGCCGCCATCCTGAGCCAGCAACTGGGGCGTGCGGTCCGCACCGAGGCCGTGCCGCTGGAAATGTGGAAGAAGGAGGCCAGGGAATCCGGCCTGGGCGACTATCAGGTCGAGACCCTGGTCAAGATGTTCCGCTACTACGAGCGCCACGGGTTCTGGGGCAATCCTCGGGTGCTGGGCTGGCTGCTTGGTCGGCCTCCGAAGACTTTCGCCGCTTTCGTCGAACGGGTTGTACAGGAGGCGGCGTCCGCCAGGGGCTCCGCTACGCTCAAGCCCCAGGCTTAGTCTACGAAGCTCCCGTCAGGGCTGGGTTTGACAGGCCGATAGGCCTTTGTATGCTGAGCCCGATGGCTTTAGCCTCGGGCGGCGTCCGCCAGGGGCTCCGCTACGCTCAAGCCCCAGGCTTAGTCTACGAAGCTCCCGTCAGGGCTGGGTTTGACAGGCCGATAGGCCTTTGTATGCTGAGCCCGATGGCTTTAGCCTCGGGCGGCGTCCGCCAGGGGCTTCGCTGCGCTCAAGCCCCAGGCTTAGTCTACAAAGCTCCCGTCGGGGCTGAATCTGGCAGGCCGATAGGCCTTTGTGTGCTGAGCCCGACGGCGCCTGTCGTGAGCAGGGCCTGCCGTGAGCCTTGTCGAAGGGTCGAAGGATCAGCCTCGGGCGGAGTGGCAAAGGAGGGGCCCAAGATGCTATCAGAGTTGAACAACTACTTGCAGCGAATCGAAGACTTGCGGGGTCAGGCTCGTGATTTGATCACCGATCTGCCAGCGGAGGCTCTGAACTGGCGCCCCATCGAAGGCGACGAAACGAACTCCTTGGCTGTCCTGGCAACCCACATCGCCGGCGCGGAGCATTTCTGGATCGGCGAGGTGGTGGGCGGACACCCTCCCACCCGAGACCGCGACGCTGAATTCGCTGCCCAGGCCAGCGATGCCTCCCAGCTTGTCCATCTCCTGGAGGATACCGGGGCGGAGACGCGAAAGGTGTTCGCAACCCTGACCGAAGCCCATCTGGATGGTACGCGGCAGGCGAGGGGCCGGACGATCCCAGTTCGCTGGTGTATCCTGCACGTCATTGACCACACCGCCCTCCACCTGGGCCATATCCAACTCACCTATCAGTTGTGGAACAAGGGGCAAGGCAAGCCTTCGCCCTTCTGGTACGAGCGATTGTCGTGAGACTAGATATTGGATACTAGATATTGATCTCCAATACCTAATATCCAATACCTGTCGTGTAGCAGTGAAAGGTTTACACCAAATCTAAGCGCATATTTGTAGCAGTT
>CAYMKL010000213.1:3828-6883 GCA_964390805.1 uncultured Anaerolineae bacterium | reverse complement strand
CCAGGTGTTCATTGGCTTGCTTTTGCCCTTCCCACGAAAATAGGTTTGAGCGATTGTAGAGCATTTACTGCCAATTGGCAAGTCGGCGGCGGGGTAAGTGAGAAGACCTCTGAGGCTACAACCCCAGAGCTCTTTTAACAGGGTACCAATGTACTCCCCGGGCTTTCGCTGTGCACGCCCCGCTTTCAAGGTCGGTTGACGGATTTCCACTTCTTTGATATAATAACTATTGTTGTCAAGAAGCTTGAGGAGGTCTGCCACGGTGCGGGCCTGAGGCCGCCAGCTACCGTCGCTATCCTATGCTCACAAGCACAAAAACTTCGCTGCTGCCATTGGCGACCCCTATCGAGGGGACGCTGACCAAACTGCTGGACCTGAGCCGGGCGCTGGCCACCACCCGTGACATGGATGCCGCGCGGACGCAGACCGTCCACACTGCTGTGGAGATCGTCCAGGCAGCCGATACGTGCACCCTCCAGTGGCTCGACGACGATGGCGAAACGCTTCACACGGTGGCCTCTAGCGATGCTAACAGTGAGGCCAGCGGCATCTTCCCCTTCGCAATGGGGGTGGGCGTGGCGGGTCATGCCCTGGCGAGCCGCGAGATCATCAATGTCCCCGACGTGCTGCTGGACCAGCGCTTTGTCTCCCTCGATGCACCGCCCCGCTTCCGATCTCTATTGGCGGCTCCACTGGTCGTCAAAGCTGGATCACTGGGCACCCTTTCACTGACCAGCAAACGAGCCAACGCGTTTTCCCCAACTGACGAGACCCTGGTCGGGCTGGTCGCCGACCAGATCGCGGCTGCCCTGGAGAACGCCCGTGACTTCTCCGCGCGCAGGTTAGCAGAAGAGGCACTTCAGGAAACCCACCGGCAGCTCGAGGCCACGCTGAACGCCTTGCCCGATATGTTGTTCGAGGTGGACCACGAGGGGCACATCTATGACTTTCGGGCGCCTCAGCCCGAAGTCCTCTACGTCGCGCCCGAGGAGTTCCTGGGCCGAAGGGTGACGGACGTGCTCCCCCAGCCTGCCGCAAGCACCATCATGGCGGCCATTGCCCAAGCCACCAGGCAGGGAAAACACGCCGGCGCCGTCTATTCTCTGCACACCCCAGCCGGCACCGATTGGTACGAGCTTTCGATTGCCGCCAAAGGCGAACCAAACAAGGCGCATGGCCGCCTTGTCGCTTTGGTCCGCAATGTCACCGCACGCCACGAGATGGAAGAACAGATCCGCCGGCAACGAGAGTTGCTGGAAGGCACCATCGAGGCGCTCGACGATCCATTTTGCGTGATCAACGTGAACGATTGCACGGTTGAGATGGCGAATTCGGCAGCCCGCAACCTCGACCCGGAGGCCACCACCTGCCATGCCCTCTTCCATCAACGCGACCGTCCGTGTGAAAATGCGGGATTCCCCTGTCCCCTTGAGCAAGTCAAGAAGACGAAAGAACCGGTAACGACGGAACACATTCACCGTAACGCGACGGGAGATGCCCATTACGTGGAGGTGCGCGGCTATCCTGTCTTTGATGATGACGGCGACGTGATCAGGATGATCGAATACACTCTCGACATCACCGAGCGGGTGCGTGCGGAGAAGGTGATGCGCCAGGCTGTCGCAACCGCCGAACGCGAACGTCTGGCCCGGGAGCTGCACGACGCCGTCACCCAGACCCTCTTTTCGGCCAGCTTGATCGCCGAGTCCCTGCCCCGCGTGTGGGAACGCCATCCAGAGGAGAGCCAACGCGCTCTGGAGGAACTGCGGCGCTTGACGCGAGGGGCGTCGGCCGAGATGCGCACTCTGCTGCTGGAGCTGCGCCCGGCGGCTCTCACGGAGAAGCCCCTGGGCGAGCTGCTGGGTCATTTGGCCGAGGCTGTGACCAGCCGAACCCGCGTGCCCGTCACGACGACGGCGGGGGGAGATTATCCTCTGCCGGATGACGTTCAGATTGCGCTGTACCGCATCTCCCAGGAAGCGCTGAACAACGTCGCCAAGCACGCCGAGGCCAGCACCGTATCCGTCACCCTGTCCTGCCAACCGGAAGGGGCAGCACTCCGCATCCACGACGATGGGCGGGGCTTCGATCCGAGCGACGTTCTGCCCGACCAGTTGGGCCTGAGCATCATGCGGGAGCGGGCCGAGGCCATCGGCGCTGCACTGACCATCGAAAGCCAGATAGGCCACGGCACGCGCGTCGGCGTTGTCTGGGAAACTGGAGATTAGAAGGATGACCGAACTCAAGCCCATTCGCGTCGTGGTGGTTGATGACCACGTGGTGGTGCGGAACGGCGTCAGGTTTTCGCTGCTGGCTTTTGACGACATAGAGGTGGTTGGCGAAGCCGGCAGCGGAGAGGAGGCGCTGCGCTTGTGTGGCGAGGTCCAACCAGACGTCGTCCTGATGGACTTGAAGATGCCTGGATTGGGCGGCATGGCTGCCACACGCGCTATCCGCGAGCGACATCCGCAGGTGCGGGTGGTGGCGCTGACCAGCTTCCAGGAGGCCGATTGGGTGCAGGGCGCACTGCAAGCAGGGGCCATCGGCTACCTGCTCAAGGAAGTGGCGATGGATGAGCTGGCCGAGGCCATCCGGTCGGCCCACGCGGGTCGAGCTACCCTGTCCCGGGCGGTGACCCAGACTTTGGTCGAGGCTGCCGCGGAGCCACCCGCCCAGGGCCACCCTTCGGCACGCCCCTGGTCCTTTGGCCCAGGGACAAAGGGCTCAGGGCAAGCTCTGACCCCACGGCAGCGAGAGGTGTTGGCCCTGATGGTGGAGGGTGCGAGCAACGCCCAGATCGCCAGGCAGTTGTGCATCAGCCCGTCCACCGCCAGGTTCCACGTCAGCCAGATTCTGGGCAAGCTGGGCGCTGCCAACCGCGCCGAGGCCGCTGCGTTGGCCGTGAGACACCGCCTGGTGTCTCGATCGAGTGTCCGCCAGTCCGCCAGTCCGCCAGGGGCTCCGCTGCGCTCAAGCCCCTGGCTCAGTTACAAAGCCCCTCTGGGGCTGGGTACAGGCCGTAGGCCTTCGTTGAGTGAGCCCGACGGCTTCAGCC
>CAYMKL010000213.1:0-3728 GCA_964390805.1 uncultured Anaerolineae bacterium | reverse complement strand
TAGGCCTTCGTTGAGTGAGCCCGACGGCGCCTGTCCTGAGCAGGGTCGAAGGATCAGCCCCGGGCGGGCCTCGCTTGAGTCCGCCGCCCGGGGCTCCGCTACTCAAGCCCCTGGCTCAGTTACAAAGCCCCCCTGGGGCTGGGCTTCATAGGCCGATAGGCCTTCGTTGAGTGAGCCCGACGGCGCCTGTCCTGAGCAGGGTCGAAGGATCAGCCCCGGGCGGGCCTCGCTTGAGTCCGCCGCCCGGGGCTCAAGCCCCTGGCTCAGCTACAAAGCCCCCTGCTGGGGCTGGGTACAGGCCGTAGGCCTTCGTTGAGTGAGCCCGACGGCTTCAGCCTCGGGCGGGCCTCACTTGCGAGACCCTAAAGGTTTCTAAAACCTTTAGGGTCTTTGCTTTTTCCTGTCCTTCGCCAGTGTAGGGGGACTGTACGAACGTACAGGGCAGCACCTGTACGAAGATCTAGGTCAAAAACTATACGAACGGCTGATGCGCGGGAAGAAACTTTGTGGTATTATTGGGGAGTTGATACTGATTGGACTGTGGGTGAAAACGAGCACACTGTGCCGATCTCCAGGAAGCGAGCATGGTCTACGCGAGAAACTATGGACGGAACGACTGCTTCCCCAACACAGGATGGAACGGGGTGTCGGTTGCGGACATGGACCGCTTCCTGCCCACTCTCGCTCAACAGATCACCCAGGCCGTCGAAACCACTTTCGGCCGCATATCGCTGCTAAACCAGAATCAGGAGAGCCTGACCATCCGGGCCGCTTACCCCATCCGCGAGCTGGCCTGGGAGCCCCACATCGGTCGGCAATTCAGCCTGGCGGCCCTGCCCAAACATAGGATGGCCGTGCAAACCAGGCAGCCCATCCTCATCCGCAACAACGGCTCTGATAGCGCCACGTCCAGCATGGAGTGGGAGAGCACCCTGAGTCCAGAAGCTCAGTCGGGAGCCCTGATCCCTGTGGCCAACGGCAAGGGGGCGTGGGCTCTCATCTCCCTGGGCGAGATGCGAAGCTGGGACAGAAGTCCTCTCACGTCCAGGAAGGTAGAGCTCTGTCAGGTGTTGGCTGATCTAACGACCACGTCTCTGGAGAATGCTAGACGGTATGAGGAATCCAGTCGCCAAGCCAGAGAGCTGGCTACCCTGTTCCAGAAGACGGCCAGTCTCTGTGAGCAGGCCAGACGTCTGGCTACCACCGACCACCTGACCGGTCTGCGCAACCGCCGCTACCTGGATGAGGCCCTGGCTCGGGAAACAGCGCTGGTAGCCCGCTACGGCAGCAGCCTCTCCCTGATCATGCTGGACGTTGACGACTTCAAGCGGTGCAACGATCTCTACGGCCATCAGGCCGGAGACGGTGTTCTGCACGAGTTGGCTCGCGTTTTGGAAAGCCACGTGCGTCAGGTTGACGTGGTGGTCCGCTACGGCGGCGAGGAGTTCATAATCCTCCTGCCCCATACAGATCGCAGGTGGGCTCTCGAAATGGGCGAGAGAACACGACGGGCGGTGCGGGCACACTCGTTTGCCGGTGGAAAGGAAGGCCGCGACATTCGCATCACCATCAGCCTGGGAGTCGCTGCCTATCCTCAGGACGCCAGCGGGGCCAGCGAGTTGATCGCCTGCGCAGATGAGGCTCTTCATGCCGCAAAGCGTGCCGGCAAGAACAGAGCATGCGCCTACGTGAAATCCCCAGGGAGGAGAGGTGCGACTGTGTGTGAGAGCGAGCGCACGCGCATCCTGATCGCCGACCACGACCCCCGGGTACGCGAGGCACTGTACATGCTGCTCGAACAGGAGCCGGAGTGGGTGGTGGTTGAGAGCTCAGACGTGGAAAGCATGGTGGAGCAGATCCGGGAGTTCAAGCCCGACCTGCTGTTGCTCGACTGGGAGATGCCCGGCCGCCCGGCGGCGGTGCTGGTGCTGACCATCAAGGGCCTTGAGGTCACCCCAGAGGTGATCGCCCTCAGCCGGCGGCCGGAATCAGAGGCGGCGGCCCTGAATGCCGGGGCCGACGCCTTTATCCCCAAGACCGACCCGCCGGAAATTGTGCTGGAAGCGCTGCGCACGTTAGCCCAAGGCCGCCGAGCAAAAGTGTTCGCTTAGGACGGCTTTGAAGGAGAGAGAAAGGAGAAGACCATGTGAGCAACAACGAGCAACCCACCACGAGCAGGCCACAGGCTGGAGCCTGCAAAGTTGAGGAATCCCAACCTAACTAAGTTCAAACAAAAAGGAGAAAAACAATGAAAAAGAGAATCTTAAGACAGGCACTGTTGATCGCAGTTTTGCTGCTGGCGGCGGTACCCGCATCCGCACAAATCAACGTTATTGACAACTTCGATGGTGCCTGGCCAGGAAATTGGGTAAGTGGTTATTGGGGTTCAGGAGATTGGATCGGCGAATGGGACATAGTGGATGGCAACCTTGTGCATATAGGGCATACTAGTAGGGGTAGTTCATGGATCCACCACTCCCTTACCACCCTGCCTGCCGAGTTCACTCCATTCGAGATTCAAGTGACTTACCGTTTATCCGATTATTGGGGAAACAGCCTGGGAAGTGGACATGCCCAATTTGGCATTCACTTTTCCAACTACACTCCGAATAGCTGGATGTGCGCAGTTGGTATGAAAAACACACAGGCGTTTTTTTCTAGTTTATTTGGAGAATATTGGTTATCAGATAAAACAGTTACATTTGATTACTCTGGCAATACGCTCTACCAGCTAACACTTAAAGTCGAAAAACCAGAAGGATCGAGCACACCTGTATGGACGGCAAGCCTGAAAGACTTAACGACAAACACGACCTTACACACATATACCAAAGCAAGAAATTTCTATCCTGGCGGCGCACAGATAGGCTTGATGACCTATCGTACTTATCCAAATAAGCCTATCGTAGAGTCGTTCTCAGTTACGGAGTTGGGTGCAGTAAGTGATGCCGACGGCGACGGCGTGCCCGATGAAGAGGACAACTGTGTGGATGTCCCTAATCCCGGCCAGGAAGACTTTGACGGTGACGGTCAAGGCGATGCCTGCGACGAGTGCACCGACACCGACGGCGACGGCTTTGGCAACCCCGGCTTCCCGGCCAACACCTGCGCGGTTGACAACTGTCCCGAGACGGCCAACCCCGACCAACTGGACGCCGACAATGACGGCCTGGGCGACGTCTGCGACGAGTGCACCGACACCGACGACGACGGCTTTGGCAACCCCGGCTACCCGGCCAACACCTGCACGGAAGACAACTGTCCCGACGTGTCGAATCCCGGCCAGGAGGACTTTGACGGCGACGGCCTGGGTGACGCCTGCGACGATGACGATGACGGCGACGGCGTCGTTGACGATGACGACGTTTGTGCCTGGACCGTGATCCCGGAGTCGGTGCCCACGGTGGAGCTCAAGCCCAACCACTGGGCGCTGACGGACGACGATGACCCCTTTGACTTCGACACCGTCACCAAGGGCAAGGGCAACGGCCCCGGCCGCAGCTACGACACCACCGACACGGCCGGCTGCTCCTGCGAGCAGATCATCGCTGCGCTGGGACTGGGCCAAGGCCACACCAAGCACGGGTGCAGCATCAGCGCCATGGATGAGTGGGTTGCGTTGGTGAAATAGCAGCGCAATCCTCATACCTCCCTTGTCAATGAGGCCGCCCGGTAGCTCTTCGCCGGGCGGCCTGCTTTCTTTGTGATCGCGGACAGACATAATACCA
>CAYMKL010000212.1:0-7123 GCA_964390805.1 uncultured Anaerolineae bacterium | reverse complement strand
CACCAGATAGCAACTTTCAGATTTGTTAATGTACTATGATGTGCAGAAGTCATGTCAATGACATTCCCTCGTTCTTACCTTCTTTGGTCGCTCGAACAAAGTAGCGTCCCTTCCCTCGGGCAAGGTTATGTTGTCCTTGCCGTCATCAGTACTATGGACACCTCCGACTCCCCTGCCTGGCTTCCCTTCCCTTTTCACGGCACCGCCGCTTATAGGGTCGGTTACTGCTGGCGTCACCAGCAGACCAGGTGGGGTCTCCCCAGTTCCCAAGTCAACTATCCCGACATTCCGCTCCCCATACACCGGAGGGTTCTTCGACGCTGCTCTTCCAAGTCCTTCACGCCTTCCTTGGTCTTCGCCCGACCACGCCAGGCTCGACTCCCTCTTGTCGGTTTTGACGATGCGGCAGGATTCACTTTATGTTACGGACTGCCGAGTTGTGATGACATCGCTTCGACGCTCGGATCACTCCTGACGCCGGATGGTCACTACGGGGCGGCTTGGCCCTTACCCCGACCGGACTTTCACCGGCTAGTTGACTTGAGCTTTGCTGGGCACGCCGCGATCCAAACGCCTCTTGAATCACTGACGCCACTGAGAACACTGAAGACACTGAGAGGAGCACCAAGTTCGGTGGTCTCAGTGCTGTTCAGTGCGGTCAGTGATTCCAGGGCATACAAAACGCCAGCCGTAGGGCACGCAAGAGCGCGGCCTTGGCTGGCGTCGGGTTTGGGAGCGATGTGGGTTGGACTGGATCGGCACCACCAGAGACGAGCTCTTGCGCCTTATCTCGGCCGAATCCTTGGATTGAGCGTTCGACCGAGCTCACGACGAAGTCCGCTGCCCATCCGATGCGGCTAAACAAGAGCAGGGAGCGACAGCAGGGAAGCTCGGCTGTGGTGTCACTGTCAATAATGCCGCTGACCTCTTTCAGTGGTCTCAGTGCCGTTCAGTGCGGTCAGTGATTTCAGGGCGCACAAACGGCAGCCTCAGGGAAGGTCAACGGATAGCAAACGGATGAGCGGATAGAGACCCTCGCCAACTCATCCCCCTAAAGTCACAAAAGCTGTCCTTCCGTCTCTGACCGTCACCTCTTGGATGTATAACCGTCCGTCTATCCGGGTCTTCAGAACATAGGAGCCGACCAGCACGTCCCCCATCACGAAGTTCTCGCCCCATTCCTCGTCTGGGTTGACCTCAGCGCTGGCATAGGTCCAGGTCTCGCGCCACCGCCGGTCGGGCTCCTCCGCTCGGTGGAAGTTGATGACAGCCTCAGGCACAGGATTTCCCTGAGCATCCAGCAACCGGCCGGCGATTGTCCCGTGGCCGGGCAGAGGCTCCAGCCACAGCTCCGGGTTGCGGGTGTCGGCGTAGGTGTTGGGTCCCACCCGCACTTCGAAGTGAAGGTGAGGGCCGATGGCCACCCCCGTCATACCCACCTCGCCCAATACATCGCCTGCCATCACCCGCTGACCAACGCGAGCTGTTACTCGCGAGAGGTGGCCATAGAGGACAAAGACGGGCTGCTCGTGGAACGCTCGATCCAGTTGCACCACCACAAGCTGGCCGTAGAAATCGAGTTTCAGACCATAGGCCTCGGCATCATCGCTGCCAGCGACGATGACCGTCCCTGGGGCGGCAGCCAGCACGGGAGTGCCACTGGGATTCCCGATGTCCACCCCATGATGGAGGAAATAGCGGCCGCTGGCTGTGGTGCCGTAGGGGTAATAGCGGCTGGCCTGCACCTGGCCCTCAGGGCCGATGGGCCGCTCCAGCCAGTAGTGATCTTGGGGAGAATCTGGTGTAAGCGTAGCAGCGGTAGCCGTCAGCGTCGCCGTCGGCGTAGGTGTGGGCGTTGAGGTGGTCGTCGGTGTCAATGTGGGGCTGGCCGTCGGGCTGGGCGTCGGCGTCGCCGTGAAAGTGGGTGTGGGAGTGAATGTGGGCGTGAACGTGGGAGTAGGAGTAGGAGTACTGGTGGAAGTTGACGTCGGCGTTGGGGTAAGCGTGGGTGTGGGGGTGGGAGTAGGTGTGTGGGTGGGAGTAGGTGTGTGGGTAGGCGTGGGGGTGCTGGTGAAGGTCGGCGTCGGCGTGGGAGTTCCCAACAGAGCAGGCCGAGCAGAGGGACACCAGCCCAAGGCGATGGCTGAGATGACCACAGCAAGAACGATGGCGCCAGCTATCAGGGACAAGGTGTTCTGTGAGTTGCTTTCAGTTTTGAACAAGAATGTTTACCCCTGTTGATCGAGATCAGCCAGACGGTTTTCTAGGATCTGATGCCCCGAGAAGCCGCCCAGTTGCAAGTAGAATGTTGCAGCCTCCACCAATGCCTCGTTGGGTATGAGGCCAATGAGCTCACTTTCTACCACGGACACGCCATAGCGCTCCGCCTCTCGGCGGATCATCTCCACCACTCGGTGGACGGGCGTCTGGCGATAGTCGGTCAGGTTCATTGAGACCTGAGCCTTCCCTTCCACCAGAAGGCCCAGGGCCTTGACGTAGCGCAGGCCGCCGGAGGAATGGCGCACGGCGCGAGCGATGGCCTTGGCCACCTCCACGTCGTCGCTGCCCAGATAGACGTTGAAGGCGATGAGAGGCAGCCGGGCTCCGATAGCGGTGGCTCCCGCCTTGCCCAGGTGCCGAGGGCCGAAGTCGGGCTCCCGTTCGCGCCTGGTGGCGATCTCGGCTTTGATCCCCTCGTACTCGTCCCGCCGCACCTCGGCCAGATTCTGCCTCTCGGGTCGGGTAGCTGCTTTTTCGTAGAGATAGACCGGAATGTCCAACTCGCGACCCACCCGCTCCCCTAACCGTCGGGCCATGGCCACGCAATCCTCCATGGTCACGCCCTTGATGGGCACGAAGGGCACCACATCGGCCGCGCCCATGCGGGGATGCTCACCCCGATGCAGGCTCATGTCAATGAGTTCCGCCGCTTTCTGGATGCCCCGGAAGGCAGCCTCCTCCACCGCCTCCGGCTGCCCGGCGAAGGTAGCCACGGTGCGATTATGGTCGGCATCGGACTGAACGTCCAGCACGTGGACGCCGGGCACAATGGCGATGGCCTCTACGATCTGGTCAATGACCTCCTTCCGCCGCCCCTCGCTGAAGTTGGGCACACACTCCACGATCTTTCTCATCGCGCTTCTTCCTCGTTTTTGACGATGATCCCTTCTCGCTTCAAGAGAGCGGCGGTCACGCCGTCCCCTTCCACCAGGCGGCCGCTGAAGCTCCCATCGTAGATCTGGCCCACGCCGCAGGAAGGGCTTCGGGCCTTCAGGATAGCCTCCTGGATGCCACAGCGCTGGACGATGCGCAATGCCCTCTGTGCCCCAGCCAAGAACTCGGCGGTGACATCTTTCCCTTCAACATTCACCACCTGAGCCTGTCCATCCAGGACATCGCCCCCATCGCCGCCCTGGATCTCCGCTGGCGGGCGAGGTATGGGAAGCCCACCCACCACCTCTGGGCAGATGGGCAATACATCGCCCCGCGTAGCCAATGCCTGGAGTTGGTCATGGGGGCAAGCGGCGCCATCGTATCGGCAGGGGATGCCCAGCAGGCAAGCGCTCACCAAGAACACGGATGGGCAGGATTTGCGGATTTCTTCCCAGTCCAGGTCACTTGATCCGTAAATCCTGCCCCTTGTCCTGAGTTGGTATCCTGAGCCTTGTCCTGAGCCCCGTCGAAGGGTTGTCGAAGGGCTGTCGAAGGGATCCGCTGTTCTTCTCCTCACAACTTGTCCGTATCCAGGATGATGGTCACTGGCCCATCGTTGTGAATCTCGACCAGCATGTAGGCTCGAAACACGCCCGTTTCGACTCTGACGACACCGGCTTCTCGAAGCTGGTCAATGAAATGCTCAATCAGCGGCTCCGCTACCCCTGGAGGAGCAGCCTCGGTGAAGCTGGGGCGCCGCCCTCGCCGGCAATCAGCGTAGAGCGTGAATTGGGAAACCACCAGGATGCCTGCGCCGACGTCAAGGGCTGAGAGATTCATCTTGCCAGCCTCGTCCTCGAAAATGCGCAGATGCGCTATTTTGTGGGCCAATTGTTGAGCTTCCGCCTCGCTGTCCTGGTGGGTCGTACCAATGAGAACAACCAGGCCGGTATCCACTGATCCTGTGATTTCACCGTCCACTGAGACGGCGCCTGTTTTAACCCGCTGTACAACTGCACGCATGGATTGCGCCCCTTTAACGGTTAGAGCTCTCTCGGAAAGTCCCTGAAGATGCTCCTAGCCTCCGTCCCCGGGGCCTGCACTGAGCTTGCCGAAGTGACGGGACTCTCAATGTCAGTAAGTTAAGGGAGCGAGCGTCGGCCGAGTAGGTCTGGTAAGACCGTATCGAGGCCACGCGAGCGGCTTCTGCAGCGCATCTCACATTGCACGGGCCGCGCCTTGGTCTCGATACCCTGGTTTCGATACGCCTTCGGCTACTCAACTCAAGCCGCTACTCGACCGGCGGCGCTTAACTTACTGACATTGACGGGACTCTGAGCACTTTTCGAGAAAGCTTGGTTACTGCACCACCAGTTCGCGGTAGTCGAGAAGCAGCCTCAGACCCACTTCCCTGGCCACCTTCTTGCTGTGCCAGTAGATGGAATGGGCACGGTGGGGCAAGAAGCTGCTCAACAAGTCGCTGAAGAAGCCAGCATCTATGCAGATGTCCCTTATCTTCCTCTGAGGGTAGATATGTTCCAGGCGATAAGCGACGAGGTCCTGGCGATCGTAGAAATTATACCATCCTCCCTTTTCGCGCACCTGCACTGGCCTGTCGCGGTAGTGGGTTTGATCCTCCAACAGGGAGAAGAGAGACAAGGGAGAGCCCATGGTGAAGAGGTTTGACAGGTCGAGCTTCAGCATCTTGATGGAGCTCCACGGCTCCTCTGGCGAGGTCATCTCCTTGTAAAAATCATAGCTGACATCGTAAGTGATCACCGAGCCCAGGCTGTGACCGATGATGTTGACGTAGGCGCACTCTCGCTTGTCCCACTCTTCCTGGGCCTTTTCCGGCCCCAATCCCTCCCAGTAGTCCCAGTCCTCCCACCGCCTTCCCTGGGGGTCCGCCGCCCTTATGCGCCGACCGACCTCCAGGATGCTGTCCCTTACCCGCTCCTTGATCATCCTCCCCCCGTCCGCCGAGAGATAATAAATGATATCGCCAAAGGAGTCAAGGATAAGCTCTCTGGTTTGAGGGAATTCGATGCGGCCAGTGATCTGAAGAAGCACTGTCTTCTCTTTGAGCTGTTTCTTCGTCTCCCTCCCAATATCGGACCAGACGACAGGCGTGAAATGCACGATTTCCTGAGCAGAGGTAAGCCCGTTCTTCTCCAGGAAATCAATCACGTTGCGCTCCAGAGCTTGTGAAAACGTGTCGTCGTGCGGCCCCGCTCCATGAATGGTGATAACTTCAATCGTTCTTTGCATCTTTCTCCTCCTGTCTAGTCCACAGTGATCAAGTCCTGCATTTTCTTGAAAGTACCCTCACCAATTCCGGGCACCTTTTGTATGTCCTCGATGCTGTCATACGGGCGATTCTCGATTATCCCTTGGGCCTTGGAGGGACCAATGCCTGGCAAGGTCTCGATTTCGGATTGGCTGGCGGTGTTGATGTTGATCTTTCCCCCCGCTTCGACGCTGGCCGTGTCCGACGACCGGGTTGGAGGGTCTACTGGCAGACTCTCCTCGCCTTGCCTGGGCACATAGATGTGCTGGCCATCTGCCAGGGATAGCGCCAGATTGATACGGTCCAAATCGGCCTCGCTGGTGGCGCCCCCAGCAGCCTCAATGGCGTCCTTGATAATGCTGTCAACCGGGAGCTCATAGACATCGGGATTAGTCACCGCCCCGCTGACGTAGACCTGCAGAGGGCATGGGGTAGGAGTGGGTAGAGGGGTGACTGTAGCTGGGGCCGAAGTTATGACGAGCTCTGGTGGTGCAGAGCGATGCAATAAAGCGATCACCCCGCCCAGGACGATCACATTGATTATGGTGATCAGAATATAGCCCCGGTATCTCTCCAGCCAGTTGCTCATCTCCCTCTCCCAATGTCACAATTATACTGCAAAGCACCCAGAAAGGCAAAGGCTTTTCTCTATACCTTGCTCCACATCGGCGAGCGGCTTGATAGCATCGTTCTCCAAGACTATTTTGGCGCAATTTGGCCCGGCAGGGAAGAGACGCAACATCTCGCTTTTGCCAGGCCAGCCAGGATGGCCAAAGCAGTTGTTTGACAAAAGGCCGCCTTTCCGCTAGAATATGACTGCATTAGTGTAGATAGGAGCAACCCGTCCTTGTTTCGAGTCATAGACCCACTGGGTAACCTCGTGACCTTAACCAGAGAGTGCTGGCGCGAGCATATCTGCGTTGTTCATATCGAGATGAGGCCATTATTGGACGAGGTTCGCCAAACGGTAGCCGATCCAGACTACATCTACACCCGAATGGAAAAAGTAAAAGGATTAAGGATACTATACTACGAACCCAGCGATGAACTGAACATACTCCTGGGAGAGCCCAGAGAGTCCGTCCTGCTGGAGATAGAGGATGAAATCTATGTCAGATTGGACCCTCAGACCGACGAAGTGTTCGGCTTCACCATTCTGAACTTCGAGGAACGCACCCGGGGCAAAGGACAGGTCTTACCCCTTTACGGCCATTTCACCCTCCCGGTCGAAGTAGGAGAGGCAGTCGCTGTTTGACCCTGTCCCGCTCCCCACGTTTGCAGAACCGGGTTGGACACTTGAGGAAAACACGATACCGCTAAGGACAGCCCTACTTATCGCCAGTTAGGGCGAAAGATGAGAGGAGGGGAGAAATGCGAACCCGAATGACTTTGATCACCATCGCGCTGCTGGTTACCGTGACAGTGTTGCTGATTGCGGACTCAACTCTGGCCGGCGCCGTACCTGCTCCCCCGGCCGGGATGCCGCCTCCGCCAGCCGCCGAGGCCCAACACTACGACCTGGGCAACGGCCAGTACGTGGCCGTCATTCCCGCGGCCTCCGGCCTCGCCGACACCTACGACCAGGAACCATACATTGACACCTATGTTTACTCCGTCGCTCCAACCACCGTAACTACTCAGGCTACCCCTCAAGAGTACAAGGGATGAAGGGGTTGCCGGTCA
>CAYMKL010000211.1:0-7333 GCA_964390805.1 uncultured Anaerolineae bacterium | reverse complement strand
TGACCGGCAACCCCTTCATCCCTTGTACTCTTGAGGGGTAGCCTGAGTAGTTACCGGAGATTTGAAAAGTGCACATATACCCAGAAAAAGAAATAGACACCGTGGCGGAGCTTCTGGAGAGGGCTGAAATGCAAGGGTACCTTACTCTTGATGACATACAGGATGCCTTCCCGGAGGCAGAGGAGAATCTGGATGAGCTCGAAGAGGTCTTCATTTACTTCCATGATGTTGGTATTAGCATCCACGAGAATGAGAGAGGAGCGATAACTGACAAAGTCAAGGTAAAAGCGGAGGAAGCAAAGGTAGGAGAAGAAGAGCCACTAGAAAAAGATATCTTCGATTTGAGCGGCATCTCCAGCGATGACTCCATTGGTCTGTACCTAAAGGAGATGGCTCGAGTGCCCCTTCTGTCCATTCAGGAGGAAATAAGACTGGCCAAGCTGTTGGAAAGAGGTGAGGTAGCTCAGCTCCGCCTGAGCAGGGACGGGCACGATCCGGAAGAGCAAAGGACACTGGAGCGAGTTGTTGACGAAGGCAAAGCAGCCCGAGAGCACCTCATTAAGGCCAACACTCGCCTGGTAGTCAGCATTGCCAAGAAATACATGGGACGGGGAGTACCCTTCCTTGATTTGATCCAGGAGGGCAATCTGGGATTGATGAAGGCCGTCGAGAAGTTCGACTATACGCGGGGCTACAGATTCAGTACCTATGCAACGTGGTGGATCCGCCAGACCATCACCCGGGCCATCGCAGATCAGGGACGTACCATCCGCGTCCCTGTCCACATGAGTGACCGCATCAGAAGGCTCTACAAAGCGGCAAGACGGATCGAGCAAGAGCGGGGGCGCAAGCCTACTCCTGAGGAGATAGCCGACGAGTTGGGGATGGAACCGCGCAAGGTGCGATGGATGCTCAAAGTGTCGTGGCGTCCCATCTCCCTGGAGAAGCCCATAGGTGAGGAAGAGGACAACGAGCTGGGTAGCTTCATCGAAGACGACAACGCCCTCACTCCCACCCAGAGCGCATACGAGCACCTGCTCAAGGAGAAAATGGAGGAGGTTTTGACAACCCTGACTCCCCGCGAGGCTCGCATTCTGCGCCTGCGTTTCGGCCTACTGGATGGAAGAAGCTACACTTTAGAAGAAGTAGGGCAGAAGTTCGGCCTGACGCGAGAGCGCATTCGCCAGATTGAAGGAAAGGCCCTGCGCCGGCTACGCCACCCCCGGCGCAGCCGCCAACTGAAGGAATATCTCACTTAAAGAAGTTATGGTGCCCCTGTAGCTCAGAGGATAGAGCAGAGGTTTCCTAAACCTTGTGTCGGGGGTTCGACTCCCTCCAGGGGCGCCTTTTACCCAAGTGTTAAAACTTCACAGGAGCCCCTCTGAACCAATTAAGAGAGGCTCTTTTTCTGGTAAGGAACAGGATATCACCCAAAGCAAGTGCCCAGATGGCCAAAACAGGAGGTTGAATCATGCGAAGAAATCGAAGCAGTGTCCTGAGCCTGTCGAAGGGATGGCTTAGTCTGGTAAGTTTGGTGATCTGTTTGCTGGTTGTTGTGATTGTCCATGCCAACCTATCCAGCAGTGCATCGGCGCCCCTCACTTTGCTCACTTCCAGCAACATCGCCCAGGTCTGGGCCAACGAGGGCGGCGACAAGATCTGGCGCGACGAACTGCGCGCCACCGACGACCCCATTGCGGTACATAATTCGGTGTGGGACGGCACGGGCATTTCCCTGTTCGGTGCCCGCAACGAGGTGGTGGCCTTCAACCTGGTGCTGGAATCGCCCACGGCCAGCGCCGCCAACGTCAGCGTGAGCCTGACCTCGCTGACGGGTCCCGGCGGCGCTACCATCACCACCACACCAGCCAGCGGCGGCGGCGTGTTCAACTACGTGGGGCGCAACATCGAGCTGTTCTACGTGCGCTACCTGGAGATCAAGGGCCTCAGCGTGGATCTGGCGTATAACGACTACGACGAGCGGCACGTCCCAGAGCGATGCCGCCGGCCCTATGATGAAAACGGGTTGGGCACGGGCACCTGGGAGGATCGGCCATGCCACAACCAGTTCTACCCCGACATCGCCGTGCCTCTCGAATTCCACACCCCCTTCACTATTCCAGCCGGCACCAACCAGGCCATCTGGGGCGACATTTATATTCCAAAGGCGATGCCCGCAGGCAATTACACTGGCACCATTGAGGTGACGGAGGGCGGCGAGCTCACCTGGCAGATTCCCATCACTCTGCGGGTGCGCAATTTCACCCTGCCCGACCTGCCCAACGCCAAGACGATGGTGTTCTACAATTTTGAGAACATCAACGATCGCTACCTCGGCGAGGAGAACATGTATCCCGACCCCGGAACCCCTGAGTACACCCAATCCATTGAGTTGATTGACCGCCACTTCCAACTGGCCCATCGCCACAAGATGTCTCTCATCAACGGTGAATCGGAAATCGCGCGGATGGACGATGCCTGGACATCTCGACTCAGCGGCGATCTTTTCACCCCTGCTCAGGGCTATGATGGCGTTGGCATCGGTGTGGGCAACGGCGTCTACTCCATCGGCACCTACGGTAGCTGGTCGTGGCAAGGTGGCACGGAGGCGGACATGTGGGCCAACACCGACCCGTGGGTCAACTGGTTCGACGCTCAGGCCTTCGCCACGCCTACCGATTACTTTCTCTACCTGATAGACGAGTCCGACAACTACCCCCAGATCGAGCAGTGGGCACAGTGGATGGACAACAACCCCGGGCCAGGCCAGCGCCTGATGTCCATGGCCACCATTTCCCTGCCCGACGCCATGGCCAACACGCCCAGCCTGGATGTCCCCACCAGCGGCGCGGGCTTCGGCATCACGGACGAGTGGGAAAACGCCCTGGCCGCGCTGCGGGCCGATCCATCCAAGCACTTCTTTATGTACAACGGCCATCGGCCAGGTTCCGGCTCCTTCGCCACCGAGGATGAGGGAGTGGCCTTGCGGGAACTGGCCTGGGGGTATTACAAGAAGGGGGTTGAGCGCTGGTTTTACTGGGAATCCACTTACTATGATAACTATCAGGGCGGCATGGGCCAGACCAACGTCTTCCAACGAGCGCAAACGTTTGGTGGCTACAACTATGACAGCGACACGCGGGGGGAGGCGGGTTGGAACTACTTCAATGGCGACGGCGTGCTGTTCTACCCCGGCACCGACACGCGTTTTCCCGGCGAGAGCTACGGCGTGCAGGGGCCAATTGCCTCATTGCGCCTGAAGATGTGGCGGCGTGGCATCCAGGACGTGGACTACCTCACTCTGGCCGCGTCCGTCAACCCCACGCGCACGGCTGAGATCGTCAACGAGATGGTCCCCACGGTGCTGTGGGAATACGGCGTGGAGGATCCAGGCGATCCAACCTGGGTGCTCACCGACATCAGTTGGTCCACTGACCCCGACGTGTGGGAGGCGGCGCGTGCGGAACTGGCGGACATCATCGAGGGGGCGTTGGCCTGTCCAGACCTGGACAGTGACGGCGACGTGGACATCGCCGACATAATGCTGGTGGCCGCCCGCTGGCGCACATTTGTAGGAGATCCCGGCTACGATCCCGCCTACGACCTGGACAGCAACGGCAGGATTGACATCGTGGACATCATGCTGGTGGCAGTGCACTGGGGAGAAGACTGCGGGGAATCCACATCCACTCCCACGCCGACGGCTACCCCGACCGCGACAGCAACGTCCACTACACCGACGGCGACGCCAACGGCAACGCCCACCCCGACGGCAACATCCACTACACCGACGGCGACGCCCACGGTAACGCCTACTCCCACCGCGACGACCACGCCGTCTCAAACGACGGAGCCTCCCGAAGTGGCCGGCTGCCCCGTGTTTCCCGCCGACAACATCTGGAACGTACCTGTGGACACGTTGCCTGTGGATGCCAATTCGGACGCCTACGTCGCCACCATCGGCGCCAACGCCTACCTGCACCCCGACTTCGGCTCCGGCGACTGGCCGCCGGGTTCCGGCAGTCCCATCGGCATCCCCTATGTGGACGTGCCGGGCAGCCAGCCCCTGGTAAACATCATTTTCACCGACTATGGCGACGAAAGCGACGCCGGCCCCTACCCCATCCCTCCCGATGCCCCCATCGAGGGCGGGCCGGACAGCACCGGAGACCGGCACGTGCTGGTCGTGGACCGCGACAACTGCAAGCTGTACGAGCTGTTCAACGCCTGGCCACAGCCCGATGGAAGCTGGGAAGCCAGCTCCGGCGCCAAGTTCGACCTGAACTCTCACGCCCTCCGGCCAGCGAGCTGGACCTCGGCCGACGCGGCGGGCCTGCCGATCCTGGCGGGACTGGTGCGCTACGACGAGGTGGCGAGCGGCGAGATCCGCCATGCCATTCGCGTCACCGCACCGCAGACTCGCAGAGAGTACATCTGGCCGGCGCGCCACTACGCATCGTATCTAGTCGGCACGCAGTACCCGCCCATGGGCCAGCGCTTTCGCCTGAAGGCTGACTTCGACATCTCAGGCTTCTCGACGGAGGTACAGGTCATCCTCCAGGCGCTCAAGACCTATGGCATGATGCTGGCCGACAACGGCGCGTCCTGGTTCATCTCCGGCCACCCCGACGAGCGATGGGACAACGACGTGCTCGTCCCTGAGCTGCATCAGGTCAAGGGATCGGATTTTGAGGCGGTGGACGTGTCGTCGCTGATGGTAGACCCCGATTCGGGGCAAACACAGAGCCCCCCTTGATCGCTTCGAGTTTCGAGTTTTGGCTTCGGGTTTCGAGTTCTCATCCTTCGTGCGCGCCCTTCTCCAACCTGAAAACTGATAGCCCTGGCCCAAAGACCCAGGTGTATTTCAGTTCCGGGACAGCCTTTCTTGGCAGACTCGCCCGGAGCACCCTGAGCTTGTCGAAGGGTGCGGCTCTGCAGGACCCGCATCCTTCGACAGGCTCAGGATGCTGGTCCCCACTTCCAAGCGCGAACTCGCCCCCAAAGTGAAATAAGTCCTAAAGCCCCTTGTGCTTATTGACATAGGCAGGGAGAGGTGGTATAATGTAGTTGCATGAAGCAAAGCCACTGAGAGACAGGGTCGCAAAGCCCCAGGTTATCCGCCGTTTCCACGCAGCTTCTTGAAGCAAGGAGGATACTATGGAGAAGCATCGAGCCCGTGCAATTATCAAGGCCCTTCGTTTCTTCTTGACCGCCGTGCTGCTGGCCGGGATGTTCAGCCAGCTACCCATGCCAGTAAAGGCGGTACCGGCCGCTATTGAGGCGGATAGCCTGCCAGAGGGTCTGACCTCTGACGACTGGGGCGCCATCCAGGCCGCCATCCGCCAGGCGGAATACCAGTTCACCTGGCACGAACCGAGTATGTCCTATAAAGCCCCCAACCGCGCTCATGGTTGGGGGCTTGCTTTCACCACCACCGGCGTCGAGGTCACCCCGCGCATCCCCTCCCCCTCGCAGGGGGAGGGCCAGGGAGGGGGTTGGTCGTGGGGGCTGAGCCTGACCCGCTACGGGTACGAGGGGCAGCTCTTAGCGATCACAGGCACGCCGGCCCAGACGGTAGACGCCAACCGCGTGGAATACCGCCACGCAGAAGGGCAGCTCGTCGAATGGTATCTCAACGACGAGCGCGGCCTGGAACAAGGTTTCACCCTCCAATCTCCCCCGCTCCCCCGCTTGCCTGCTCCCTTGCGCATAGAGATGGCCGTCAACGGCGACCTCACCCCTCGCCTGACCGACGACCACCAGGCCATCCTGTTTGCCGATGCAGACGGCGCAACCATCCTGCGCTACAGCAAGCTCCATGTCACCGACGCCACTGGCCGCCAACTCCCCGCCCACCTCGAACTCCCCTCTCCCTCCCAGGGAGAGGGGCCGGGGGTGAGGGTGATTATAGACGATACCGCTGCCATCTACCCCCTCACCGTTGACCCGCTGCTGACCAGCCAGGTTGCCAAACTGACCGCCAGCGACGGCGCGGCGGGTGACTGGTTCGGCTATTCCGTGGCCATCAGCGGGGACACCGTCGTCGTCGGGGCGCCTGACGACGATAGCCGCATAGGCTCGGCCTATGTGTTTGAGCGCAACCAGGGCGGGGCCGACCAGTGGGGCCAGGTCAAGAAACTGACCGCCGACGACGGCGTGGCGGCTGACTATTTCGGCTATTCCGTGGCCATCAGCGGAGACACCGTGATCGTGGGGGCGGCTAACGACGATGATAACGGCTTCCAGTCGGGCTCGGCCTACGTCTTTGAGCGCAACTATGACCCAGGCAACCCAGGCACGCCGTCGGCCGACAACTGGGGTCAGGTGCAGAAACTGCACGCCAGCGACGGTGCGGCGGGTGACGAGTTCGGCCACTCCGTGGCCATCAGCGGGGACACCGTCGTCGTCGGGGCGTGCTACGACGATGATAACGGCACCAACTCGGGCTCGGCCTACGTGTTTGAGCGCAACCAGGGCGGGGCCGACCAGTGGGGTCAGGTCAAGAAACTGATCGCCAGCGACGGCGCGGCGGACGATTATTTCGGCAAGTCCGTGGCCATCAGCGGGGACACGGTCGTCGTCGGGGCGTTTGGCGACGGCTCGGCCTACGTGTTTGAGCGCAACCAGGGCGCGGCCGACACCTGGGGTCAGGTCAGGAAGCTGACCGCCAGCGATGGCGCGGTGGGTGACTGGTTCGGCATCTCCGTGGCCATCAGCGGGCACACCGTCGTCGTCGGGGCGCTTGGCGACGATAGCGGTAAAGGCTCGGCCTACGTCTTTGAGCGCAACTATGACCCAGCCAACGCAGGCACACCATCGGCCGACAACTGGGGCCAGGTCAAGAAGCTGACCGCCAGCGACGGCGCGGGGGGTGACTATTTCCGCTATTCCGTGGCTATCAGCGGGGACACCCTCGTCGTCGGGGCGTATCGCCACGATAGCGATCAAGGCTCGGCCTACGTGTTTGAGCGCAACCAGGGCGGGGCCGACCAGTGGGGCTGGGTCAAGAAACTGACCGCCAGCGACGGCGCGGCGGGTGACTGGTTCGGCTGGTCCGTGGCCATCAGCGGGGACACCGTCGTCGTCGGGGCGTATGGCGACGATAGGTACAAAGGCTCGGCCTACGTGTTTGAGCGCAGCGGCGGTACCTGGGAGCAGGAGCAAAAGCGCGGCGCCAGCGACGGCGCGGCGGATGACAACTTCGGCTGGTCCGTGGCCATCAGCGGGGACACCGTCGTCGTCGGGGCGTGGGGCGACGATGATAACGGCAGCTATTCGGGCTCGGCCTACGTGTTTGAGCGCAACCAGGGCGGGGCCGACCAGTGGGGATGGG
>CAYMKL010000210.1:0-7369 GCA_964390805.1 uncultured Anaerolineae bacterium | reverse complement strand
ATCTGGTCCAGGCTGCCGCTTGAGCCTAATGGCCGAAACGAAGATCATGGCCTTCGGAAGATACTGCCTTTCTGCCATATACTTCCTGAAAGCGGGATTCTTGATGTACAGGAACAACGAGCGATAGAACATCCTCCACATATCCTGGAACCCATACCGCTTGACTTGAGTGGATTCGCGTCGCACGTCGAATTTGTAAGGTCGCACGACGATGTCGCTCAGGTCGGCGCTTTCCAACAAACCCATCCAGTCTTCAAGAGTTGGAATCTCCGGCTTTATGTCCCAGGTATGTCTTACACGCTCGACCACCCGTGCGGGCGGTGTCTCGATCCAAAGCTCCTCGTTCAGTCCCACGCGGCCACCTGGCCTGGTCAGGCGCACACACTCGCTGGCCACGCGCTGCTTGTCCCTTATGAATGTGAGCACGGACTCAGCAATGACGACGTCGAAATTCGCGTCCTCGAAGGGGAGGTCTTGCGCATCGGCCACCCTGAACTCAACGCCATCTTCTACCCCCTCTCTCTGCGCCCTTTCATTTGACCTGGCAATCATCGCCTCGCTAACGTCCACACCTACCACTCTGCAGCCATACTCCTTGGCAAGGTAGCAGGCCGTTGCGCCGACGCCGCAACCGACCTCTAAGACGTCTGTATCCTGGCTGATGTGGCACAATTCGATGAGCGACTTTGTGGTCTCGAACCCTCCCATGTGTTTTGTGGTGCCGATGTAAGCCTGCAATTCAAAGTAGGAAAGCTGAAGCTGTTTCTCGTCCTTCATTCTCTCACCCCCGGCGTTTCACTGACTGGCGACTACCAAATGCCCGGCAGCTTCGTCCACTCGCGTGTGAGGCAGACATGCTATCCAGGTTTCTGCCCCACGATCAGGGCATAGCCCATGTATTGCTTGAGGCGCTTGGTGACCTGCTCGTCGATCCGGTGGGCTTCTCTGAATCGCGCATCGCCCAGCAGTTTGAGCAGAATCTTCGGATAGACCCGGATCATGAAGGACAGCACGCCACGCAGCCCCATGCCCTGGAGCAGGCCAGGCGTCTCTGTGGCTTTGGCTTCGACCATCTGGACCACGTGCAGTCCCGATTCCTCGAACGAACGACGCAACGTGTGGGGCGTAAAGTATCTGTAGATGGCCGGGTGCTCGGCAAACAATGCCAGCAGTTCCGGCGGCGCCGATGGAGCGACGATGCCTTCGTTGGCTCCGATCCGCCCGCCGGGTCGGACCACGCGCACCATCTCCGCCAGGGCCTGCCTCTTGTCGCCGGGCAGGGGCGTCAGCACGGATTCAAAGATCACCACGTCAAACGAGCTCGCCTCGAACGGCAACTGGCACACGTCGGCCACCCGGAACTCCACCCGGTCCATCACTCTCTGCCGGCGCGCCTGCTCTTGGGCCTTGGCAATCATGACCTCGGAGATGTCAATGCCCTGGACGCGCGAACCATGCTGCTCGGCGATAAGGCAGGCCGTGGTTCCAGCGCCGCAGCCGACATCGAGAACGTGGCTCGTCGCATCCAACTGGCACATATCCAGCAGCACGCGCGTGGCTTCCGGTCCTCCCATGTGAATGGACGTGATAAAGTCTGCAAGCTGGCCGATGAAATCGTACCATTCGCGGGTGCCAACCGGCTTCTGGCTGGTCTCGTTTTTCTCGATCATACTTTTCACCTCCATTCTGGGCGACGTCCAACCGTGGCCCGCGCGAAGCACGTCGGCTACCAGATGCCCGGCAGCAGGCGGTAGCGCACCTGGCCCGCATACTCCTCGTAGCCCGAAAGTCCCTGGTGCAGCATCTTATCTTCGAGTGCAGTTCGGATGATGGTGAGTAGCGCTATCAGCCCGCCTGGGATGAGCGCCCACAGCGAGCCGAGCAGGATCGGCGTGGCCAGCTCGAAGACAGCCGTCCCGACGTAAGCCGGGTGGCGGACAACCTGGTAGGGACCACTGCTGGCGACGGCGTGCCCTCGGTCTTCCTGGATGCGATTGACCAGCGAGAAGAAGGGGTTCGAGGCCATTGCCCAGGTCCCCAGAGCATATCCCAGCGCCGCGATAACCAGCGCGCTGATCTGAAGAGCAAGCGGCATCTTCTGCGCCGTCCACTCCCAGCGCACATCCAACCCAGCCACGATGTGCTTGGCTAGCGTGGCCAGGCCGATAATACTGAGAATCAGGGTGTCCCAGGTTGCAGCGTCCTTCCTGCGCGAGGCACGTTCGATCAGCAACTCTGGGTTTCTGGGTATCAAGATCAGCGCATTGGCAGCACTCCAGACCGCATAGATGCCGACCACGGCCCACCCCTGCCACCAATCCAGGCGGCCCGCGGGAATGAACAGAGTCACTGCCACCAGCAGCACACCCATCACTTCCCTTATCAGCCACCTCGCGATCCCGCGGCGAGTGTCAGATTGCTCATTTGGCTGAACCGCAGATGGTTTGGCGTTCATTTTTTCCTCCTAAACGATGTTCTATTCGAAAACCCAAGCGGCCCAGCGGGCGGAGGCATCCCTTTCCCGACTGGGCCGCAAACCCGTGCTATTCAGCTATGCCTCACTCCCCGCTCTGCGCCGGAAAGGCAACGAAGGCAATCGCCAGCCACCCTCGCCGCCCACGCGGATGTCGCGCCGCTGGAAGCGCCACCAGGCCAGGGCGGCGAAAACCACGGCTGAGCCAAGCAGACCGGCGAGCCACGCGCCGTTCAGCGCATGGAAGGCATCTTGAGCCTGGTAGTAGTTGAGCGGGGACAGCTTGGCGATGGGCTCCAGGTCCTCGTTGATTTTCGCCAGGCCGGTGATGAAGAAGCTGGCCACCAGCAGCAGGCCGGCCGTCGTCGCCGCCAGACGGCGCGATGGGAGCACCATGCTGAGGAACAGCGCCATCGCGCCGAAGAGCAGCAGCTCTGCCAGCACCGATAGCAGGGGCAGGCAGATCCTACCCCAGCCGATGCCCATCGAAGACCAGTTCATGGGAACGACGATGCCAAGCCAGCATATAGCCAGGATAGCCACGGCAGCAGCGACGAAGGCCAGCAGTCGGCCCAGGAACAGGGCCGTGCGGCTGACAGGGTGGGCCATGATCAGATCGAGTCTGCCGTTCTCCTCATCGCTCACCAGCAGGCCACTGCCCGTCAGCACCGCGAAGATGCCCAGGATGAGCGGCATGTAAGATAGTAACTCGACAGAGAGAAAACCTTCCGGCGTGCCAAAGGAGCTGAAGTCGCCGAAGAACGCGGTGAACTCCTCCGGATAGAGCTTCAGCAGGTCTTCGAGCTGATCCTGTTGCGCAGCGATCATGTCGTACATCGAAACGAGCAACACGCCCAGCAGAGCAAGAGCGATGCCCCAGCCGAGGATTTGGCCCCGGAAACGACGCAGCGTGTAACGGAAAACCATCGTCATTTTATTCCTCCTTCTGGTCATCCTCGTAGTAGGCCAGGAAGACTTCCTCCAGCGAGGGCCGCTCGGTCTCAAAGTCGCTCACCGGGAAGGTGGCCAGTGCCTTGATGAGTCCGTCCATCTCCCCTTCCACTTGCAGCAGCACGCTCGTTCCATCGTCCCTCGATAGTATCGTCACGCCAGGCACATTCGCCAGCGGGCCGGTATCCACCGGCTGCCTGAAGCGGACAGTAGCACGGCGCAGGGCGCGGTTAATCAGCGAGGCTGGCTCGGCCACCTCCACCATCACACCTTTGCGGATGATGGCCACGCGCTCCGCCACCGCCTCTACCTCGCTCATGATGTGGGAAGAGAAGAAAACAGTGGCGCCATTCGCCTTGGCCTCGGTGATCAGGCGCAGCACTTCGTGTTGCATCAGCGGATCCAGGCCCAGCGTGGGCTCGTCCAGCAGCAGCAGTTGGGGGCGGTGCATCAGAGCTTGCACAATACCGACCTTCTGCTTGTTGCCGTGTGATAGGTTCTTGATAGCAGGCTTCAGAGGAAGATCAAGACGGTCGGCGAGTTGGCGGACGAAGCCCCAATCCACCTTGTTTCCCCGCAGGGCATTGAAATAGCGCAGCGCGCCTTCGACTGTCATATTGGGATCCAGTTGAAGTTCGCCAGGCAGGTAACCGGTGCGGGTGCGCACCGCCACCGGATTGGCCTGGGGGTCTATGCCCAACACCCGCACCGTGCCACCGTTGGGGCGGATCAGGTCCAGCAGGCAGCGGATGGTGGTGGTTTTTCCGGCTCCGTTCGGGCCGAGATAACCAAAGATCTCGCCGCGTTGCACCTCCAGGTCAACGCCCCGTAGCGCCCGGACTTTGCCGTAGGACTTGGTCAGTCCCTGGGTCATTAATGCGATATTCTCAGACATAGGCACCTCCTCCAGAAAATGATGAACCTTGATCTATGATCGGCGAGTGTTTCCCGACCGAGGCGGAAAGGGCTCGGACTTCGGCGAGCTCAGTCGAGCCGTCAGGAGACACTCGCCCATCGCAGTGTGTGGAACGGCTAATCGCCAATTTGGCTTTCCAAAGCACGGGCGAACAGGTCCCGATCCTCTTTCTGGATAACGTCCAACGCTCGATCCCCCAACAGGGCCAGGACTTGCGGAAGATACAGATCTGTGCGCAAATGATGTTCGGCGATAAACACGAGAAGCGGACTGCTGGTCCAGGAAGCTCGAGCCTGATTCGCAGTGAGCCATTCGCCGACCAAGACTTCTTCCCCGTCAATGACCAGGATCAGCCCCAAACCCCTGGCCTGACCAAGGGTTTGTTCGGTCACGCGAGCGACGACCACCTGAGCGCCTGGCAGATCGAGGTCGGTCGTCGTGTAGATCACCACCCGCACCCCTCGCTCTATCGCTTCCCCCAGTGCAGGCTGCAAAGCCGGGAATGAGGCCGGTAGGATGGCCAGGTAGACTCGGGTCTCGGCCTGGTCAATCATCTCCATTGCTTTGGCCATGATGTTCTCGTGGCCTTCGATGTTCCAGACATAGTCCAGATTGGGGGCTGAGGCGAAGGCCGTAAGGTCGTCCTTGAGCGAGTCAATTAAGTCCTCGTGCTCGCGGTGGAGTTGATCAAAGAACTCTGCCGCTGGGATCGGTGCATACTTCGTGGAACGGCCGGTGCGCAGTGTCATGGCCGCGCCACGAGCGGTGAGCTTGCCCACCACCTCGTAAATCATGGAGCGGGGGACGCCGGAGAGCTTGGAGAGTTGGTACCCCGTGACGGGGCTCTCCCTGAGCAGAGCTGCGTAGGCTTTGGCCTCGTACTCCGAGAAGCCGATTTTCACTAGCTTGTCAATAGAATCGTTGCTCATTTCCCTCACACTTTAGGCGTTAGTATCATAACTTAGGCGTTAGCTTTCTAACTACGTATATTATACCAGAGTTCACTTAGTTTGTCAAGTACCCAAACCTTAAAATCCTCGCTTTCCCCCACTGGAGTCTCGGCAGGAAAAACAAACGCCCCAATCCCACGGAGCTAGGCGCTGGGCTGGGGCCAGAAGAGGCCATCGAACTGCCAAGTTGACAATCACAAGTTGCCTTATGACAATTGCACTCCAAACAGGGTGCCGATGAGGTAGGTGATCACCGTGGCAAACAGCCCGATGCCTACCATCTCCAGGCCGCTGCGCAACCAGGACAGGCCGGTGAAGAGGGTCTTGAGCACCCCGATGACGAAGAGGGCTGCGATGCTGAGTCCCGCCGAGACCAGGACAGCCTCCAGTCCTCCCAGGAAGAAGTAAGAGATCAGAGGGACAAAGGCCCCCACGATGAAGGCCAGGCCAGAGAAGGCTCCGGCCTTCCAAGGGTTGGGAAAACTCTCCGGCATCAGGCCCAACTCATCTCGAACCAGGCTCTCCAGCATCAGTTCCTGATCCTCACTGAGCCGCTCCACCAGGCGCTCGGCCTCTTCCTTGCTGAACCCCTTGAGCTGGTAAAGGATGCGCAACTCCTCCATCTCCTCCTCAGGCTCCAGTTCCAGCTCCTCTCTCTCGCGGGCGATCTCGGCCTCATGTACTTCCTTCTCGGACTTGCTGGAGATGTAAGCACCAGCGGCCATGGAGATGGCGCCCGCCAACAACCCGGCGATGCCAGCCAACAGAACCACACCTCGGCCGGGGTTCGCCCCCGCCACCCCTGACACCAGACTCAGGGTAGAGACCAGGCCATCGTTGACCCCGAAGATCAGCTCTCGCATGGCCCCACCTCCGCCCTTATGCCAGGTCTCACGGCTGAGGATTGCCTCCAGGCTCTGAGGTTCTGGCCGACTCAAGGCCCGCAGGGCAACGGCATGGCCGCGCTCGTCGGCCTGGGCCTCGGCGGCGATGCGGGCACTTTCGGCATCGGCCAGATCCAAGCCATAGCCAGCTACGGCACCCCGTTCCACCGCCTCCAATTGGCGGAACACTTGCTCCTGCCCACCCAAGCGGGCCAGTAGACCCAACCAGCGAGCCCGCCAACCCGAGGGAGGTGGGGGTAACTCCCCACCCAACTCCTGGATGCGGGCCTCCCAGCGGGCAGCATGGCGATGCTCGGTGTCTCGCATCTCCATCAACAGGCCACGAGTCTGGGGATCGGTGGCCGCTTCCGCCAACCGCTCGTAGGTCAGGGCCGCCTCTATCTCATCTCGCCAGTAGTCCTGCAAACGCAAAAGCTCATCCTTCATCGTGCCATCTCCTCCTCACCTCCGCAGAGTAGCCACCGGCCGCCTGGGATGCAGCAGCAGATCCAGAGCATCATGGATCGTCGCCACCACCACGTCGGCTGCTTGCAGCGCCTCCACAGCTAGTCCCTCCGTCCCTATGACAGCGATCCCCAGTGCTGCCGCCCGCAGCATTCCGGCATCGTTGGCTCCGTTACCGATGGCCAACACCCGCTCCGCTCCGAGCCGCTCCACCAGGGCTCTCTTTTGGTCCGCCTCCTCGCCTGGTTTCACCAGAACCAGCCTGACTCCTAACTGTCCTGCGATGGCCGAAGCTCGACCCTGGGTATCGGCCGTGACCAGATAGACAGTGAGGGTCTTGGATAGGGCCACCAGCCGTTCGGGCACGCCTGCCAGCACCTCGCCATCCAGGGCTATGGTGCCATTCAGGTCCAGCACCAAATGCTTCAGTTCAAGAACACCTCGGCCGGGGATGTCCAAACAGATCACAACCTACAACCTCCTCAACTCGCAGTGTCACATCTGTGTCATTGCGAGGCGTCTTTTTGCCGAAGCAATCTCCCGCCAGCGAATTGGGGATCGCTTCGTCACAAAACCCGTTCCTCGCGATGACACCTACGATTGTTTCTTTCACAATGAGTAGCGCGAACCCGCTTGGAGCAGCTCGCAATGACGGTTGGCCTGCAATCCGACGTTGTAGTGTTACAGATACAATCAACCATGGCTTGATCTTTAACAACTGCATCAAACT
>CAYMKL010000209.1:5948-7724 GCA_964390805.1 uncultured Anaerolineae bacterium | reverse complement strand
CCAGGGGCTCCGCTTCGCTCAAGCCCCTGGCTCAGTCTACGAAGCCCCCGTTGGGTCTGGCTTGGACAGGCCGATAGGCCTTTGTAACTGAGCCCGACGGCTTCAGCTACTACGGGCTGGATGAACGTAGCAGCGGCGGATAGGGTGCGGCATCCGCCAGGGGCTCCGCTTCGCTCAAGCCCCTGGCTCAGTCTACGAAGCCCCCGTTGGGGCTGGATTTGATAGGCCGCAGGCCTTTGTATGTTGAGCCCGATGGCTTCAGCCTCGGGCGGGGTGGCGGAAGAACGGCTACATCACGCTGGAGCAGACGAACCGCTACTACGGCCTGGATAAGCGCAGCAAAACCGAATAGGAGCAACACATGATCAAGCTGACCGTGATCTACAACCTGCCGCCGGGCGCCGATCATGAGGAATTCATGAAGTGGCGCACGACAACCCATCAAAAGAGCAACATGTCCATCCCGGGCGTCATCAAGAGCGATTTCTACGTCATCGAGCGCGCCTGGAAGATGGACGAGGCTCCTTATCGCTACATGACCGAAGCCTACTTTCCCGACATGGAGACTTTTGAGAAAGCCTTCTTTGATTCTGGCTATCAAGCAGGGCTGGCAAAATCGCTGGAGCGCATCGCCGATCCGTTGTTTCTCATTTCCGAGGAGGTCATCTCCGAATCCAGCGGATGAAGAGGAGGAGCTTAGATGCGAGTAGCAACCGACATCGGTGGGACGTTCACCGACCTGATCTACCTGGACGAGGCCACGGGGGAGGTCGGCCTGACTAAAGCTTCGACCACGCCCCACAACTTTGCCATCGGCGTGGAAGACACTCTGGAAAAGTCTGGCATCAACGTGCCCGACACCACCTTCTTCGTCCACGGCTCGACCATCATCATCAACGCCTTGACGGAGCGCAAAGGGGTCAAGACGGGCCTCATCACCACCAAGGGCTTCCGCGATGTCCTGGCCATCACCCGTGCCAACCGCCCCGACATCTACAACATGTATTACACCAAGCCCGAGCCCTTCGTGCCCCGCTACCTGCGGTTGGAGGTGAGGGAGCGGGTCAACTACAAAGGCGAGGAACTTGAGCCTCTGAACGAGGACGACGTGCGCCAGGCAGCGGAGTTCTTCAAGAAAGAGGGGATAGAGGCCATCGCCGTTTGCTTCTTGCACTCTTATGCCAACCCGGATCACGAGGCGCGCTGCGGTGAGCTACTGCGGGAACTGCTGCCCAATGTTCCCGTCACCCTGTCCCACGAGATCACCAAGGAGTGGCGGGAGTACGAGCGCACCAACACCACCGTGCTGAACGCCTACGTCCAGCCCATCGCCGTGCAATACCTGAACACGCTGGAGAAGGACCTGAGCGAGATGGGCATGGGGCCGGTGGCGCACATCATGCAGTCCAATGGTGGCATTGCCACCTTTGAGATGGCCCGCCAGGCGCCCATCAAAACCTGCGAGTCTGGCCCGGTGGCCGGCGTCATCGGCGCGGCGGTCATCGGCGATCTGTTGGACGAGCCCAACGTCATCTCCCTGGACATCGGCGGCACCACGGTCAAGAGCTCGCTGGTGGAGAACGGCGTACCTAATATCACCACCGACTACAAGATCGAGTACCGGCGCGACTGGGAAGGCTACCCCATCAAGGTGCCTACAGTGGACATCGTGGAGATTGGCGCGGGCGGTGGCTCCATCGCCTGGATAGACAAGGCGGGCTCGTTGCGCGTGGGCCCGGTCAGCGCGGGTGCAGTGCCTGGGCCGGCCTGTTACGA
>CAYMKL010000209.1:0-5848 GCA_964390805.1 uncultured Anaerolineae bacterium | reverse complement strand
ACCCCGATTACTTCCTGGGTGGCGAGATCGAGGTCTCGATGGACAAGGCCCGCCAGTCCATGCAAGAGATCGCTGACCATTTTGGTATGAGCATCGAGGAGGCGGCCATGGGCGTCATCCGTCTGGCCGATGCCAACATGATCAACGCTCTGAAGCTGGTCTCGGTGCGGCGCGGTTACGACCCCCGCGAGTTCACCCTGGTGGCCTTCGGCGGCGGCGGCTCGATGCACGCGGCGGCGCTGGCCCGCGAGTTGCGGGTCAAGCGGATCCTGGTGCCTACTGCTCCGGCCGTCTTCTCCGCCTGGGGCATGTTGATGGCCGACCTGCGCAACGACTACATCCGCACCATGGTGGTCGGCACCGCTCACATCCAACCGGCCGAGCTGAGCGGTATCTTCGCCGAGATGGAGAAGGAAGCGGCGGAACAATTGGCGGCTGAGAAGGTGGAGAAGGATCAAATGGTCTTCCAGCGCTTCGCCGACATGCGCTACGCGGGCCAGGAGCACACGGTCAAGGTGTCCATTCCGGGCGGCAAGTTGACGAGGGAGGACCTGGCGGAGATCAATGAGCGCTTCCACCAACTGCACGATCACGCCTACACCTTCCGCCTGGAATCGGCCGTTGAGCTGGTCAACTTTCATCTGACAGCCCTGGGCCAGGTCGAAAAGCCGGAGATCACCCGCCTCAACAAGGATGAGGCTCGCAGCGTCGAGGAGGCCCGTAAAGAGGAGCGCCAGGTCATATTCGATGAGGGTTTCGTGACGACGCCGACCTACGAGCGCGATCTGTTGCCGGTCGGGGCGACGCTCTCCGGGCCGCTGATCGTCGAAGAACCGGCCGCCACCACCGTGGTCTTCCCTGCCCAACGACTGAGTGTGGACGAGTATGGCTTCCTGCACATTGAGGAGGAGTAACTGCTCGGCCTGTCATTGCGAGCCGCGCGTGGCGCGTCCGCGCCACTCATTGTGCAAGAAAAGGGTTCATACGCAATCCACACATTTTTAATGTGTGGTGTTCCACGAACTGCAGACTCTCGGGCTCTTGAGGCACTACACCATGAATGGTGTAGTTTGCAACCAGCCTTCCCACGGAGCCTGTTTTTCAAGTAGGAACGAAGTGACGAAGCAATCTGCACTGTTGCTTACATCCTATTGGAGGCAGGAGATTGCTTCGCGGAGTTTATCCTGAGGCATCGAAGGGCTCGCAATGATACCAACCGGAGTTGTCCCGTGAGTAGGCTTGCCTCTTTCCAAACGATGCGATGCCTGAGTAGTACGAGGAGGAATAAGAAGTGGCAAAGCCCAAAGTTGATCCCTTCACCATGGAGATCATCAAGGACGCGCTGATCGCCATTGGCGATGAGATGTTCGTGGCCACGCAGCGCACCAGCATGAGCACCATCATCTACGAGGTGCTGGACTATGCCTGCGGCCTGACCGACCACAGGGCCCAGCTCATCACCCAGGGGAACGGCGTGACCTTGTTCCTGGGTACTCTGACCTCTGGCGTGCAAGCGATCCTGGACAAGTTTGGCCTCGACGGTCTGGAACCTGGTGACATCATCATACATAACGATCCCTTCACTGGCGGGGGCACCCATCTCTCCGACGTCGCTCAATTCATGCCCATCTTCTACGATGGCCAGGTCGTGGGTTTCTCGGCCAACAAAGGCCACTGGACCGAGGTAGGTGGCAAGGACGCCGGGTCCTGGACGACCGATTCCACAGAGATCTACCAGGAAGGGTTGCAGTTCCCCTGCATCAAGCTGTTCAAGAGGGGAGAAGTTGACCAAAGCCTGGTGGACCTCATCGCTGCCAACGTGCGCACGCCAGAGATGAGCCTGGGCGATATGTATGCCCAGGCCGCCTCCGTGCGCCTGGGCGCCAAGCGCTTCCAGGAGATGTGCGACCGCTACGGGCTGGAACTGGTGCAGGCCGGCATCGAGGCCCTGTTGGACTACGGCGAGGAGATGACGCGCAAGGAGTTGGCCAAGCTGCCCAAAGGCGTCTACGAAGCGGTGGACTACATTGACGACGATGGCATCGGCAACGGGCCCTTCAAGGTGTGTGTCAAGGTCACCATCACCGACGACGCCGATGGCATCGGCTTCATCTGCGACTTCACCGGCACCCATCCTCAGGTGCCCGGCCCGGTCAATTGCAGTCGCTCCGGTCTCTATACGGGGGTGCGCACCATCTTCAAGGCTCTGACGGATCCGGCTATTCCCCTCAACGAGGGATGTTTCCGCCCTTTGAAGATCATCTGCCCCGACCGAACCATCTTCACCGCCGCGAGGCCGGCCGCGGTATCTACCTACTGGGAGACCGTGCTCTACGTCTCCGACCTGATATGGAAGGCCATGGCTCCCATCGTGCCGGACCGGCTGCCGGCTGGCCATTTCTTGAGCATCTGCGGCGTGGTGTTGGCCGGCAACCATCCTGATACTGGCGAGCTATTCCTGCTGGTCGAACCCCAGGCAGGAGGCTGGGGGGCTGGGCACGACAAGGATGGCGAGGGCGGTCTGGTCAGCGTGGGCGATGGTGAGACCTTCATCATCCCCGTCGAGGTCTGCGAGACGCGGTACGGCGTATTGGTGGATCAGTACGGCTTCGACATCTGTGAAGGCGGGGCGGGGCGGTATCGGGGTGGACGGGGCCTGGTGCGCGACTATCGGGTCGTCGCTGACGAGGCCTGGTACACGGGCACCTTTGGTCGTCACAAGTTCACGCCTTGGGCCATGGAGGGTGGTCAGAAGGGCCCACCGAATTACACCAAGTTCATCTTTGCCGACGGCCGAGAGCCAGTAGTCGTCGGCAAGTCAGCTCGCGTTCACCTCAAGAAGGGAGACGTAGCCCGGCTGATCACCGCCACCGGTGGCGGCTGGGGCAACCCCTACGAGCGGCCCGTCGAGGCGGTGCAGAAGGATGTCAAGAACGGCTACATCACGGTAGAGATGGCGGAGAAAGACTACGGCGTGATTTTAGATCCTGACACCCTGGAGGTCACCGGAGTCACAGAAGAGCGGGGCTAAGCCGCCGCAAGAGCGGACGGATAACTCTCGTTAGTACTCGTGGTGTAGAGGAGGTCCGTTGGTCCTGACCAGGGCTGTCAATCTACCATGAGGAGCAATGGCAATGGGTATCACTGTGGCACAGGCATTGAAGATTGGGGGTTTGAGCCGGGGACGAGTCTTGGCTGGTGCCCAGAACCTGGACAACGTCATCGAATACGTGAACATCGTAGAAGCTCGCTGCGAAGCTTATTGGATGATTGAAAAGGCTCTCTTTCTCACGACCTTCTATGCCATCAGGGATGATGTTCAAGCACAGGTCGGCACGATTGAGATGCTGGCCGAGCGACAGTGTGCTGCTCTGGTGTTCCAAAAGGGCGTTCTCAGCAATCTAGCACCTGCTGTCATCCAGCGCGCTGACGAAGTAGGGCTGCCCCTGATCGAGATACCTCAATCGGCGCAGTACCCCGAAATCCTCGGTCCCTTGACGGGAGCTATCCTGCAAGAGAAGACTTTCCTCTTGCAGCGTTCCCAGGAGATCCATCGTCGGCTGACGGGCTTGATCCTGAGCGGAGGTGGTCTGGCAGAGATTGCTTCGGCTTTGAGTGCGTTGATCCGACACCCGGTGGCCATCACTGATGCGTGGGGTAGTGTGATGGCTGCTACTGATTTTGACCATATCGGTGACGCACTCGTTGATACTCTGGCAGGCACCCCGAAAGTCAAAGGGGAATGGCACTCAGAGCCTCTATGGGATGCCGCTCAGTGCGTCTGGTTGACTCCCGTGCTGGCAGGGTCTCAGGAGACCGTGGACGGCTTTGTCATTGTTCGAGATCCTGCAGGTCAGCTTGACCGGTTGGACCTGACGGCCGTGGAACAAGCAGCTACCATTGCTGCCCTGGAGATGGCCAAGCAAAGAAGCGTCCAGGAAGCTGAAAGGCGTCTCAAGCGTGATTTCGTCGAAGACTTGTTGGGCGGGGCCTATCACTCAGTTGAGGCCATTTCAGCCCGGGCGCGCTCGTTGGGATGGGAACTACTACACAAGCGCACGGTGATGGTGGTGGACCTGGACAAGTTTGAGCAGTATTACCTCACCCACCGAGAGTGGAAGGAAGAGCGTTTTCAGCAAGTCAAGGAGTGGCTTTTACACGCAACCAGTCAGGTTGTCTCGGAGCGCAACCCCCAGAGCATTCTGGTGGATCGGAGTGACAGTGTCATCTTGCTGCCCCACTTTGAGCCGGAGACACCGCCCTCAATGGCCCGCCGAGAAATAGAAGGCTTAGCTGAAGCGATCTGTCAACGTACCCAGGAGCAGCTAGACGAATTGAGCATTACCGTTGCGGTTGGTGGGCTCTGCGACTCGGTGGAAGGACTGCGCGACAGTTACAGAGAAGCCAAGGCGGCCCTCAACGTTGCCAGAAAGATCGTGCGACACCGGCCCATTATCTGGTACAATGATGTCGCTCTCTACGTTTTGCTCGACCGTCTTGCCACAGAGCCAGAGACCCGCCGCTGGTTCGAGCACAACCTCGGTCCCCTGGTCGAGTATGACAAGAACAAGGGCACGGAACTCGTGAGAACGCTGGAAACCTACTTTGATGTCAATCAGATGCAGCAACAGGCTGCTTATGAACTCAGCGTCCACCTCAATACCCTCAAGTACCGTCTGCGACGCATTGAGGAGATTCTGGGCACAGATCCCTTCCTTGGCGACAGACAGTTGAGCTTCTACTTGGCGACCAAGCTGGCCCATCTTCTTTGATCTAACATCCCACACTGTACCATTCTGTTCGGGGCACATCAGCTCGCTTGCTGATCCCGATTCCCATCAAAGGTTTGTCTATTTTGGACAAATCCTTTCCCCTCACTTTGTCCTTTTTGACGTATAGACAAAACCTCCTGGGTATGTTATAATAGTAGTTAGTGGATCTTCCTGGTCATTCGCCTGGGATGGAAGTGCCAACATCCGGTAGCCAGAGAGCAATGACAAAACACATAAAGCTGGACGAACAGATCTGCGAGATGGCCGTACTGGGCGGGGCAGTTCTGGGAAGCGGCGGCGGTGGCACGCTGGAAGCAGGCCTGCGCTTGGGCCAGTTGGCAGTTGAGTTGGGCGACGCTACTCTGGTCGCCCCAGGCAGCCTCCCATCGTCCTGCACAAACCTGGTCGCCGTTGCTACCCATTGCACCTCGGCTGTGCAAGAGCCTCAGTACCGTCCCCTCTTCCACAAACAGGCGGTCGAGCTTCTAATAGCCAACACCAGAGCAGAGATAGCCGGTCTGGTGAATTGTAGCAGTGGGGCGGTGGATACAGCGGTGGGCTGGGGACAAGCTGCACTGCTCGGAATCCCGTTGGTTGACCTGGTGTTTGATGGCAGCATCCATCCATTAGCAGTGATGGGACTGCTTGCACTGTGGTCGCATGACGATGCGCCTATTGCTGTGACCATCGTGGGCGCGGAGCGAGGAGGGAACCAAAAGCAGGAAGTCTTTTCCCGCGGAGTACCACAATCACTCATCCGTATGCTTCAACAACATTCTGTCGGTGAGGTAGGAAGCCTTGCCCTTGCGATTGGTCCATTGTCTCTGCACTGGACACGGCAACACGGAAACCCGAGCCTTGTTAGCCAGGCCATCAGCATTGGCAAAGCGATGATGCAGGTAGGGCACGGCGACGGATGGGAGACTGTCAATGCAGTCAGTCGCACACTAGGTGGTCAATGGGTCGCTCTGGGAACGGTCACTGACGTGGTTTCGCACGGTTCTGGTGACACAGCCTTCAGTGTCATCTATCTGAGAGACCAGGAGAATCGGCCCCTCGAACTGGTACATTGGCAC
>CAYMKL010000208.1:0-7982 GCA_964390805.1 uncultured Anaerolineae bacterium | reverse complement strand
CAACAGCTTGCTGTTCTGCCAACTATCAGATGGTATTCGCCAAGTCTCATCTGGTGTTTCAACTGTCAAGCATTCTCTCGGAGCCCCGCATTGGAGCACGAAGACTATTGTGTTAACCACTGCGTCTGCGAAAACATCTTCACCAAACACTCGAACTCTGTCGAACCCAGCCCGGTCCGCAATCAGCTTTCTAAGAGATACGCAGTTCTCAAGTCTCAGCCACAATTCTGGGGTGATGAAACTGACCCAACCACCTTTTCTGACAAGATTGATCGCTTGTTCGACAAAGTATATGTAGCTGTCGTATTTGTATCTGTATGAACTGTATCTTCTTCTGATGTAAGCCTTCTCCTCCTTGTTGAAAAGGGCTCCATACGGCGGATTCCCAATCACCGCATCAAATCCACCCGCCGCCATAGTCTCCGGGAACTCCGACTCCCAATCAAACGGGTTCACCCGCCGCATCTCCTCCTCGTCGGGCAACAGTCGGGCCTCGAAGTAGTCCGGGCCAATGAGGGAGTTGCCGCACTTGATGTTGTTGCCCAGGTCGGGCAGGGCACGCTCGCGCCACAGGGCCAACTGCTGGCCCAAGGTCTCCTGGCTCTCCCCCTCCAACACCTTGAGTAGCAGGCTCAGCTTGGTCACTTCCACCGCCTGGCGATCTATGTCCACGCCGTAGATGTTGTTGAGCAGGATGCGCTTCTTCTCAGCGGTGGTCAGCCGCCAGTCGCCATGCGGCCCCTGGTAGACGGCGGGTTTCTTGCCGCGGGCCTGTTTGGCCGGGTCGTGCTCTTCGTACCACTGGCGGTGATAGTCCAGCAAATACTGGTACGCGCCCAGCAGGAACGAGCCGGAGCCACAGGCGGGGTCCAGGATGCGCAGCTTGCTGATCTGCCGGGGTGTCTTGCCCTCGACAAGCTTGCCGACGGTCTGCTTGACGATGTAGTCCACGATGTAGGTGGGGGTGTAGTAGACGCCGCCTGCCTTCTTGACCTCTGGCTTCTCCTCCACCTTGGCTCGGTGGCCGGGTGTCAGGCGGATAACTTTGCCGAGGAATTGCTCGTACACCTGGCCCAAGATCTCGGCGGGGAGCACGGAGAACTCGTAGGGCGACTGGGGATAGTATAGCCCGGCCAGGATGGGCTTGAGCACCTTGTCGTCAATGGATAGCGTTTTGGTCAGGGTGTCGGCGCGGAAATCAAACAGGCCTGCGTTGTACTTCTCGTCGGCCTGGCGGTAGAGGTCGCCCAGGCGGGCGTAGATGTGCGGAGCGCTGGTAAGGGCCAGGAGGCGGGCGTAGTCCTCGATGCCCCGGTCCTCACACATTCGCAAGAAGATGATGCGGTCAATGGTGCGCTGCACGGCGAAATTCAGCTCGTGAACCGACAGAGCCGGGTTGCGCAGGGCGATGTTACGGGCCAGTACCTCGCGCCAGCCCTCGATCTCCTTCAGGAACTCGGCGTCCACCTCGCCGGTGCCGCGCTTCCGCTTGGCGTCCTGCACGTAGCGGTCGAAGGAACCCTGCAGCACGGACTCTTTGGCAAAAACGCCGTAGACGTCATCGAAGCGGTCGAGGTACTGGTCGAAGGTGAGGTACATGATGCGGCCCACACTGGCCTTGTCATCGGGTTGGGGGCGCTGGCGGCAGTCGTAGACAGCGAACTCTTCGAAGTCGGTGAGGATGCTCAGAGGCAGCTTGGCGCTCCAGGCGTAGCGCCGCAGTTGGTAGGCCGGGCCGACGTCGCCCTTGACCGAGATGGAGGGCTTCTTGGCCTCCAGGAAGAACTTGCGCACCCCGCCGATGCGGAAGCAGTAGTCGGGCGCGCGGGTTGCGCCACTGACCTTGATGGCGTCCTCGTGAATCACGTCCTTGTACTGCTCGGCGTAGCCTTGCACATTACGCACATCCCAACCGAGGATCTCAAAGAAGGGATCAATGAACTCGACGCGCACGTGGGCTTCTTTGTAGTCGCCGCGCTTGTAAACGTCCAGGTTGCGGGCAAAGCGCTCCACCAACCCCTCGACCTCGGCTTTGGCGTCAGTGTAGGATACGGCCATTTTGCTTCTCCTCAGATGACGGCTGTTGCGTAGGAGTGATAAGTGACGAAGTATAGTATACCAGGTTTCTTCTCGTTTGCCAAAACCAAAAAGCCACCTGCGTGGTTGACGCAGGTGGCGTTCCCTCTTTCATCCCTCTGCAAATCACGCGCCGAGAACACGACTCCGGCGCCTCAGTGCTCAGTTTCTCTACACGCACAAAAGATCAATTACCTCCCCCATCGTCCCCGTCACCTCGACCCGAACTCCGAGCCTTTCCCCTATCCCAGCAGCAGTCATATCGTCGAGGGTCAGCTCCCCTGAGGCGTCGAACATGGCCCGTGGGAGGAACACGAGGTCGCCGAGATCACGGCCCCGTAAAGCCTCGATCACGTCCCGCCCCGTGAGGAGCCCCGAAACGGTCACCGTCGGCCCGAAGAAACGATTCTCCACCGGCACGACCTCAACCGCCACGCCGGATAGCTCTGCCGCTTTCCTCTCTAGCACTGGCACTATCAGCGTCCCGCAGACGAAAACAACCTTCCCAACCCGAAACTTGTCCTGAGCATAGTCGAAGGGCTCGCAACCCGAAACCCGAAACTCTTCATCCAGGAACACCCTGGTCAGCCCCACCCCGTTCTCCAGTTGGGGAAAGCCATCGTACTCTTCGGCCGGAGGGATTTCCAGGCCAGCCAGCAGGTACCACTCGTCGGCGGCATAAACCAGGCTGAGGCCGTGCTGGCATCGGTACGCTCGCTGCCAGGCTGAGATTCGGGCGATGATCGGCCCGGCCTCCTCAGGCCTGTAGGGGCGAAAGGGGCAGCGATGGTATTTGGTGAGGCCCAGGGGGACGACGGCGATGGACTGCACGGTCGGATAGAGGACGGCCAGGTCGGCCACGGTGCGGGCCAGATGCTGACCATCGTTGAGGCCAGGGATGAGGACGATCTGGGCATGAACCTGGATGCCCAGGCTCCTCAGTCGCTTCAATTGCTCGATGATGTCCGGAGTGGCCGGACTACCCAGAATGCGGCGACGCAGAGCGAGGTCGGTGGCGTGGACGGAGACGTAGAGGGGACTGAGTCGCTGCTCGGCCAGGCGATCCCAATCGTCCTCGGTGAGATTGGTCAAAGTAATGAAATTGCCGAACAGGAAGGAATAACGATAATCGTCATCTTTTACGTAGAGGGAGCGCCGCATCCCCGGCGGCATCCCCTTGAGGAAACAGAATTCGCAGCGGTTGTTACAGCGGCGAAGGCCATCGAAGGTCGGCTCGGCGAACTCAATGCCGAACTCCTGGTCGTAATCCCGCTCCACCTGGTAGGCGATCCGCTCCCCGCTCCGTTCTACTACCAGCTCCAGTTCTTCCTCAGCTCCGTAGAAGCGGTAATCAATGACGTCGCGCAGGAGGTAGCCGTTGATGGAGAGGAGCACGTCGCCAGGCTGCAAGTTCAACTCCGCAGCGATGCTCCCTGAGCGCACCTCCGCGATCACCCCGCCTTTGGCCAACGGCTACCGTCCTTTCTCGCCGCTGGGCAGGTTGCTGGAGCTGCCCGGTGGAAAAGCGAGATACTCCTCAGTGGCCGAATCGAGGTCGCTGTAGACACCCCGTCGCTCAGGCGGTAGCAGGGAGGCCAATTGATACATCCCCTCCTCGGTCATCCTGCTCATGATCTCCCGCCTGGCCCTCTTCTGTCCAGAGGAGAAGCGGAATGGCTTGCCAATGACTATCTTGACGGGGGTTTGGCGCAGTCTCGATAGATTAGCCCAGAAGTGCTCCCCTCCTATAATGGCCATGAGCAACACAGGAGCATCGGCACGCAGAGCGATGAAGGTCATACCATCATGGCCTTTCTGCAGTTGCCCGTGACCGCTCCTTGTGCCCTCAGGGGCCATGAGCAATGCCTCGCCGCCAGCCAGCACCTCCAGGGAACGGCGGATGGCCTGGCGGTCCACTTCGCCCCGGCGCACGGGGAAAGCGCCATAAAGCCTGGCTACAATGCCAAAGAGAGGATGGCGGAGATTCTCTACCTTGGACATTATCACCACCTCCCGTGGCATCACCGCGCTAGCCAACCCCGGGTCGAGAAAATTGGTGTGGGTGATGGCGAGAATCAATGGTCCCTCAGCCGGAACATTCTCCAGGCCTACGACCTCCAACTTGAGGAGAATCTTGGCCAGGATCCGGACGATAGAGTTAGACAAGCGACGAGTCCACATCCTTCACCCTCAATTATCATCAACGGCACGAAACCTCATGATTCGTTGCCTCATTGCCTCGTTACTGGCCACCATAGACGCCCCGATACTCAGGCGGCAGCATGGCGGCGATGCGATACATGATCTCATCGGTGAGCTCGACCACCTGTTGACGCCGCGCCTGGGGTTTGCTGGCCCGGGGCGGCGTGATAATGACTTCGCCGAAGGTGAGGGTCAGCCGGGGGCGCCGCAACCGCTTCAGGTCCGACGGAACGTTTTCCGTGCCGGTGAGGGCCACAGGCAGGATCGGCGCGCCGCTGCGCAAGGCCAGGTAGGCCACGCCTTGCCGCGCTCGCTCCAGAGCACCGGTCAAGCTCTGTCTGGCCTCGGGGGCCAGGGCCAGAGCTTTGCCCTCGGCCAATACCTGCAGGGCTCGCCGGATGACCTGGCGGTCGAACTGGTCGCGGTGCACGGGGATGGTGCCGTAGAGCCGGAGCAACTGGCCGGTGATGGGAACGTGATAGAGATCCTCCAGGGCGATGCCCTCTACAGGTTGGGGCACAAAAGCCAACACCAGGGCGCCGTCAAGATGCGCCAGGTGGTTGAAGGCAACCAGCAGGGGCCCGCCCTGGGGGATGTTCTCCAGGCCCTTTGTCTCCAAGCGCGTGCAGAGCCTCAAGAACACCCTCAAGACAAAACAAGCCCAACGTCGAAAGATCAGTCGTCCTTTGCTCATATCAACTCCTCCACTTTGACTACGACCTCAGCTATGCTCAACTCCGTGGTATCAATGATGATCGCATCGTCGGCTGGACGAAGGGGAGCTGCCTCTCGCTCGCTATCAATCGTGTCCCGCCGACGCATGGCCGCCAGAACCTTCTCGCAGTTGGCTTCTTCTCCCCTCTCCAGGATCTCTTGATAGCGACGGCGGGCCCTCTCCTCAGTGGTGGCCGCTAGATAGATCTTGAGGTCCGCCTCAGGAAGAACCACGGTGCCGATGTCTCGCCCCATCATGACGATGCGTCCTCGTCGCCCGATTCGCCGCTGTTGATCCGTGAGGGCCTGGCGCACGCCTGGGTAGGCAGAGACGGGCGAGACGTTGGCGTCCACCTCCGGGCGGCGGATCTCCCAGGTGACGTCCTCCACGTTGGCATAGACGGTGTACTGCCGCCCATCGTCAACAGTGGGCAGAGTGATGTTTACCTCGATGCTCTCGGCCAGAGCAGTGATGGCCTCCTCGTCGGCGATGTCAATCCCTTGGTGCAGAGCAACCCAGGTGACAGCCCGGTACATCGCCCCCGTGTCGAGGTAAAGGTAGCCCAGTCGTTGGGCCAGGAGCTCCCCGATAGTGCTCTTGCCCGAGGCGGCAGGGCCATCAATGGCGATAGTGGACGGCTTTGTCGGCGATCTCTTCGGAGTTGACATTATACAGCATCTGTGCTAGAATAGTGATGTATACAGCGTTCGGGAGATGTGGCGATGGCAATGACGCGGACTCAGATTTATCTAACTGAAGAACAACGTGAGCAGATCCAGCGCCTGGCCGAGGCGCAGCACAAGACAATGGCCCAGGTGATCCGCGAAGCGGTCGAAGAGTACGTGATCCAGCGAATGGATACTGAAAACCTCAGAAAGACTTCGGTCAATCCAACCGACCCCCTGTGGGACATCATCGGGCTGGGGGCCAGCGGAATCACTGATGGCTCGATTCATCATGATCGCGACATTTATGACGAGGACTGATGAGACGCGTCTTCTTCGACACCAGCGCCTACGTGGCGCTTTCAGACACCAGTGACCAATTTCACGCCGACGCGACGCGAGTAGCTGAGCGGATCATCGCCAACCGGCTGCCCCGGATCACGACCAATTACGTCCTCGCTGAAGCTTACACCCGAATCCGCCGCAAGTGCGGTCATGTCGTTGCGGTACAGTTCGGAGAGGGTATCCGCCGTGACGTGGTCGCAGGGAACTTGAACATCGTCCACGCTGATGCGGCCTTGGATGAAGCGGCCTGGGAAATCTTCAAGAAATACGCAGACCAGGATTTCTCCTTCGTGGATTGTACCAGCTTCGCCTGGCTACGTCAACATCCGGAGTGCGAAGTCTTTGCTTTCGATGACGACTTCCTCTGGATGGGATTCCCCCCGTTCCAGGGTTAAGCTGACCGCAATTGCTTAACCTCCCCCTCTGTCAAGTACCGCCACTTCCCCACCAACAAATCCCCCAGTTCCAACGGCCCGATGCGGACGCGGATCAGCCGCCGCACCGGGTGACCCAGGGCAGCGCACATCCGCCGGATGTGGCGTTTCTTGCCTTCGTGGAGGAGGATGCGCAGCCAGGCCAGGCCTTTTGGAGCCTTCTCCCAGCCGTGGCTCCGGGCCTCCGGACCCAGCCGCTCGAGCCGCTCGACGGCATCGGCCCGCAGGGTCTGGCCGTCCCGTTCCACACCCTTCCGCATCCGCCGCAGGGTCGCCTCCGTGGGTTTCCCCTCCACTAAAGCCAGGTACTCCTTCGCGTGCTCATACCGGGGATGGGTGATATGGTGGGCCAGCTCCCCGTCGTTGGTGAGGAGCAGTAGCCCCTCGCTTCTGGCGTCCAGACGGCCCGCCGGATAGAGCCGCTCCCCAGCCGGGACCAGGCTCAGCGCCGAAAGGCGGCCCTGAAAATCCAGGGTGTCGCTCAGATAGCCGCGAGGCTTGTGGAGGAGGACGTAGACCTTACTCTCTGTGGTGATGGGCCGTCCGTCCACCTCGATGGCGTCCTGGCCGGGATACACTTTTGTGCCCAGTTGAGTGACCACTTGACCGTTAACCCGCACCCGTCCCTGCAGGATCAACTCCTCGCACTTCCGCCGCGAGGCGACGCCGGCGCGCGCCAGGGTCTTCTGCAAGCGCTCTTCCATAAAGTCATGGCTCCAGGATAGAGCGTGTCCTTTCTTTGCTCCTTTGTTTCTTGACACCCAATTCCATCCAGTGTATCATTACCTTGCCTGCCATGAGCCCCAGAACCATGCACATCCTTGAGTTTGCCATGATCCTAACTCGACTGATGAACCGCATCAGCTTTTCGCAGCAATCAGCTTCTTTGCTACAAGGGAAAGCGTTGCCAGGGGCGCCAGTAGCAGGATTAAGTATATGCTGATGTCCGCAATGCCGGCATAGTAGTCGCCCGTAGCAAATCGGGTCATCAATGCTACCGGTGAGAGGTCGAAGAAATAGCTCATGCCACCCAAGGCCGAGACGAAAAGGGAATACACCAATTGCGACCGCTCGCGGTCCTTGAAGTACGTCGAGATGAGAGCCGATCCCACAGCGATTATGGCTGCGACTACTGTGGCGAGCAGCACGACCAGCTCAGGGTTTTGTATGTGAATGTCGTTAACACGCAACAGCACTGACCACAAGGTGCACTGCACTACGGCGAGAAAGAGCGCTGCGGCAATCTTCGCTCCGAATATCAGGTTTACAGATACTGGTGCAGCCCGCAGCGTTTCCAGCGTACGGTTCTCAAATTCCTCGGATATCGAGTCTATCACCATACTGCCCGCCACGAAAGCAGGGAAGAACATCAATATGGGAATGGCAAAAGAGTACCGAAACTCGTAGGTCGTGGGAGACATTCCCTTGATATCCAAATACCTGACTTGGACGCCCTGCTTTTCTCGCAGGTAGTTTTCATACCTTTTCATAGGCTCTGAGATTTCCAAACGTCCCTGAAAGGGCTGGTAGTCAACGGACACTTTT
>CAYMKL010000207.1:0-8050 GCA_964390805.1 uncultured Anaerolineae bacterium | reverse complement strand
CATTCCCGTGGAATTCCAAATGCCTCGCTTGGTAAAAAGTGTACGGTAGTGAAGTTTGGGGATACCAACGTGACCTTGCGCAATCCGGCAGACATGCCCATCGTCCGCCACATCAAAGTGCGCGGACGTAGCAGCCCCTATGATCCAGCTCTCCGTGACTACTGGGCAAAGCGTAGTCAACGAAGGGTCGAACAACAGGCAAACTCTTGGCGGAAACGAAATGTGCTACGGCGACAAGAATCTCGGTGTGGTCAGTGTGGCCTCCTGTTCCAGCCGGAGAACAACATACACTACCATCACCGTATTCCTCGCCATGAGGGTGGATCAGATGGAGCAAACAATCGGGTCGCCATACATCCTCATTGCCACCATCAGTTTCACCAACGACATGGCTACAAGGTGCTCAAGGCTTGAGCCGTGTGCGTTGAAAGGCGCGCGCACGGTTCTTAGGGGGCGGGGGGGCAGCAATGTCCCCCTGCTACCCGATTCCATTGTCTGCTGTCTTGTTCCCCATTCGAGCAGACGACAGCTTCGCAGGGCACACCAATGAATTGCTAGGTTGCCTCTCCCCTGAATGCGGTGCCCACTTCTACGACGACTCAATACTCTCGGGCCGACCGGAACTCACTGAGGCCATGATGGTGAATTAGGCGGAGGGCATGACCTCCGCCTTCCACCTCTAGTTGTGCAAAACCAGCCCGCTCTCGATTCCCACGCTAGGCTTCCATCTATCCTTCAGATTCTCCAGTAATAACTCGGCCTCACATCCGTTCATTTTGAGCATGAACCCTTCTGCTAGCTTGCCTAGCAGTGGAACTGGCGCTCTGTAATCGGCCTCGAAGATCACCTTATGTCTGTTGCCTACAACGAGGAGACTGTGCCTCTTCTCGTTTCTCGCTGCTGGCTTGTTCTCAAGCATGGGGCAAGATGCAACCTCCTCACCTCATCTATGTGAGTGAAAATGACAAACTGCGAGGAGGTTGACAATGCGTTCGAAACTTTGGTTATGGTTAGCTATTGGCCTTTTGGGCCTTCTTGTAGTGAGTGCTTGTACGGCGTCCGTCTCGACGCCCAAGTCATCTCCTGACACGCCTACGGCACTACCTGCGACACCTATAGAGTCACCTGACACACCTACGCCATTACCTGCGACACCTACGGAGTTACCTGACACACCGACGCCGTCTCCTGCGACGCCGTTGCCCCCGGTATCCAGCGGCCTTTTGCCCGAGGAGCCGCCTCCCTTCGGAGCCGAGTCCCAATTCAGCACCGACGCGTCCAAGCGCCCCTTCAGGTCCCTGAACACAACCACCAAATCGGGAAGTTATTTCTTAACAGACCCTAAGCATACCTCATCTGTTAGCAACACTTAATTAAGGAGGACTACCCGCCTACCCATCCTACTCAAAAATGGCCAAAGTCCAGTCAACCGGAGTTGCCGAGTTTCAGAAATCCGAAGTCTTTAGCCATCCACCCTTCCACGCCAGCCAGCCCAGGAGCGAGCCGTAGTAGAGCCAGATCATGATCAGACTGGGTCGTTGAATGTCAATGGCAGCGAAGGGAATCCGAGCCGTGATTTCCACAACTCGCACAGTGTACGTGAGGACCAGCCAGGCAACCCAGCCCATTACCCGGCCCATAGGCAACCACACTAACCCCAGTAGGGTGGCGATCCCACCAGCGATCATCAATATAGGTTGTGGTGGCAGGATGAGGAGGTTGGTCAGAGGAGACACCAGGGACAGTCGGCCAAAGGTGTACAGAATGATGGGCGTCGTCATGATCTGAGCGGCCAAGGTGATGATAAGAGCGTCATTCAACACGTTCACAACTGGCTTGACCTTGATCTCAGGTAGCCACTTACACAGCCAACTCTCCAGAACTTCTTGCATAGGGGACACCAGAAGAATCAATCCCAACGTTGCTGCAAAGCTGAGCTGAAACCCCACATCCCATAGAGTTCGAGGGTCAAGCAGGGTCATCATACTGGCGGCGACCATGAGGGAAATCAGCGCGTGGCTCTGGCGTCCATAGTGTAGGGCCAGCACATACAGTCCTCCCATGAAGGCAGCGCGCACCACAGCCGCGTCGGCACCAACTAGAATCGTGTACATGGCAATCCCAGCCAACACGAACGGAGTAGCTTTCCGCTTTCCTGCCAGACGATGGCCTATGGCAGTCAAAATGCCTGCCAGGAAGGCGATATTGGTGCCGGAGATCACCAGGACGTGGGTTGTGCCAGTGATACTGAATTGCTCCTCCAGGTCTTTGGGGATGCCGTGCCCCACTCCGAGGAGTATGCCAGCCAAGACGGATGCCTCTGGTTCTGGCAGTATGGCACCGATGGTAGACAGCGCACGTTCTTTGAGGGCAAATAGGGCTGCATAGATAGGGTTGCCCTGGCCGTGAGCCAAGAGCTTGATTTGCGGGCGTCGCAGGACAGAGTAGATGCCTCGATTGGCCAGATATTCCTGATAGGAGAAATACTCGAATTCAGGTGGGGTCTCCAACAGGCCAGAGATCTCCAGTTCGTCGCCGTAGGCATATTGAGGATAGCGGCTGGCTTGGACGAGCACCGTCCCCTCGATGTCTTGCCATTTGTCCTCTACTTGTATCTCGCGCACATCCACGCGGAGGTTGGTCCGCTGATCGCGAACATCGGGTTCGGCCACCACAACGCCTCTGATGGTCGTCCATCCCGTGTCGTTGTAATGGGCCAGAGAGCGTTTACTGAACTGGGGGATACTGGCGTTAAAACGTAGAGCGCCTAGCAGCAAGACGAGACAACAGACGCTAGCCAGGCGAATGGGGCGTTTCCGCCACCAGAGGATGACGACTGCCGTGGGCAGTACTGTTGCCAGCCAGATCAATTCTCCTGGCATCTGGAGCACTGAAGCCAGGTAGATGCCCAGGAGCCAGGCGCTGCCGAGATAGGCCAGGATCATCTTTGGCGTCCTTCTAACTGTTCCTCAGCCTGCAACTGCCCCTACTTGGTAAGCAGGTCTTATCATTGGAGTTAGACGCATTCGAATTCTATCACAGTTTCATCCGAAAGGGAAAGGAAGACCAACGCCAAGCAATTACCCAAGACTCCCCTTCTTTCGGCTGGTCCACGCGGATGAGGTCAATCATCACCATTCAACAACCGCGCCACCTGTATCAACGTTTCAGCATCTATTGACCACCCAAGAGCACAAAGCGTTTCCCGTCTGGATTGGGGGTATTATCGGCTGACACTTCACAACTAGCAAGAAGCCACCCGGTTTCGAACGGGTGGCTTTGATTTTGCAATATCGAAAGATGGGCTATGGGCAGGGATAACGCCCTTTCATCAGCCGCCTGTTGAGGGCCGGATCGGCGCCGGGGGCCAGGGTGAGATGCTCGATGAGGGCCAGCGTCTCGTCCCATGAGACGTCAACGGCGATCAGTTCGAGACTAAAGTCATCGGGCGTCCGCAGGAACATGGCCTGGACCTCGTCCGGGACTGGACGTTCGTTGAGCCGAGCATTTTCCTTGGCCATACTTCCCTCGGCGTATTGGTGCACGTCAGAGGTCCCCACTTCCAGGCGCACTGCCCGCAAAGTGCGCAACGGATCATCGCGAAAAGCCGTCTGGGAAACAGCTCGCACCAAGCCAAGCCGCAGGTCGTGCTGCCCATCGTAGGGGTCTATGATCTGGGGAGGGGACTCTGTATCCGCCACAACCACCGCAATCGCGTTAACGGTGAAATCCCGCTTGGAGAGGTCTGCAATGATGTCATCGCCTTGCAGTCGGGCGAAATCAATGAAGAGGCGTTGGCCATCTTCTCCTCTGGTCACCACGCGCGCCGTACAGCGTTCCTGGTCCAGGAGCACAAACGCGCCCCCCATTCGATCAGCCGCCCGGCGGGCTAGCTTCACGGCATCGCCCGCCACCGCGAAGTCAATGTCATGGCTGGTGCGCCCCTGCAGCCAATCCCGCACGTAGCCACCCACCAGATACGCTTCGACGGAGCGCGCTCGCAGGAAGGCGCAGACTTGCTCTACCATTGACCCCTTGGGTATGAGTTCAGTCATGGCACCCTTCTTACTCACTGCACCTTTGTAACCATCCGAACGAGCAGGCTCTCGTGTTCGTCTTGATGTTCTTCCTTGATAGACAGTATTTCATCTGTGACAGCAAAAAAGGCATCCATGACCTCAGGGTCAAAATGGCTACCCTGGCCTTCTTTGATAATATCAAAAGATTCCTCCACTGAAAATGGTAACCGTCTGTAAGGCCGCTTGGATGTCAAAGCATCGAAAACATCAGCGAGGGCCACGATACGCCCGGCCAAGGGAATCTCAGACCCTTTGAGTTCCTCGGGATACCCACTGCCGTCCCACTTTTCATGATGGGTGAGGGCAATAACCTCGGCTAATTCGATAAATCCGGCCTCAGAACCTTCTAAGATTTTCCCCCCAATTATGGTATGCTGCTTCATGATCTCCCAATCATCCAGGTTCAGCTTCCCTGGCTTCAGCAGGATGTGATCCGGAATGCCAATCTTGCCAACATCGTGCATGGGAGAGGCATAGAGGATGGTTTCCACAGTGCTCTCGTCCAGGCCCATCTTTCGGGCAACGGTGGCGGCGTAATGGCTCATGCGCTGAATATGAGCGCCCGTATCTTCATCTTTATACTCAGCCGCCCTAGAGAGTCGAAAGATGGTTTCAAGCGACGCTGCTTTTATCTTTTCAAAGGCTTGCCTCAGTTGCTCGGTTCTTCTGGCAACCTCGGCCTCCAGTTCCTTTTGATAGTCGCGCATGTGATCGTTGTAGGCCTTGACCTTGACCAGGGACTGCACCCTGGCCCTCAACTCCGTCCTCTCCACGGGCTTGCTCAGGAAGTCGTCGGCCCCCACCTCCAGGGCCTTCACCCGGTCCGACACCTCCCTCAGGGCCGTCACCATGACGATGGGGATGATGGTGGTTTCCTCATCCTCCTTCAACCGCCGGGCCACTTCGAAGCCGTCCATCCTGGGCATCATGACATCCAGCAAGATCACGTCTGGAGGAATCTCTCGCACCTTTTCCAGGGCCTCCTCCCCATCACCAGCCAGGATGACCTCATAACCGAGCGGCATCAACATGGCCTCCATCAGGCGCAGGTTTCGCACCTCGTCGTCCACGACCAGTATCTTCGGCTTCGTCTCCATAGTCGTTACTCCAAGTATTCCTTCACTTCTTCCAGAAACCTCTGAATACGAATGGGCTTGGTAAGATACCCTTCGGCACCCGCCTGCCGTATCCTTTCTTCCTCCTCCCCCCTAGCGTAGGCCGTCAGGGCCACAATGGGAGTGTCCGCGGTGACAGGGTCTGCCTTGAGAATCCTGGTTGCTTCTAGGCCGTCCATGACCGGCATCTGGATGTCCATCAGAATAAGGTCGGGTTTCTTCTCCTGGGCCAATTCAACTCCCTGCCTGCCGTCAGTTGCCTCAACGGTTGCATAACCGGACACTTGAAGCACATCCCGAAACAACTTAAGGCTCTTGGGATCGTCTTCGACAATCAATATGACCTTTTTCATGGGCATACCTTCCTCCATAGCCCTACTCGTTCCCTCGAATAGGCAGGGTGAACGAAAACTTGCCCCCCCTCCCCTCCCCTTCGCTCTCCACCCAGATCCTGCCGCCGTGCATCTCCACAAAGCGCTTGACTAGCGACAGCCCCAATCCTGTCCCAGGAGTCTTGCCCCTCATCTCGTCATGGACCTGATAGAACTCCTCAAAGATCTGTTCTTGATGTTCAGGAGCAACACCGACGCCGGTATCTGAGACGCTGATGATGAGTTCTTCTCTCTCCTGCCTGGCTCCCACTGCAATCGCCCCACCATCAGGAGTGAACTTAGCCGCATTCGAGAGAAGATTGAACATCACTTGCTTGAGCTTTCGCTCATCCGCTATGAGATCAGTGTCTGCAAGCTCCTGGGGGATGTGGAGGTCAAGGCTGATACCGTGTTTCAAGCACTTCTCCCTGATCATCACCAGGCTGTTCTCCAAGAGGTCCCCTATGTTCACTTGAGAGAGTTCAAGCTCCTCTTTGCCCGCCTCGATCTTGGAGAGGTCCAGAACGTCGTTGATCAGAGAAAGAAGATGTTTGCCACTGTCCAGGATGTCCCCCACATATCCCGCTTGCTTGTCGTTCAGTTCGCCGAAGTACTGCTCTTGCAGGACCTCTGAGAAGCCGATGATAGCATTCAACGGGGTACGCAGTTCGTGGGACATGTTGGCCAGGAATTGGGACTTGGCCTGGCTGGCAGCTTCGGCCGCCTCTTTCGCGATGCGTAGGTCCTCTGCCCGCTTGCGCTCGGTGATGTCCATGAAGATGCCTTCTGTGCGCAGGATGTTGCCCTCCGTATCCCGGTGCATGATGGCGCTGCCCAGGCTATAAGCCAGCGTGCCGTCTCTTCTCACAAACGTTAGCTCAAAGTCTTCTGCAAAGCCCTTCGCCATCAGCTCCTTGAACACGGCCTTTCGCTGCTCTGGGTCCGCATACAACTCGATGGCAGGCACACCCACCAACTCTTCCGGGCTCTCGTAGCCCAGTATGGCGGCTGTGGCCGGGTTCACCGACAGCAACCTGCCATCAGGGCCAAAGGCCATGATCCCTTCCCGGGTGGTCTCGAATAGTGTCCGGTACCGTTCTTCCGACTCGCGCTGCGCGTCCTCGGCTTGCCTCCTATCCAGAATGGCCTGGGCGCTGGTCACGAAAGCACTGATCTGCTCCGCATCGTCCTCAGTGTATTCACTCGCCTTGTTGGCGACGACTGCCAGTGAGACGATGCGGTCGTGACTGAATATGGGGACCGCCAGTATCCTGGTCAGCGAAACGTGACCGTCGGGGAGCCCCTTCTTGCTGGGATGACCCGCCTGGTAGTCATTGATGATGAGCGTCCTCTTCTCCCGAACCGCATCGCCCCACAGCCCGGCCTTGGCGATAGGAAACTCAAGAGGCTTGTCCTGGATTTGACAACCTTCCATTGCTTCCCTCGACCAAGAATAAAGCGTCATTACACTCTCATCCTCATTGAGGAACCCGTAGAAACCGTAGCGGCTTTGGGTCAGAGCAACGGTTTCGGCCAGGACGTGGTCGCACAAAGTGTGGTAGTCCGCATCAACCATGCGGGCCATTCCCCACAGCGCCTCTAGCCGTCGCCGCAAACGGGCTTGTTCTTCCTCCGCCCACTTGCGCTCGGTGATGTCTTGAACCGTTCCTACCATCCGAATGGCCCGGCCAGTATCGTCACGAACGACCTGTGCCTGCTGGTGAACAACGCGCTCTGAGCCATCTGGGAGAACGATGCGGTGGTCAAGGCTGTAGGGTTTGCTCTCATGCAAAGCTTCATTGACGCTTTCTGTGACAATCTCCCTGTCATCGGGATGGACAGAATTCAAGAAGGCTTCATACGTAGCGCCGAATTCCTGCGGAGCCGAACCAAAGATGCGATAGATCTCATCCGACCATCGCAGATCGTTACTTGCGATGCCCCAGTCCCAATTCCCGACATGGGCAATGCGCTGTGCCCGGGCAAGACTGGCTTCGCTTTTCCGCACCGCCTCTTCCGCCTGCTTGCGCTCGGCAATCTCCTGTAGAAGTTGCTCATTCGCCTGGGTCAGTTCGGTCGTACGCTCCGCCACCAACTCTTCCAGGTGGTCGCGGTGTTCTCGCAGTTCCTCCTCTGCCCGTTTGCGCTCGGTAATGTCGCGGTTGATCGCCACTGCTCCCACTGGATTTCCCGCACTGTCTTTGAGCAAAGAGACTGATGACAGCCCATTGATGGGTGTACCGTCCTTCCGTTTCTGGATGACCTCACCCTTCCAATACCCTTTCTCAAAGAATTGCTCTATAACTTCTTCCATCCGGTCGTAGGGATACTCTAGCTTGCTAACATCAGCTACCGGTTTCCCCATCACCTCATCTGCTCGCCAGCCGTATATCGTTTCCGCGGCTTTATTCCAGCTCAGGATGTTAAAGTCAATACCCGTGAATGAAATTCTAGGCGAGTTGCACCTTCGTGCCGAATAGGCCGG
>CAYMKL010000206.1:6156-8361 GCA_964390805.1 uncultured Anaerolineae bacterium | reverse complement strand
TAAGACAAACTTCGCTCTCTATTCAGTTTGAAAAGTGCGAAATGTAGGCTTAGTAGGAGTGGAGCGACGAAGCAATCTCCACCGTTGTCTGCAAGTGGAGGCGGGAGATTGCTTCGCTCCGCTACTAAGAAACTGTGTATGTTTCTTACATCCTGAGTGGCGGCCACCCGCCATGGATAAACTCGCAATGACACTAACTTAATGTTGTCCAGCTACACACGCGCACACTCGATCCCCAATAAGGCGGCAAGCTTCTCCAGCGTGCCCGCCCAGCGGCCGTAAGCCATGGCCTGGTGGTGCGAGCCACCCTCCAGGCTGAAGCGAGTTAAAAAGTCGTTCAGGTCGCCGTCGGGCCGAAGTTTGTAGTGAGGGCGGAACAGGTCAGCGACGTACGGAAAATCAACCACCTGGCCCTCAGCCACGATCAACTTGAACTTCCCGTCGGCGGCAGTGGTGAGGCTGACCAGGGTGACCTCGCCAGGCTCCAGGCTAAAGGTGAGGAGCAATGGTTCAAGGGACACATACGCCATGCCCAGGGTGCTGCGCAGCAGATGGATGGGCTCGTCCTTTCGCGCCATCTTCCAGTTGGACTCGCCCATGTGCATCATCAGGATCGAGTTGCCGGCAAAGTCCATGGTGAACATCTCGGTGAAGTTGGCTGCGCCGGCCAGTTCGGCCATCATGGCCACAGCCGTGGCACTGGTCACATCCCCTTCGCCGCCAAAGCCGTACCCTTCGGCCAGCAGCTTGGAGGCGGCCAGAAAGGGCAGTGTAGCCAGCCAGCCGTCCTCCTCGACGGACAAAAAGTCAAAGGCAAAACCGTGCATCTCGCGCTCGATCAAAATCTTGCGCAGCGCCCACTCCAGCCGTGAACTGGCCTCGTGTTCGTCCTCGGTGATGTCTTGCTGCACCTGAAAGCGCTGGCGATCCTCAGCCATCTGTTGGGCAATCTCTTCTTTCGGTGCGCCTTTGGCCCGTTCGGACAGGGCTTTCATGGCGATGTGGCGCACCTCGACGCCGACCTGGTCGAGCAGGGCCGTCTCATCAACGCCAAAGTCGCCCATACCCTCCATCGGATGACCGAGCACCCCGATACGTGTGCGACGCACGAAGCTCGCCGTGCGCGCCGCGTCGCACCAGGACTTGACTTCGGCCAAGGTCTGCTCATCTTTGTAATAGCCCGTCACGATGTGAAACCTGCACCCCGCCCGCAGCAGCACGTTGGCCAGGTCCTGCATGCCGCACAGACCATGACTCTTGGTGGTGTCTGCGGAGCGGGTATCCTGGGTGATGGTGTACAACGGCTGGGTATTGAAAAACAGGATGGGCAGGCGCGTGCGCTTTAGCGCGGGCAGGGAGATGTGGCTGGGCGCGTAGCTGAGCAGGATGACCAGGAGGAGATCCGTGCCATCAGCCTCAAAACCTGCCACCGCCTGATCTACCTGCTTGCGGGTGGTACATACGCCGGGGAACTCGACTTCAGCGAAGGGCGAGAGGGTCTCCACCAGCTCCTCACCGAACTCGGCCAGCATGGGCTTGATCTCAGGCCAGCGCTCGTAATACTCGGTCATCATGCCCAGCAAACCGACCCTCGCTTTCTTGGTTTCGGTCATTCTTGAACCTCCTCGTCATAGACTTCAAACATCCGGGGTAACTGCTCACCCTCCCGCAGGTTTAGCAGGTAGTATCGGGCAAAACGCTAACTCCGGACAGATGTTCAGAAACCGTCCCGCCCCCAAGAGCAACCTGCGGGAGGGTAGGCTGAGCAGTTGCCATCCGAGCAGCTTCAAACATAGCGCAGATGTTTTCGGGTGGAACTTCGGGCTGGATGTTGTGCACTGCCGCCAGGACGTAGCCGCCGCCCGGCGCCAGGTCTTGAATCCGTCGCCGCACCTCGGCCCGCACATCTTCAACCGTGCCAAAGGGCAGAGTGTGCTGGGTGTCCACTGCCCCCCAAAAGGCCACGCGATCCCCAAACTCCCGCTTTAGGCCATCGGTCTCCATATCCCGCGCACTCACCTGCACCGGGTTCACCGCCTGCGCGCCGATCTCAATGAGGTCGTCCATCAGCCTGTAGAGCGAGCCGCAACTATGAAACAGGATCGGCGCTGACGTGCGAGCATGGATGAATTCAAAGTAAGACTGCTGCCGGGGCTTGATCAGCTTGCGATAGGCTCGTGGCGAGATGATGGGACCGTTCTGGCC
>CAYMKL010000206.1:0-6056 GCA_964390805.1 uncultured Anaerolineae bacterium | reverse complement strand
GCCACCTCAAGGATGTCCCCGGCCATGGCCATGTTCACTTCCAACAAAGCATCGAACAGGGCTCCGATGAGTCGCTGATCCGCAGCAGTATCCATGAACCAATCCTCAAAGCCTCGCAGGTATTGGCTCTTGTGAACAAAGGCTGAAGGCAAGTGAAGAACCAATGCACAATCCGTTGTGCGGCGCAGGTGCTCGATGCGTGGCACGATACTCCGCACGCGCCCAGGATCGTGAGGGTCAGGCCAGGGGTAGTTCACGATGTCGGCGATGGTGATCTCCCCGGCCAGGGGACTGTGCACCAGTTCGTACCAATATGCTGTGGGAGGCTGATGCCGCACCACGCCCCACTCGTCCTCGTAGGTGTTCTCACCCAGCTCCCGGCCTCCGGGACGGTCTGGCGTGCCGGACAGCACGGCGCGGGTATCCACGTCGAAATACTGAAGTATGGCCTCGTCCACCTCCACCACCTGCATCATGCGATCAATCAGATGGGTTTCGGAGGTGCTGCCCAGATGAGCCTTCAGGCGTTCGTAGGCAAGGATGTGGATGGTCGAGTTCTTTGTGCCCCCGAAGTCAATGGGCACACGATCCGGCTGTTGGTGGTTTAGGGCGGCCAACACACGCTCGCGGTGCGTCATGTTGACTGGAGGCTTGCTAGACATGATGTTCCTTCCACCGATTGCGACTAAGAAACAAGGCAGCCGTGTCATTGCGAGGCGTTTTTTTGCCGAAGCAATCTCCACCTTGCGAATTGGGGATCGCTTCGGCGGAAAAGCACCGCCTCGCGATGACACTTGGACTTTCTCCCCTTATGAGTGGCGCGAACGCGCCACGGAGCAGCTCAGAAGCTGATACAGATCCCGGTAGGCGTGAAAGAGATCATCGTACTGCTTGCGGTTTCCAGAAACGGGTTCCAGACGGATCTCCTGACCCCGAAAGGCAGAAAAGCCCACCTTGGGATCAGGAAAGAGGCCAGCCCCCACGCCGGCCAGGATCGCTGCGCCGCGGCCAGCCGCCTGCTTGACGGTGGGCAGGGCCACGGGAACACCGGTGACGTCGGCGACGATCTGCGGCCACAGCGGACTCTCTGCCGCCCCACCGACCATCTTGAACTCGGCGACCCGCACACCGTCCTCTTGGATCTCCTCCAGGGCCCAGCGCAGCTCAAAGGCGACACCCTCCATCACCGCGCGGGCCAGGTCGTCGCGGGAATGGGACAGAGACAGGCCGACAAAGCCCCCCTGGCCGGCCCCGATGGAACTGGCGTGCCCCCCTGCCGGCGGGAGGAAAAACAGGCCATCAGCTCCCGGGTAGGATCGAGCGGCGGCCCGGTTGACGGCGTCGTATAGGTCCCCACGTTTCCCCTCAGCCTCCCTGCCTTCCCAGACGTTGTCCAGGAGCCACTCCAACGAGGTGCCCACGCCGCCCAGCGAGCGCACCGCCCCCCAGCGGCCTTCAATGGCGTGGCAACTGATGTTCATGCCGCTGCCCAGCCCCACTTCCAGGCTCTCAGGCACGGCCAGGATCACCCAGGCCGTGCCGCAGGAGAGCATGGTGGGGCCTGGCCGGATCACCCCCGTGCCCACGGCGGCGCAATACTGATCGTGCGCGCCGTTGACCACCAGGACATCCTGGGGCAAGCCCGTCGCCTCACTCGCTGCCGGAGTGAGCGTGCCGACAACGTGACCCGAAGGGCGCATGGGCGAGAGCTGCTGGCGCAGGATGCCCGCGATCTCCAGCAACCGGTCATCCCAATCGCCGCTGGCGACGTTCATGAGCTGGGTGATGCCGGCATCGGAGGGGTTCATGCACAGGCGGCCAGTGAGCCGATGGGTGACGAAATCGTTGACGAAGAGGAAGTAACGGGCCGCGCCGAAGATGTCGGGGCGGTTCTCTCGAAGCCAGGCGATGTGTTGGAGGGGCAAGCCCTCCCACAACGTCCAGCCGGTAGTCGTTTTAATGAAGTCGCTCCCCCACCTCTCGCGCACCCGCTGAGCCTGTTCGCCGGCTCGCTCGTCCATCCAACTGATGGCCTTGCAGACCGGTTGGCCCTCGGCATCCACAGGAATCGTCGTGCCCGCCTGGGACGACTGGCTGAGGGCCACGACCCTGTCTTCTGAGCTGATCTGGCTCAAGACTCCCCGCGACGTTTCCACAACGCCGTGCCAGAGCTCCTCTGGATCCTGCTCCACCCATCCCGGACGAGGCACAATAAGGTCATACGAATAACTGGCGGAGGCAACGACGTTCCCCGCCAGATCGAAGAGCAGCGCTTTGGTGGCCGTGGTGCCAACGTCTAATCCTAGTAGAAGATCCATAGTGCAGCTTACCGCAACCAAACTCCTGCGTCATTGCGAGGAAGCGGAGCGACGAAGCAATCTCCAACCCGCAAAGGAGGGGATTGCTTCGCTGCGCTACCCAGAAACTTCCCCTCACCCCAGCCCTCTCCCCAACGGGGAGAGGCTGCACGTCCCCTCTCCCTCGCAGGGAGAGGGTTAGGGTGAGGGTGGAACGTTTCTGCTCCCTACGGAGGGCGCACCGCGCCATGGATAAACTCGCAATGACAGCAATACCTGACGACTACATGCCCCGCTGGACGGCTCCCAGCGTGCGCATCAGGCGGAAAAGCTCGATGACGTTTTCGTGGGGCACGTCGGGCGAGATGTAGCTGGAGGTTCCCAAACACAGCCCCGGATGCGGCCACTCGTCCAGCACGCGCTGCACCTCGCGCTCGATGTCGCGGAACGTACCCGTGCGCACCACGGTGATGATCGAGACAGAGCCCCACAAGATCAAAGGGTCTCCGTTGCGGTTGCGCAGCCTGGCCACGTCGGTGATGCGCGTGCCACACTCCTCCTGAAAACCCTGAAAGCCCGCCATCCCGATGTCAATGAAGGGCTGGAGCATGGCGTTCATATTGCCATCGCTGTGCCAGACCAACTTGAAGCCAGCTTCCACCAGGGGCGCTACGGCGTGGTCGAGATGAGGGAAGTAGTACCGATCCATGAAGCGAGGCGAGACCATGTTGCCTCGCTGGTCGGTCACGTCTGTGCCCAGGTATCCAATGCGTGGCCAGTCCAGGCGGGTGGCGGCCTCAACCACGCACTCGTTTTGCCACCGCGCCAGGCGAGAAGCCGCCGCCCAGTAGTTCCCCAACACCTCAGGGTGCAGCCCGCAGACCAGGAAGAAGGCTTCATAGCCATATTCCTCGTAAGGGAACTCAATCATATAGCGGCCCGGAAACATCAGGTCAAAGACCCAGAGCAAATCGTCCCCCATCTTGCTTTGAATCTCGATCTGATAATCGCAGATGTCCTGGATACGCTTCTCTCGCTCCTGTGGGCTCGTGCTGAGACGCCGCCATGTCTCGTCCATCAGAGCAGCCTGTTGCTCCATGTGTTCGACGACCACGTCAACGTCGCGCCAGCGATCGAACTGACCTGGCGACCACTCCCTTTCAGCCTCCTCGCGCACGGGAAACCAGTTCTGAACGTGAAAGTCCATACCCATGACCTTCATGGACTGGATGTGCGCGTCGAGCTGATTGGCCCAGTAGTCCTCCTCCGGGATACGGGTCACTTTTTGCACAAACTCCGGTGGCAGCATATTGGCCATGATGGGCAGCCTGTCTGTAGGCTCAAAGTTCATGGCCTTGATGGAGCGTTCACGACCGGTCATTTCATACATTGTTTCATGCTTCTCCTCACCCTCCCGCAGGTTTAGCAGGTCGTATCGGGCTAAACGCTAACTCCGGGCAGATGTTCCAAACAACAGACTACCCACAGGCAACCTGCGGGAGGGTAGGTTGTACGTGGACCGCGCCGCTCGAAAGGCATCCCTCCTGGCATATCAATGCCACGGCACCGCCCGTAAGCGGACGGTCGGTGTCTTGCACGTCAAAGAGCGGGGTATCGTCCACCCAGGCATGGAGGCGCTGCCCCTGGCATTGCAGCGTGAGTGTATGGCTGCTGCCGAACTCCCAGCCAAAATCCGCCTCAGCCAGCACCGTCTGGCCATCCAGGGCCTTGACCAGACGGGCGACGCCGTCACGGCAGAGCAGCAGCGCGTAGTAGCGACGCAAACCCTGAACACGGACGGCGATGCCGCCTGCGTTGGCCAAGTCCATAGTGATGGCCGCAGTGACGCGGTAGTCAGTCCACTCGCGCGTGCCCTGAGCCAAGAGACCTGTGCCGTGATTCTGGACGATGCAATAGGGCGCCGTATCCAACGTCCGGAACTGGTCAACCCCGTTGACCCACGCCCGCTGCCACACCGTCCCATATCCTGGCGGGCGATCCAGCACCACGTCCGGTGCGCCATCCCACGTCAGGTAGTCCAGATAGACTGCGCCATCGGCCCGCCGCCCTTCGACAGCCCTTCGACGGAACTCAGGACAAGGCTCAGGCCGCTGCTCCGAACGGATCTCGACACCGACTTCGGCAATCGGCGTGCCCTGGGTGGCGCCAATGGGCCACACGAAGCCCTGGCGGCTGGCGGGCGACAGGGTCTCTTGCGGCCCATAGGTCGTGGTGAGCGCATCGTCCGCGCCGTAGGTGCGGATGTACAGACAACACGTTACCGGCCTCTGGTTGCCAGGGTCGGCGCTCAGGCTGGCCCGCACGGTCTGACCTGGATACAGCGTGGGCGAGGCGATCAAGGCATAGCCACGCATGTTGAGGGCCTGGGGGGGAATGAAGGTTGGGGTGGCAACTCGGGCCACACGCCCTGGGGCGAGGTGATGATAGCGGATAGCCAGGCTCCGCTCTCCCTGCCGACTGTGCCCGGCCACGTTCTCCAGGAAGGCGGTATCCCTGGCCTCGGCGCTATCCTCCACGCAGAAGCCCTGGACGCTCCCTGGCAGCTCAAAGTGAAAGCGAGCGCCACCCTTGGGCGCCAGGGGCTCGAGGCCGGCCAGGGCGCGGCCGATGTTGACCACGTGAAAGGTCTCGGTCACAGCATCGGTGATGGCCCGGCCGCCATCGGCAGTGGGAAGGTAAAGTTTATCCGCCACAGGCCCCCGCCAATCGGGCCCATCCTCAAGGCCCGCCAGGCCGTTCTTCACCCCCAGCAAGCACCCCACGTTACCGGCGTTGCAGTCAGTGTCCCAGCCCGACGTGTTGACGATCATGAGCGACTTCTGAAAGTCGTCTTCGCCGTACAGCAAGCTGAGCATGATCAGGGCGTGATTGGGCACGATGTGGCAGCTACCGCCGAACTCATCATAGCCGTAGCGGGCGACAATCCGTTCCCGGGTCTTGCGCCAGTCGCCGTCTTGGGCGTGCCACTCGCGAACGTCGGCGATCAGGCGATAGATGACCGAATCCGGAGGGATGAGACTGACAGCGGTGTCCATCAGCGCGTGCAGGTCGGATTCCACGAACGCCTGGGCGACCATGGCCACCATGACCTGCGCGCCATAGATCCCCTCGCAGTCGTGGCTGACGCTGGCTGCCCGCCGCGCCAGGTCGGCCGCGAACTCCGGGTCGCCTGGAGCCACCATGCCCCAGCCCTCAATGAAGATCTGGGCGCCGATCTGCTCGGCGATGACTTTGCCGTTCAGCGCCACAGAGCCACTGCGCGGGGCCGGAATGCCGCTCTTCAAACGCAAGTAGGCGGTGTTCTCGGTGGACCGCCCCAGGCCGCCCCACCAGAGGATGGCGCGCCCCTCAATGATGTAGTTCAGCCAGGTTTGACCGATTTGAGCCGCCGTGAGGTCGCGGCGATTGTCGTAGTCAGGCAAGCCACGCAGAAAGGTGAACGTGCCAGCGATGTCGTCGTCGGTCAGAATCAGCAATCTATTGAGACGCTCATGGACGTAGTAGTTAATCTCGCCCAACTCGGCCATGATGCGTTCGTAGGTCCAGCCCTCAACGGGGCGGCCCAGATAGACGCCGATGATCTTGCCCAGCACCCCGGCGTACACACGCTCCACATAGTCAGAAGGTATCGTCATTTTCACTCCTGCCAGAGAAGACAACTGAAAAGAACGAGTCAACAGGCGGCTAGCGTAACGGTTGTGCAACCAGGGGCTGAATCGTTCATATCGGCGAAAAAAC
>CAYMKL010000205.1:0-8689 GCA_964390805.1 uncultured Anaerolineae bacterium | reverse complement strand
TGTTGACTTCCTACACAGCCCACGTCGTCAAGGTGGACTGTGAGGGCGGCGAGGGCTTCCTCCTGGATCTCGATGACCGTCTGTTCTCCAAGCCCGAAGCATGGGCGGTGGAGCTCCATACTCGGGAGCAGGCGGAGCGGTGGGGCAATCCCTTCCCCTGGCGAGACGTGGGGACGCTCTGGATGCGCTTCCTGGAGAAGCTCCTGGACTCTGGGTACGAGGTGGTGAAGGACGTCCCCCACTGGACGGGTCGGGTGGTTTGTGGTGTTCGTGGCGACCTCCTCCCTATGAGTCGGCCAGGCAACTCCGAGAGCAGGATCAAAGCGGTGATTGTGGGTACGCAGCGAGTGGGGACTGGCCTGATCGAGGAGTGCCTGGCATCTCATCCCGACGTGGAGTGTGGAGGCGAAGTGCTGAAGCCTATCCCTGCATGGAGCATTCGAACGCTGCAAGACTTCTTCGAGAGCGGGGAGGCCGAGGTCAGGTTGTGCCGTCTGATGTACGATCAAGTCTCCGACGTGACGGCCGTGTGGCTGCAAATGAACGAGGCGCGGATCATCCACCTCCTCCACGACGACTACCGCGAGCAGGGCCGGGTCGAGCGCTTTCGGCGACTGTTCGAGACCGCGCCTTACCTGGAGGTCGCTTACGAGGAGATGGTGGGGTGCGACAGGGAAGAAGTTTTGGAGATCCCGAAAGGGTTGGAGTGTAAGCTGTGTCGCTTTCTCGACCTTGATCCTTACCCGTTGACCTTGCTACAGCACAATCGGTGAGGAGGTATGGTGGGGCATTGGCAGGTCATTGACCAGATCAAAGGGACGGTAAGCCCACACCGTACCATCTGTGAGGTCTTGCGGGAGCTTTGGGACCTGTCGGAGGTGGCCGACGAGGACCTGAGAGAAGAAATGCAGGCCCGAATCGTGGATGCGTACATCATGGCCAAGAACATGGGCCGAAAGCTGAGGGAGTATAAGCACCAGTGGCCCGAGGACTTCTGGCAGGCTAACAGTGATTACGAGGAGGACCTCAGACGAAGGTCTGAAAGGCGGTAAGCCATGGACAACATGGTGGTCTTCACCGGCGTCTTTGGCCGGCCAGACGTTTTCCTTGAGCCAAGAGTGCCCCTCAATGGCGTAGAAGCGATCTGCTTTACCGACCTGGACTTCGTGGGGGAGAGTGCGTACCGGATGATCAAGCTGGATCTGGATTCTCTCTCGCCTCCGAAGCGCAACCGAAGGGTCAAAATCTGGCGGGAGGAGATCTTCGACTGTTTTGACTACTCGCTGTACCTGGACTCCAACGTGGAGTTGCTGGTGGATCCCAGGGAGCTCGTTAGCTTCCTCGAGCCGGGTTCTGACATCGCTGTGTTCCGCCACCCCGACCGGGACTGTGCCTACCAGGAAGGCCGGGTTTGCCTACAGGCTGGCCTGGCGGACCCGAGGGTAATGCGGCGACAGTTGACGGAATATCGAGCTGAGGGGTTTCCTCCGAAGTTTGGGCTGTGGGCCTGCACGGTGGTCTTGCGCAATCATACGCCGCGCATGGAGGAGTTCAATCGTCGTTGGTGGAGCGAGGTAGAACGCCATTCGCACCGCGACCAGGTCAGCTTTCCCTACGTGGTTTGGGAGACAGGTATGCAGGTGTCGGAGTTCCCAGGCTCGTTGAGGCGCAACGAGCTCATCTCCTGGCGGCCGTGGGACTCGGACTCCGGCTGGTTTCGGGTGCGGGAAAAGAAAGCAAAGGAGGTGTGCAATGTCTAAGAAGTGCGGTGCTTTAGGAAAGTGGGTTGTGGTTGGTGCCTTGCTCGTTGCCCTGGCGGTGTTCCTGGCGACATTAGCCTACTAGCCTGCAGTGCAGTTGCGGTGCTGGCTCGATTCCACGCAGTGTCCGGTCGTGGAGAAAGAGTCGGCTCAAGACGTCGGTGATCACCTGGTGAGGGAGATCACGGAGCCCACGCGGTTCTGGATCTTCCACGCCAAGGGGAGCAAGATCGTGGAGGAGGTCGAATACGTCCCGGATACGCCGCTCCACGTTCTTCCCGCTGGAGAAGAAGACGCCGTGCTGATCTATTCCAACTATCCCTTCAGCCGGCTCTCCTTCCCCTGGGAGGAATGGGCCGCCCTACCTGAAGGAACGCTCCAGGCGCATCGCTGGCAGAACGACAAGTGGACACACGTTGGGACAGCTCAGACGGGAAGGGTCCCCAAAGGACCACCGGACGAGGGAGGCTACCAATTGAACTGGGATTGCCAGTGGTTGGTCTCGGACGCGACCCCGGTACCGATTTACGGACAGATGGGGTACGCTGTGCGGCTCACCACTTCCGGCCAGTTTTCGAAGGATGCCGAGATTTTGGTCGAGTTGCTCCCTTGTGTCCCCACCTGGGATCCAGACAACCCGGAGTGGGAAGTCGTCAAGATCGAGCGGGTTAGCGCCTGCCAGAACATCGGAAGGGCCGGTTGGTCGGGCAAGATGCTGCAGGTGTGGGTGGAGGACGAGTCCGGAGACCCGCTGCAGGGAGTGGAAGCCAGCTTCACCAGCAGCCATGGGTACGGGATCGCTTGGGACCGCCAGAACGTGGGAGGCTGGACCAACCGGTTCGGGCTGGTAGAGTGGAATCACTGGGGCGTGCCGACGCGCTACATATTCTTCGTGGGCGACGACCAGCAGCCGTTGGCTTGGAACCTGAGGACGGACCTGGGCTACGAATACTGTGGAGGAACTACCTTTGGAGGCTGGCGCCCGCCCAACAAGCCCGGCTGGTACTCGTACGGCGTGTGGGTCAGGCGAAAAGGGGAGCGTTAAGGAGCGGCTCCGAGGTCGGAGATCGCAATTTAGACTTATGGATGGCCGACCGCGAGGATGCCCTCGAGTTCGGCGTACAAACTCATCAAGTGGAGGTTAGAAAATGGGTATCTCTATCGTCATACCAACTTGGGAGGGACGAGCCTTACTTGAGAGGCTCTTTGCCTCGCTGGCGTCGGTCCATTTCTCGGACACCGACGAGGTCATCGTGGCCGATGGCAACTCGTCCGATGGGACGAATGAGTTCGTCCGCTCGGTAGCCGAGGAGTCGTCGCTCAAGGTCAAGCTGGTCGCACTGTACAAGAACTTCGGCTTTTCTGGGAACGTCAACGCGGGGCTGAACGAAGCGAATCCAGACAACGGCGTGGTGATCCTGAACAACGACGTGCTGATCCCTGACCAGGATGTGTTCCAGTTGCTTTGGGAGTGGGCCTACAGCCGTGAAGACCTGGGGGTCGTCTCGCCGACGATCCTGATGACAGACGGCCGCATCGAGGCCCACGGAGCGGGTCACACTCCTTTCCGCCACCTGGGGAAGACTTGGAGCGCGGACGAACAGCCGGTCGGCCAGCACCTGGGCCTGCGAGAGTGTGAGGTCGTGCCCTTCGTGTGCGCGTTCATCAAGCGGGACTGCCTGGCTGCGGTCGGCCCTCTCGACGAGGACTTCTTCGCCTACTTCGAGGATTCCGATTTCTGCCTGCGGGCAGCTCGAGCGGGCTGGAAGATCGCCTCCCTGGGCGGGGTGTCGGTGATCCACACCGGGCCCGGCTCGACGGCCAATCGGATCGCTGCACGGGGGGAGCTTTACCGCCAGAGCCACCAGGTCTTCGAGACGAAGTGGTCTAATGCTCTCAACAGACGGTTTTCGCACGATGTCACGTGGTGCGGCGGGTTGGGCCAGGAGACGGGGTACGGCTTCTGGGCCAGACACGCACAACGGGCGGCCCTCGACGCCGGGGTGTTGACCCATTACCAGTCGGCGCGGCTCACTCCGGGAGCAGACATACCAACTCGGGACCCCTGGCTCCGAGATTGTCAGAGAGAGACGGGCGACCCCATGATGCCACAGATCATCATCGAGCACGCGGGGCGGTTCTGTCGGGCCTCTGGTCGGTACAAGATCGGGTGGACCATGAGCGACGTCGAGCCCTGGCCCAAAGAGTGGCTGGACGGCTGCTGGTGGGTAGACGAGGTGTGGGTGCCGACCGAGATTGACCGCCAGCGTCTGCAGAAGAGCGGCATCACCGTGCCCGTCACCGTGATGCCCCTGGGCGTCGATCCGGGCTACTTCCATCCCCACATCTTGCCTTGGTCAGACCGACCGCCGGTGGACTTTCTGTTCGTCTCCAACTTCCAGTGGGGGGTGCGCAAGAACCCCGACCTGCTGATCACCGCCTTCCGCGACGAGTTCTCGAAGGATGAGAATGTGGGATTGTTCATCAAGACTCATCCCCGCCAACCGAATGAGCGAATCGCGTACCAGACCAGGTGGTGGCTCCGAGAACCCTCTGCACCCGTGTTCATTTACGAGCACCCCGTGCCCGACTTTGCTCTGGGACAAGTGTACACCCAGGGGGATTGCTTCGTGTTGCCGACGTCGGGGGAGGGATGGTGTCTAACTGCTTTGGAGGCCTTGGCCTGCGGCGTGCCGGTGATCGTCACGGGCTGGAGTGCCCCAACGGAGTGGGGAACGGATGAGGGAGGAGTTCCTCTTCCAGGGATGAACTTCCTGGACTATGACCTGGTGGAGTGCCGGAGTGACATCCCGCTGTACCGTGACTTGCGGTGGGCGAAGCCAAGTTACGACCATCTGAGGGAGTTGATGCGGGCAGCGTACGAGAACCGCGACCAGTGGAAGGCCAAAGCTCTGAGGGGAAGCGAGATCGTGCGAGAGAAGTACACCTGGAGGGCTGTGGGGGAAAGAATCAGGGAGCGCCTGGAGGATATCGAGCAGTGAGGGGAAGAGATTGGATATTGGGTATTGGAGATTGGACTGTTTTGGAGGAGACAAATAGCGGAGGCTAGATCAAGAGAGTTCGACCAATGCCTCGATCTCGCTGAGGACAGCCGCCAGATCAGGCGCATCGGAAATAGGCCTCAATCTGCAAACCGGATCTCCTGCAAGGTGTTGGCCTTCTCTCGCAATCGCTGGAGCAGACGGTATTCCCCGATCCATTCGGCAAACTCCAAGGTCTCTTCCAACTCGTCCCGCTCGTAACGGCGAATAAACTCTGCCGAGGGCAGGCCATATCGAGCCTCGAACTCTTGGAGCCTCTGCTGAGTGCGGCGGATGCCCACTTCCAGCAAACGCAGCTCGGTGCGAAGTGCTGCTTCCACCAGAGGCTTCAATTGGCGTCTGTGCGGAGAGATCAGTGTGAGTTCGGCCATTTCTATTCCTCCTCGTGATGTCGCTTGAGCTCCTTGCAGATTGTATCATACTTCTCCAGACTAGACAAGCCAAAGGCCATGTGGCGCGGGAATGAGGAAGAAAGGGAGAAGGGGCAAGAAGGATACGGAGCAGGAGGGCGGGGCAGAGATAGAGGCAACAAGAGAGAGAGGATGAGTAGAGAACGAATTGCAGCGGTCGGTTAGGAGGTGACAGAGCATGGCTAAAGTGACCCTGCCTTTGCTCGGTGTCTCTGCACATGGTATGCTGGCCAAGCAGTTGGTGTATCGCACCCGACCCGAAGGCACGGTTGCCAGTGTGTTCAAGGGGAAGCGTGACCCGCAAACCGAGGCGCAACTGGCCCAACGGAGCAAGTTTCGGGGTGCGAAAGAAGTGTGGCCCCACCTGGACACGGAGACACGCGCGGAGTTTGCTGTCAAGGCTGCTGACAGACACCTGACGGCATGGAATCAGTTTCTGAAACAAGTGCTCAGTGGGGCGATCAAGGGGATAGCAGTGGGGACAAGTACCATAGGAGGGCCGGATATGCTTTGGGTGCAGTGAACGACAGAGGTTGACATCGGCAGTACTGCGGCAGTAGAGCTTGACTGTTTTGAGGAACGAGGAAACGCCCGCCTGGCCGGGCGTTTTTTGTTTCCCTCTCTGGGATTCCCGCTACGCGGCGAGATAGGCGGCGCCGAAGGACTGGATGTCGTCGGAAGTCATGTCCTGCGGCTCGGCAGGAGCGATGTTCAGTTGCAGGTCGTAGCCAGCAGCGGCGTGCAGGAACAGGATCTCGCCCTTGGTGATGGGATCAATGGAAGCGTAGGCGATGTCGCAGTCGAGGATGCCCAGCGAGTTGGCCACAGCCGTCCACTTAGCGGAGTTGGCCGCGGTGTCCCAGGCGGTCAGTGCAGCATCAACGTTGGCCATCTGCTTCCCGAAGCACTTGCCCAGGAAGTAGGCGTTCCAGATCTTGCCAGCCGGAGTGACAGCCTTGAGCTGCGTCTCCAGCGTAGAGCCGGACTGGATGAACCCAACGCCATAGCCTGCCGCCTTGGTCTTCAGCCGCACGTCACCCTGACCCGAGGTCTGGGGGTTCTTCGGCTTCAGCCACTTGCGGACACTGGTCAACCCGTCGCGAGCGTGGGGGATCGGCATGTACACGATTGCCTGTCCCAGCTTGCCGGTTGCGCTCACACCCAAGAGGGGCAAAGTTACCCTAGCCATCTGACAGTTCACCTCCTTTCGTCGAATGTTGACCACATTGTAGCACAAATGTTCGCCTATGTCAAGGTAGGCGTCTCCAGCCGAAACGAGGCTACCAGCGCCTCGAAGACGGGGAGGGATGCCTCAAAGGCGTCTTCAATTGCCTGATAGCTGAGCTCGTAGATTCTCTCGTCGCGCAAGGCAAGGATCACTTGCTCTCGAACGGTAACGAGCTGCTCGGCGCGAGCGTCGAGTCGCGCCGGCATCTCGTGGGCCGTGTCCAGTTTGATGGCATCGCTGCCGGCCAGGGTGATCTCAGTGCGGGCCAGGAGGCGAAAGGTGCGAAAGGCACGGCGGCGACTGACGTGCTGGCAGCCCAGACTGTGAAGGGTGTGGTTCGGGCCTGGATAGACGTGCACGGAGATGGACGCAAAGAGGGTCTGGGCCTCGTCCAGCGGGCCGCGCAGGAAGAACTTGATGCCGCTCTGGACTGTCGGCTGCCGCAGCTCCCAATCCTGTGGACATTGGAAGCTGAAGGGCCAGTCCTGGCGTTGGCTGGTGACGAGCTTTGGTTGATTGTTGGTTTCCATTATGCCTCCGGTGGGAAGTATTCGGGCAGGTCGGCGTACTCAGGGCGGCTGCGAATCCAGTCCTTGGCGGCTGCCTCGGGTGTGTTGATGATGGCTGAAACGAGGTCGCAGAACTGGTGAGTCAAATCCCCTTTGAGTATGTTCCAAACCCGCGCCATAGCTTTGAAAGATTGGTACTCTTGATGAATGGAATCCTGTATGTCCCACGCGACGCGGGTGAGCAGGTAGGCAATGGCCGCAGCGACGGCCTCCGGTGGATCGGACTGCCAACTTGTATTGACAGCTCCGTGGTGAAATTCGAGCCAGTACCAGGCGAAGGCGTCGTGAGTGTAGTTCTGGAAATCGACTTGCGCTCCCATTCTCTGTGAGTTCAGACAGAGAGGATTGCCAAAGTAGGTATCGTCGACCAGGGCGAAGGCGTCTGTGATGCTGGCGCTTACCCCGGAGTATTCGGGTAAATCGGCATACTGAGGCAAGGTGCGGAGGTAGTCCATCGCCTCGTGCTTGCCTTGGCCAACGAAGCCGGCCACCCAGTCGCAATGGTCGTCGGCGTCCCCTTTCTTGACCGCGTTCCAGAAGTCCGCCTCGGCTTTGAAGGCGTGGTACTCTTGGTTGATGGAGTCCTCACCCTTCCATCGGCTGTGCTCTCCCTGGTGGACGATGTGTTGAGATACGACTTTCTGCGGCTGTCCCTCGGCGTAGGGAGTGACCTCGATGGTGTTCTCGTCAGGGACCCATGAGGCCACGGCGCCTTCTGGAATCTCTCCAAAGTCAATGCTGATGTTCCTGGCCATGATCCAGTTGTAGACCTCGGAAGCAGCGTCGGTCTGTTGAATCTTTCTGAAGCACTGTTGGATGAAGTTGGCTTCCGAGGGCTCGAATTGCTTACCTTTGGCCCGCCACTTCTCGATGGTGTAATTGGCCAGGATGAGTTGGACCAGCGTGGCAGCGCGGCAGGGTGAGCCCCAATAGCCCCGCATGGTCCAATGGTTCAGGCTGTAGATGTAGTAGCGGTCCGGTGTTACCTCGACCTGGCCGCCCTGCTTGTCGAGGATGGTTTCTTTGACCAGCACCTCTGAATCATTAGGCTCATTGTTGGTGTACTCGCACAGCCGAAAGGCATGAGGTGGGTAGGTGATGAACTGTGGCGTGACGATCTCTCCCTGCCAGTTGATGGCAAACGGGTCGCTAGGTGAGGCTGGGCCAAGGCCCCATTGCTGGCAGTCATACTTGTTGCCGGCGATGATGTGGTACTGGACACCCTGCGCTGCGCCGGTGGTGCCTGAGTTGAGTTGGGCAAGGAAGTCCGAGTCGGCCTTCATCTGCTGCACCGATGTCCAGTCGTGCCACCCTGGGTAGAGCACGTGGAAGTGGGAGCCCTGGTTGGGTGGGGCCATCATGATGAGGCCGCGCACATCGTGGCAGAATTGCACCTCGTAAGGGTTGCCGGCGAGGTCCTGGTTCTCGATGTAGGCTCTGGCGACCAGCCCTCCCATGCTGTGGGTGAGGATGTCTATAGCGGGGGCTCCCAGGTGGCCTTTGAGCACCTCGATCTCGCGGGCCAGGGATTGGGCGTACTGGCGGATGTCGCCGGGCGTACCGTTGCCTGGATCGTGGGTGTAGTTGCTGACGTACAGGTCGCGACCCTCCCCGTCAATGTATCTGAGGGCGTAGTCAGGATCGTCTGGGTGATCTGGAT
>CAYMKL010000204.1:0-8738 GCA_964390805.1 uncultured Anaerolineae bacterium | reverse complement strand
TAGGTATGGAATTAGTGCCCGTTGCAGCCCAAACACCTGTTGTTTCTTAGTAGGAACGGAGTGACGAGGCAATCCCCAACCTGGTAGGAGATTGCTTCGCTGTGCTCACAATGACACACCCGCTTCTTGGTTCTACTCCACCGTCACACTCTTGGCCAGGTTTCGAGGCTGATCCACATCGCAACCCCGCCGCACAGCAATGAAATAGGCCAGGAGCTGCAAGGAGACGACGTTGACCACGGGCGAGAGGAGCGGCGAGGTTGGCGGAACGTAGATGACGTGCAACCCCCGGTTGCCTTTGGCCTTGTCGGCGATGGCCTCGTCGCCCTCGGTGGCCAGGGCGATGACGATGCCGCCCCTGGCCTTGACCTGCTCGATCTGGCTGACCATCTTCTCGTAGACGCTATCTCGCACGGCAATGGCCACCACCGGCATGCGCTCGTCAATGAGGGCGATGGGGCCGTGCTTCATCTCCCCCGCCGGATAGCCCTCAGCGTGGATGTAGCTGATCTCCTTCAACTTCAAGGCCCCTTCCAGAGCGATGGGATAGTTGATCCCCCGCCCCAGGTAGAGGAAGTTCTCCCGCTTGAAGTACTGGGCTGCCAACGAGTCGTAGTCGTTGCTGTCCCCCAAAACTCGACCGACCAGGTTGGGCAGCTCGGCCAAGTCCTCGACCAGCTTCCTCATTCGCGTCGTGTCAATCAGCCCCCGCAGCTTCCCCAGATGCAGAGCCAGGAGATACTGGTCAACCAGCGAAGCGGTGAACGCCTTGGTTGAGGCCACGCCGACCTCCGGCCCGGCCTGCATGTAGATGACACCGCCTGACGCTTCGGACATCCTGGCCGCCTGGCTGCCGATGACGTTGACGATGGAAAGCAGCTTGGCCCCTTTGCTCCGCGCCTCCTCCATCGCCGCCAGGGTATCCACTGTTTCTCCAGATTGAGTAATGGCCAGCACCAGGGTTCGCTCGTTGATCAAGGGGTCGCGGTAGCGAAACTCCGAGCCGTAGTCCACCTCGACGGGGATTCTGGCCAGGGCCTCAATGATGAACTTGCCCACCAGGGCAGAGTAGGCCGAGGTGCCACAAGCCACGATGAACATCCGCTCGATGGCCTGCGCCTCTTCCGGCGTGATGTTTATCTCATCCAGGCGCACCTGCCCGGCCTCGAAGTCCACCCGTCCGCGGATGGTGTCGGTGATGGAGTGGGCCTGCTCGTAGATCTCCTTCTGCATGAAGTGCTTGTACTCGCCCTTGGCCGCGGAAATCGGGTCCCAGGGCACGGTGTGCATTTCTTTGGCCACCAGTTGTCCATCGAGGGTGGTGAACCTGGCCCCTTCCTGAGTGACTACTGCCATCTGGCGATCCTCAAGAAAGATCATCTGGCGGGTGTACTCCAGGATGGCCAGCATGTCCGAGGCGACGAACATCTCTCCCTGGCCGATGCCTACCACCACCCCACCAGCGTTGCCCAGGCGGGCGGCCACGATGCGATCCGGCTGGCGGCTACTCATCACCACCACGGCGTGAGCGCCTTTGATGCGCCCCAGCGCTTGCCGCACTGCCCCCTCCAAATCCCCGCTTTCGGTCAGGTACTTCTCCACCAGGTGGACGATGGTCTCGGTATCCGTCTCTGACGTGAAGCGATGCCCCTCCGCCGTGAGCTCCTGGCGAAGGGACAGGAAGTTCTCCACGATGCCGTTGTGGATGACCACCACCTCACCTCGGCAACCAACGTGGGGGTGGGCATTGCGCGGACAGGGCGCCCCGTGGGTGGCCCAGCGGGTGTGGCCGATGCCGATGTTCCCGCCCTTGGGTTGAGTGCGAGGCGTACCGAAACCCACCGGGCTTTCGGCCAGCATCCTCTCCAGGTTGGCCAGCTTCCCCACGTCGCGGCGGACCTCAATGCGTCCGTCCTGGATGACGGCCAACCCCGCCGAGTCGTAGCCGCGATATTCTAAGCGCTTGAGCCCCTCCACGATGATGGGCGTGGCCTCATGAGGGCCAACGTAGCCTACTATTCCACACATTGTAGCCTCTTGATAGCCTCAGATAGTCTCCCGTAGTTGACTCGTTACTTGTTTCTCGTTACTCATTGCTGCAATTCAGGCCAGCGCGTTTTTGAGAGCCTCCAGCTCCAGCTCGCCTGGGCCGAGCGGCAGGAACACCTTGCCGCCTTGCACCGCCGAGCGACAGAGGGCCATCATGATTTGAAAGCTCCCGAACGCGCTTTCGCCGTTGCAGGGATGCACCTGAGCATCGTCGTCGAGCCAGTCGGCCATCTGCTGGACGTAGGGCGGCATGTCATGAGCATAGTTCATACCACCAGGGCCCGAGATCACGCTATTCGAGTCACGGGTGATGGCCCGCCAGCCGCCGCCGGTCAAGGCTTCGGCGAATCCCTCAGTGCCCTGCGCACCGATACGACACTTGCGCCACCAGTAGTCTACCTCGGGCACGTCGGGCGCACCCTCGCCACATTCGACGATGCCGCGCACACCGTTCTCAAACTGGATCAGCCCGGCGATGTAGTCGGGCGAAGGGTGAATGTCCCCGAATTTCTCCTTACCCGCCGCCTGCCCCACCACCCACTCGGCCTCGGCATCATCGTTGTACCAGCGCGCGTAGCTGATCAGGTGGGGCATCATGTGCTGCATCCAGCCCGTGGCGTGCCCATAGACGGTGTGAACGCGCCCGATGGCCCCGCTGGCAATGATCTCTTTGACCTTCTGGTAGTGCTCGCCGTAGCGATGCTGGTAGCTCACCACCGACTTGATGCCCGCCTCGCGCAGCAACTTCATGATCTCCAAAGCCTCGTTGGTCGAGGTAGCCATCGGTTTCTCGTAGGCGATGAGTTGCATGCCCGCTTCAACGCCCGCCCGGATGAACTCCAGCCGGATGTTGGGCAAGGTGCAGAAGGCAAAGACATCGGGCTTGGTTTCGGCCAACATCTGTGCCGCATCGCTGCTGCTACAGGAGACTCCGAACTTTTCCGCAGCGGCTTCCAATCGTCCCTCGTCAATGTCGCACAGGCCCACCAACTCAAAGCGCGGATTCTGAGAGAACGCCTCGGCATGATGCGTGCCCCGTTTGCCCATGCCGGCAATGGCGACGGTATAGGTTTTCTGGTCGTTGCTCATTTACCCCTCCCAAGTGCGGACGATATGAATCACGTAGTCAATCTCTTCTTGAGTCAGTTCGGGGAACATGGGCAAGGAGATGACTCTGGCGGCCGACCCTTCGGTCAGAGGCAATGAGACGTTCAGGTCGGCGGGCATGCCCCAGGGATACCCCTCCTGCTGGTGGATGGCGATGGGGTAGTGGGTCTTGGCGTCAACGCCCGCCTCGTTGACGTACTTGAGCATCTCGTCGCGCTCATCCGTCTCGATGACGTACAGGTGGTAGACGTGCCTGTAGCCGGGCTTCTCAACCGGGAGCTTGAGGCCGGTGTCCTTGAGCCCCTCGTCGTACATGGCGGCGATCTCTCGGCGGCGGTCATTCCACTGGTCAATTCTCTTCAGCTTGACGCTGAGAACGGCGGCGTGCAGGTCGTCGAGGCGGCTGTTGTAGCCCATGCTGTGATGTGACCGCTTGAGCGAGCCATGGTTACGCAGGGCGCGGATGCGGTCAACGATGTCGGCACGGTTGGTGACGATGCCGCCGCTGTCGCCAAAGGTGCCCAGGTTCTTCTGGGCGATGAAGCTGAGGCACACCACGTCGCTCAGCTCGCCGATGGCGAACCCGTCGCCGGCCGCGCCGATGGCCTGGGCACAGTCCTCGATCACCAGCAGGTTGTGCCGCCTGGCGATCTCAGCGATGGCCGGCATGTTGGCCAGTTGGCCGTAGAGGTGCACTGGCACGATGGCCCTGGTCTTGTCGGTGATGGCCGCTTCGATCCTGGTGGGGTCAATGTTGCACGTATCCGGCCCGATGTCCACGAACACCGGCCTGGCGCCCGTGATCCAGACTGCTTCGGCGGTGGCGAAGAAGGTGTTAGCCACCGTGATGACCTCGTCGCCGGGGCTGATGCCCAGGGCCATAAAGGCCAGCCAGAGCGCGTCGGTGCCCGAGTTGCAGCCGATGGCGTGCTTCACGTTGAAGTAATCTGCCAGCTCCTTCTCGAAACGGGCCAGCGTCGGCCCCATCACATACTTGCCGCTCTCAATTACCTCCAGCATGGCGGCATCAATCTCTTCTTTCAGGTTATGATACTGCCTGACGTGACCATAGAATCCGACTTTCATTGTTCGATGCCTCCTTGTTCTATGTTCTTAGGTGAATTTGCTACCGAGCTTGTTGGAGAAACCAGGTTTTTTCCTCGCTTAAATGGACAAGCTTTTGCTGGGGCTCTATGTAGTGCGAAAAACCACGTTCTTTGAGCCAAAAAACCTGGTTTCTGGTTGAGAACACCGGCGGTCTCCCCGTAGAGTGCTGCTCGTACTCAATCGGCCCGGGACGAGTCTCTGAGCAGGAGCCTGTTGAGCTCCAGGCCATTCAGGCCGGCGATATGAACACTCGATCGGGAGAATACCCAAACGGTAGCCGATGCTTTGGCGTCAGGGGGTGCTGCCTGGGCAGAGGGAGCCAGGGCTATAGCCCTGGCCAATGGTGGCCCTCCCTGGTGATTGGTGCGGCTTTGGCTGTGCGCCGCTTCATGCCACTGCGCCTCCCCTTTGTCCCGCCAGTCGCCTGGCGGTTTTGTACGGAGCGCTACATCTCAGGAGGGGAAAATGAGGGACGTGGCCATCCCTGGAGGCTTCCGCTGATCACTCGATTCTCGAACACGGAGCCACGGACCCTTCCGTGTTCTTAGCCCTGCCTCGCGGCAGGGAACCTCCTCCTCGTCAACTGGAAACTGGATGTTGGATACCGATCACTGATTACTGATCACTGGTTCCCAGTCCATGCGCTGTCTTCCCCTTTCTCCAATTTAACTCATACGATCATCACCCCCCATGCGATGGTTTTAGTGCAGACAAATACTACTACGTTTGCGTGGGATTGTCAAATCCCGGCGGGCCAGGCCAGGTGTCCCAATCTCTGAGAAGCTGGCCTCAGCGCTTCTTGCCGCAACAATGCTTGTACTTGCGCCCGCTCCTCAGAGAATCTACCAATCCAACATCAATAGGGAAATATCTTGGCTGGATTCAGGATGCGATTAGGGTCAAAGACCTCCCTTATCCTCGCCATGATTTTGATCTGGGCCTGATCCAAAGCCAAAGGGAGGTATTGGCGGCGGGTGGCGCCGATCCCGTGCTCGCCGGTGATCATCCCGCCCAGGGACAGGGTCAGCTTGTACATTTCAACGACGATGAGTGGGACGATCTCTTCCCACCTTTCATCAGTCAGGTCATCTTTCAGCACGTTGACGTGGACGTTGCCGTCGCCAGCGTGCCCGAAGTTGACGATGCGCACAGCATAGCGCTCCGCTACCTCCCTGATGCCCTTCAGGAGAGCAGGGATCTCGGAGCGGGGCACCACCACGTCCTCCATGTGGTTTATGGGGCTCTCTGCATTGAGAGCGTCAACGATGGCCCGCCGCGCCTCCCACAGTCGGTCCCGCTCCCGCGGCTTAAGGGCGACCAGCACATCCAGAGCGCCATTCTCCAGACAGATGTCAGCCACCCTATTGTAGTCGGCGTCTATCGCTTCCTTGTGATTGCCATCCAGTTGGATCAAGAGGTGGGCTGCGGCGTTGTGGAAGGGAACCTCCTTACCCAGGTAGCGCTCACTGGCCAGGACGATGTCTCGCTCCATGAACTCGATGGTGGTGGGAACGATGCGCTGGGCGATGATGTCCGAAACCGTGTTGGCTGCCGCCTGGAAGTCGTTGAAGGGCACCAGCAGGTCAACTTGGAGCTTGGGCAGGGGCAGCAGCCGCAGGATGATCTTAGTCACCACTGCCAGGGTGCCCTCCGAGCCGATCAGCAGTTGGATCAGGTTGTAGCCGGTGACATTCTTGACCAGCTTCCCACCGCAGGCGATGATCTCGCCTGAGGGCAGCACCGCCTCCAGGCCACACACGTAATCCTGGGTCACCCCGTACTTGACCGCTCTCGGGCCGCCCGCGCCCTCGGCGATGTTCCCCCCGATGGAGCACGAGTCGAGGCTGGCCGGATCGGGGGGATAGAAGAGCCCCTCGGCCTCAACAGCCAGATGGATGTCGTTGGTGATCACCCCCGGCTCGACAGTGACCATCAGGTTCTCCTTGTCAATCTCCAGGACGCGGTTCATCTTTTCCAGCGATAGGACGATGCCGCCAAGAACAGGCACGGCTCCACCACTGAGACCGTACCCCGCCCCGCGCGGCGTCACCGGCACGCGCTCCCGCTGGGCCAGCTTGAGGATCTCTGAGACCTGCTCCGCACTGGTGGCCTTGACCACCACGTCGGGGTCGGCCCTCAGGCCCACCGTTTCATCGTGGGCATAGGGCTCCATATCCTCGGCGCTGGTCAGGACGTTGCCCTCGCCCACGATCTGGCGCAGGGATTCGATGATGTCGGGGGTTACTTTGTTGTACATGGGTTTTCTCCTTCGGTAGGTCATGCCCCTCCCCTGGAATACGCACTACGCACTACGCAGCACTTCCTGTGCAGCCACCAGCCCCGCCCCGGCCTCGAACTCATAGCCCACCTGCGAAAGCCCCTGCTCAATGGCCCCCACAGTGGCCAGGATGTCGGACACGCTCACGGCGCCCATGTGCCCGATGCGGAAGTAGCGGGTTTTGATGGCTGGATGCAGGCCGCCGGCCAGGATGACGCCGGCGTCCTTGATGTGTCCCAGCACTGTGCTGTCCACCCCATCGGGGTAGTAGGGGGCGGTCAGGGTAGTGGCCGTCTTGTCGGGGCTCACCGGCACCTGCTTCATTCCCAGGGCGGTGATCGCTGCCTTGAAGGCTTCGCTCAGCCGGCGATGGCGGGCGAAGCGGGCGTCCATCCCCTCGTCCAGGATCTGGCCCAGGCTCACGTTGAGGGCCCAGATGAGGTTCACCGCCGGCGTGCCGAAATAGCGGGGTTGCCGGGCCTCGGTGCTTTCCATGATGGGCAACCATCTGGTCCAGTCGGCGTAGAAGTTGGCCACCGGAGTCTTACGGTTGCGGAAAGCGTCCAACGCCCGTGGCCCGGCCACCACCAGGGCCAGACCGGGCGGCACGCCGATGGCCTTCTGGGAGGCGGTAAGCGCCAGATCAATGCCCCACTCCTCCTGGCGCATCTCTTCAGCGGCCACTGCGCACACGCCGTCCACCACGACCAGCGCGCCGTGCTCGCGCCCCAACGCGGCCAGGCCCTTCACGTCCACGCCCACAGCGGTGGAGGTGTCCACGTGGGTGACAGTCATCAGTTTGGGGCGGTGTTCCTTCAAGGCAACCTCCACCTCCGCCAGGGCGGGCGCGTCGCCCACGGCCGGGGCGTGCACCTGGGTCACAACTGCGCCGTAGCGCTCCAGGATGTCGGCGAAGCGATCGCTGAAGTAGCCGGTGTCCACCACCAGGGCCCTGTCGCCGGATTCGATGAGGTTGGCGGCGGCGATGTCCATGGCCAGCGTGCCGGAGCCGGCGATGACGAAGGGCTGCCCACTGGGGCACAGGAACACCTGCCGCAGCCGCTCCAGTGCCTGGCCGAAGACCTCAATGAAGTTGGGGGCCACGTGGCTGGTGGTGGCCATGCCCATCGCCCGCAGCACCTCCGGGGTGAACTCGATGGGGCCGGGGATCATGAGCAGTTTTCGGTTTTTCATCGTCTGTACCTACCTTTCTTGAATCTCAGAGAATCTGTATCCGTCTAGCCAGAGTAGCCTGGTTCTAGACTTCGGTCAAAATCACAATGGCGATGTGATCGAGCGAAAGACCACGAAAAGCACGACATGCTTTCGCGCCTTTCGCCCCCCTTCGTGTCATTCGTGGTCCAAACCCTCCACCACCCCAATCTCCTCCTCCGTCAACCCATACAACTCATACACCAGCGCGTCAATCTGCCGATCCGTGGCCTCGATTTGCCGCTGGTAGAGTTTCTTGTCGGCGGGGATGGTGGCAGCGGCCAGCTTCTTGTGCAGCGCCAACATGCGCTCCACCAGCGCGACCATCCTGTCGTGGCGAGCGACGTCCGCCGGGTCGTCGAAGTTGATGGTGCGGATAGGAAGTTGTTTGATGTCCTGGGGGTTTAGCTTCGGAAAGGTGTCTTTACCAAAATTCGGAAGTATTATCCCGCCGTACCAACTCAATAGCCTTGAGTTTGAAACCCCCAGCAGATACTTCGCAGACACCTCTACGTCTGGAAACATCTTGAACGGAGTTATGCTATGACCATAATAGAGGGTCTCCTCAATGAATGTGGCCTGAATTCTTTTCCCTTTGCCTGGTATTTCGCGGAATAACAGACGCGGGCCGGTAAAGAACCGTTTCTCCCGCGGTGCGGCAAGCCACGGACCATAACTCAACCACTCTCCACTCCAGGTCTGTTGAAACCTGGACACGTTTCTACCTGAAAGCCATTTGCCGCAGGTATCGTCTTTCTCGTGATCAAAATGATAACCTCGTCTCTTAATCAACTCCGGGGCTTGTCCACGGTATCGATCATAGGGCGTTATTCCTTGGATAACCTCCCCAAAATCTGCTAATGGCGCAGACTGCTGCATCATCTTTCTGATCAGAATACTGACCCCAGGTTTAAGACGATAATCAATGGTCAACAGCTTGCTGTTCTGCCAACTATCAGATGGTATTCGCCAAGTCTCATCTGGT
>CAYMKL010000203.1:0-8939 GCA_964390805.1 uncultured Anaerolineae bacterium | reverse complement strand
GCAAGAGGGCCTACGGCCGGGCGTCGGCCTACGCCGACGCAGAGCCACGACCGCGTAGGCGGTCGGCCAGCGCGAATGCTCCCTAAAGCCGCGATTTCAATCAGCGACTTGTATCTCAGATCGGAGGAAGCATTATGCGACGCAACAAACTGGCACTGTACTCGCACCTGGTCTGGGCAACGTGGGACCGACTCCCTCTTATCGCACCCGACCTCGAGCGCCGTTTGCACCGCAACATCGAAAGCGAAGCGCGGGGGATGGGATGCACTGTGTTGGCACTGAACGGCACGTCGGACCATGTCCATCTCGTTGTCTCATTCCCGACCACCATCACTATCGCCAACCTAGTCAAGCAGGTCAAGGGTGTTTCGTCACACTTCGTCAACGAGACACTACGGCCCGAAGCGCAATTCAAGTGGCAGGGAGGATACGGCGCTTTCACTGTCAGTCGGTGGGACCTGCCCAAGATCATTCGCTACGTAAAGCGACAAAAGGAGCATCACGCAGAGGACGATCTGTGGCTGGAGCTTGAGGAATCGTTTGAGGAAGTCAAAACGGCAGAGGAAGTCAAAACGGCAGTGTGAGGTGTCGGGCCGGCGCAAAAGCGTAGGCCGACACACTGAAGTGTGCAGCAGGAGGGCCTACGGCCGGGCGTCGGCCTGCGCCGACGCTCAACCGACCGCGTAGGCGGTCGGCCGGCACGGAGTGCCCCCAAGCCCCGATTTCAATCGGCGGCTATAGGCTAGGCCAGCCGAGGAGACCTACACTGAAGTATGCAGCAGCAGGGCCTATGGCCGGGCATTGGCCTACGCCGACGCTCTACCGACCGCGTAGGCGGTCGGCCGGCACGGAGTGCCCCCAAGCCCCGATTTCAATCGGCTGAAGCAGCGGAGGCATATACATGAACTCTCGCGAACGACTGTTAACCGCGTTAGATGGAGGCGAACCGGACCGCGTACCCTGCGCGTTGGGCTTCTACCTCGTGGACCTCAAGAGGCTGGCTCCGCGGGGCCGGTACCAGGACAATATAGTGGATGTGCGGTTTGTCCAGTTCCCCCTTTCGCCGGAGGAGAAGAAACTAGCTCGCCTGGCCCGGCCCTTTTCGCCGGACACGCGGCTGGGCACTCCGGCTCAGGTGACGACCTACACCCGCTGGGACTACCGCCCCCTGACTCCCGACCAACGCAATCCCCTGGCCCGTGCCCACTCGCTGGACGACGTGCGAAACTTCCCTTTTCCCGACGTCAGCGCGCCCTACCGCGTCAAGGCTCTGGCCCGCCAGGTGCGAGTTCTGCACGCCCGCGGGCTGGCCGCTGGCGGCAATCTGCCCCACCTGGGCGGTGAGCTGTTCGAGGCCGCCTGGCGGCTGCGCGGCCTGGAGAATTTCCTTATTGACCTGCTCAAGCGTCCCGCCTGGGCGCACTTTCTCCTCGACCGCCTGGCCGACCTGGCCCGCCGCAACGCAGAGACACTGGCCAGCGCAGGGGTGGACGTGCTGGCCCTCGACGATGACGTGGGGATGCCAGGGACGATGATGATCAGCCCAGCCACCTGGCGCGAGTTCTTCAAATCGCGCATGGCGAGAATCATTCAGGCAGCACGAGCCATCAAGCCCGATCTGCGCATCGTTTACCACAGCGACGGCTACTTTGAGCCCATCGTTGGCGACCTGATGGAGATCGGCGTCAACGCCATCAACCCACTGCAGCCCGATCACATGGACGCCGCCCGCATCCGCCAGCGGTTCGGCCCCCAGTTGGCGCTGTGGGGCACGGTGGGCCACCAGACCACCTTCAGCTTTGCCAAACCTGACGCCATCCGCAGGGAGGTCAAGCACCGCATCGAGACCCTGGGCCGCGCCGGGCTCATCCTCTGTCCCGCCTACGACATTGACGAGCCCGACATCCCGTGGGACAACATCGCCGCCTTCCTAGAAGCCGTCAAGGCGTACGGCTGACTCCCTCCCCCTGGCAGGGGGAGCCTGTCCTGAGCCCCGTCGAAGGGGGCTGGGGCGGGGGTCGAACTCCCTCCCCCTCGCAGGGGGAGGGTTGGGGTGGGGGTGAAAACTCCCAATACTAAAACTACACAAGGAGAAACAAACCGTGGAACTGATCAGAAACCTAATCGAGCTCTTTCTACATCTCGACAAACACCTGAACGAGATCATCCAGAATTACGGCGTCTGGACCTACCTGCTGCTTTTCCTCATCATCTTTCTCGAAACGGGCCTGGTGGTGACCCCCTTTCTTCCTGGGGACTCCCTGCTCTTCGCCGCAGGCACCTTCGCCGCCCTGGGCTCGCTGAACGTCGTATGGCTATTCGTCCTCCTCAGCATCGCGGCTATTGTGGGAGATACGGTGAACTATTGGATAGGACACTACGTGGGACCCAAGGTGTTTAGCAGGGAAGACGTGCGTTTCCTGAACAAAGAACACCTAGAGCGCACCCACCGTTTCTACGAAAAGCACGGCGGTAAGACCATCATCCTGGCCCGATTCATCCCCATCATCCGCACATTTGCGCCCTTTGTGGCTGGTATTGGGAAGATGACCTACTGGCGTTTCATAAGCTATAACGTCATAGGCGGGGTGGTCTGGGTCGCCATTTTCACTTTCCTAGGTTACTTCTTTGGCAACATTCCCTTCGTCAAAGACAACTTCACTCTGGTCATCCTGGCTATCATTTTCATCTCTCTCGTACCCGTCATGATCGAGTTTGTGAACCATCGGCTACGGTCGAGCCGTGAGACGTGACGTTCGGCGCTAGCGTTTTTTCGCTTCTAGTAGTATAATTAGGGCCATAACCTTTCGGCCCCGACGGAGGGGCGAGTTTGGAAGGAGGTATGACTATGTCAGGACATTCAAAATGGTCAACGATTAAGCGCAAGAAGGGGGCGACGGACGCCAAGCGAGGCCAGCTCTTCACCAAGCTCGGGCGCGAGATCGTCCTGACAGCACGGGAGGGCGGCGACCCCGCTGTTAACTTCAAGCTGCGGCTGGCTATAGACAAGGCCAAGGCAGCCAACATGCCAAAGGACAACATTGAGCGGGCCATTAGACGGGGCACCGGTGCAGAAAAGGGCGCGGAGCTGGTGGAGATCCGCTACGAAGGCTACGGCCCCCACGGCGTGGCGCTGCTGGTACACGTGCTGACGGACAATCGCAACCGAGCGGTGTCCGATGTGCGCCGCGCCTTCAACCGCTACGGTGGCAGCCTGGGTGAGAGCGGCTGCGTGGCCTGGCTCTTCGAGTCCAAGGGCTACATCACCATCTCCCCCAACGATTCCGATCCCGACGAGTTGGCGCTGATGGCCATAGACGCCGGAGCCGACGATGTCACTATCGCCAGCGATTTGGTGGAGGTCTTCACTCTGGCCAGTGACTTCCAGAGTGTCAAAGAATCATTGGAGAACGACGGAATCACCTTGGATTCGGCGGAGGTCTCCATGCTTCCCAAGAGCCTGGCGGAGCTGGGGGAGAAAGAAACCATAAAGGCCATGATCCTCATTGATGCCCTGGAGGAGCTGGAAGACGTCCAACAGGTCTCCTCCAACCTGAACATCACCGATGAGGTCATGGCCAAATACGACGAGTGGGTCTCAACCTAGCCAGAGAATGAGCGAAAACGAGAACCTGGTCTTGGGGATTGATCCCGGCACAGCCATCACCGGCTACGGCCTGGTATGGGGTGAGGGCGACGCTCTGAGACTGGTGGATCACGGGGCGATAACCACTTCCTCAGATGAATCACAGCCTCAGCGCCTGCAGGAGATTTACCGCCAGTTGACGGCTCTTATCCAGAAGCGGCAGCCTGCGGCAGCAGCGGTGGAGAAGCTCTTCTTCAGTCGCAATGTTCGCACCGCGCTGAGCGTGGGGCAGGCGCGTGGGGTGGCCCTTCTGGCTATGGCCAACGCTGAGCTCGACATTCACGAGTACACGCCCCTGGAAGTCAAGCAGGCGGTGGTCGGCTACGGGCGAGCCACCAAGAATCAGGTGCAGGAAATGGTCAAGATGCTCCTGGGGCTGGACAGCGTGCCCCAACCCGATGATGCCGCCGACGCCATCGCCGTAGCCATCTGCCACATCCACTCCGCTCGGATGAGGGACCTCGCCAGACAAGCTGAGGAAATCGAGAGAAGATGATCGCCAACCTGAAGGGGAGGATCGAGGCCATAGGGAAGGATTACCTGGTCGTGGGCGTAGGTGGGATCGGCTTCAAGATCTACGTTCCGACCTCGTTCCTGGAGACTACGGAGGTACTGGGCCGCCAGGTGGAGTTCTTCACCCACCTCCACGTGCGGGAGAACGAGCTGACCCTCTACGGTTGCAGCAGCGAGGACGAGCTGGCTCTTTTTGAGCTGCTCCTGGGCGTTTCGGGCGTGGGTCCCAGGGTGGCCCTGGCCATGCTCTCCACCATGTCGCCCGATTCGCTGCGCCTGGCCATCGCCCAGGGGAACGCCATGGCGTTGACCAGGGTGCCGGGCATCGGCCCCAAGATGGCCAAGAAGATCGTCTTTCACCTCAAGGACAGGGTTGCGGCCGAGGTCGGCCCAGAGGCGGTGCCCTTTCTCACGGACGCCGACGCCGAAGTCATCGCCGCCCTCACCAGCCTGGGCTACAGCGTGGTAGAGGCCCAATCCGCCCTTCAGTCCCTGCCCGCTGAAGAGATGGAAATCGAGGAAAGGGTGAGATTGGCGCTGGCTTACTTTGCCAAGGGGTAATTGGTCTACTGCTACCCAGGGGCGTCCCCGCTCCGCCAGGGCGATTCGACCACAAAACCAGGGCAAGGGCACCCCTGCATAGCAGAGGTGGGAATGCCCTACCCAACCGCCCCCTACTTCCCCACACAGAACTCGCTGAAAACAACCTCCAACAGGTCCTCGGTGATCGTCTCCCCCGTGATTTCACCCAGAGCGTTCACGGCCGATGTGAGATCAATGGCCACGAAATCGGCGGGCATCCCCTGAGCGTGAGCGCCCTGCGCGCTGGCCACGTGATCCAAAGCCCGCTTCAGGATGTCTTTATGTCGAGGGGTTGAGACCAAAGGCTCATCCGAAGCCAACACCTGGCCAGAGAAAACGACCTCCACAATCGCCTCTTCCAACTCCTCTAACCCCTCTCCCGTCAGAGCCGATATCTCCACCCGCATTGCCTCAGGTAAGATGTCAAAGCTACCCCCCGCTCGCGGCAGGTCAATCTTGTTGACCACCAGGATGGCGGTCTTGCCAGCGGCCAGGTCAGCGATCTGACGGTCGGCTTCGGTAAGCGGCTCGCTGCCATCCACGACCACGAGAGCCAGGTCGGCCTGAGCCAGCGCGCTCCGACTGCGCTCGATGCCCAACTGCTCGATGACGTCTTCGGTCTCGGCGACGATGCCCGCGGTGTCCACCAGAACCAATGGGACGCCCTGCAGGTTGATGGTCTCCTCCAATGTGTCGCGGGTGGTGCCGGGGATGGGGGTGACAATGGCCCGGCTGGTGCGCAGGAGGGCGTTGAGCAGAGACGACTTGCCCACGTTCGGCCTGCCGACGATGGCCGTGCGGATTCCCTGGCGGTAGATGATCCCCCGGTCAGCGTGGGCCAGCAGCCTTTCCAACGCTTGGCGCGCACCCTCCAGATCGGGGGCGATGTCCCGCTCTGGGATCTCATCATCCTCGAAGTCTATGGTCGCCTCCAGGTAGGCCAGGACGTCTATGAGCTGGGCGCGCAGGCCCCGTACCTGGTCGGAGAGGCGCCCTTCCAACTGGCCAACAGCCACCCTGAGCCCGGCCTCGGTCTTGGCCCGCACGATGTCCAGCACCGCCTCAGCCTGAGCCAGGTCTATCCTGCCGTTGATAAAGGCCCGCAGCGTGAACTCGCCAGGGGAGGCCAGTCGCGCCCCCTGGCGCAGGCAGAGTTCCAGCGTACGACGCAGGGGGACGATGCCGCCGTGACAGTTGATCTCGGCTACGTCCTGGCGGGTGTAGGTGCGGGGAGCCTTCATGTACGAAACCAGCACCTCGTCAATGACCTCAGCGGTTTCGGGGTCAACGATGTGGCCGTAGTGGAGGCGGTTTGGATATTGGGTATTGGAGGGTTTGCCTTTGACGAACATTTTCTGCAGGATAGCTAGAGCTTCGGGGCCACTCATCCTGACGATGCCGATACCTCCCTCGCCGATGGGGGTAGAAATGGCAGCAATCGTGTCATCTAGGCTGTACATCACTCCCCTCCGTAAAGCGCGCGATACATGGCATAGTGCTCATAGACCTTCTCGACGTAGCGCCTGGTCTCAGCAATGGAGATGCTCTCCACAAAGAGATCTTCGTCGCCATCCCCTGCCAGCTCCAGCCAACGGGCCGCGTTGCCTGGCCCCCCATTGTAGGCGGCCAGGGCAGCGAAAAGGCTGTTATCGAAATCCCGTAGTTGACGGGCCAGGTACCAGGCCCCGAACTTGACATTGAGGTAAGGCCGGTAGAGGTGCTCTGCTTGGTAGTCTTTCCAGCGCAACTGGAGGGCGACCCACTCGCCAGTGGCAGGTATGACCTGGGTTAGACCCTGCGCCCCAGCCCAGGAGGCGGCCTGTCCTTCGAAGAGGCTCTCCTGCCAAATGAGAGCAAAGAGCACCAAAGGATCAAAGCCATTGGCCTGGGCCTCGGCCAGCACCAGGTCATCGAAGTAGATGGGATAAGCCAGGCGCTGCAGGAAGCGCGGCGCCTGACTGACCGACTCGGCAGAGGAGAGCAGGATCAACCTCTTAGCACAGAGGATGGATAGACGATACAGGCCCCGCTCGCGTAAAGACAAGGCAAGTTGATAGAGGGACAATGGATCAGTAAGCACCTCTTTTCGCAAGGCATCGAATTCTCCCCTGTTTTCGTCCAGCAAGCCCACAGCCAGCAATTCCTCACCCCGCTGGAAGCGCAGATCTTCCTCTATCGTAGGACTCAGGATACCCAGGTCATCATCGTGACTCGCCCCATCCAGCCAGGAGGCCAGCCAGGCTTCGGCCTCCTGTCGCTCGGTCGCCTCGTCAGCCAAAATGACCACGCTGCCCTCGGAAGGCCAGAGAGCGCTCTCCTCCTCACTGAAGTCTCTGGCCCGCAGGCCATAGTACCCTTCCGTATCTGCAGACGCGGCCTGCTCCAAGTAGGTACGAGCTTCTCTCGTTTCACCTGGTGTAAGCAGAGCCTTTCCCACCCAAAAGAGAGCCTGGGTATACAGGTCGGAGCCCTCGTAAGTATCCAGCAACTCCTGCCAGGCTTCGATGGCCTCCTCGTCATCATCCAGCCGGTAGTAGCACAGTCCCGCCTGAAAGAGGGAGGCCGCGGCGTGTGATCCCTGAGGATACCTCGTCTGCAAATCTAGATAAGCACGCGCTGCTTCGTCGTAGTCCGCGTCTGCCTCAGAGAGGACCGCGGCTCGCCAAAGGGCCTCCTCTGCTAGCTCATGGCTGGGGTAGAGCTGCGCAAACTCTCGGTAGGTGCTCCGAGCGTCGTCGTGTCGGTCCTGGCTAGCGAGAGCCTTGGCCTTCCCCAGCCAGGCGTAGCCAAAATAGCTGCTGGTGGGGTAAGATTCAAAGAGAGCATCAAACGCGCTCATGGCCGATTCATAAGAACCTACCGCCAGGTAAGCAAAACCTATATAGTAGTAAGCATCGCCCGTATGATCTGGGTTGCTCTCGATGTAGCGGAAGAAGGCCCGGATAGCTGGCCAATAGGCGCCAGCATAGTAATCCACCAGCCCCCGCTGATACTCATCTACTTCGACGCCTGCATCCACCAACTCCACCAAGGCCTGATAAGCATGCCAGGCCTTGGGATAGCGATCCACTGCCTCCAAGAAGTGCTGGTGGGCCTCCTCCGTCTCCCCCAACTCCAGATATGCCTGGCCGATCAGGTACTCGAACCTGGCTCGCTGGGCATCCTTCTCTGCTTTTCTGAGAAGGGCCTCATACCAGGTGATGGTCTCAGCGTGCCTGGCCGCAGTTGAATGAGTATCGGCCACTTTCTCCATGAGCTGAATATCCCGCTCAGAGCTTGGGGATTCTCTGAGAGCTTTCCTGTAGGCCACGATGGCTTGGGAGTGGTCTTCCAGGCTCAGGTAGCAGTCGCCGATGAACTCGTGTACGTAGTCAGCTATGACATCTCTCTGAGTCAGGTACTGACGGTAGTATTCGATGGCCGTTGTACAATCCCCCGTCCGTTCAGAGCTTGTGGCTATGAGAAAGATGGCTTGGGTGCCGTGTTCATCGTCAGGATGATCACGCAGGAATCCCTCGAAGTACTCCGCAGCCAGTTGATAATCCCCATTCAAGAAATGGGTTTCACCGATGAGGAAACTGGCCTCTCTGGCTTCCTCCGCAGCTTTTTCAGATATAAGGGCCTCGTATTCAGTGATGGCCCGCGCGTAGTCGCCATTTGTCTGATAAGTCTGCCCGGCTTCAAGACGCTCGGCGGGAAGAGGCGTCGGGGTGGGAGTGGGGGTAGGTGTAGGAGTGAGAGTAGAGGTGGGGGTGGATGTAACGGTAGGAGTGCGTGTGGGGATAGGAGTACGTGTAGGGGTGGGCGTAGTTGTGGGTGTGGAAGTAGGGGTGAGGGTGGGAGCAAGGGTGGCAGTAAGAGTAGGTCTAGGCGTGGCCGTCGGCACTGGCGTGGCTGTGGGAGATGGCGTGTTTAGCTGTCTCCGACACCCCAGGACTGTGCAAGCTAATACCAGTGAAACTGCTATGATTTTGCAGGCCCATGTTCTCCGACTCATACCCTTATTATCCCTGTATTGGCAAAGATTGTCAACTTTCCTAGCAGTGACTTGACAGGGAGGGCACATCGTGCTAGAATAGCTTTCGGTGGCAGGGCGTTGAGGCCCAGCCTTCACGAACTAGCCCGATATAGCAAACGACATTCCGGCATCGTTTCAAAGCTGAGAAATAGAACCTTTACAATTTAGTGGTTTTGTCTG
>CAYMKL010000202.1:0-8977 GCA_964390805.1 uncultured Anaerolineae bacterium | reverse complement strand
ACCCAGGTATTGTATGCGCGGCTCATCTTGATCATGTCGAGGAAATGATTGATCTGGGGAGAGTTGGTCTGGATGTCAGTTATGTAACCTTCGTGCCGTGTGATGGTGAAGTGTACAAAGGCCCCTGTGGATTCGACAGGACTCATCGGTTCACCTCCTTACAGATTTGCTCTATTCTACACCAATCCTCCGGCGAGTGCCAATCATTCTCCATATAAATCATAAAGGTCGCCGCCGCCCAACTCTTGTACGGAGACGACGTGGCCGGGGCCCTGGTATCCCAGGCTGGCGTGGGAGGCAGCTTCCTGGAGGAACTGGCGCGGGAGGTGGTGGCCAACACGGCCATCCCCGATCTAGGGGAGCTGTTCGTGCAACACCACCAGGCCGTCGAAGGCTCCGGTTGGCTGCTGGGGGACGACGCGCCGGTGATCATCGAACGCGAGATCGCCGCAGCTCCGCAGGTCTCTCTCGTCGAGGTCATCCCCATTGACCCCAGGCAGAGCGTGCAACTCGCACTGTTCTAACCCATGAATGACAAGAAAGGAGATTGAAATGAACATGCACGTTGTAGGTCAAGGAGCAGGCTATCAGGTCAGAGAGATCGGGGTGCTCCTAAGGGCTTCAAAGGAGTACCTTGGGCGCGGCTGGCGTACCATCGAACTGTCCGCCAGGGCCGACGTCGTGCCCGAGGCTAACATTGAAGAGGCCCACAACGACTTGTATGAGCAGCCTCGCAAGCGTATCACCTTGCTGTTCAACGAAACCTGAAGAAGGAGGATAAGCACATGCGCAAGATTCTCAGAATAACTAACTCTCATGCTCTGAAGAGTTGCAGCCCCGGAGACTACATGGGTCATCTCGACCCTGTACTTGGCCTCGCCGTACAGGACAAGTGCGAGGCCACTCACGCTTACTTCTACTTCGCCGAGTACGTCATCCATGACGATGGCACCTGGGAGGAGGGACGCTCCTGGGCCGGTGCCGTCAGCGTCGAGGAGCTCTTCCGTGCCATGCGCGGCGCGGGGCTCCTCAAAGAGATCACGACCACAAAACAGTCAGGAGGTGAGTAAAATGCCGAAGATTCTTCGGGATTGTCCCAAGTGCAAGACCTCCAGCCTCGTGGAAGAGTACTGGAAAAACATCCCGCTAGAACTGGCCTGTCTGACTCGCTGGGTGGTGTGGAAAGACGACAAAGTACCCCGCACGCCCGGCATAAACCAACCCGCCAGCACCACCGATCCCACCACCTGGCGCAGCTTCGAACAGGCCCTGGCCAACGTCTGCTACGGCCAGGCAGATGGAATCGGGTTCGTCTTCACCGACACGCCCTTCGCCGGCATAGACCTCGACCACTGCCTGCGCGACGGCAGGCTGAGCTCTCAGGCAGCCCGCATCGTCGCGCAGCTCTCAAGCTACACCGAGATCAGTCCCTCTCGTGCCGGCCTCCACGTCATCGTCAGGGGGCGCCTCCCGCCAGGGGCCAGGCGCAAGGGCGACGTCGAGATGTACGATACCAACCGCTACTTCACCGTGACCGGCCACGTCTGGCGCACCTTCCGCATCATTGAGAGACGCCAGGCCGAGCTCGCATGCCTCCATGCCCACCTGTTTGGCCGCTCAGAACCCAGTCATCGCCCACGCGCATCACCCTTAACTCCCGACAGCGACCAGGAACTGTTGCGCAGAGCCACCAGCGCCCGTAACGGAGACAGGTTTGCCCGCCTGTGGGAAGGCGACTTCTCAGACTACGACTCTCAGTCAGAGGCGGACCTGGCCCTGTGCAACTTCCTGGCCTTCTGGGCCAGCGGCGACACTGCCAGGATGGATCAGCTTTTCAGGCAGAGCGGCCTGTTCAGACCCAAGTGGGACGAGAGGCACTACAGTAACGGCCAGACCTATGGCCAGGGGACGATCAAACGCGCCCTGGCCGAATGCGCCGAAGACTACCAGGCCGCCAGTAATACCTGGTAGACCATTTCCTCGAAAACGACCGCACCGGCCCCACCCTCGAAGCGGCACTGCAACGCCAGATCGCCAAGGTGCAGCGCCGTGAGGCCAAGCGTCGAAATGGAGGAAATGGGGACTCTCCGCCACGTTCGCTGGCAGTGGTTCAATGGCCGCCACTGGATAGATCGTGCCGGCGGCATTGCCAAAATGGTCGGGAAAAGGAGATGATCACATGTTTACCAAGATCACGTTCTACATTTCCGAAGAGGATCAACTCAACATCGAGCGGGTCAAGGAGCGGCATCCTGGTTGGTCCCCAGCGGTGATTTTCCGCCGAGCCCTGGGGGTATACGCCAACAACCTGGAGAAGCCTGCTCCGCAGCTACCCAGCGCCAGGCGATCTGCTCGGCAAGACGTCGAGGCGTTGTTCGGGCCGCAGATCTAGCAACGCCAAAACAGTCAGACAGCCTCACGGCCCGACGAGGCTGTCTGCACATCAAAACAGTCAGGAGTTTTTACAATGATACCCATGAATGAAACCACGCAGCTACTCATACCCCTCAAAGCCCCAGTACCCCCTCAGCTCGAAGCAGCCCTGGGCTACGACGGTGGCGCCCGCCACGTCGCCTTCTATTGGCAACCAGCGGGCGACGAGGTGATGTACGACGACGGCCAGATCGGCGGAGACGGCGACTGGTGGGCGTGGATAGAATTCGAGAACCATCGCGCTATAGCTCCCCATCTATGGCTGCCATGCCCAAGATGCGAGGGCCGAGGCACGACCAACACCCTGGAGAACGACCCTTGCGATGCCTGTGACGGCTCAGGACTGCTCCCCCTCAACCTGGGGAGTTCTGATTTCGAGGCTGATCACTGGCTGATCCTGGACCGCCAGGAACGCAAGTTCTACGTAGCCCCGATAGTCACAGCCAGGCGCTTTCTTCAGGAGCAGTGGCCGCCACTGCCCGAGCTGACGCCAGAAGAAGAGCAAACCTTCTTCGAGGCGCTCCAGAAAGCGGTCGAGGAACTCCACCACGCCTGGCACCCGCCATCCAGCGAGGAGCTCGAAGCTTGCTTGATTGCTTCACTGCAACTTTGCGGGGAAATGGTAGCCTGGCTGGACGGCCAAGTCGAGGAGGGGGACACCCGCTCCCCCTCCTCGTTGAGAAGGGAAGAATAGAACGTGAAACGCAAATGAAATCATCCCTTCCCCAAAAGCCTACATACCCTACAAACCCTGCACAACCCTACATACCCTACACCCATAGAAGACTACTAACACAGCAAACGACGAAGAAAAGCCCCCCAAAGGCTCCATGCCTCTGGGGGGCTTTTTTTATTTCCCCCCCACGCACCAAAACAATCAGCCCATCTCCCCCCCAAGACCAAAACAGTCAGAACGCCCCTCACCTTCCCCTCTGCGATCCCCCACCAAAGACCCGCATCCACCCCTCTACCATGTCCCCCAGCCAAAGCAGCACGGCGATCCACCCTACCACCACATTTTCCCACAATAATACGACCAGCAGTAGCGCCACGCAAAGACACGACCGGCTCATCTCCCGTGTCACATGGGAAAAAGGGCGCCTCGCCTTGCGCACTTTCCTGATTGGTTCGTTCCTTGCGAAATGAAAAACGGCGCCTCGCTTCCAACTCGTCGCCGCCTGGCTCGTTCCCTTCAAAACAGGAATGGGCGCCTCGCCTTGCGCGATTTTCTGATTGGTTCGTTCCTCGCGAAACGCAAAATCGGCCCGCAACCGCCACCGCCAATCACCCCACCTCTCCATCGCACAGTATCACGGCGGGGGACGAGTACCCCCTGAGTGACCACTGCGCAACACCACGCCGACCCTTGAGTGCCTCTTTCACGACCTCCAGGTGCATGTTGAGCATTGCTAGGGTGTCCCTTTCGTCTCCACACAGCCCTATGCACGAGCTCCCTCACCGCCTCTTTCCCTCACCCTGAGACCAAAACAGTCAGACCATCTCCGCATCTTGCATGGCGGCACGCACCAAAACAGTTAGACCGTCTCTCTCTTTTGCACGTCCACATAGAATGACGTGCGTGCCTGATTTGCCTGTCTCACATCGCCACACGCGATCACCTGCTCACAGAAAACAGTCGGGCGAATCACGCGCCACAGCCGGTCTGCTCTGGAGCGAGTCTTGAAACACCTGCAAAAGAATCGTCGCGAACCAGACTATAGAGAGACCGTAATGTTGCATATATGGGCCATCCAATCTGTAGATACCCATATCCCTCACGTATTGACACAACCTCGAATTTCTGCTATAATCACATCGGGGGGGCAAAGCGCATGAGCACCATCTGGGACGAGGGGACAATCGAAGACATTCCTCTCGGTGCAACGATCAGGCGCAAGGTTGGCGGCTACATCTTCCGCTACCGTCCGGGCGTTGGTCAAGAGTGCATGGATTACTACACCCCCACCAACCCACGCACCGCTGACCAGCAGCTCATGCGCAAAGTCTTCGCCGATGCGACGGCGGCATGGAAAGCTCTTTCTGAGGAAGAGAAGGGCGAATGGAGGGAGCAGGCCAGGAAGCAGGGGAGGCTAGGGCCTCACCTCTTCCAGAGCCACTACATCGAGACCCACGAGCCATACTATGGTGTAGCCAAGGTCAACTTCGCCGTCATCGGTGGCGATTGGGTAGACTGAGGGAATACCATGGCCAAGGTTAACAGCACTCGCGTGGCTGCGATCAAGGCAAACTTCGAGCATTCCGACGTCATCACCGAGGCCAATCTGGCAGATCTGATTGATGCCATTGCCGAAGCGGCCGAAGCGCACCAACACACAGCATCAGGTGGTGACGGCACTGGGACAGGCGATGCAGGGCCGATAGACCAGTCTGGCATCACCATCAACGTCATTGAGTGCGTTACCGTGCCGGCACCAGACTGGCGTTTAGCAGGTGGGGCTCCTTCCGAGGCCATCGTCGGCATATTCCCTGTACTGAGCTTTTCCAACGGTGCTGACAACTTCTGTTTCTACTCTCTCCTCATCCCATACAAGCTCAAAGCGGGGACCACGATCCAAGTGGACGTAGACTGGTGCTACACAGGTAGCCAGGACAACGGGACAGTTTGCTGGGAGCTGGACTACATCCTCGTTGCTTCAGGGGAGACAGTAGATGGAGCAACGACCACAATCCCGAAGACGACGGGAGGCAGTCATACAGTAGGGGAGCTCGTCCGCACTACCTTGGACACTGGCATCATCGGAGCGGTAGCGGGGGAGATGTTAGGTCTTTGCCTATGGCGGGACGTCAGCGAGGACACCTTGGCCACAGATGCCAAGTTAATCCAAGTCCACTTCCGAATTACAGTGGACAAATTGGGGTAAGCGGCGAACTAAGCGTCACTTCCACTTTAGTCATACAGAGTGACAGAAAGGAGGCGATCACCCAACAACCTATCGTGCACGAACCGGAACCACAAACACATCACAACACATAAGGAGGTCAAAACCATGTTCAACGACAAAGCATCAAGCAAGCGCATCCTGTTCAGGCAAGGACTACTGCCTCTGGGCATCACCGTCGTCATCCTATGGGCGGGCCTTGTGCTGACCTATTTGATGCGCATCCATTCCCGGCTCGAGGGTCTTCCTACAGTCGAAGAGGCTGAGGCGCAGCCCCTCGCCGACATATGACGCAGATTGTCGAGCCAGGGAGTCTCCACCGCGACTGGGGAGACCTCTGGCCCGACATCACCCGCTGCGGCGGGGCAACCAGGAGGAACACCATGGGGAAAGCAGATTCAAGTGCGATTACGGCTGTCAAGGCCCTCTTCGAGACCGGCGACACGCTGACAGAGGAGAGCTTTGGGGAGCTGATTGACCTGATTGCTGAAGCAGCCCAGGCGCATCAGCACCTCTCCACAGGTGGTGATGGTACGGGGACGGGCGACGCGGGGCCGGTGATCAACCTCCAGAGCGGGGCGGCGGCTGCCAAGCCTGGCTCGCCAGCAGTGGGTGACATCTACGTCGAGACCGACACCTCCAAGGTCTACGCCTGCTACTCGGCGGGGAGTTGGACCGAGGTAGGAGGCGGGGCAGGTGGAGCTCCCACCGACGCATCTTATGTCACCATCAATGCCGAAGCGGGCTTGTCGGCAGAGACGCAGCACAAGAACATCACGGGGGACGATCTCCACGAGCCCCAAGCCCACAAGTCCAGCCACGCCGGCGGGGGCGCTGACAAGCTCAAGTACACCCGTCAGGTCGTCTTTTACGTCCCCGGCGAGTTAAGCACAGGCAGCAACCAATCGGCCGAAGTCGTGTACCGTGGCCCCACAGCCAACATGGTACGAGCAGATGGCCGCGTCAAGACTGCGCCCACGGGGCAGGCCCTCCTCTTCGACATCAACATCAACGGCACGTCCATTTGGAACGTCACCCCGGCCAATCGGCTGCAGATTGCCGCCAGCGCCAACAGTGGCACTCAGACCTCTTTCGACACCACCACCATCAGCGATGGAGACGTGGTCACCATAGACACCGACCAGATTGGCACCGGCCAGCCTGGCGACACCGCAACAGCTCTTCTCGAGCTAGAGTGCCATCCTGAAACAGGCTAGACCAAGGCCGGGGCTGTTCTCACGATGCAAGCAAGACACCGCCAGTTGACAAGTCATTAAGTCCAGACTCACTTGGACGATAGGTATAGGCGGATCACCACATTTAGGGGGTGAACGAGAATGAGCTACCAATACTACCGCGAGATCACCATTGATCATACCAAGGTTCCAGGAGATCTCATCGATTTTCCCTTCCCCTTCAACACCACCGATGCCGACCTGAAGACAGTAGCCAACGGTGGGAAGATGGAGAACGCGGCATCGGGGGGAGCGTCGGGGTCTGTGACTGTGCCTGCCGACCTGGTTTTCTCGCCCAACCAGGATGGCTCAGACCCTTACGACTTTGAGGTCGAGAAGAGGTTGGCGGGCCAGTTAGCCTAAACACCTGCCAAATTGGAAGGTTTCTAAGAGCATCTGCCGAAGGCTACGCTGGTGCCGTAATAGACGAAGTTCGCGTTTCTAACATCGCCCGCTCTGCCCACTACATCACCACCACATACAACAACCAGTCCTCGCCATCCACGTTCTACACCTTGGGAGGGGCCAATTGGGCCTCGTATCAAGTAAACGACATAGATTCAGACGTGGATGTTGTGAACCGTAGCGACCTGACCATGGTGATGGTTACATAGGACTTAGGAAGGAGAGGAGTGGACCTCTCTGTAATCATCCCAGCAGCTGCAGGACGTGAAGACAACTTATGTTTGGTACGGGGACTTCGGCGCCGACTACTTTGTGGTAGTAGCCTGATGGGTAGAATAGAGGAGCAACTCAATTGTAGCAGCAAGGAGGCAAAATGCCTGAACTGACATTGCAACCTGACGAGGCCAGCGCGAATGATGCCTTTGTCCTGAATGCTAATCCTACCACTAACTTCGGGAGCCACGGGAACCTGTGGGTGGGAGAGCGGGCTCTCTTCTCGCAGATCGCGCATACTCTGTTGAAGTTCGACCTGACGACCTTGCCTGCAGACGCTACGATTGTCTCAGCTACGCTTTCTTTGTGGCTCAGTTCCACGGCTCAGGCCAGCCAGGGAGATACCATCAAGGTGTACCGCCTGAAGCGGGCCTGGGTCGAGAGTGAGGTTACCTGGAACGTTTACTCTACTGGCAATAGCTGGCAGGTTGCGGGTGGAGACGGGCCTGACGACCGCGAGCAGACTGAGATCGGGTCTGCCGATACGACCGGGAGCGACCCGACAGGGCAGTTCTTCGACATTCCGCTGACTCCGACGTCCAAGGCCGACTTAGACTTGGGCTACGGGTGGCTCCTCAGAACCGTGAACCAAGTCGACGATCTGTATATCTTCTATCCGTCGACCAACGCAACCCCGTCGCAGCGTCCTAAGCTGACCATTGTGTACACTATGGAGGCAGGCAACCAACCTTACAGCTTCATCATGTGAGCCAATGACCAAATTCAACGTCGCTGTCCGAAACCAACTCAAATCAACCTTCGAGGCCGGGGACAAACCCACCGAGGAGGAGTGGCACGCTTTCATCCAGGCCATCCAGGACGGCATTGAAGGCCACGAGCACAAGAGCACCGGGGGCTGCAACTCCGGGACAGGGGATGCAGCCCCTGTTCAGTTACCCACGGGCTGGCACGACGCCCACCTCCGCAACATCCGGGCCTGGAGGCGTCAACTGGCCACTCGCCCCGACTTGGCTGCTGAGATGGTAGCCAGGTACTGGACCGACCAGGAAGATCACAACTGGGTCCGGTCTCTGGTTACAGATGGGGAGTACGTCTACGCTGGCCTGCAAGACTGGCCGGCACGGGTGGCCAAGATTCTGCCGCGCACCATGACCACGCACTCCGTATGGGTTGGCAAAGAAGGCAGAGATATGTGCCATGCTTTAGCCGTGGCGAATGATCGCCTGTACGCCGGCCTGGCCACCCAGCCCGCCATGGTGATCATGATCGACACGGAGAGCATGAAAACCATCACTTACTGGACAGGCCCTGCAGGCTACAACGAGTGCTGGGCTCTCACCTGGGGTGGGTCGAGCCTGTACGCCGGCTTGAACACCGTTCCTGCTCGCGTCGTCAAGCTAGAGACCAGAAGCTTGACCACCGTCTCCGAATGGGTGGGAGACGACGATCAGGATCACTGCCGCGCTCTTCTCTACGATGGGGAATATCTGTACGCAGGTCTGTACGGCACGCCGGGCAACGTGGTCAAGATCGATCCCGCCACCATGCAAGAAGTAGCACGGTGGGACGACGAGGGGGAGCCAACCCGCTGCCGTGCTCTCGCCCACGACGGCTCGTTCGTGTACGCCGGCTTCGATGACTCGCCTGCCGTGGTGAAAAAACTGACTCGCGCCGATCTGACGGTCGTCGATACCTGGACGGGTGAGGGGGGCGAGGACAACTGCAAGGCCCTGGTCTACGATGGCGAGAACCTGTACGCGGGCCTGGCCA
>CAYMKL010000201.1:0-9003 GCA_964390805.1 uncultured Anaerolineae bacterium | reverse complement strand
AGATAGGATACCACTAAAACTCTCACCTATCAAATCACGCTTGACAGAGTACTAGTTGCTCTACGACCAGCGGATAGAGCACGGGCGGGATGGCCAAATCGAAGAGGCGATTGCCTTGGGTGCCAGCCTCCGCGTCGAGCCGGGCCAGCCGTCCCGCCAGGCGGCGATAGGTCTCGGGGTCATCATAGCTGCCCGCCAGGTAAGAGTGACGCTCCGCGAAACGAGACCAAAGCTCGCAGATACCTGGTTTGGATATGATCCGAGCATACCCGTCCACGCCCTCGCGAAGCCGGTCGCGGAAGGCCTGGTCGGAGAGAGGGGTGCGAGCCACGCCGATCACCCGGGTGGCTGGAGACATGAGTCCTCCGCACGCCAGGGTGTGCAGGGCCGGCACCAGCTTCCGCCGGGTCAGGTCGCCGGATGCGCCGAAGATAACGATGGAAGCAGGGGGGCTGGAGGTTGTTTGGTTCATGGTCATTCTCCTTTTCACGTCACACTCGCCCGTAACACAGCTACATTTTCGGCCACCGACGCCTTGTCATTGTAGATGCTCGACCCAGCCACCAGCATGGTCACCCCGGCGCTCACTACCAGCGGCGCAGTAGTCGGATTGATCCCGCCATCCACACCAATGGGTATATCCAACCCACGCTCGTCCAGCATCTGGCGCAGGCGGCGAATCTTGTCCAGTTGGCTGTGGAGGAACGGCTGTCCTCCCCAACCGGGGTTGACCGTCATCACCTGGATCAGGTCGGTCAGGTCCAAAACCTCCTCCAAGACACTTAGTGGTGTGCCCGGATTGAGCGCCACGCCCGCCTCAATGTTGAGCTCGCGGATGTGGTGCAGCACGAGGTGTAGATGGGGACAGGTTTCCTGGTGCACGATCAGGCGGTCGGCCCCGGCTTCCGCAAACACCTCCAAGTGTTTCTCCGGCTCGACGATCATCAGATGCACGTCCAGCGGCACGCTCACCAACTGACGCAACGCCCGCACCACGCCCGCCCCGAAAGTGATAGGGGGGACGAAGCTCCCGTCCATCACGTCCACCTGAATGGCGTCAACCCCGGCGGCTTCGGCCTCGCGGGCCTGCTCGCCCAGTCGCGCAAAATCGGCTGATAAGATAGAGGCTTCAATAGCGACCATGGTAGTCTCCTTGCAAGTAATCGTGGTTTTGATCTCAATGCCTATTGCGTAAAGCGTAAGCGCAAAATGTAAAACGTAATGAGTGATGGTCACGTTTCACGTTTTACGTTCCAGATGGCGGACTCCCTCAACACCCGCCACGATGACGTCCGTCGCTAATCCCAGAAACAACCCATGTTCCACGATGCCGGCGCGTTCGCTCAGCCGGGCCGCTAGCCGGGCTGGATCTGGAATCGGGCCAAAGTGGCAATCCAGGATCAGGTTGCCCTGGTCGGTCTTGATGGGAGCGCCGTCTCTGTTCAGGCGCAGGACTGGCCGCGCGCCCAATGATTCCAGGTAAGCGGCCTGCAAGCGCCAACCAAAAGGGGCCACCTCCACCGGCACGGGCCAGTGAGTGCCCAGCGCGGGCGAGAGCTTGGTCTCGTCCACCACGATGATCTCACGACGGCTGGCCTGGGCGACGATCTTCTCGCGCAGGAGCGCGCCACCGCCGCCCTTGATCAGGTTCAAATCAGGGTCCACTTCGTCCGCGCCGTCAATGGTCAGATCAACGACGGGATGCTCGTCCAGGGTGGTCAGCGGGATGCCCAGTTGCCGCGCATCTCTTTCGACCTGACGTGAACACGGCACGCCGAGGATGTTCTGGAGTCTGCCCTTGTGCAGCAACTCGGCGATGCGGTGCACGGCGAAGATGGCCGTGCTGCCATGACCCAGACCCACCACCATGCCCGATTCCACGAATTGCACCGCATACTCGGCAGCCTGTTGCTTGAGTTGCGAGCTATGCCCTGAGCGGCTCGACTGAGCTTGCCGAAGTCCTGTCGAAGGGATGTCTTCGCTCACTTGATTTGCTCCTCAGTCCTGATTTCGCTCCGTGACCATCTGCCGGACTACGGTCATGAGTGCAGCCGGATCATCCACGATCCATCGCTCGTCCAGCAGTTGCTCGTCGTGGATCTGCCGGCGGGTAAGGGGTGTGGTCACGGAGATGCACCACATCTCGGCTGCTAGTGCTGCCTTCACCCCGGATGGCGAGTCCTCAATGACTAGACACTCGGACGAGGGAATGGCCAGTTCCCGCGACACAAGCTGATAGATCTCCGGGTTGGGCTTGCCGTGCTCCACATCGTCCCGTGTGGCGACGAAGTCGAACGCTTCAGTCAGGTTCAGCACCTTCAGCACGCGCCTTGCTTGCTGACAGCGGGACATCGTGGCCAGGGCCGTTTGGCAGCCGCTCCGCCGGGCCTCCTGTAGCAGGGCGACGTTGTGCGGCCACTGATGAGCACGCAAGATATCCGGGTCGGCCATCATTTTCTCGAAGTAACGCAGCCGTACTTGGACGAAAACCTGCCAGGGCATACTCACCCCGAACTCGGCCATGCGTGCCCGGGCTTTCTCTTCCAGATCGAACCGCTCCACCAACGCCTGGGCCACCTCCCGGCGCGAGAGGCCCACCACGTTCTTGAATGCCTCTATCACTTCCTCTTCCGTGATCGTGTGAGGACACAGTTCGACGGCAGCGTGAGCGTAGGACAGAGACTTGAGCCGCTCCGTCTGCACCAGCGTGCCGTCCAGATCGAAGATCATGGCTCGAATCATAGGAAAGCCTCCGCCAAGGTTAGGGCTGCAAAGAGCAGGAGCAGGATGTGTAACACACGCTCGAGAGCGCGCTGCGGTAAGCGACTGACCACCCATGGCCCCAGTTGTCCCCCCAGAATCACGCCAGGGATGGTGATGATGACAAGGCTCAGCGCAGTTGCCAACTCGTGACCTCCAGTGAGAGCAAACTTGACCAAATGGCCGCCCGAAGCGAACAGTGTGGTAAACAGTACCACGAAGACGCCGGTAGCTACCGAGACCTTGCTGGGCACGTGACAGCGCTCCAAGAGGAAGTGTTCATCCAGTTCCCCCAGGCCAGTGGCGATCATGCCCTTGAACAGCGCCCCCACTGCGGCAACCAAGCGACCTTCGGTCCGGTTGCACACAGTGTAGCAGATCCTCTCGCCCTCGGACGTGATCAGGCACATTTCGCCCTTGCCAGGGCCGTGCTCTTGCAGAATGGACGCGTCTAGCCGGGCGACACGCTCCTGATCTGGTGCCCGCAGGGAACTGGCCGCCGCTACAAAGAGTCCGACGCCCAGAATCGCCTTAAGGATGTCTGGCTCAATGAGCTCGGACATCCAAGTGCCGAGCAGAGCCATGGGAATGGTGGCGACCAGCAGGGCCCTGCCCAAGTGGTAGTCAATCAGGTACTGGCGGGCGTAGGCGAACAGCGCGCTCGAGAAGCCAAAAACCTCAGTGATCAAGGCTGCGCCAACAGCGACCTCAGGTGGGATGCCCAAAGCTAGAACGAAGAGCGGCGCGAACAAAGTGGCGCCACCCACCCCCGATGCCGTGGAAATGGTGGCGATAACAATCGCCACAGGCAGCATGTACCAGTACTGCAGAGTCATGAGAGCGCCTCGCTCAGCCGAGTCAGCCCGCCAACTACGTCATCGCCCAGATGGAAGGTGATCACCCTCCGCCCGGCGTCCAACAACGCCTGCCGGTCGCCCAGGGCCTGGGCTGCCTTGAGCACGCCGAAGGTGATAGACGACTCCGGTGCCCCTGGCTCGTCAGGGATGGGCGCGTCGCCCGTAAGCGAAGCGGCGTCGTCGGCAGTAAACTGGATAAAGAGGCCGCGTCCGGCGTCGCCCTTGTGCAATTGGCCGGTGGAGTGCAGGAAGCGCGGCCCGTATCCCACGGTCGTCGCTAGTCCGTAGCCATCGCGCAGCCGGGTGCGCAGCACGGCCAGCGCCGGGTCGGTCTCGTCCGTCGGCTGGACGTAGGCTTGCAGGGCAACATAGTCGCCTGGCTGAGCCTGTGCCAGGAACTCTTCCAGTGTCTCCGCCGTGAGCGGAGCCGATTCGCCGCTGGGGAGCGCGCCTTTGTCCCTGTACTTGGCCACCATGCAGCGCGTCAGCTTCTTAGTCGCCTCGACGTTGGGCTGGTCGAAGGGATTGATGCCCAGTCGGTGGCTAGCCACAACAGTGGCCATTTCCCACAGAAAGAACTGACCGCCCAGGTCATAGGAGTCATGGAGGTTCAGGCGCACCACTGGATGCCCGGCATCTTCCAGGGCCTGGATCGCTGCGTCGTGGGTCTCGTCGTCGTCCAGTCGTATGTGGACGAAGAGGCGGTCATCGCCGTAAACCTGAGGCGGACCCAGCGGCTCCCTCACCACCGGAAGAACCCCCCTGCCCTCCTTGCCGGTGCTCTCAGCGATCAGTTGTTCCACCCAGTCGCCGAGGCTGGCGATGGCTGGCGAGATGGCGAAGGTCACCTTGTTCCGCCCCGCCTTGGCCAGTTCGCCCAGGATGGCACCCAATTGAGCACCTGGGTTGTCCCCCGATATCACGCACGACTCACAGCCACTAGCCATGGCCCACGCGCGGCCCAACAGGAGTGCCACGTCCACCCCGACCAGCGCCGCTGGCACCAGCCCAAAGTAGGAGAGAGCCGAGTAGCGCCCGCCGATGTTCGGATCGTTGAGAAAGGTGGCCCGGAAGCCGTAACGATTGGCCAGGTCGGCCAATTTGCTGCCGGGATCGGTGATGGCGATGAAGTGCTCCCCAGCTTGCTTCATGCCCACTTCATCAACCGCCCGGTTGTAGAAAAACTTGAAGAAAGAAAGGGTCTCCACCGTAGTGCCCGACTTGGTGGCGACGATGAAGAGGGTGCGAGATAGATCGAGCCGCTCGGCGTGAGCCAGCACCGCACCGGGGTCGGTGCTGTCGAGCACGGCTAGATCCAGGTATCCGGCGGCCACGCCCTGTCCTGAGCCCGTCGAAGGGCCGAAGGTGTTGCGGAAGACCTCTGGAGCCAGGCTGGAGCCACCCATTCCCAGCAGCAGAGCGTGGGTGTAGCCTGCCTTGCGCGCGGCCTCGACCAGCCCTTCCAAACGGGGGACATTCTCCAGCATAACTTCCGCTGTGTGCAGCCAGCCCAGCCGGTTGGTGATCTCCGTGGGCTGAGGTTTCCAGACGGTGTGGTCGTGGGCCCAGATGCGGGCCATGATTCGGCTCTCCTTCATTTCATCCAGGGCGTCATCCACCACGGGCTGGTACGGGCCCAGGCTGGCCGTTTGGTGCTCCCAGCCGGCCAGCAGGCGGTCGCGTTTCTCGGCAATGGTGGCCATCAGGGACTCGAAGGATTGGGCAAACTTGGCCACACCCTCGTCCAGCAACTCTTGGGTGATGGCGTCCAGGTCCACGTCCAGCTCGGCCAGGCGGGCCAGGTTAGCACGGACTTCGTCCAGACTTGCTTCCAACGTAGGCGCAACCGTTCCGTGATCTCGGAAGGCATTGAGCGTAGCAGGCGGCACGGTATTGACCGTGTCCGGCCCGATGAGGCTATCCACGTAGAGGGTGTCCGGGTAGGTAGGGTTCTTCGTGCTGGTGCTGGCCCATAGGGGACGCTGGACGCGAGCACCTTGCGCCGCCAGGCGTTCCCAACGCTCGCCGCTGAAGATCTGGCGGAAGCGGGCGTAGGCGGCTTTGGCGTTGGCGATGGCTATTCTGCCTTGCAGGTATTCGGTATTGGATATTGGATATTGACGGGTGAGTACGTCCAGTTGGTGGTCTACCGCTGCGTCCACGCGGCTGACGAAGAAGGAGGCCACAGACGCGACTTTGGATAGGCCCCGCCCTGAGCTATCATCCTGAGCTTGTCGAAGGGCTGTCGAAGGGTCTCCTCCGGCGGCCGCCAGTTTCTCCAGCCCCGCGATGTACGCATTGGCCACGGCCTCGTATTGAGCCAGGGAGAAGATGAGCGTGACGTTGACGTTGATGCCATCGCCGATGAGGGTCTCGATAGCTGGGATGCCCTCAGGGGTGGCCGGCACCTTGATCATCACGTTGGGTCGGCCCAACTCGGCAAAGAGACGCCGCGCCTCGGCAATCGTACCCTCTGTGTCATAGGCCAGGTTGGGGCTGACCTCCAGGCTTACGTAGCCGTCGGCGCCGTCGGTGGCGTCGTGGACCGGGCGCAGCAGGTCGGCAGCCTGCTGGATGTCGTCCAAAGTCAACGCCTCGTAGACCTCCTCCACCGACTCACCATCATCTACCAAACGGTGGAGATCGTCGTCGTAGTCGGTGCTGCCAGCAATGGCCTTCTCGAAAATCGTCGGGTTAGAGGTGATACCCCGCAAGCCGTCGTCAATCAAGGCTTGCAGGTCGCCCGAGGTGATAAAAGAGCGGCGGATATAGTCGAGCCAAATCGCCTGGCCCAGATCGGCCAATTGGTGTAGTTTTGTCATTTCAGATGTCTCCTTCCATTGCCATCCCGCCCGGGGCTGAAGCCGCCGGGCTCAATATACAAAGGCCTGTCGGCCTGTCAAATCCAGCCCCAGCGGGGCTTCGTGGACTGAGCCAGGGGCTTGAGCGGAGCGGAGCCCCTGGCGGACTCCATTGGCTCGCCCATCTACGCCCCCAACTCCTGCCTTAACGCCCGCAACACTTGCTCCAACTCCTCGGGCAGGCCGGACGGCACGCGCGGCAAGGGACGCTGGCCCGCAGCGACGGCGCGCAGGAAGCTGCCCACCTGGCCCCACGGCGCGGCATAGTCTTCCAGCGCGGCCAGGCTCTCCTCCGCCTGTGGCGACAACCCCTCCCCTGCCAGCGCTGCTCTCCCCACTTCCAGACAGAGCATCCCTACGGCCTGCACGAAGGCTTGTGGCACGCCGCCCCCTGCCCGCCGCTGCAACTCCTCCCGCACCGCCTCCTTCTTGCGCCCCCACTCCGCCACCCCTGCCGCATCCCCCCGCGCCTGGGCGATGTCTTGGCAGTTGCCATAGGTGATGGCCAACTCACGGCTGACGCCGAAGCTCTCGTAGATCGCGACAGCGCGATGGGCGTGCTCCTCAGCCCGCTCCAGGTCACCCAGGACCAAGTAGAGCCGGCCGAGTTGGCTGAGGGAGGCGGCCTGGCCCACGCGGTCCTTGCGCTGGAGCTTCATCACAAGGCTCTCTCGGATGGACTGGATCGCTTCCTGGAATCTCTGCCGCGCCAGCGTTTCGTCGCCGGCCTGGCGAGCTGCCTCGCCTTCCTTCTGGGCCACTATGCCCAGGTTCTGGGCCACTATGCCCAGCATCTCCGTGTCCCCGCGGCGCCGGGCCAACTCCCGCGTTCTCTCGTACCAGCCCCGCGCCGGCTCCAGCCGGCCGGCCAGTTGCTCGACGTTGCCAAGTTGGTTGCAGGTTTGCATGACGCCCAAATCTATGTTCATCGCCTGGAAACGTTTGAGCGCCTCCTTGTACAGCCGGGCGGCCCGGTCGAGGTCGCTTCGGTCTTGGGCCAGTTTGCCCTGGTGCTGGAGGACAACACCTTCCTGTTCCTGGTTGCCAGCGGCGCGGGCGGCTTGCAAGGCCAGCTCGTAGCGGGCATCCGCGTCGGCGTGGCAGCCCTGTAAGGCCAGGATTTGGGCCGAGCGGCCGTGACTCTCAACTATACCGCTGTATCGTCCCATGGCTTCAAATACTGCTCGCCCGCGCTCTGAGGCTCCCAGCGCCTCGTCCAGCCGGCCGGCGCTCATCAGTGCGTTTGCCAGGTCGCCCAGGCAGGCGGCCAGGTTGTCCCGCTGATCCTTGCCCAGAGCCTCCCACTGCCCTAGAGCCTGCTGCAGGACGGAGATGGCTCGCTCGGACAGACCAACGTGATAGTAGATGCGGCCGAGGACCGTCCGAGCCATCGCCAACTGGAAGGCGGGGTCGAACTCGGTCGTCGTCTCCAGGCGGCGGATGAGGGCCTCCAGGCGCTGGATGGCCTTCTGGGGGCGACCCTGGGAGAGGAGCGCCCAGGCCGCGTCAATCTCAGTTGCGGCCGCCTGCTTGCTCCAGCCTGCGGCGGCCACCTGTTCGGCCAGCCACTGCGCCCAGCGGTCCCGCTCGCCCAACCGTCCGGCGCGTTCCAGGTACATCCGCATCGTGTTGCCCAGGTCCGCTGCGGTGGCCGTGTCGCCTAGCTCCAGCGCCCGCCCCACCGCCAGGCGGAAGTTGCCCTCCTCGCGGGCCATGACCTCCATGCCGGCGCGGGGGGTTTGGCCTCGAAGGGCATCGTCCACAGCCCGCATCACCGCCTGGTAGACGGCCACGAAGCGGCGCTTCGCCTCCTCCACGTCGGGCACCTCCGTCGCTTCGGTAGCGTAAGGTAGGGTAGGATGAAAACGCAAGTAATTGGCCGGTTCTTCAACGTAGATGAGGGCTGTTCCAACCAGTTCCCCACGGATGCTCTCCCAGGTTTCCGGTTCGATCTGTGAGAGAGCCAGCAAGTTGAACTCGAAGACGCCGGCAGTGAACCAGGCCAGCCAGGGGAGGGCGGCCTGGGCCGCTTGGCTCAGGCGAGAGGTGGAGAAGGCCAGGGATGCCAGGAGGGATTCGTTGCGCTCCACCGGGCGGCGCTCCCGCGCTGCCCTCTGCTCTGCCTTGCGCTGCTCGGCTTCCAGCAACTCGGCGTAGCGGGCGATGGCATCGTCCACGGCGAGGGTCTTGAGATGGGGCATCACCAACTCGATGGAGAGGGGGTGGTCGTCCATCAGATCCAACAACTGCTCCAGCTTGTCGCGGGTCAGTCGGGCGTCGTCACGGGGGATGTCGTGCAGCTCGAAGACGCGGGCGGTGAGCAGCAGGCTGTCGGGCCGCTGCAAGCCGCCCAGGGCGAAGCGCCGCGCTCGCGGCAGGCCCACCTCTTCAGGCCGCGCGGTGATGAGCAGGCGGCCCCGTCCGCCCTCGTCGCTGGTCCACTCGTCGAACAGGGCGCGCAGTCGAGTTCGTTTGGCGTCGTCGTACAGCGGGGCGGCGGAGCTTTCCCCCCTCTCCCCCGACCC
>CAYMKL010000200.1:0-9157 GCA_964390805.1 uncultured Anaerolineae bacterium | reverse complement strand
CAAAAGCGACATTACCGCAACTGGTCAGCTACCCGCGAATCGGGAAACTTCTAACTAGTGTGTCTATTCAATCACACCTGAGCAATTTGCGCAATCTGAGCACCTAATACATAATGGCCCTGCTCACAAAGGGGAATCGCTAACAGAAACGAGTATGGTGGATATTGCCCACTACATCGAGATGTTCCAATATCCCCATGCCTCGGTGTCGCAAATTCAGGTGCCTAACCCCATCTGGTGGGAGCTGGAGCGACGGTTGGCCCTTATTTACCTGGGTAGATCCCATCGCTCGTCCCAGGTACACGAGAAAGTGATTCGACACCTGGAGGACGCCGGCCCAACTGCCAAACAACTTGAAGCGCTACGGGCCACGGCCGAACCTTCGCGGGATGCCCTGTACGCCGGTGATTTTGTCGCTTTGGGGCAGGCCATGACACAGAACACGGAAGCACAGCGAGACCTGCATCCTGATCTCATCAACCCCGATGCCGACCGCGTCATTGAAATCGCCCGGGCCCACGGCGCACTGGGCTGGAAAGTGAACGGCGCGGGCGGTGATGGCGGTTCGCTCACCATTCTGGGTGGGCCCTTGTCCCACGTCAAGCGAGCCATGATCCGCGAAATCGAACAGGAAAGCCCACTTTTCAAAAGCATCCCCATCTATCTCAGTCGCTTCGGCCTACGCATTTGGGAGACTGAGTGACCCGCGCACCGATAGGCCCTGCCCCTTCTATTTAAACTGCGGTAGCCATTCGGCATACGCTTCCAGGTAATCGTTCAGGATGCCTTCCGCCTGGTCAAAGTCGCTGATCATTGGATCGAGCAGCAGCGCTTGCAAGGCCAGCTCCCGGCTGCCGGTCACGGCCGCATCCACCACCAGCCCGGCCAGGGCCGCTTCGCGGCGACACAGCTCGGCGATGGGTTCCGGCAGCGGATCCAGGCCTAGGCCGTGGATGCCTGCGCCGTCTGCTATGGCCGGCACTTCGACGATGATCTCGTCAGGCAGATTGGGGATGTAGCCCTGGTTGGGGATGTTGACGGTGGGGATGTAGTCATTGGTAGTGCCGGCGATGGCTTCGATCAATTCCACGGCCCCTTCACTCTGTACCTGACGCAACTCCTCAATGGGCTCCTCGCCGGTGGCCATAGCGGCGGCCAAGCGGGCGCGATCCTGGCGTTGCTGCTCGGCGGCGGCCCAGTTGTACAAACGCAGGTTGTAGGTCTCCCACGGTTTAGTCTGGAGGTCATGGACCCAGGGCAGGTATTCGCAAAGGTGACTGTCGCCGGGGCCGGGGCAAAGCCCGAAAACCTCGAACATCTTGCGGGCCAGGGGCTCAAAGTCGGGACGGGTGGTGAGATACCGTTGGCGGAACAGTGGGTAGAGGTCTTCGCCGCTGGCCTTGTCGCGAACGTCTACAATCCAGATGAAGTGATTGAGCCCCACAGCCTTGACGTCCAGCTTTTCGTGGGCCAGTTCTACCCATTTCCTCTTGCCATGAATGGCCTTCGGATCAGGGTGGGTATCCAGGTCGGGGGGCACCTGGATGCCCCACCGTTCAGCCAGCACAGCAAAGACGATGAAGTAGGCCGCGTGAAGTTGGTGGCACAGCCCAACGGTTTTGACCCGGGTGTAGCGCGTGGCGGCCAGACAGAGGCGGGGTACCGGATTGGTGAAGTTGATGAGCCAGGCGTCGGGGCAGAGGCGCTCCATATCCTGAGCAGTCCCCAACAGGACGGGAATGTTGCGCGCTGTGTGGGCGAACCCGCCAGGGCCGCCATTCTCGGCGTAAGGCTGCCGCAGGCCGTACCGCAGAGGGATCTCCCAGTCCTGCTGCCACAGCTTTTCGCGGGGGCCGGGCTCGATGGACAGGATGACGAAATCGGCTCCCGGCAGCAGGTCGGTGCGGTCGGTCGAGGACTCGATAGTTATCTGAGCATCCCATTCGCGGTTCATCCGTACCCCCAGGGCGGCCATGGTCTCCAGGCCCTGGCGATCTATGTCCACCAGGCCCAGTGTGCTGCCGCGCAGGGCCTGACTGCGCATGATAGTGGCAAGTGTGCTCAGGCCAAAGCTGGCGCTGCCCGCGCCGATGACGATGATTTTAGTGACAGACATGGGTTTGTTTCCTTTCTCTGTACCGTGATGTGCCCGTAATTATACCACGCAGGGGAGAGATTTGCCAGAAACGATGGATATCAGATCATATCAGATTTCAGCGTCTTTGGCAATAGCAAGAAGCCACGCGTGTTAGTTCTGCTGTCCTGTCGCCAGCTCGCGACTTGTCTTTTCACGAGGTTTGTAATAAAATTGTCTTACACGACTGGCCGTATTTTGCCCGCCGCCGGGCCTATTACTTAGCCGAATAGTGACTGCTCAGGCTACCCTGTGCCGCGATTGAAATCGCCTCTCCAGGGCTTTCAGCCGGGCGTCCACCTGCGTGGACGTCGCTGTCCACGTAGGTGGACAGTCAGCTTTAGCTCTCCAGGCGCGGTTTCAACCGCCAGCCTGAGTAGTAACGGCGAATAAATGTTGGGAGGCAGATAAATGCTGCTGGGAGCAAACTTCTGGCAAGCGGTTTGGAACTGGCTTTTGACCAGTGGCCTTCGCGTCGCCATTATTGTACTTGGCAGCATAGTCGGTTGCCGTTCTGTGAGGGTCTTGGCGACTCGCCTCGAAAGTTTGATCGCTGGGGCAGCTCCCAGTGAAGAGGAAGCGCAGCGAGCCCGCACCTTGGCCAGGGTGATCCGCAGCAGCGCCCAGGTGACTATCGTGACTGCCGCCGGGCTGATGATCTTATTGGAGCTGGGCCTGGACATCACACCGCTCATCGCTGGAGCTGGCGTCGCTGGCGTGGCTCTGGGCTTGGGTGCTCAAAGCCTGATCAGTGACGTTATCGGCGGTTTTTTCATCCTGATGGAAGATCAGTTTGCTGTGGGCGACGCCATCCAGGTGGGGAGCATCGGCGGGAGCGTGGAGAAGATGACCCTGCGGGCTACTTTCCTCAGAGACCTGGAGGGGACGCTGCACGTCATCCCCAATGGCGAGATACGCATCGTCTCCAACCGCACCAAGGACTGGTCACGGGCGGTGGTGGACCTGGGCGTAGCCTACGAGGAGGACATCGGGGGGGTGGTGGCCGCCCTGGGAGAAATCGGCCTGGACCTCTACCAGGACGAGGAGTTTGCGTCCCTTCTGTTGGAAGAACCCACTGTTACGGGAGTGGAGGCCCTGGGGGACTGGGCGGTGACGGTGCGGATCATGGTCAAGACCAAGCCAGGCAAGCAATGGGACGTAGCTCGGGAGCTACGCCGCCGCATCAAGGAGTCCTTTGAGCGGGAGGGGATCGAGATGCCCTATCCTCGTCAGGAAGTGCTAACTCGTCCGCTCTCTTGACCTTCGAGACTGGAGGTTGGACACTTGAGATTTGACCTCGTGCTGGCTAATGGCAGAATCCTGGACGGATGCGGCAATCCCTGGTTCTGGGGCGATGTGGGCATTCAGAGCAGGCGGATCGCACAGATTGCCCCGGCGGACACGCTCCAGGGACAAGAGGTTGTTGATGTGGACGGCCGCTTTGTCGCGCCGGGGTTCATTGATGTCCACACTCACTCTGACCTTTCCATCCTCGTAAATCGCCGCGCGGAGAGCGCCGTCCGCCAGGGTGCCACGACCCACATCGTTGGAAACTGTGGCATGTCCCCTGCCCCGGTGGATGAGGATCACCTGGCCGAGATGCGTCACTACTGGGGACGCATCTCGGATCAACCAGAAGTCACCTGGGAGTGGCGAACCTTTGACCAGTATCTGCAAGCCATGCAGAGCGGCGGCCTGGCCATCAACGTGGGCTCACTGGCGGGTCATGCGGCGCTGCGCATGGCCGTCATGGGCCTTGAACCGCGTGGGCCCACGACGACCGAACTCTCCAGGATGAAGGGGTTGCTGGCAGAAGCGATGGAGGCCGGAGCCTTCGGGCTGTCCACCGGCCTGGTCTATCCTCCGGGCTGTTTTGCCAGCACCGACGAGATCATCGCCCTGTGTAAGGTTGTCTCCCGCTACCATGGACTGTACGCCTCCCACGTCCGGGGTGAGCGGGAAACCATCCTGGAAGCGGTCGCTGAGGCCATCCACATCGGGCGCGAGGCCGGCGTGCCCGTGCAGATCTCCCACAACGCTCCCAAGTACGGCGCACCCTGTGATGCCACCGCTAACCTGCGACTGGTTGAGGAAGCGCGGGCGCGAGGCCAGGACGTGACGGTGGACAACGATGTGCATACCGACCTGGGCCCTCCGCTGACCGGCGGCTTGCCCCAGGACATCCAGGAGCGACCAGTCCCCGAAATCGCCGCCCTGCTCCGTGACCCCGACACCCGCCGCCAGATCCGAGAGGAGATCGTCCTCGATCGGCGGCCCGCCTTCGGCCCTGTCGGGCTTCTGAAGCACGGCCAGTGGCACCGCATCACTGTCTTGCACGCCCCCAGGAGTCCCGACGTCGTCGGCAAGACCATCGAGACCATCGCCCGCGAGCGAGGCCGAGATCCTTTCGATACCTACTTCGACCTGATCGTGGAAAATGGCCACGACCCGGAGGCCATCTTCGACTACATTGACGAGGCCAACATCCGCATCCTGCTCCAGCACCCGGCAGTGATGATCTGTTCCGACGGTGAGGTATTGGCTCCCTACGGCTTCCTGAACGATCCGCCGCCCTATGCTCCTTGTAGCTATGGTGAGTTTCCGGGCGTGCTGGAGCGTTACGTGCGAGACGAGCCGGTGCTGACCCTCCAGGAGGCTATTCGCAAGATGACGTCTTTTCCCGCGCAACGGTTCGGGCTGATGGATCGCGGAGTGCTGCGGCCCGGAGCATGGGCCGACATCGTCGTCTTTGACCTGGATCGCATCCACGACCGGGCGACGAATCTCTACCCGCACCAATATCCGGAGGGGATTGACTACGTCTTTTTGGATGGCATCCTGGTCGTAAAAGGTGAAAAGCACACCGGCGCCTTGCCGGGCAAGGTTTTGAGACGACGGACGGATAATCAGGAATTCACTCTCTAGTGGTCTACATCAACAGACAGGAGACTAAAATGCTAAAACGTGCTCGTGAGATCGAACAACAACTGGTCAATTGGCGCAGGGAAATCCATAAGCACCCCGAGCTGGGCTTCCAGGAGTTCAGGACCGCTCAATTCGTGGCCGAAACCCTGAGCTCACTGGGTGTGAAAGTGAAAATGCAGGTGGGCAAGACGGGGGTCGTCGGCTATCTGGGAGAAGGCAAGCCGGTGGTGGCCCTTCGAGCCGACATGGATGCCCTGCCCATCCAGGAGGCCAACGACGTGCCCTATGCATCCCAGGTGCCGGGCGTGATGCACGCCTGCGGCCACGATGCCCACACTGCTATTCTCCTCGGCGTCGCCATGCTCCTGCGCGACGCAGAGCTGCCCGGACAGGTACGTTTCCTCTTCCAGCCATCCGAGGAGACGAACGACGAGGAAGGCAAGAGCGGAGCGGAACGCATGATCGAAGATGGAGCCATGGAGGGAGTTGATGCTATTCTGAGCCTCCACGTAGATTCGGACATGCCGGTAGAGACCATTGACATTGACGACCCTCATATCTCGGCGGGTGTTGATACCTTCTATGCTACTCTTCTGGGCGAAGGATGTCATGGGGCCTACCCGCACCGCGGCATTGACACCATCTTCATTTTGGGCCAGGTCATCAACGCTATCCACGGCATCGTCTCGCGCCGCATTGACCCGGTGCAACCGGCCGTCATCTCCATCGGCAGCGTCCATGGCGGCCAGGCTGACAACGTCATCCCGGACAGAGTGGAAATCTCCGGCACGATCCGCAACGTGGACGAAAAGGTGCGGCGCGAACTCTTTGGTGAGCTGGAAAGGGCTATGGGCGTGGCCAGGGCGCTGGGCGGCGATTTCGAGCTCAGGATTGAGGAGGGCTACCCGGTTGCCCTGAATGATCCCCAGGTTGCTTCCCTCATCCGACGAGTGGCCATTGATTTGCTGGGAGGGGATTGTCTGCATCCGCCTGAGCCAGGAATGGGGGCAGAGGACTTTGGGTTGCTGGCCAACCTGGCGCCGGGGGCGATGTTCGGCCTGGGCGCGAAGTTGGAAGGCAAACAGAGGGAGGCCCACAGCCCCACCTTCGACATTGACGAGCGTGCCCTCTCCATCGGCGCAGCCATCCTGGCCGAGGCGACCCGCCGCTATCTAGTGGGTGAGGGATAAGCTTTGACCACCAGCTATGCGTTTAGGTCATACGAGACTTGACGTTTGAATTCATTTATGATAGAATCGTTCATGATTGCATCATCACTGAAATAGGCATTGAGCAACACTTGGCCATGGCTGTTTTCATAGTGATCTTATCTAGTGCAGGAGGTGAACGCTTGACGTTGAGAGCCGGTTTTTTCCCCTAGATCAGGGGGAGGTCGGCTTTTGCTGTTTGGGGCATAACAATTGGCTCACTAATGAACCTTCTTGTTGAGTTTTCGATATCTATTAGTGAGAGAACAGGCTGAGGTGCTCTTGGAGGACTCCAACCAGGAGAGGTAGTCGTGTTTGCTCGTCTCTGCTTGAAGGGTGGATGCGCTAACCTACTAATGCCCAAAGTGGAGAAGGGCGATCATCAGTGGATCCAAAATCGCTCCAAAGGGATTGCGTGCAACCGCGGTTGCCTCCCGCTTTTGGCCTGGATCTGGCGATCCAGGCCGAGCAAAATTGACTCTACTGGAAAAAGCTCCCACACCCGTCCCCGGGTGCGGGAATCGGCCCGAGGACGGGCCTCAGAGCAGCCTTTTTTCAGTGCACTCAAAATTGGATCTACTGATCATAGTGATTCTGAAAGGAGGTAACGAACCAAGATAATAAGGCCGTATGCTAGGTTAGTTAAATTTTGGAAACGCCTTGAACTCTACTTTCCGCTAAGTTGGGCTTTTGAGCCGTTTTGGACAGCTTTTCGCTATGAAGCCCACGACATATAGTGCTTTCAACATCAGCCTGGCTACCACATGTAGTGCTTTGGCAAGTTAGCGGAAACGAAAGTTGAATACAACTATATTAAGGAGGAGAAATGCATACTAAGAAAGTAGCTTACGTTGCCCTGGCGCTAGCGATGGTGGCCAACCTGCTGGTGACCGGCGTGGTCAGCGCTGCCCCGCCGCAACAGGAGGAGGCGACCTACACCGTGAAGCTGGGCGACAACTTGTGGACCCTGGCCGAGAAGTATCTGGGCAGTGGGCCGGCCTATCACGCCATTGTGGCGGCCACCAACGCCAAGCAGGCAGAAGATGACACCTTTGCCTACATCGAGAATCCCAGCCTCATTCACCCAGGCTGGAAGCTGGTCATCCCTTCGGCAGAGGAGGCGGCAGATCTGTTGGGCAAGCCCCGCGAGGCCAAGTCCATCACCATTGCCTTCTTTGAGGAGCCAGACAGCTTGAACCCCATGTACAGCGGCATGTGGTTCGCGGACCTGGCCATGGAACTCGTGCACGGTGGCCTGTGGACCTGGGATGAGAACAACGACTTCCTGCCGGATCTGGCCCTGGAAATACCCTCCAAGGAAAACGGAGGCCTCTCGGAGGATGGCAAGACGATCACGGTCAAGCTCCGGGAGGGAGTGAAGTGGCATGACGGCGTGGAAGTGACCTCGGCCGACGTCAAGTTCACCTGGGAGATGTTCATGGACGACCGCAACACGCCAGACACCCGCTACGGCTTCGACATGATCGAGAGCGTTGACACTCCCGATGACTACACCGTCGTCTTCCAGTATACAGAGCCGTACGCTGGTTGGTGGGTCCTGTTTGGCCCAATGCTTAATGGCTACGTTCTGCCCAAGCACGTTCTGGAGCCGGTCCTGGAAGAGAATGGCACGCTGGATGGAGCTGACTACAACCGCGCACCCATCGGCTTCGGCCCCTTCAAGTTCGTGGAGTGGATGTCGGGTGACCACATCACCTTCGAGAAGAACACCGACTACTGGCGGGGAGAGCCCAAGCTAGACCGCATCTTCATCAGGATTGTAGAGAGCCGAGAGGCCATGCTCGCCGCCCTGGAGACCGGAGAGATTGACGTGGGTGTGTACTTGCTCTTCCCCAACATCCCCCAGGTTGAGGGCATAGATCACATGCACCTGGTGAACGTGGCTGCCGGTTGGTTCGAGATCTACTGGCTCAACCTACGTGAGGGCCTGGGTCACCCCGCCCTGCAGGACGTGAAAGTGCGCCGGGCCATCGCCGAGGCCATTGATCGCCAGGAGATCATTGACACCCTGCTGCTGGGCGCGACGACGCCAGCGCGGACCTTCTGGGACAGCAGCTACTACGAGAACACTGCCATCCAGCCCTATCCTTTCGACCCTGAGAACGCCAAGATGCTCTTGGATGAGGCCGGTTGGGTAGATACCGACGGGGATGGGGTTCGCGACAAGGACGGCGTGAAGCTCTCCCTGCGGCACGTGACCACCGCTGGCAATCAGCTTCGCGAGGACGTCCAACTGGTGGTACAGCAGATGCTGGCCGATGTGGGGATCGAGATGGTCATCCAGAATGCTTCCTACGATATCTTCTTCGAGGCCTACGCCGACGGTGGCCCTGTCGCCATCGGCGAATACGACATCTGCGGCTGGGAAGATGGGGCCTTCCCCGACCCCGACGTCGCCTTCTACTTCATCTGCGATGAGATCCCCACGGAGGAGTATCAGGATGGCTCCAACTGGTTTGGCTACTGCTTCCCGGAGCTGGATGAGCTGATGAGCGCTCAGGCGACCGAGACCGACCCGGTGGCCCGCAAGGCGATCTACGACGAGATCCAGCAGTTCATATACGACAACGTGCTGTTCCTGCCCATGTGGGACAGCCTGGACATCAACGCCATCCATAACCGGATGAAGGACTTCAAATACGGCCCCTGGATCCCTTACTTCAACGCCTGGGAATGGGACGTGACCCAATAGAGGGAGCTTGGGTTGGAGGGTGTGCGTATCGAAGGCAAGCCCCGGTAAACATTCCCCCCGCCCTCTCAGGGAGGGGCAGGGGGAGGGTGGGTTTCCACAAATGGGCAAGATTCTATGTGAATTCGGCTCATTCTGACCTGCGAAGCTCCACCCCCACCCCAACCCTCCCCCTCGTAG
>CAYMKL010000199.1:0-9231 GCA_964390805.1 uncultured Anaerolineae bacterium | reverse complement strand
CTCAATCCCCCCCAACTCTGGGGGGGAAGCAGGGGAGGGGAGTCAGGAGTTTCGGCGTGGGCGGAGCGGCAAGCGTTGAGCACCAGTATCGGGGCACCTGTCTCGACGAGCAGCCTGCCCAGCGCGGGGCCGTCCACCCACTGCACGTTCTCTTCCAATTTCGGATTCTCAAACAGCAGATAGCCGTGCTCCCCAGTGCGCGGCCCGGACAGCAGCAGCGGCATCAGCCTTCTGAGCCATTCCGTCACGTCGCTCGGCCCCGTGACTTCGGCATACATGCCGTGCCCGTCAAAGTGGACGACGTGATATGGCCTGCCCGCGGCCCTGGCGGCGCGCAGCACCTCGGCCAGTCGCTCAAACGTCGGTGGGCGCAGCACGTCCAGTTCAAAGGCTTGGCGAGCTTCCTCGGTCAGCCCCTTGATCAGGCGACTGGCCACCGAGCGGAAAGGGACATCCTCGCGCCCGCCGGGGCGGCAGATGACGAGCAGAATGCGGATGGGGCCCGCCTCGGTTCGGGGGAGCTGCGGACGTTGCGCGGCCTGGGGTTGGGCGCGCACGAAGGCGGCGGCCCGCAGTGCCAGCGGTGTGTCGGTCTTGGGGTCGCGGATCAGCTCCCAGGGGATGGCCGCTGCCTCCCGCACTCCGGCGATGATCTCAACGCGGGCGTCGTTCAGGCGGGTGCGCAGCGTGGCCCACAGGTCACGGGCGTCGTCGTCAGCGTGAAACACGGCCTTGAAGAGTTGCGACCCGATCTCAGCCATGCGCCCCTCAATGCGCGTTGCGATCTTGGGCGCGGGGTCGTGGGGATGCTGCAAGAAGTCTTCGAGATACCAGCGCAGGTTCTCTTGCTCCTGGGCAGCAAGAGCGAACTCGACGGAGGTGGTGACGGTCTGCCGGGGTAGGCCGCCGCCTTCGAGGGCGACCTCGACGCGGTATTTGCCCTGGTCTTCGGTGGTTTGGGTGAGGCGGAGAGTCAACATTGGGCCCTCCTTGATATGTGTGGAGAAAACTGCTCAGAATCCAGTGGGTACCTGCACTCATTATACCTGACTCCTCAAATCTGCGCAAGAGAGCAAACTTGACGAATCAGGGCCTTAGTGCTATCCTTTAGCTAGTGGGATCGAGAGGCTCAACCTGTGGAACTGACTGTGGAACTGAAGCGAGAGAGAGGCGGGCAAATGACCCCAACGAAAGAAGTGCCAGCTTTGTTCACCGTTTGTAGCACGCAGATCAAAGTGAAGCCAGCGGTGTTGGGCAACCTATTGGTCGGGTGGGTCGCTCTGACGTGGCTGGCGGGACAACAGGTGTCGGAGAGTTCCTGGGCCACCCGCCTACTGGTCGGTGCCCTCTCCCTGGCCGCGCTGCTGGTTGCCGACTTCGGCCACGCCATGTCGCACATCGTCAGCGCGCGATATGCCGGCGCGCCGATGGATGAGATCCTCGTTTCGGCGGGGATGCCGCGCACTCTCTACTTCGACAACGACGTTCCGCCTCAGACACACCGCATGCGTTCTCTGGGCGGGCCGATCTTCAGTGCGTTGGGCCTGCTCGCCAGTCTGTTCTTACGCCTCCTGACATCCCCCGGCTCGCCAGCACGCATGGTGGCCAACTGGTCGTGCATCGGCCACGGCCTGATCCTGGCCGGCAGCCTTGCGCCATTGCCTATCGTGGACGGCGGCGTCATCCTCAAATGGACACTGGTGGAACGCGGTCGCACACCCGCCCAGGCCGATGCAGTAATACGGCGGCTCGATCTGGTCATCGGCGCGATGGCCATAACCGCTGGCGTGGCGCTGGCCATCCTGCGTTACTGGCTGCCAGCTCTGGGCTTGGCTGCTGCTGGAGCTATCGCCATTGGGACCGCGCTAAACAAGATCCGCTAAAGTTTGGGTCGCAGTTGACAGCGGTTGTGTTGGGTAGTATACTATTGTCAGATAATCTGAAAGTGTGAGAGTGGGAAGGAGAGCGAGATGGTCACAGCATTGGCGCCAGCTAAACTCGACACGTCAAGAATCTACGACGTTCGTCTGCGGCAACGAGGCCAGATCACTATGCCTCGGGAGGTGCGTGACCGCCTGAATATGAACGAAGGCGATACGTTGACTCTTGTCCAGATGGGTTCTATCCTGTTACTGACACCTAAACGCCCCGTTGTGCCCCTGTTGGCGGATCGGATTGTGGAATTGATGGAGGCGCAAGGTGTGACACTGGCTGACTTGCTCATCGGTTTGGAGGAAGAACGAACGGCCATTTACCAGGAACGCTGGAGCCAAAAGGAAGAGAAGACACATGTCTAGGATCTTTGCAGATGCTAGCGTGTTAGTGGCTGGCGCCGGTTCCCGCAGCGGCGCCAGCCGTGCTGTTTTGGTCATGGCCGAAATCGGCTTGTACCGGCTGGTCGTTTGCCGGCAGGTGCTCGACGAAGCTGAGCGCAACTTGCGCAAGAAATTGCCAGCAGCTTTGCCCGTTTTCGCCGAGTTGATGGTGGCCATCAATCCTGAAATCGTGACAGACCCTAGCCCCGAAGAGGTGATTCGCTGGCAATCAGTGATCGAGCCCAAGGATGCCCCTATCTTGGCAGCGGCTGTGGCATCCGCGCCTGACCGTCTTCCGACGCTGGATGTGAAGAACTTCATTGAGCCCGCTCGCGTGACCGAGAAGAGTGGGCTGAGAATCGAGACACCGGCTGAGTTTGTCCAGGCTATTCGGGCCTTGGTCGAAGAAGGGCTGAGACAGGCTGGCGAGTCGGCATCATGAATCCGCCGCAGATGGAATCGTGGGAGGAACTGAACCGCCAGATCGTGACCTGTGGGGCTTGCCCCCGGCTGGTGGCCTGGCGCCAGGAGGTCGCTCATACGAAACGGCGAGCCTTCCGGGATTGGGAATACTGGGGCCGTCCGGTGCCGGGCTTTGGGGATCGAAACGCGCGACTCCTGATGGTGGGGCTGGCGCCAGGGGCCCACGGGGCCAACCGCACAGGGCGCATGTTCACGGGCGACAGTTCAGGGGATACATTGACAGCCGCTCTGTTTCGCGCCCGGTTCGCAAACCAGCCCACGTCACAGCGCATAGATGACGGCCTGGAACTACACGATGCCTTCATCACCGCTGTGGTGCGGTGCGTCCCGCCCAAGAACCGCCCAACCCGCCAGGAGCAGATCAACTGCCGGGGCTACCTGGCGCGAGAGCTGGATCTGCTCCCCTCTGTGCGGGTCGTGCTGGCCCTGGGGCGCATCGCCTTTGACGGCTATTTGGCGCTGCTGCGAGAGAGGGGCGTGGACGTACCGCGTCTGCTTTTCCACCACGGTGCCTGCTACGAGTTCGAGCCGCCTCTGCCCACGTTGGTTGTCTCCTACCATCCCAGCCGACAGAATACCCAAACGGGGCGTCTCACAGAGGTTATGCTGGACGAGGTCTTTGGACAGATCCAAGAGCTTTTGGCGAAGCCTCAGACAGTCCGAGCGCGGTACGACTTGGACACGTATGGGTGAGATATGAAAATGGGTAGACGATACATTATCCTGTTGATTCTTGGTCTGATCACCACCCACGTGCCGGTCAGAGGCGCAGCCGGGCAATTTCTTGCGGAGCCGCCGACGTATGCCCTGCTCGAAGCGAGTACTCTCCCCTCCCCCGACGGTGTGCACCCCGTCTTCAGGCCGGCGGACGTCAGCTCAAAGCCGGCGCAAGAGGCAGCACGTCTTTTGGAGCAATCGTATGCGCAGCAGGTGTTGGTGCTGCATCAATATGTCAAGAACTACCTGGCCCACCAACCGGGTGTTGACCCCGCAGTGGCAGCAGAGCCAACCTACCTGTTCCTTGGCGGCAGTGGTGGGTATGCTGACCTCGGCTTTTGGTTGGAGGATGCCCAGGGGCAGCTCATTGACAAGCGGACCACCAGCTACGTGGGTGGCCTGTCCATCAGTGAAGGGTACTTCAGTGACTTTGAGCAGCTCTTCCCCCACGAGCTGGGACACGCTATCCTCCAGGAGTTGGCTGGCTGGCAACAGGGGATGCTGGCTGCCCAGATCCACCAAGTGACCATGCTGACCGACTATTTCTACGCCTTTAACGAGGGCTGGGCGGAGCATTTCCAGGCCGTCGCTGTGGACCATACGGCGAATGCCCGATTGCAGGCCCTGCGTGAGACGCCGCTCCCGGTAGGCGAGCAAGGGCCTTACGCCCGCTTGGCTCGTGAGTTGAAAGGGCGATGTCTCCTGTGCCCCGCCACGTTATCGCTGCTCCTCTGGCACAACCAACGCGAGGGCCATCTTCGGTACGCTGGAGTGAAGGATAACATCTTCGCCTATCAGCCCTCGATCCCGGAGGTGCTGGTACAGCGCGATGATCCGCAGGCCGCTTTGCTTTACCAGGCTATTGTCCCGCCTGACAGCTCGGGTACTTTCAAGAACGGCCCACAGATGCTGGCCAACGAGGGGTTGATTTCCGCGCTCTTCTATCAGTTGGTCAACGATCCACGCCTGCAGCAAACCTACCGCGAGCCGGACTTCTACGAGCCCTTTCTCCCCCCTGGGCACGACGTTGATTGGTCGCAAAACTCCCCCAGAGAGCTGTTCAGCCCGATGGAGAACGTCTATCTCAAACTGTTCCGGGTCTTCGCCCGGCACGTGCGCCTCGACGGCGATCCACTCGGCGAATCGCTGACTATCCTGGCGGTGAAAGGATATGCAGTGGACTACCCAGCCGAGGCAGAGGCACTGTACGACGTGTTCCTCGAGATTACCCAGGGGGTTACCGCGGAGCCTCATGCGTTGCAGATGGCTCAGGATTGGGCAGCGGGCGGGCTGACCACGGCTGATCACAAGGCGTACCTGGGAGATCTGCGCCAGCGCTTGTTGGCCGGCCAGGTGAGGGTGGGTTCTGCGTTAGCACCCCAAATCTGGCTGCGCAACTATGACACCCAGGTCGGAATCTGGCTGCTTGACGTCTACCGAAGCCTCCCCACGCCCTACCATTTCAACCTGAATGCGGCGACGGTGGTTGATCTACGTACAGTGCCAGGCGTCGGCGTCCCGCTCGCCCGCCAGATTGTGCAGGTGCGGGATGAGCGAGGCGGCTTCAACGCTCTTGAAGATATGGCGGGCATACCGGGCATGACCCCAGAGGTGCTCGACCACTTTCGCAGCATGGAACGCGCCATGCAAGCCTGGCTTGATCAAGGAGCAAGCAGTCCGGAGGAGGAGGGATTGAGGATAGGCCCCGTGATCTGGTCGCTGGTACGGACGCTGCTCGTGGAGCTAGCCATCGCCGCGGCCGTGGCTGGCTTGATATTCGCCGTGGGGGGCTTTCTGCAAGCGGTGAGTGCGACGCGCCTGGGCCTCGCAGCGAGCCCGACTGGCCAAGAGCACACCGATGGGAGAGGACAAAGAATCATTGGACGCATGGGAGGGGTCTTTGTCACGGTGGTGCTGCCCGTCACACTGTTCTTTCTCGTGCAGCTATTGTTGCTCAGCTTCAACAGCAGCCAGCAAGTCCCTGGGTTCGCCTTCGCCATCGTGGTGTGGCTCTTTGTTGTGCTGCCCCGCCTTGGCTGGCGTTTTGTCCGCCACCGTCTGACTGGCTATACCGCACTCCACCGCGCTGCCTGGGCCCTGATTACCTATGTTGCCATGTTCGGCACTGTAGGCTGGTTGATGGGCACCTGATGCTGCGTTAGAGAAATCTATGGGGAGGAAAACGGAGGAAACCAATGACCTGGAAGATTGTTCTTAACGACGACCCCATCCCCTGGCTGCTGGAGCCAGACCTGGAGAACGCCAGCGTGCGCTACTTTGCGCTGCGAGATCTGCTGGACCGGCCAGAGGATGATCCCGAAGTTCAGGCAGCCAGGGCAGCCATCATGACGACGGGGCCGGTGCCGGCCATTCTGGACGCCCAGTACCCCGACGGTTACTGGGTCAAGCCCGGCGGCGGCTATTCACCCAAGTATCGGAGCACCGTCTGGCAGATCATCTTCCTGGCCGAGTTAGGGGCCGACCCTGCCGACGAGCGAGTGCGGCGGGGCTGCGAGTACGTCTTGAGCCACTCCATCGCCACCAACGGTGCCTTCTCGGCCCTTCAGAAGCCAGTGCCCAGCGGCTCCATACCCTGCTTGAACGGCAACCTGCTGTACGCTCTGCAACGCCTGGGCTACGCTGACGATTCCCGCGTGCAAACGGCTCTGGACTGGCTGGTGCAGGCCATCACCGGCGAGGGGGGATTCCGCTACCTCAAGTCGGGCACCAGAGGGCCATGCTTTGCCTGCAGTGCCAACCAGGGGCAGCCCTGCGGCTGGGGCGCTAACAAAGCAATGAGGGCGCTGCTTGCGGTCCCGCTCGAGCGGCATACCCCGGCCATGCAGCGGGCCATCGAGGTCGGCGCTGAGTTCCTGCTCAGCCGCGACCCGGCCGTGGCCGACTATCCCTACACCCAGCGGGTGAGCTCCACCTGGCTCAAGCTTGGCTTCCCGCTGACCTACTGGAGCGACGTGCTAGAGACCACAGCGGTGCTGGTGGAACTGGGCTACGGCGACGATCCTCGACTGAGCAATGCGCTACAGTTCATCCTGGGCAAGCAAGACGCACAGGGCCGCTGGAAGCTGGAGAACGCGCTTACTGGCAAGACGTGGGCCGACATTGAGCAGAAGGGAAAGCCCAGCAAGTGGGTCACCCTGCGCGCTCTGCGGGTTCTCAAACATGTTCTGTGACGAGGCCTGCCCTGAGCCTAGCCGAAGGGAGGTGAGAAGATGAAAACGCCAGAATCGCCGGATGATACATCGAGCGAAGCGCTGCACTTCGACCCCATTGACTGGCAGCAACTCGAACTCTTGGCCCAACTCACCCCAGCCCAGCGCACTCTGGCTATGATCCGGGCTGCAGAGTTCGTCCGGGCTGGCCTGCGGGGCGCGTTCCGTCGGCGCTTTCCGGACCTGTCCGACGAAGAAATCAATATGAAGGTGTTGGTGCACCTGACACCATTGCGAGGATTCAAGCTATGAGCATCCTAGGGTTCTATTTCGACATCGTGCGTGCGCTGGAAGAAATCGGGGCGCCGTACATGCTCGTGGGGGCGTTCGCAGGATCGGCTTTTGGCATCACCCGGGCGACTTTCGATGTGGACATGCTGGTCAACCTGCGAGAGCCGCACTTCAACGCTCTGGCGCATCGCTTTCCCTCACCGCGCTATTACGCCGATCCAGAGCAAATGCGCAATTCCACGCGCCTGGGGATCATGTTCAACATCATTGATATGAACCAAGGGGTCAAGGCCGATCTTGTTCCCTTGTCCGGTAGTCCGGGCTATCGTGAAGCGTTTGCACGGCGCACCCGCCGAATCTTTCAGGATGAGAGTGGAAACGAATTTGAAGCCTGGTGTGCCTGCCCTGAAGACATCATCCTGGGCAAGCTCATGGCCTGGCAGGAAGGTCGTTCAGCCAAGCACCCGGCCGATGTCCGGGAGATGTTGGTCTTCATTCTAAGTGGGCTGAGCGATGAGGAACTGGACCTGAGCTACGTCTCAGTGCGAGTGGCTCGACTGGGCACCGAAGCGGCAGAACTTTGGCATAGGCTGCTCGATAAGGTGCAAGCAGAGGTCGCGAGCAAATCAGGAGGCGAAGCATGACCGACATTCTCAAAACCGCCGCCTATGGCGGCGCAGGCTGGTCGCCGCGTATAGCCTCCTTGCGCCAGGAGATCGGGAAGGTCTGGGGGGCGTGCGGCGTGGGGGTGGAGTGGTCGCCGCTCAAGGCGGTGCTGCTCCACCGGCCTGGGCCGGAACTGGAAGAAGTGGCCGACCCGGACGCAGCTCAAATGCTCGCCCCGCTGGATGCCGGGGGAGCGCGGCGGCAGCACGACGCCCTGGCCCAGGCCTATCGAGACGCTGGTGTCACTGTGCACTACATTGAACCGACCGAGACGCCACCCCCCAACCTGATGTTCGTCGCCGACCTGATGTTCATGACGCTGGAAGGGGCCATCCTGGGCCGACCAGCATCCACCGTGCGGGCTGGTGAGGAGCGATTCGTCGCCCGGCGGCTGGCTGACCTGGGAGTTCCCATCCTGCGCAGCGTGCGCGGGCGGGGAACCTTCGAGGGGGCGGACGCGCTCTGGATTGACCCACAGACCGCTTTGGTGGCGACGGGAATGCGGACCAATGTCGAGGGTGCAGCACAAGTGGCGAACCTGTTACAGGAGATGGGGGTTGAGGTGATTCAGGTCGGGCTGCCTTACGGGGCGATGCACCTGATGGGGACGTTGCGCTTCGCCGACCGGGACCTGGCCATCGCCTGGCCGGGGCGGGTGCCCTATGCGGTCGTGGAAGCGCTGCGAGCGCGCGGGTACTCCGCCCTCTTCATACCGGACGAGGGGGAGGCCAGGCGCGGCATGTCGCTCAACTTCGTGACGCTGGCCCCCCGGCGGATCCTGATGGCGGCCGGCAATCCCATCACCCAGGCGTTCTACGAGGATGCCGGCATCGCCTGCCAGGTGGTCGAGGTGAACGAGATCCTCAAGGCAGCCGGCGGCATCGGCTGCGCTACCGGCATCCTAGAACGCGAGCCAGTTTAGTGAAGGAAGAATACAGCGATGAAGGCCAAAGACATTTACAGGTCTCTAGGATTTCGCAGGGCGAACGCTTGTTCTATGCCACATCTGAGCAGTTGATAGAGCTAACACTCAGATGTGGGGGTGTCATTGGCTGAAATTCGTGATTACCCTGCGAAATCCCAAAGAGCCACATTTACCCCTACTGGAACCTGGCCCGGCGTGACCTGGTGGAAGCGCTGAGTCGCTTGACCGATGAGCAGCTCGATTTCACCCCTGGAGAAGGCTTCCGCACCATCGGCGACGTGGCCCGTCATATTATTGACGCTGAGGCCGGCTGGGTGGACCTGGTGGCGTTGGGGAGGGACGAGCCGTGGCCTGAGTATCCGAGGGAGCGCTGTCCCACAGTGAAGAGCATCCTGCAGGAAATGGAGCGGGTACACGCTGTCACTGAGGGGCTGCTGGACGAGCATGATGCTGAGTGGCTGAACGAGACGCGGGAACAGTGGGGCCAGACCTTCTCGCTGCGCTGGGTCTTCTGGCATGTTCTCGATCACGAGATTCATCACCGCGGCGAGATTTTCCTCATGATGGGATTGCTGGGTGTCGAAGTGCCGGACATTTGAGAAAGGAGTGCTTAGCCTACATTTCGCACTTTTCAAACTGAATAGAGAGCGAAGTTTGTCTTACC
>CAYMKL010000198.1:0-9256 GCA_964390805.1 uncultured Anaerolineae bacterium | reverse complement strand
CAAAATGCTCGCCCGACGCTACCCTGATTTATCCGCATTGTTAAGGTACAGCACCGCTTGTTGCCTCGCTACCTCATTACCTCATCATCCGCGCCCTTGCTAAAGTTTGATCTCGATATCCACGCCGGCCGGCAAGTTTAGGCGCATCAGCGTATCTATGGTTTTCGAGTCCGGATCCACAATATCAATGAGGCGATTGTGAGTGCGTATCTCGAAGTGCTCTTGTGAGTCCTTGTCCACAAAAGGCGAGCGCTGCACAGTGAACCGTTCTATCTTGGTCGGCAAGGGCACGGGACCAACTAAATCAGCCCCCGTGCGCTCCGCTGTCTCCACTATCAGCCGCGCCGATTGGTCCAGAACTCGATGGTCATAGGCTTTCAAACGGATCCTAAGCTTCTGTTTGGCCATAACTCGTTTGGGTTCCCTCCCCCTTCATTTGATCGCCGAGGGTCTCTCTAGCAAGGCGAAAAGGGCTCGGTCAGGAGACCTTCGCCCATCGCAAGAGGCTGCCCATCGTAAGCGGCCTCCCTCCTACTTCAGTCGAGGATTTCAGTGATCACGCCGGCACCAACGGTCCGCCCACCCTCCCTGATGGCAAACCGCGACCCAGTCTCCAACGCCACAGGCTCTATCAACTTCACATGCATATTCACGTAGTCCCCAGGCATCACCATCTCCACCCCGGCAGGCAACTCCACTGACCCAGTCACGTCCAGCGTCCGTATGAAGAACTGCGGCCGATACCCAGCGAAGAACGGCGTGTGCCTACCTCCCTCATCTCTCCTCAATACGTACACCTCTCCCGTGAACGCGGTGTGCGGCCTGATCGAACCAGGCTTCGCCAGCACCATACCCCTCTCCACCTCATCGCGATCAATACCCCGCAACAGACAACCCAGATTGTCCCCCGCCTGCCCCACATCCAACGTCTTGTGGAACATCTCCACCCCGGTCACTACCCTCTTGATCACCTCATCCCTCAACCCGACTATCTCCACCTCTTCCCCGACCTTGATCGTACCCCTGTCTACCCTGCCAGTCACCACCGTACCCCTACCCTTGATGCTGAATACGTCCTCAACCGACATCAGGAACGGCTTGTCTGTCTCACGAACAGGCGTCGGAATGTACTCATCCACTACCCTCAGCAGCTCCAGAATGTTCTCGTACTCCGACGCCCCAGGATCGGTGGACCCGCTCTCCAAAGCCAGCAGTGCGCTCCCTCTCACTATCGGCGTGTCGTCTCCAGGGAAGCCATACTCGTCCAGAAGCTCCCTCAACTCCAACTCCACCAACTCCAGAAGCTCCTCATCTTGCATCTTGTCCGCCTTGTTCAGAAACACCACTATCGAGGGCACCTCCACCTGACGAGCCAGCAGCAAGTGCTCCCTCGTCTGGGGCATCGGCCCGTCGTCGGCAGCCACCACCAGAATGGCCCCGTCCATCTGCGCCGCCCCGGTGATCATGTTCTTGATGTAGTCCCGGTGCCCAGGGCAGTCTATGTGCGCGTAGTGCCTGTTCTCCGTCTCGTACTCCACGTGGGAGATGGCTATCGTCAAGCCCCTTTCCTTCTCCTCAGGAGCGTTGTCAATCTCGTAGAAGGTGTACCACTTGCCCAGGCCCTTGTAGCTTAGCACCTTGGTCATCGCCGAGGTCAGACTCGTCTTGCCGTGATCAACGTGCCCGATAGTACCGACATTCACATGCGGCTTAGTCCTCTCAAAATGCTCTTTAGCCATCAGATTTCTCCTTTCCCTTTGAAAAGTGGTATTACTGTTCGCCGAAGGTCTCCGACCGAGGCGAGACTACCCCCAAGCGACCCGCTCCATAACTTCGGGTGACACCTGGTCATAGTAATCGAACTCCATAGTGAAAACGCCGCGCCCTTGAGTCCTGGATCGGAGCTCGGTGGCATAGCCAAACATCTCCGCCAACGGCACGTGAGCCTGCACCGCCTGCAATCCCCCGCTCAGGGGTCTCATGCCCTCGATCTGGGCTCCTCGTGCGCTTAAATCGCCGATGATCTCACCCACAAACTCCTCGGGCACTACCACCTCCAGCTTCATCATGGGCTGCAAAAGGACGGGATCAGCCTGCAACACGCCGTTTCTCAAAGCCATAGAGCCAGCGATCTTAAAGGCCACATCCGAGGAATCCACGTCGTGGTAGGAACCGTCCACAAGAGTAGCCTTTAGATCAACCAACGGATAACCGGCCACGACGCCACTATCCAGAGCTTCACGAACACCTCGCTCCACGGAGGGGACAAAACCCTTGGGGATACTCCCCCCCACCGTTTTATCTGCGAACTCGAAGCCCCCGCCCTTCTCCAAGGGCTCTAGTTCCAGCCAGACGTGTCCGTACTGGCCTCGCCCCCCCGTCTGGCGAACAAACCGCCCCTCGGCCCTCACCAGCTTGGTTATGGTCTCTTTGTATGCTACCTGAGGTCGCCCTACACCAGCTCTGACCTTGAATTCCCGCAACATACGTTCGACCAGGACTTCCAGGTGCAACTCCCCCATGCCGGAGATGATGGTCTGACCCGTTTCCTCGTCAGCCCTCACTTTAAAGGTCGGGTCTTCTTCGGCTAGCCGCTTCAAGGCATCACTCATCTTGTCCTGATCGGCCTCAGTGCGGGGCTCAATAGCCACCGATATAACCGGTTCCGGAAATTTGATACTTTCCAGAACAATGGGACGGTTGAAATCGCTCAAAGTTTCACCAGTGAAAGTGTCCTTGAGGCCCAAAGTAGCCCCGATGTCACCGGCCAGCACCTCGTCCATCTCCTCGCGGCGGTTAGCGTACATACGCAGCAGACGACCGATGCGTTCCTTTGTGTTCTTATTGGTGTTACGCACTGCCCCCCTGGCCTTAATCTTGCCTGAGTACACCCGGAAATAGGCCAGACGGCCCACGTAGGGGTCGGTTACTATTTTAAAGACCAGAGCAGCTAAAGGTGCGGTTTCATCAGCAGGACGGCTCTCCTGGGCCTCGGTCTTGGGATTCGTCCCAACGATGGGCGGTATGTCCAGCGGCGAAGGCAAGTAGTCCAGCACCGCATTCAACATGGGCTGCACGCCCTTGTTCCGCAGAGCCGAACCGCAAAGCACCGGCACCAATTCACCGCCCAGGGTAGCCTTGCGCAGAGCGCGCCGCAACTCCTCGGCGGTGATATCCTCTCCCTCCAGATACTTGATGATCAGGGCCTCATCGGTCTCGGCCACCTTTTCCACCAGGAGCTCTTGCTTCTGGGCTGCCTCTTCTCGCAACTCGGCCGGTATCGGACCGACCTCGGATTCCGCGCCCAGCTCATCGCTGTAGGAGATGGCCTCCATGTTGATGAGATCAACGACGCCGCTGAAAGAACTCTCTGCCCCAATCGGTACCTGCAGGGCCACAGGATTGGCCTCCAGCCTCTCCTCGATCATCTCAATGGTGCGCCAGAAGTCAGCCCCTACGCGGTCCATCTTGTTAACGAAGCAAATGCGCGGCACCTGGTAAGAATTGGCCTGCCGCCAGACAGTTTCAGACTGGGGCTCCACACCGGCCACAGCATCGAAGATGACGACGCCTCCATCCAAGACCCGCAGACTGCGCTGAACCTCAACGGTGAAGTCTATGTGGCCTGGAGTATCAATGATGTTAATCTGATGATCGCACCAATGGCAAGTTATGGCCGCAGCGGTGATGGTTATGCCCCTCTCCCGCTCCTGATCCATCCAGTCGGTGACGGTCGTGCCATCGTCCACATCTCCCATACGATGGGTACGGCCCGTGTAAAACAACACCCGCTCAGTAGCAGTGGTCTTGCCCGCGTCTATGTGGGCAATGATGCCTATGTTGCGCATCCTTTCCAAAGGGTATTCTCTAGGCATGACCACAACCCACTTACCACCGGTAGTGAGCAAAAGCCTTGTTAGCTTCAGCCATCCTGTGGGTATCGTCTTTCTTCTTGATAGAAGCCCCAGTGCCCTGAGCAGCATCCATCAACTCGTTGGCCAACTTCTCAGCCATTGATTTGCCGGGGCGACTACGAGCCGACTGTAGCAGCCAACGCACGGCTAGCGAGAATCGTCGGTCGGGCGGAACCTCCATGGGTATCTGATAAGTCGCCCCGCCAACCCGCCTGGGCTTAACCTCCAAGACTGGGGCTGCATTGTCAATGGCCTGTTCAAACACATCCAGAGGGTTCTTTTTCATTCTCTCTTCGATGATGTCAAATGAAGTGTAAAGAATCCTGGCTGCCAGGCTCTTTTTGCCCCCCTTCATCAGTTTGTTGATGAATTTGGCCACCACCACATTGTTGTACTTTATATCGGGTTTAATCTCCCGCTTAGAAGGACGATAGCGTCTGGGCATACTAAACTCCTACTCCCAACTTGAAGATACTACTCTTCTCTCGGCCTCTCTTCTGATCGCCGAAGGTCTCCGACCGAGGCGACAAGGGCTCGGTCAGGAGACCTTCGCCCATCGCAATGATCTTACTCTTGCCTCGACTTTTTGGGCATCTTGGTACCATACTTTGAACGCCCCCTGCTGCGATCCTCGACCCCGGTGGCATCCAAGGTTCCCCGGATCACATGGTAGCGAACGCCTGGTAAGTCTTTGACTCGGCCACCCCGGATCAAGACTACAGAGTGTTCCTGCAAGCTGTGCCCCTCGCCGGGTATGTAGGCCGTGACCTCAATGCCATTGGTGAGGCGCACCCTGGCGATCTTGCGCAAAGCGGAGTTGGGCTTCTTGGGGGTCATCGTTTTGACCTGAGTGCAGACGCCCTGTTTCTGAGGCGCCCCTCTAGGACGCCGATCCCTCTTCTGCTTCAAGGCATTGAAGGTATAGTGCAAAGCCGGAGCCTTGCTCTTCTTCCGCTGTTTCTTCCGTCCTTTTCTGACCAGTTGGTTGATTGTTGGCAAGTTACACTCTCCTCCCAAGCCTAGCTCTACTGACTGGCATCCTCAAGGGATAAATCCATTGAAAGAGGCCATCGTTGAGAGTCGCGATGGCCTCGCTTTAACCTAACGCGCTCACCATGAAGTGAGCCAGGGAACGTTTAGCCCACGATTTCGACACATTATAGCACAAACGATTGAAAAGAGCAAATCTCAAAAAGGGTTCCGGCAAGAACTAAGCCGAACATTGCCGAGCTAATCGCTTCTGCTGTATCTCGGCAAACCCAGGCCCAGGCCGAGGCGGGGAAGCCTCTCCGTCTCGTCGTCCTTCCCGAACTTGATGATCTCTCCGTTGTCGTTGATCGCCTCTACCGAGAGGCCCAGGCTCTGTAGCTCTTTGACCAGCACCTTGAAAGAGGCCGGCACGCCAGGCTCCTGGATCTCCTCCCCCTTGACAATAGCCTCGTAGGTGCCTACCCGCCCCACGACATCGTCGGATTTGATGGTGAGCATCTCCTGCAGGGTATGAGCGGCCCCATAAGCCTCCAGTGCCCAAACCTCCATTTCGCCGAAGCGCTGGCCCCCAAACTGGGCCTTGCCGCCCAAGGGCTGCTGGGTGACCAGAGAATAGGGCCCCGTGGAACGAGCGTGTACTTTGTCCTCCACCAAGTGAGCCAACTTCATCATGTGGATAACACCAACCGTGACCGGCTGGTCAAAGGGCTCCCCGGTTTTGCCATCATAAAGGATGGCCTTACCTAGTGTAGGCAAGGGGATACCCGTCTCTTTGCTCACACGCAGGGCCTCCAGCTCCACCTCTTCATTCGACAGAGCCGATGCTCCCCCGCTTGCTGTTTCCTGCTCCTCCAGCCACACGCGCAGGCAAACTATGTGCGCTAGACGGTCCGCCTCCTCCTTCTCTGCAGTGGAACGCGGATCCCCCTCGAAGACCAGGATGGCCTCAGGGTCGTAACCATGCTCCTTCAGCCACTCACGAAGAACACAGCGGCGCGCATAGATCAGGTCTGTCGCCAATGCTTCCTCATCGTACCCCTTCCCCTCCAACCACTGGCTGATGTAAAGAAAGCGGGCGTCTTCGTCGTCCTCCAGGTACTCGAGGTCGTACTCCACCTCATCCAGCCACTGCCAGGCTCGCTCAGTGATTTCATGCCAGGCCTTGTCAATAAGCCAGGCCCGTCCCAGCTCTGCTGCGATCTCTTTCTCATCAGCCCCATCGAAAACGGGGGAAACGGCCCGGAAACCCAGCCGGCTGGCGGCCCAGCCCAGATGGGTCTCCAGGATCTGACCGATGTTCATACGCCCCGGCACACCCAAGGGGTTGAGAATGAGCTCCACTGGAGTGCCATCGGCAAGGAAGGGCATGTCCTCAATGGGAAGAACCCTGGAGATAACTCCCTTATTGCCGTGGCGGCCGGCCATCTTGTCGCCTTCGGTGATCTTGCGCCGCTGCGCCACGCTGACTCGCACCATTTTGTCAACGCCAGCCGGGAGGTCCCGGTGCTCATCACGGGTGAAGATACTCACATCAACCACTTTGCCTCGCTCACCGTGGGCCAGGCGCAAGCTCGAATCCTTGACATCCCTGGCTTTCTCACCAAAGATAGCCCTCAGGAGTTTTTCCTCAGGGGTCAGCTCCTTCTCACCTTTGGGGGTGATCTTACCCACCAGGATGTCGTTGGGCCCCACTCTCGCCCCAATGTGCACGATGCCGTCCTCATCAAGGTCTTTCAGGGCCTCTTCTCCCACATTGGGTATGTCGCGAGTGATCTCCTCAGGGCCAAGCTTGGTATCACGAGATTCGCTCTCATGCTTCTCAATGTGAATGGAGGTAAACTTGTCTTCCCGTACCAGCCTCTCGCTGATCAGCACCGCGTCCTCATAATTGCCGCCCTCCCAGGACATGAAAGCCACCAACATGTTCTGTCCCAGGGCTAGCTCACCGCTGTCGGTAGAGGAGGAATCGGCCAATACATCCCCCTTCTTAACACGCTGCCCCTTGCTCACAATGGAGCGCTGATCAATACAAGTTGACTGGTTGGAGCGACTGTACCTGCGCAAGGGGTAGACTCGAAGGCCATCACCGCCAGCCACCACAATCTGGCGGCTGGTGGTGCTAACCACCTCACCGTCCTCTCTGGCCACAATCACCTGACCCGAATCAATGGCGGCATCCCACTCCATACCGGTGCTAACCAGGGGCACCTCAGGGACAATCAAGGGCACTGCCTGGCGTTGCATATTGGAGCCCATCAGGGCACGGTTGGCATCGTTATGCTCTAGGAAAGGGATAAGAGCTGTCGAGATGCCCACAATCTGTTTGGGTGAGACGTCTATGTAGTCAACCTTCTCTGCCGCCTCGAAGAGGAACTTCTGGCTGCGCCGCACCGAGACGCGAGAGCTAGCAAACTGCCCTTTGTCATCCAGGCGAGCGTTGGCCTGAGCGATGGTGTATTTGTCCTCCTTGTCGGCCGAGAGATAGACGATCTCATTGGTGACCATGGGCTGGATTTTGACTTCGTCCTCCAGGGGCAGCGATGCGATGCGCTCAGCCAACTCCGGGGTAATGAGGGTCCCTGCCTCGGCCACCACCTCCCCGCCATCAGGATCGAGAACCTGTCTCCGCAAGGTCTTATCCAGTAACTGCTCGTATTCGTTGGGCACAGATCTGATCACTTTACGATACGGGGTTTCAATGAAGCCAAAGTCGTTCACCTTACCATAGGTAGCCAGGCGACCGATGAGGCCAATGTTGGGCCCTTCGGGGGTTTCGATGGGGCAGATGCGCCCGTAGTGGCTATGGTGAACATCGCGCACGTCGAAGCCCGCCCGCTCGCGCCTTAGTCCTCCCGGACCCAGGGCTGACAGGGTCCGCTTGTGGGTAAGCTCGGCCAGGGGGTTGGTCTGTTCCATGAACTGAGAGAGTTGGCTGCCGCCGAAGAACTCTCGGACAACCGCCACCACTGGTCGGATGTTGATCAAGGCCACGGGGGTGACCTGTTCCGGGTCGCGGATGCTCATGCGCTCCTTCACCACCCGCTCCATGCGCCTGAGTCCGATGCGCAACTTGTTCTGGACAAGCTCGCCCACGGTCTTCACCCGACGATTGCCCAGGTGGTCTATGTCATCGGGATCTTCCACTCCGTTGTTGATGCGGATCATGCGCTCCACCAGCCTGACCAGGTCTTCTTTGGTGATGGTGCGCCGATCAAGCGGTATGTCCAGGCCAAGTCGCTGATTGAGCTTATAGCGCCCCACTTTCTCCAAATTATAACGGTGCTGGTCAAAAAGCTGGGCCCTCAGATATTCCCTGGCATTATCGAGCGTTGACGGATCACCGGGGCGCATTTTTTTGAAAAACTCGAGCATGGCCTCGTCGGCCACGGTGCGACCTTTCTTCGGATCCCACTCCGGCTCCTGCTGGATGGTGGTGGTGATGTACTGATGGGAGGGCATGTTATCAACTTCCGCGAAGAGCTCCAACAGTTCTCTGTCGCTACCCTCTTTGAGAATCTCGCTGCCAGAGCCATCGTCCACTGCTGCCAGAGCTCGCAGGAGGACGGTCACGGGGAAGGTACGCTTACGATTAAACTTGATGATGATGTAGTCGCTCTTGCGAGTCTCGAACTCCATCCAGGCTCCCCGGTCGGGGATGAGTTTGGCATTGCTGAGCAGGCGCCCCGTAGTCCGCTCCTCCTCGGCGTCGAAGTAAGCGCCGGGAGAACGAATCAACTGGCTGACCACCACCCGCTCGGTGCCGTTGATGATGAAAGTGCCGCTTTCGGTCATGATGGGGAAATCACCCATGAATATCTCCTGCACCATGGGCTGGTCTATCTCCCTGTTGTAGAGCATGACATTCACATACAGTGGAGCGGCGAAAGTTATGTCCCTATTCAGACACTCTGCCTCAGTGTACTTAGGCTCCTCGAAGCGATAGTCCAGGCCGAACTCCCTGTTCATGCGCTGGTTGAAGCCAGGGAAGTGAAGTTCCAGGTTCCTGCTGTAGCTGATGATGGGCGAGATTTCATCGAACAACTCCCGCAGGGCCACTTTTTGAAACCACTCAAAGGAGTGCAACTGCACCTCGATCAGATCGGGCAGGTGATGCACATCCGAGATTCTAGCATACGACTTGCTACCAAGATGACTAATCATAGATTGCCTCTGGCTCCCCCTTTACAATAGAAACGGTAAAACCCAATTCGCTGGGACATTTGCGCCTCCGCAAATTGGGTTACAGAAATAGACGCAATTTGATATTATACCAATTTTCTCTGCCTTTGTCAAATCAGCGCATTCATTCATGTAAAATGTTACCGGGATGGTATAATTCCCTCAAATGATAA
>CAYMKL010000197.1:0-9271 GCA_964390805.1 uncultured Anaerolineae bacterium | reverse complement strand
TCATGACCACGTAAGCGGGGGTGGTGAACATGCCGGCGTACAGGCGGTCGCCGGCTAGAGCCAGGGCTCGGCAATTGTTTACGCCTTCGCTGCCGTGACAGCCGACCAGTGTGGTCATGGTGCGAGGCTCAATCTTTAAGATGTGCGCTGGCCAGCCCTCGAGGCCCACGTACACGTACTCTCCATCGGAGACGAGAGCTTGGACCCAGTCTTGACCTTCCACGCCCGTCCAGGCTTTGGCGAGTATCTTGGTAGCCAGGTCGGGCCGCGTGGCCAGGCATCGCCTCCAAGCTCGGATGTTGCGGAGGTTGGCGTCGTGCCAGCCCTGGGGAAACTGAACGGGGCCTGCGTCCCCCGTCCCGGAGTTGCAGCCCCCGGTGCTCTTGTGCTCGTGGCCTTCAATGCCGTCCTGGATGGCCTGGATGAAAGCGTGCCACTCCTCCTCGGTGGGTTTGTCCCCGGCCTCGAAGGTTGATTTGAGTTGGTTTCGGACAGCGACGTTGAATTTGGTCATTGGCTCACATGATGAAGCTGTAAGGTTGGTTGCCTGCCTCCATAGTGTACACAATGGTCAGCTTAGGACGCTGCGACGGGGTTGCGTTGGTCGACGGATAGAAGATATACAGATCGTCGACTTGGTTCACGGTTCTGAGGAGCCACCCGTAGCCCAAGTCTAAGTCGGCCTTGGACGTCGGAGTCAGCGGAATGTCGAAGAACTGCCCTGTCGGGTCGCTCCCGGTCGTATCGGCAGACCCGATCTCAGTCTGCTCGCGGTCGTCAGGCCCGTCTCCACCCGCAACCTGCCAGCTATTGCCAGTAGAGTAAACGTTCCAGGTAACCTCACTCTCGACCCAGGCCCGCTTCAGGCGGTACACCTTGATGGTATCTCCCTGGCTGGCCTGAGCCGTGGAACTGAGCCACAAAGAAAGCGTAGCTGAGACAATCGTAGCGTCTGCAGGCAAGGTCGTCAGGTCGAACTTCAACAGAGTATGCGCGATCTGCGAGAAGAGAGCCCGCTCTCCCACCCACAGGTTCCCGTGGCTCCCGAAGTTAGTGGTAGGATTAGCATTCAGGAGGAAAGCATCGTTCGAGTCGGCCTCGTCAGGCTGCAAGACCAGCGTAATTGTTACATCCACTAAGGTGTAGAACGTGGACGGACTCGATTGGTTGTTGTACGTGGCGGTGATGTAGTCGGTGGAGCGAGCGACGCTGGATACGCGGTATTCGTCAATGATCCCAGGGAAGTTCATGCCTGGGTACACCCTTTCACCGATGCGACATTTGGCGAAGGCATTGGTGATGTCTCCTGGCGCTCTGTTCCCGGCACCACTGGCCACGCTCGAAGCGTCCAGATAGATGGTTGTTGCCGCGTCGTCTGCTACGAGAACGATGTAGTACCAGGTGATGGCAGTCAGCACGTTTGAAGCCGTAACATAGAATTCGTCGGGGTCCTCCCCGACAGCTTCGTAAGCAACGTCGTTGCCGTCGAATGTATCAAGGTTGACGCGGGGCCTGGACCCTTCGTCGCTGTCTCTCATACTGAAGAGCATCCCACCATCTGAGAGGTTTTCAGGCTTGATGGAACACTCTATAGTCCATGCCTGGAGCGTCTTCACGTCTGCGGCCAGTGAGTCGACGTCGATGTGATCGTCTACGCCATCGAAGTCCTGTGCCTTGCCTATTCTGCCGCTGCTTGTCTCGACGGGCTCCCCGGCAGCTTTCTTTGTGCCGTCGTTACTGTTGGACGTGGAGTCAGTTACATTTCCCCCTGCGTTGTCAACCATGTGGTGTACCATCTTGAAGTTGGTATCCCAGACCCCTGTGACGTTCTCCTGGCTCGCAGTAATGCTAGAGTTACTGTAAACGAGGTAAAACACGGTGTCTACGGAAGAACTTAGTGAGGGGATCCGAACGTGAGCAACCAACTCCCCCGTCGCCGGGTCATACTTCTCGACCTCAAAGTCGTAGGGATTGGAGCCGTCAGGGTAAGGTGAAAACACCAGGTCGGCAGGCACGATGAGAGAGCCGGAGGCCCCACCATTAGCATCGGTGTTCTCAATCTTCCCCCCATTGGCTACTGTCTTCAGGTCGGCGTCGGTGGTGTTGAACAGGAAGGGGAAGTTGGTGAGGTCGCCCGGAACCTTGGTGTGATCAATGGTGATCTTCTTACAGTACGTGAAGGATGGGGAGACGAATTGTTTGCTGCCTACACTGTAGAATGTAGACGGCGAGGATTGGTTGTTGTAGGTGGTGGTGATGTAGTCGGCGGAGCGAGCGACGTTGGAGATGCGGACTTCATCAATGACGCCTGCAAGAAAGTCCTGTATCACCGAGTGGCAAGCAACGGCTAAGGGCCTTGTTACATGGTCGACGTCAGGGGCACTGCTGGCGCCGCTATCATCCAAACCTCCATCGAAGTACAGATATGCGTTTGAACTTGAATAAACAAGAACCAGGTGATGCCAGGACCCATCGTTTAGATTGACATCAGAATAGAAAAAATGCGCACCGCCATCTGCGGTTCCGTAGGCAAAGTTCGCATGGCCTGCATTGTTAACACCAACATCAAAGTAGCCCTCAACACTAACTATTGCCGCGTACGATGCTTCAGAGGTCTTCACCCACACTTCAAGCGTCGCGCCCCCTGAGAGATCGTTATTAGAAAAGGGGTTGTTTGCTGTTGCAAGATAGTCATCACCGTCGAAATCAACAGCACCATCTATCTGCCCCGCCTGTTGGTAAGCCGGATTCCCGCCTTCTGTCGTAATATCGTGGCCATTGCTCGTTGAATCGTCCGAATTAGCAGCACTTGCCTCGTGCAGGTGGTGAACCATCAGGAAGTTCGCGTCCCATGTTCCTGTTACATTTTCCTGGCTGGTAGTGACATCACTATCGCCATAGACGACGTAGAGTACATGATCCACTGAGGAGCTGAGTGAGGGAATCCGGACGTGGGCAACGAGCTTGCCCGTAGCAGGATCGTACTTCTCGACCTCGAAGTCGTAGGGATCAGAGCCATCCAAGTTGGGTGAGAAGACCAGGTCAGCAGGTATGGTAAGGCTTCCGCCTGCTCCCCCGGAGGCTGTGTTCTCGATCTTCCCACCATTGGCCACCGTCTTCAGGTCGGCATTGGTGGTGTTGAAGAGGAAGGGGAAGTTGGTGAGGTCTCCTGGAACCTTGGTATGATCAATGGTGATCTCGCGGTAGTATTGGTAGCTCATTCTCGTTCACCCCCTAAATGTGGTGATCCGCCTATACCTATCGTCCAAGTGAGTCTGGACTTAATGACTTGTCAACTGGCGGTGTCTTGCTTGCATCGTGAGAACAGCCCCGGCCTTGGTCTAGCCTGTTTCAGGATGGCACTCTAGCTCGAGAAGAGCTGTTGCGGTGTCGCCAGGCTGGCCGGTGCCAATCTGGTCGGTGTCTATGGTGACCACGTCTCCATCGCTGATGGTGGTGGTGTCGAAAGAGGTCTGAGTGCCACTGTTGGCGCTGGCGGCAATCTGCAGCCGATTGGCCGGGGTGACGTTCCAAATGGACGTGCCGTTGATGTTGATGTCGAAGAGGAGGGCCTGCCCCGTGGGCGCAGTCTTGACGCGGCCATCTGCTCGTACCATGTTGGCTGTGGGGCCACGGTACACGACTTCGGCCGATTGGTTGCTGCCTGTGCTTAACTCGCCGGGGACGTAAAAGACGACCTGACGGGTGTACTTGAGCTTGTCAGCGCCCCCGCCGGCGTGGCTGGACTTGTGGGCTTGGGGCTCGTGGAGATCGTCCCCCGTGATGTTCTTGTGCTGCGTCTCTGCCGACAAGCCCGCTTCGGCATTGATGGTGACATAAGATGCGTCGGTGGGAGCTCCACCTGCCCCGCCTCCTACCTCGGTCCAACTCCCCGCCGAGTAGCAGGCGTAGACCTTGGAGGTGTCGGTCTCGACGTAGATGTCACCCACTGCTGGCGAGCCAGGCTTGGCAGCCGCCGCCCCGCTCTGGAGGTTGATCACCGGCCCCGCGTCGCCCGTCCCCGTACCATCACCACCTGTGGAGAGGTGCTGATGCGCCTGGGCTGCTTCAGCAATCAGGTCAATCAGCTCCCCAAAGCTCTCCTCTGTCAGCGTGTCGCCGGTCTCGAAGAGGGCCTTGACAGCCGTAATCGCACTTGAATCTGCTTTCCCCATGGTGTTCCTCCTGGTTGCCCCGCCGCAGCGGGTGATGTCGGGCCAGAGGTCTCCCCAGTCGCGGTGGAGACTCCCTGGCTCGACAATCTGCGTCATATGTCGGCGAGGGGCTGCGCCTCAGCCTCTTCGACTGTAGGAAGACCCTCGAGCCGGGAATGGATGCGCATCAAATAGGTCAGCACAAGGCCCGCCCATAGGATGACGACGGTGATGCCCAGAGGCAGTAGTCCTTGCCTGAACAGGATGCGCTTGCTTGATGCTTTGTCGTTGAACATGGTTTTGACCTCCTTATGTGTTGTGATGTGTTTGTGGTTCCGGTTCGTGCACGATAGGTTGTTGGGTGATCACCTCCTTCCCTCAAGACGACTACGTCGAGGCCCATGTCTCTGCTCGATGTGCCCGTGGACGGGCTTACGCCAACGTCACGTATCCGTCCAACGGCCCTGCATTGTAGTACACCCGAAAGTTGCGCACCTTCGCAGCCTCCGAGCCTGTACCCCCTGTGTGGTGATAGCTGAACTGGAAGTGGACGCTTAACTCGCTGCTTCTCCAAATGCATTCACGTTAATTCGGAAGTGGACTTGGATCAGCCTGGCAGCGGTGGCCAGGGTGTCCTCGCTTGTGTCTCGCCAGAGCCTGAGCCCTACAACGTCCTCTGTCTCTGCTCCGGTGATGCCAATGTCCAACGTGGTGTGGGTGAGCTTGCCCGTTGCGTGACTCCCTGTTGTGGTCTTGGAAATGGTAATCGTGGTCCCGTCTACCGTCTCCCCCTCGTCTACGTTGATGTAGTCGAGCTTCCAGCAGACCGTCCCGTTGTCTTGACTACCTGTGTAGCACCAATCTATGTCCACATGGATCGTGGTGCCGGCCTTGAGTTCGTGTGGGATGAGCAGGGAGTAGAAACAGAAGTTGTCTTCAGCGTTCGAGAAGTCTAGTACAGGCAATGCGCCAACAGTGGCCTCGGAGGGAGATGCACCTGCCAAACGCCAAACCGGCGACGGCGCGGTGATACGCTGGATGACATCGATGGTGATGTTGCTTTGATCTATCGGACCGGCGTCGCCTGTCCCCGTCCCATCTCCTCCCGTCGAAACGTGCTGATGTGCTTCAGCAGCCTCCGCAATGGCGTCGATCAAATCAGCCAGGTTGTCCTCGGTGATCACATCGGCGTGCTGAAAGTTGGCCTTGATTGTAGAGATGCGCGTGCTGTTGACCTTAGCCATGGTATTCCTTCAGTCTACCCAATCCCCACCGATGACGGCGAAGTGGACCTTGGCGACACCATAGTATGGCTCGTGCGTCTCGATGTAGTGGCTCTGGAAGAGGTGAGGCCCTAGCCTCCCCTTCTTCCTGGCCTGCTCCCTCCATTCGTCCTTCTCTTCCTCAGAAAGAGCTTTCCATGCCGCCGTCGCATCGGCGAAGACTTTGCGCATGAGCTGCTGGTCAGCGGTGCGTGGGTTGGTGGGGGTGTAGTAATCCATGCACTCTTGACCAACGCCCGGACGGTAGCGGAAGATGTAGCCGCCAACCTTGCGCCTGATCGTTGCACCGAGAGGAATGTCTTCGATTGTCCCCTCGTCCCAGATGGTGCTCATGCGCTTTGCCCCCCCGATGTGATTATAGCAGAAATTCGAGGTTGTGTCAATACGTGAGGGATATGGGTATCTACAGATTGGATGGCCCATATATGCAACATTACGGTCTCTCTATAGTCTGGTTCGCGACGATTCTTTTGCAGGTGTTTCAAGACTCGCTCCAGAGCAGACCGGCTGTGGCGCGTGATTCGCCCGACTGTTTTCTGTGAGCAGGTGATCGCGTGTGGCGATGTGAGACAGGCAAATCAGGCACGCACGTCATTCTATGTGGACGTGCAAAAGAGAGAGACGGTCTAACTGTTTTGGTGCGTGCCGCCATGCAAGATACGGAGATGGTCTGACTGTTTTGGTCTCACAGTGCAGGGAAGAGGCATCGAGGGGGCTCGCGCATTGCCCTGTGTGGACGTGAAAGGGTCACTCTAACAATGCTCAACGTGCACCTGGAGGTCGTGAAAGGGTCGCTCAGGGCTCGCTGTAGCGCTGCGAAAAAGCCACTTAGGGCGCACTTGCCTCTGGCTGCGATGCTGTGTGGAGCAGCGGTGTGGTGATTGGCGGTGATGAGTTAGGGCCAATTCTCCGTTTGGCAAGGAATGAATCAAACAGAAAATCGCCCAAGACACGGCGCCCATTCCCATCTTGAAGGGAGCGAGCTGTTCAGCAGCCAGTTGAAAGCGCGTCGCCGTTTTTCGTTTGGCAAGGAATGAATCAATCGGGAAATCGCGCAAGGCGAGGCGCCTATTCCTCCTCGTCGAAAAAAGGGAGGCCCAGGCGTGTCTTTGGGGAGGTGCGCTGAGGGTCGTACTGTGGGGGTGCAGGGTGTTCTAACTGTTTTGATCTTTGGGGGGAAGCATAGAAGCGGGGTAGAGGCGGTTGGGGTGTTCGAGGGGGCAAGAAAAAAAGGGGCCCCGAAGGCGGCGATCCTCCGGGGCCCGGGGTAATTATGACCACAGACCGGTGTGGCTGGCAAGGGGGTGGTGTGCGGGGACGAACATGGCGCAATCTCGTCGAACGCTCATGCCAGCCAGGTGCTCGGGCCTGGTGACGATCCAGCCGTCCTCGTCGGTGTCGCCTGCCTGGATGGCCTTGAAGGTGCGCCCGGGCGTGAAGTGGCCGTGCGATCCGTGGAAGGGTTGGAGCAGCATGATGGTCACTTCGGGGGGAGTCTGTGCGTGCATTTCGTCTGTGTCCATGCCTCATCCTTTCTTTCGTGTTGGGGAGGAGGTGATGGTGTCCCCCTTCTCGATCTGGCCGTCCAACCAGGTCTTCATCTCCGCACAAGTCTGCATGGACTCCTCCAGTATGGCCTGGAGTTTCTCGTCTGATGGTGGCTGCCACTCGCGGTTGAGCTTCGCCACGGCCTCCTGGAAAGCCTCAAAGATGCTCGCTTGCTCTTCTGGTGTCAACTCCCGTGGTGGTGGCCACTGCTCTTGGAGGAAGCGCCTGCCAGTGGCTACTGGAGCCACGTAGAGCTTCCGCTCCTGGCGGTCCAGGATCAGCCAGTGGGTGGCCTCTTCATCGGAGTTACCCAAGTTGAGGGGGAGCCGTCCTGCGCCGTCGCAAACCGTACAGGGCTCGTTCTCGAGCTGGTTGGTGGTGCCGACCCCGCGACATCGAGGACATGGCAAGAGCAGGTGATGGTACACGGCGGGGTGGTTCACGAAGTCTATCCAGGCCCACCAGTTACCGTCTGCGGCGACCTGGCCGTCGTCGCACATCAGCTCATCACCGACTGGCTGCCAGTAGAAGGCGACGTATCGGGCGTCGCCCTCGTAGCCCAATGCCCCCTCGAACTGAGGGGGCACGGGCGCTGTGAGGGGTGTGAGCAGCTTACTGATCTCGGTCATGGTTGTTGCCTCCTTCCGCGATTGCGGGGTTTGAATACTACGTAGCCGCGTCGTCGCAATTCGGCTACCACGTCTTCCTCACTCTTTTCGGCGCTCTCCTGGCCACGGCGGAAGAGCTCTTGCTGAGCCTGCAATCTGGCGAGTTCTCCACCGTTGCCACGGAGGAAGTAGTCGAGTGCATAGTCGTTCAGATTTTGCATTGGTCGCGCCTCCTCATTCTGGTTGTGGTGGCATGTCATCATAGCCGTCCCACTCGTAGGGGGCTGGTCGTGATGTGGAGCGGGGTTGCTCTGCGGTAGAGCGCATAGGTGGAGCATCGACTACGACGTAGCAGTCCTCAATGCCCTCCGGTATGGGGGGGCGGAAAGCTACGATGGTGTCGCCGAGCATGGACTCAGGGTCAGTGATCATGACCTTGACGGTGCGCAGGGTGACCCTTTTGACTCTCCCTGTGAGAATCTCGCCCGTGGCGTTGTCTATGATCTGGACCAAATCACCTCTGATGATCATGCTTCGCCTCCTCGCCGTATTCTTCGTACCGCGACTGCGCTGACCAGTGCAGCAGAGGCCATGATACGGTTGGGGTTAGGGTTTGTGTTCATGGTGATCCTCTCCTAAGTGTTTTGGTGTGCAGGCAGCCCCGCGAGCCTATGGGGCTGCCTGACTGTTTTGATGCCGCTAGGCTTGCGCTCCGAACAGTTCCTGCACTGCCTGCTCGAATGGCGAGAGTTCCTGGACCTCCTGGGATGGCCCTGATTCCACCCTGTCGGCGGCGATGGCCAGCGCCTTGTGGAGAAGCTGGGCGGTTCCCCAGCGTGGCCACTTGGCCCTGAGCCGTTCCAGGTTGCGCAGGTCTTCATTGGTAGCCCAGAACTTGATGTGTTGCCCCATTACTCCACCTCCTCCCTGTTACCTTTTACCTGTGCATAGGCGCCGAGCCACTCTCTTCTGGACAATGTACTCTCTCTCATTGCCCCTTCTCCTCTCGACGGGGTTTCCCCCTGTGGTTGCGGTTGCTGCTCTTGGCCTCCCGTCGCTGTACCTTGGCCAGTTGTTGCTGTAACACCGCTCCGAGGGCGTGCAGGTTGCCATTGTCCGTGATGAGATGGTCAACCAGGTGCTCCAGCATCGCCTGCCCCCCACTGACACAAGGGGTCACTCGGCGTTGGGTGAGGAAGTCGCAGTTGTGGCATGTTTCTCTCATCACGATGGTGAATTGGACTTCCAGGTTGCCTGACTGGCACTTCGGGCAGTTCGTGAACGGCCTAATCATGGTCGTCACCTCCTGACTGTTTTGTGGTCGGGATCTCCTGGAGGAGATCAGCGTCGTCTAGCAGCTCGGCCAACCGGTCTACCCCGACGACGGCCGTCAAGGAATGACCTTCCCGCCAGGTACCATCCTCGTCCACCTCATACTCGGCGAAGTAGAAGTATTGGTGGGTGGCCTCACTCAGGCGAGTGGTTTTGTCGTGTGGATTGGCGCTGGACAACTTGAACGTGTTGGTGATTCTGATGACCTTAGGCATTTGCTTATCCTCCTTCTTCAGGTTTCGTTGAACAGCAGGGTGATACGCCTGCGAAGCTGCTCATATAAGTCGTTGCGGGCCTCTTCAATGTTGGCCTTGGGCACAACGTCGGCCCTGGCTGACAGTTCGAT
>CAYMKL010000196.1:9061-9279 GCA_964390805.1 uncultured Anaerolineae bacterium | reverse complement strand
TGACCGGCAACCCCTTCATCCCTTGTACTCTTGAGGGGTAGCCTGAGTAGTTACCACTGTGAAATACCTGTAATCATCCTCTTCGTCAAAGATCTTCGAAGCGATAGTAGCAGCGTTGGTAGTACCCCACCAGTTGTGACGTGCGTCGAGGGTGGTGTAGGTACCGCGTTGCGTGCCTACACTCAGGGCATAACCACTAGAGCCAGTAATGTCATTGT
>CAYMKL010000196.1:0-8961 GCA_964390805.1 uncultured Anaerolineae bacterium | reverse complement strand
ACTTCCAAGAAGTAGTTACCATCGAATTTCACTTCTACCCCTGACTCTATCGTCAAGGTCACACCCTGTTGAACTAATATGTTCCCCTTCACTATGTACGGACTGCTATACTGGGTCCAGGTCTTATTGGTATCAATCAAGCCGCTGACATCCGTCGGCCCTGGTTGAGGCTGTTCCAAGCGGATCTTTGCAAATGCTAGGGTTGACAATCGCTCACTGGCGTCTTTGAATTGGGCATGAACGTATTTCATGCCGTTGCCGGTGGAAAGCTGGAAAGCCTTAGTAGTGGCGAAGGTCTCCCAAGCCACTCCCTGGAAGTCAGAGTCTTCGCTAATCCTCATTTGTGCTGCGTTATCGGCAGATAGAGTGAGCGCAACATCGGGATCCTCGGTTACACTAGCGCCGCTGTTAATGGTGAACGCAGGATTAGTCGGGCCTTCCACCGGGCTTGTGTAAGATGCGGTCAAAATTGGAGACAGTAGGGCTTCGTAATAGCGGTAGTCATCGTCATAGTCATGAACTTTGGAAGCGATAGTAGCGGCGTTGGTAGTACCCCACCAGTTGTAACGTACGTCGAGGGTGGTGTAGGCGCCGCGTTGCGTGCCTACACTCAGGGCATAACCACTAGAGCCAGTAATGTCATTGTAGTTGATTTGAGGTGATGGGGCACTGGCACTGCCACTCCACGAAATACCAGTACCATTGTCGGTCAAGGTGTTGTTGGTGATTGAAACATCAGTCGCACCTGAAGAAAGGTACAGAATGATGGCGCTGTTGTTTCCAGAAAAGGTGTTGTTAGAGACAGTAACAGGTTCATCAGTGGTCGAGATTCGCAAACCTCCCTGGTTGTTGGTCAGCGTATTGCCGCTCACTGTCAACGATACGACTTCTCCAGACACATAGACCCCATACGCGCCGTAGTAGGTGTTCTTTGCCTCTGAAACCGTGTTGTTGGTGATGTTGAGAGTAGAGTTGGATTCGCTCACGAAGACGCCGCCAGTGTTCGTCCCAATGTGCCTTTGTAGCTGTGTCATCGCATTGTTAGACACTGTGATGGTGCTGCCATTGCAGCTCTGAATCCTGACGCCGTTAGCAGGGCCAGAAATCGTGTTGGATGAAACATCCACCGTCGTGGAATTGGCGCTGTCAATCGAGATGCCACTCCAACAACACCCCGTGTCCGTGGTGACAGTGTTGTTTGCAAAGGTAGTTGTACCCCGCGATGAAGAAATCCCCACGTTAGCATGGGTCACAGTGGTATACGAGACCTCTGGGAAGGCTTTGTAGATGTAAACGCCTGTCTGAGCATAGTGAATGTCAGCGTAGCGAATGGCGCCTGTGCTGCCTTCCTGGAACTTGATCCCCTGCCAATCTTCCCTGGCTGGCGAAGCCTGGTTGGATGTGAACACAATCCTCTGCCCAGCCGTGCCCACAGCCGTGAGAGTCCCCTCCACTTCCAAGAAGTAGTTACCATCGAATTTCACTTCTACCCCTGACTCTATCGTCAGCGTTACCCCTTGCTGAATCAGGATATTCCCTTGGATGACGTAAGGTCCGCAGGTCTGATCCCATGTCGTATCGTTTTCAATAATACCGCTACTCACATAGATCGGACCGCACGGCGTAGGTGTCGGTGTGATCGTTGGTGTGGTCGTTGGCGTGGCTGTTGAGGTGGCGACGGTGGTGGGTGTCCACGTGGCAGTGAAAGTCGGCGTGGCTGTATCCGTAGTCATAGCCATTGGCGCCCACATGGCAATGCCTCCGGCCACAGCGGGGGGCGTTCCGGTGCCTGTGAATGTGGGCGACTCCGCTCTCCCAATCTGGCCCACCAACCCCGCGTTCTGGGCGCTGGCCTGGGGCAGGGTGGTGAGGATGAGGAGGGCGGTTAGAGCTAGAACAGCAATGGTGAGTATTGCGTTAATGCGCATCTGTTTCATCGCAAGTTCCTTCACTTCGACAGGCTCAGTACAAGTCTGGTCGCCTGCGGACAAAAAACGCCAGCCTCAGAGCGTGTTTTAAAAGTTATGTATACTTGTGAGCAGTGCAACAACTTACAAGGCCACAGCCGGGTTACGTGCCAGACGGCGCAGCATGATGTGAACCATGGCCGCATAAATCATGGCTTCGCTGGTTTCTGGCAATTGTTCATAATCTTTGCTCAACCGCCGGTAACGTCCCAACCAGGCAAACGTCCGCTCAACCACCCAGCGGCGTGGAAGCACGACAAATCCAGTTGCTTCCTCGCTACGCTTAATCACTTCGAAAACCCAGCCCGCCAATCGCCAGACCCAGTCAATCATCGGTTGCCCACTGTAACCGCCATCTGCCCAGATCAACTCCAAGCGTTTGAACCCTTTTTGCACGGCCCGCAGGAGAAGCAGTTTGGCACCGGCTCGCTCTTGAATACTCGCCTTGTGGACAACAACAGCCAGGAGCAAGCCCATCACATCCACCATGATATGCCGTTTGCGCCCCTTGACTTTCTTGTTGCTGTCGTAGCCGCGCTCTCCCTTTACTTCCGTGGTTTTGACGCTTTGGCTGTCGATGATCGCGGCACTGGGTTCGGTTTCACGACCGGCTTCCTGGCGCACAGCTTCACGCAAGGCATCGTTCATGGCTTCCCAGACACCCTCTTTGCGCCAGGTACGGAAGTAGCCGTAGACTGTTTGCCAGGGAGGAAAATCGTGGGGCAACATGCGCCAGGCGCAGCCACTCCGCAAAACATAGAAAATGGCGTTGACAATCTCTCGCATATCCACCCTTCGGATACGGCCACCTCTTTTGGCAGGTGGAATGAGTGGTTCCAGGATGAGCCACTGGACATAGTTCAAATCGCTGGGGTATGGTTTTCTGTTCATACCCCCTATTATGCCAGAAATGAACCAGATGCGCAGCTTTTACATAACTTTTAAAACACCCTCTCAGAGCACGCAAGAGCACGGCCTTGGCTGGCGTCGGGTTTGAGAAGTGTGTTGGCTGCTTTGGCCTGGCACTACCAGAAGCGCACCCTTCGTTGTTTCCTCACTGATACGTCCCCTACATTATACCATACCGGAGGGCGAAATGTCAATAGGAAAAAGCCTGAATTTTGACTTCGAAAAACCTTACAACGTGCTTCGAAAAACCTTACATCCGTGTAAGGAAAAGACTGATTCACATAATACAGGGGAGGCGCGGTTGCTCTGCACACAAAAACGCCAGCCTCAGGGCACGCAAGGGCGCGGCTGTGGCTGGCGTTGGGGGTTGTGTTGGCTGTGTTGGTCTGGCATCACCAGAGGCGAGCGCTTGCGCCCTATCTCAGCCAAATCCTTGGATTGAGCTTGCCGAAATCACCAGGCATCTACGTAGGACGCAGATTCAGCTCTATCCAGGTCAAGAACTGCTGACATGTCATCTCCTCCGTAAGCTCCACTTTCGTCTTGTTCTCCCGATGTAGATGAGGAATGGGCTCGTAGCGATGCTGTCTCCAATCGGCCCCATAGCGGAGCCGAATGGCCGACAAGTCGGCATGGTTGTTGAAACCAGCAACGATGTATGTCCCATCGAAGACATAGTACCGATACTCACGACCATCCGGCGTGACGATCTCTACCAAGCGGATGGTATGCCTATCCCAGGTTCCGCGAAGCTCCAAAATCGTTCGCCGGGACGTCACATCTCGTCGCGCCACTCTTACATCGGTGAGATGCACTCTCGCCAGTGAAATCAGCTCATCAAAACGCGCTGTAACTCCTGTGTCCAATCCTGTACTCCCTTGTGACAAAACTCCCAGTGGGCTACGTCAAGCTCCCAGGTTGGTTGCTCACGATGTAGGCGTTCCACGAAGTCGGGATCACTACTTGTCTTCTCCCTAAAGGCTTCGTAGCTACGACCGTATTTCTCTTCCCACCGCCGGTCTTCAGCCCGCAGTGAAGCGATCTTATCACTGATCCGCTCCACGGTGTGTCGGCGGATGGCAGCTTCTACCTCCTCGCCTACATCTCCCAGAGAATGCAACGTTTCCAGATAGATTTCTCGGATCGCTATGCTCGCCACGGTTCACCTCCATCAGCCAATGCCAAAAGAGTGGCCATCCTTTCAGTATGGGCAAACACCTCGTCGTAGATGTCAGGGAGTATGTGGTACTTTGGCTCCACCTTTTACCATTCTATCATCTTTTCGCTCACCTGTCAAGAGGATTTGAGCGTCGGGCTTCAGGATCCGGTGCACCACCCCAGCTCCTGGGTGTTGGTCAGGCCGTCGGCATCGTCGTCCACGCTGGTCAGGGTGGCCAGGCCGCTCCTGAGCTCGCGCGTGAGAACAGGATGCGCAGGATTTGCGGATTGGTCCCCTTGGCCACACGCCTGATCCGTGAATCCTGCCAATCCGTGTTCCCCCTTCAGGCAAATAGAGGCTCATACGCCCCAGCAGTAGCGATCAGCGCCTCTTGCTCACTTTCGCTCAAAGCAACGTAGGCATCACAAGCTCGAAGAACAAGCGGCAACAAGCGCGTGTCCCCAACAGTGCACAATGCGGTGATGTCTTGCGACAGAACGAAGTTCACGGCCTGCTGGATGTATTCTGGATCTGTGAAGGGTTGGTACCAGGTGTTGTGCGTCTTGATTTGCTCACCCCAGGGTCCCCTGGTGATGGATTTGATGATCATCGTGCCCACATCTTTGGCGCGGCACTGCCGAAGAAGCTCTTCAGAGTTTTGCCGAAAGGTGGGATCAGCATACTGGACGAAGTTGAGCGGAAAAAGAACCGAGTCAAAGTCGAAGCGGCGTAGGGCTTCGATGAAGACCGCTGGAGAGTCAACCCCGTGGCCGGTAATGCCTATGTAACGAGTTAGCCCCGCCTCTCTTGCTTCTATGACCGCCTCAAGCGCACTGCCAGGACGAGTGGCCTCATCCAATTCCTCGATACTGGTGATGGCGTGAAGCTGGTACAGGTCGAAGTGATCAGTCTGCAAACACTCAAGCGATTGGCGCAATTCGAGGCCAGCACCAGCTTTGCTGCGTTCCATTGTCTTGCAGCCCACGAAGAAGCGATCGCGCTCCCGGGACAGCCAGGGGCCCAGGCGCTCTTCGGCGATACCGTAAGAAGGCGCCACGTCTATGTGGTTGACCTCGGCTGCAATGACTTGCTCCATGACAGCATCGGCTTCGGCCTGATCTACTTGCCATAAGGCCGCGGCACCGAATATGGCCACTGTACTCTTATGTCCAGTGCGACCAAAACGACGGGTTTCCATTTCTTGCCTCCCTTTCCTGAATAATCAACAACTGACATTGCGCCATAGCGTTAGAGCTGCCAGGCACAACATACCACCCTCACCCCAGGTCTTCGTCGTCCCGCTTCTCGTGTGCACAGGCAATTCTCTCGTCAACGTGGCGGATCAGCGAGTAGCACACAGGCTGGAAGTGTCTCAGCCAGAAACGGGCCGCAGAGATGTTCTGAGGCTCGAAATCCACCGCGCACCTCTGGTAGCCGACCGTACGGGCCCAGTCCAGTGAGTGGTTCAGTAGCGCCGTTCCTATGCCTTTGCCTCGCTCGCTCTCCGTGGTGAATGCGCTGGTTATGCTGGTGGTCCTTTCGTCGCGTATGATGTAGCAGGCCGTCGGATTGGATGGCTCGAGGCCCATGCAGGCCACGACCTCTCCACCACGGTATGCCAACCACAACACGTTGTCCGAATTCGCCAGCCACTGCTCGTGGAATTCTTTTTCTAGCGTCTCTTCAGGGACGAGGAAGATCGGCGCTGTGGCCAGGTGCCGCTGCAGCGCCTGGCTCAGCACCATTGCCTGTTCGATGTCCTCCAACCCAGCACGATGAACCTGAATGTCGGCGCTGGTCCCCTGAACAGGTGTGAGATCGCGTATGGCGTCTATGGCGGTCAATCCAAAGCCCAGCCAATGCCAAGCATCTATTGTCTCGCGGTCGTGGGCCAGGAGTGTGATCACGTGAGTAAAACACTTGTCGGCAACCCAGCGGGCCGAAAGATGCGCATACATTTCCCGATAGATTTCTCGACTGTCCTCCGCACGTGCAGCATTGGCCCACTCCGGGCTGTAGGCACCCCGCTTTCCCCTGAACTCGGGGAGCACCATCCCCAGGAGGAAACCAGCCAGTTGGCCCTCACGCATGGCCGCCACACCTGGGGCTTGCCCAGCCAGGTCACGCAACGGCAGCAGGATAGAGTTGACGTCCTCATAACGGGAGGGCAACGATGGCACACGTTCACGCAACGCCCGATAGCTGGCGGTCACTAGTGCGGCGGCGTCTTCGAGGTGCTTGTCCTGTAACGGAGTTATCTCAAGTGACATGGTTCACTATGGAGAAAGATGAATCTCACGTCGTAATCGCTGTCAACTGATGGAAAGCCCCACGCCCTGCTTCCCGACTCACACGCATAGAGAACTCGGATCTCTTTCTCGATTTCGATATCTTTGAGGCGTGCTCGAATCTTCTCTTTTATAGCCAGAGCCCCACCGCCGTACTATAGCATAATGGCTTATAGCATCCCCACCCTTCGCCATAAGCCATCAGCCACAAACTATTCACCATCTGCCAATTGGTGGAGCCGGAGGGACTCGAACCCTCGGCCTTCTCAATGCCATTGAGACGCGATCCCAGCTTCGCCACGGCCCCGTTTCTAGGTTGGAGCAGATAGGTTGTAGGTTGTGGCAAAACGTGTTCAGAACTACCTGCCACAACCTACCACCTACAACCTCCCATGGAGCTGAGGGGACTCGAACCCCTGACCTCATCAGTGCGATTGATGCGCTCTCCCATCTGAGCTACAGCCCCAACTGCCGCTATAGTATAGGGCAATGTGGCGAAGTTGTCAAGCCGCGCAACGCGCCACCAGGCTCATTGGATTTTGGCGAAAGCGCCGGCTGAGTAGGCTCGCAGCGCAGCGGAGAGCCGTATCGAAGCCAAGCGGCATACTCAACCAGACCCGCTCGCTTGATTTCGATACACCTACGGTCACTCAATCGGCGCTCGCTCGTTCAAGGGCCTACGAGAAATCGACACGGCGATACACGAATTGCCCATCGAGTATGGTGGCCTCTACCTCTGCTTCTACGATGGACATGGCAGGGATGACGAAGATGTCCTGGGATAGCACCACCAGGTCGGCCAGCTTGCCTGGGGTGATGGAACCCTTCTCCTGTTCCTCGCCCGAGGCATAGGCCGCACTCAGGGTGTAGGCCCGCACGGCGTCTTCCACGGTGATGCGCTCCCAGGGATGCCAGCCTTCTGGCCCAGGAGAGCCATCGGCGCGTCGTCGGGTTGCCGCCGCATGGATGCCCGCCAGCGGATCGAGAGGCTCAACAGGGCAATCGGAGCCAAAGGCCAGGACGCTGCCCGCATCCAAGAGGCTCCGCCAGGCGTAAGCCCCCCGCCCCCGTTCCTCCCCCCAATGACGCTCCACCATGTCCATGTCCGAAGTGGCGTGGATGGGCTGCATTGAGGCGATAACGCCCAACTTCGCCAGGCGGGGGATGTCAGTTGGATGCAGCAGTTGAACGTGCTCAATGCGATGCCGCAGGTCCATCCCCTCGCCGGACTGGCGACTTTCCTCCAGGACATCCAGGGCGTCGCGATTGGCCCGATCGCCGATGGCGTGAATGGCGGCGCTGATGCCTGCTCGGCTGGCCTTACTCACCAACTCCCGCATCTCCTCTTTGGATGTCACCGCCATACCCAGATTGAGCGGCTCATCATCGTAGGGAACCAGCATGGCCGCCGTGCGAGAGCCCAGAGCCCCGTCGGCGAAGATCTCGAGACCGCCCACCCTCAGCTTCTCGCTGCCGAATCCCGTCCTGAGGCCCAACCCGATGGCGTGGTCCAGATTCTCGGCTGGGATGTGCATGAGCACTCGCAGGCCCAGCTCGCCCTTTTTCAACGACTCCTGGAAGGCGGCGAAAGCCAACTCGTCCTCACAATCGTGGACGCCCGTTATCCCAGCCCGATGAGCATTGGCCGTGGCAACTTTGAGCGCTGCCTGGATTGCCTCCAGGCTCGGCTTCTCGATGACGTTTGTGACCAGGAGCCCGGCTCTTTCTTTGAGGATGCCGGTGGGTTCGCCCGTCCCAGGCTGGCGCTCAATCTCACCGCCTGGTGGGCTGCGAGTCTCGGCCGTGATGCCCACCCTGGTCAGGGCCAGCGAGTTTGCCCAGAGAGAGTGACCGTCTTTGCTATTGAGAGCCACCGGGTTACGAGGGGCCACAGAATCCAGGTGCTCTTTGGTGGGAAAGCGAGTATCCTCCCAGAGATTGCGATCCCATCCCCCGCCCAGCAACCACTCCCCTGGACTGGCGGCCTGCGCTCGCTCCGCCACCAACTGTATGGCCTCGGCCCTGGAGACGATGCCCGACAGGTCAACGCGCGTCAGGCGCAGAGCGTATTCAACGAAGTGAATGTGGCAGTCGGTGAGCCCTGGCACGACCGTTCGCCCCCCAAGGTCTACGGCCTCCTCGCCGGGGGCCAGGAGGCATAAGATCTGGGCATCATCGCCCACAGCGGCGATCCTATTCCCCACCATAGCCACTGCCTGGGCGTAAGGTCTGACCCAATCCATAGTGTAGATTCTTCCGTTGTAGAGAACCAAGTCTGCTTGCACGTTATCTCCTCCTTAACTCCGTCGTTACCTCAACGCCTCGTTGCCTCGCTCGCTCGCTCCCTCCCTCCCAATCCCCAGGATCCGAGCCGCGTTTCCCCCCAGAATCTTGGCCGTGGCCTCCTCGCTGAGGGGCAAGGCGCGGATGGCCGCAATGTTGCCCTTGATGCTGGGCGCGCCCGGCCAATCGGTGCCGAAGATGACCTTGTCAGCCAGTCGCTCCAGCTCGGGAAAGTAGTCCAGCAGCTTGTGGGGCGGCAGGCCAGCCACTTCCATGTAGACGTTGGGGTGGAGCCTGGCCAGGAACGTCGCCCGGTCGTACCAAAAGCCCCGCCCGCTGTGGGCCTGGACGATGA
>CAYMKL010000195.1:0-9286 GCA_964390805.1 uncultured Anaerolineae bacterium | reverse complement strand
GCACGAAGCGGGGAGTCACCGTGCCCCCGCAGACCTGCGAAGGCACCTTGTGGCTCGCCAGCACCATCTCGATTCGTTCAGCCTGATACTCCAGCAAACGTCGCATCGCTCCCCCTCGGTCCCCCCCCAACCCTTCGACCCTTCGGCAGAGCTCAGGGCAAGCGCTAGGGGGGAAGTTCTGTGTCCCTCACCCTCAACTGGCAGCGGCGGCCACGCGCTGAGGGAAAGGGATCACCTTGCCGCCCCTGGCCACCTTGCGGCGAGCAGGTCGAGCCGCGCCAGACAAAGGAATCTCCTCGAGAACTGGCTCGCCGGCGGTTTGCAGCGCGCAGGCTGCACACTGGCGGGGATCGCTGATGGGGATGATCTTGGCCGCGCAGGCTGCCCTCTGGAAGCTGATCCGGGGCGGCTCATCGTTCCACACCTCCGAGTGGCCATTGCCGTAGCGCACCACGATGGGCGAGGGAGAGAACTTCTCCAGTGAGAAGCGCAGCTTGTCGCAGGAAACCTGCCTGGCGGGGCAATCCCGACAGATGTTGGGCGAGACCTCGTTGTCGCCCTCGGTGATCTTCTTGCAGACGATTCGGCCATCGCCGTCCACGCTGCGGTGAGCGCATACTTTGCTCGTCAATTTGCCCATCAGCATAACCCCCCTCTCACAAAGTAGAACGCATGTTCTAGTCATATTATACCAGAACATGCGTTCTGTGTCAAGGGGAAATCATCCCAAAATGCAGGTTTCGCGGAAATTTTAAGGTTTGGTGTCAGTTCAGTTGGCGGATTACGAGAACCACCTTTCCTTGGACCTCCACGTTGGCTGGGTGCGCATAGATGGGCTCCATGGTCGGGTTTGCTGGCTGCAAGCGCACTCGCCCTCCCTCCAGGTAGAAGCGCTTCAGGGTGGTCTCTTTTTCGTCCTTGAGCCAGACGGCCACCAATTCGCCGTTCGCTGCTTCCTGCTGGTGCTTCATGACCACGACGTCACCATCGTGGATCAGGGCATCAATCATCGAGTTTCCCTTCACCTGCAAGGCGTAGATGCTCTCCTCCCTCCCGATGATGTCCCGGGTCAGTTCGATGGTCTCGTAGCCGAAGGGCGGGAGATCGCTGTCGGGGATGGGGATGGGTTGGCCGGCGGCGATCCGACCCAGAAGGGGAATGCTGACCACGTCGCTCCTGGGTCTAGCGACTCCCGATGCGGACCCACCCACCAGCCTCAATCCTCTGGAGACCGTCTTATCCCGAGCGATGTGGCCCTTCTTCTCGAGGACATTCAGGTTGTAGTTGACTACCGATGTTGAAGAGATGCCGACTGCCGCGCCTATCTCGCGGATAGTGGGGGGATACTCGTTCTCACGGGTGAACTCCTTCAAGAAGTTGAGGATGTTCTTCTGACGTTCCGACAAAGCCATGATACGTCACCTCCTGTAATGTACGTCACACTAATTATACACGAACATGTGTTCTATGTCAAATCGGCCTTCGCGCCCGATTGACTCGGTTAGTTCCCTTGAGCGGGCTCAATGGTGTATTGGTAGCTGGCCAGCTCCGTGGTGACTGGGGCCAGACCCGAGACAACCAGCACGGCGCGCTCGACTTCGCTCCCCAGGCCATCCACCACCAGGCGGCCAATCTGAGCTTGGGTCAGTTCCATGCGCTGCACCCTCACTTCTGGGCCGAGGACGGCGAGCTGCACCAGGAATCGCTGAGGCAAGATGTTGTCAGTGCGAATGAAACCCTCGGCTATCCACTGTTCGTCGCCCTCAATTTCATCGGAATAGCCCAGTTCGGGAATGGAGATGTCATCCACGCAGAGGCCAACGTGGTTCACGGCGCCATCGGTGATGTATTCGAACCGCAGCAGGATTTCCTGGCCAACGTAGGGAGTTAAATCAATCTTCTCCTGTTACTACTCAGGCTGGCGGTTGAAACCGCGCCTGGAGAGCTAAAGCTGACTGTCCACCTACGTGGACAGCGACGTCCACGCAGGTGGACGCCCGGCTGAAAGCCCTGGAGAGGCGATTTCAATCGCGGCACAGGGTAGCCTGAGCAGTCACCTTCTCCTCAACCCAGATAGGAGCCTCATCGGCGGAACCCTGCGATTTCCCCGTGTATGCCTGGCCAAAGCTGTTGCCATTGGGATTAGAGCCTGTGGTATATTGACCCTCCAGGATGTCCCAGGTCTGGCCGCCGTCGGTCGAGGCCTCGATGTAGGCGTAGTCCCAGTCCTCCTCAATGTCATACCAGAGCCAGGCTTTCAGGGTGGCTTGCGATAGTCCTGTCAAGTCAAAGGCCCGAGTCAGGGTCGTATTGCTGTTGTCACCGCGATTAGACCACCAGAGGTACTTTCCGCTATGAGGATGATTGGGGACCAGCTTCACCTTTGTTGAGCCGGTGAATGTGAGGACTAAATCCCCCTCCCCTTGCAGCTCGATGTAGTCGGCTCCATACTGGCGGACGGTGGCGGAGCGCTGGACAGGATAGTCTCTGTGGGTTTGGTCGAGGCTAGCTGGGCCGACAGTCAGGTCTCGATAGCCGTAATGGCCATCGGCCAACTCGGTATCATCGAGATAGTTGGCCATCAGCCAGTCGGCGAAGACGTCTTCGAAAGTCAGTCCATGCTCAACAAGGATGGCCTCGAAGCCAGTTGTACCGTTGGCCTGCTGCGAGACCACGCTGCGCAGGGCCTCATCGCCGAAGCGCTCCAGGAAATAGGCTGCGAAAAGGAAGCTGGCTCCATAGTTAGCCGATGCCTGGCCAGGGCCGCTAGGCCAGGACGTGAGTTGCGTATCGGGGTTGCTGCTGAAAACGCGATCAAATCCGCCCACGTCGTAACCGTTGAGGTGAGAGGCCAACTCCGAGAATGCCTCGCTCACCCAGGCATCCTCGTTGCGATCAAGCGCCCAATGGATCATGTGCTGGAACTCATGAGCCAGGACGCTTTCGTACGTCTCTGTGCCCGGCTGTATCCTGTCCGAGTTGATGTAGAACATCTCGCGCTCATTGGAGTAGGGGTTGATCAGTTTGGAGTACTCATCGGTGTCCAGGTAGTAGCCAAGCACTGTGGCTCCCAGTCCGCCAGCCTGGAGTATGTGAATGTGGGGGTCATTGTCTATGCCCGGCGTCCACTCGCTCCCGAACAACCGCCGATTGGTGGGGTATATCTGGTTTTCGAATCGCTCAGCCGACCTTTTCAGAGCCTCTTGATCGAAGCTGACACCTTCCTCCACCCACAAGTAGAGGTGAGGCGTCAGGTAGCCGAGGGTGGCGGTGGTGCTATAGTTAATTGTGGTATCCACGTTTCCTACCCAAAAGATGTCTTTGTCGCCCACGGCGTAGTGAGGCGGGGTGTCGTTTACCACCACAGGAATGGGCTGGGCCACCTTCTTGAGGCGAGAGGCCAGGGCTATGGGGTCTCGCTCAGGGATCGAGGTCGCGGCCAAGAGCTCTTCAGTGGAAATGGAACGCTTGGCCGGGACAGTTGGCATGAGCGTGGGGGTAACGACGGGCAAGTGAGTAGGCGCAGGCGTGGGAGTGGCGACGGGCAAGGGGGTAGGGGTGAGCGTGAGGGTGGCGACGGGCAAGGGGGTAGGTGTGGGTGTGAGGGTGGCAACGGGCAGGGAGGTAGGGATGAGCGTGCGAAGAACGGCAGGCACAGGAGTGGGCGTAGAGGTGACCAGGAGCCCGTTTATTTGGGGTGCTATCAGCACTCCCGCTCCCAAGAGTAGCACGGTCAGACAGCAACAAAGAGAGAGTACGATGGCGACCAGGATAGCAACGATCGAGCGGTTGTTCAAGACAAGTTTCCTTTCGGGATGGCGATTGAATGGATGCGCTTATTATAGCAGAAAGACGACAAAAGGCAACGCCCATGCCGTGGTGGCATGGGCGTTGCCTGAATTGGCTTGAGATGGCTCAATCCCGAGGATTAATAGATCCAGTTTTGCTTGGTCTGGATCCCTTCGGCCAGGCTCAGGACAAGCGCCAGATCCAGGCCCAAAACGGGGATTTGACAATCCCCTCAGAGCGATTTTGGATCCACTGGGGACTACAAGTAATCCTCCCAGGTGCCGTTGCTATAGAGGACGAAGACACCCTCGGCGTCGCTCCAGATCATGAGGCCCTCATCGAAGGGCTGAATAGAAGCCCAGAATGAGTGCTCCTCCATTGTAGCCCAGCCCAGGCCATCCCGCACTCCCGGCTGTTCCCTCCAAACCTTGCCGAAGCCAAGCTTTGGCTGATAGAGACCTGACGGAGGCGCGATATTCGGATCATACTCAGCATCCCCCTGCTCCCAGGTATCGGTGAACATCTGCCAGGTGTGGTTGTTGTAGAGAACATAGATGTGGCGCAGGTCCTCCCGCCAGAACATGTAGCCGTTCTGGAAGGTCTCTTCGGTGCTCCAGATGCCCTGCTCCACACCAGTAGGGCATCCCAGGCCAGCGCTTACCGTTGGGTACCAGGTCCAGACTTTGCCGAAACCCAGGACAGGCGTGACAGTGCATTGCTGAGGCGGTGTTACTGCGATGGGTTCCCACGCGAGGGAGACCTCTGCTACTCCACCAGACTCGTAGTATTCCAGCTTCACTGGGTGCCAGCCTGCCACCAGGGTGGCATCGGCAGTAAAGGTTCGGGCGGCCTGAACACGCCACTCGCTGATGAGCAGTTGGTCATCCACCCAGAGCTTGACCCCATCGTCAGCGGTGACAGTGAAGCGATAGCTCCCTCCCTCGAGGCTCATGCTCCTGGTCCAGCGTATTGAGAAGTTGTCGTTTGCCAGCCCACTGCCAGGCCCGCCAAATTCCCAGTTCCAGTCAATAACGGGACCATCGCCTCGGACGAAAGCGGGAGAGCCGCTGAGCCCGGCGTTGTTATAGTATTCACCGCGCCACTCAAGAGAAGAGGGGTAAGGTTCAGTGCTCTCCTGAACTACGGGTGGAGCCTGTACCTGGGGCTGTACGCGCTCCCACCAGAGCCTGGCTTTGGCTATCTGCCCGTTTTCGTAATACTCCATCTTCAGTTGGTGCCAGCCTTCGCCAAGGTTGATGGACGCTTTGTGGGTCGAGGCAGCCTGGTCGTACCATTCGTTTATGAGCAAATGGTCGTCCGCCCAGAGCTTCACTCCGTCGTCGGCGGAAATATAGAAGTGATAGTCTCCAGCCTGGAAAGCCAGCCCCCTGGTCCAGCGGACGGAGAAGCCATCGTTCCCCAGCCCTCCACCGGGCGAGCCGAAGCCCCAGTCGAAGTTTATGGAGCCCCCATCGTCTCGGACGAACAAGGGAGAGCCGGCCAGGCTGGTGTTGTTGTAGTATTCGCCGCGCCAGTTGGCAGGATTGAGTTGCACTGTTCGATCCCACCAGACCCTGGCCTCAGCCACACCACCCAGTTCGAAGTACTCCACCCTTACGCGGTGCCACCCTTGGACCAGGTTCATGGAGGCTTCGTGGGTTTGAGCAGCCTGTTCGCCCCACCGGTCAATAAGGATCTGGTCATCTACCCAGAGCCTGACCCCATCGTCGGTGGCGGCGTAGAACTTATAGGTTCCCCCCTCAAAGTGCACGTTCCTGGTCCAGCGCACTGAGAAGTTGTCGCTCGATACCGCGTTATCACCGGGGGGACCGAAGCCCCAGTAGAAGTCAATGACGCCGTCGTCTCGGACCAGGGCCGGAGCGCCACTGAGCTCTTTGTTGTTGTAGTACTCGCCCCGCCAAAAAGCTTCTGGGTAGGTTACAGCTTGGGGTGTGGCAGGGAATGCCACGATGGTTAGAGCTAGAACGGTCAAGATGGCCATGGCCTGGGGTGCTGGCCCAGCCTTCAACCTGTTTATTAGAGATTTCACAGCCTTCATAGAAAACATCTTCTCACCTCCGTGTTGGTAACAAGAATACAGCGGGTTCCGATTCTTAGTTTGATGGATCACCACCCCCTTGATGAATCTGCGCTTGACGGCGCAATCGGCGGCTCACCTGAACAAGGTGGCCTACTGCTCAAAGAGATCCAAAACCTGCTGGGCTATCTTATCGCGATTTGCCTTGGTGACTTCGATGACTGCTACCTGAGGCAAAGCCTTGACGCTATCGGCCCAGGGATGAGATGCCAGGGTGATGGTACCCAGGATGGGTCTATCGCTGTGGACGGCTTCCCAGACCGCGTCCTTGAAGGCCTGGGAGAAAAGCTCCATTTTGCCAATCTCGTCAATGATCACGTAGTCCTTGTGGGCAATGGCCTCTCGGATGGCCGTCACGCCGATGGTCTCCAGGCCTGCCAGGTTGACCCCGTATTTGCTGACCCGCATCCGGCTTTTGATGTCCACGTGGGCCAGAATGCCCTCCTGTCCCTCCAGGGTCACGATTTTGAACCCTTGCCGCCGGCCCCGCTCCCTCATCTCCTCGGTATAGAAGCCGCCTGCCTGGCCGGGCAGCCTCCTCACCACGTCCTTGATGATGGTCGTTTTGCCTACCCGAGGCTTGCCAGTCAACAGAATGGTCTTGCCCATACAGTGTTCAGTATACCACAAATTGGCGACATTGCAAAATCAGGCAAACGCTGGCTTTGGCCCCTCCAAGTGCCCTCTGGCGCCGTCACCCCGGCCGACCGAACTGCCCTGACCCTCCCAATTTGAGCTTTTGATAGTGTGTGATATAATATGAGGTGAGAAGAATCGTTTCACGTGAAACAATCCGAGGACTGCGACTGAGATCTACGACTATGACGGAAGTCTATATCGTACCGACTTTTGGGAGGGGCAAAGGAGGTAATACAAGGACATGGAGGAACGAGGTGAGCAGGATCGTTTCACGTGAAACAATCCGATGACTATGACTGAGATCTGCGATTACGAAGGAAGCTCATATCGCACCGACTTCTGGGAGGGGCAGGGGCGGCAATACGAGGACATGGCGGAACGACTTGCCCTCCGCAAGCTTTTGCCCCCTGCTGGCGCTCGGCTGGTGGAGATTGGAGCCGGCTTTGGCCGCCTGGTAGACCTGTACGATGGCTACCGGCAGGTCGTCCTGTTGGATTACTCCAAATCCATGCTGCGCCAGGCTCAGCACCTATTGGGGCGAGGCGGGAAGTATATCTATGTGGCTGCCAGCCTGTACGGCATGCCCTTTGTGGATTCCCTCTTCGATACCACCGTGACGGTGCGGGTGCTGCACCACGTGCAGAACATCCCTGCCGCTTTCCAGGAGATTCAGCGGGTGCTCAGGCCAGGGGGAGCTTACGTGCTGGAGTACGCCAACAAGCGCCACCTCAAGGCCGTCCTGCGCTACCTGCTGGGCCGGCAAAGCTGGAACCCCTTCGCCCCTGAGCCCTACGAGTTCGTCGAGCTCAACTACGACTTCCATCCGACCTGGATGAAGGCTCGCCTGAGGGAGGCTGGCTTCGCCATCGGGCGGGAGCTGGCGGTATCCTCGTTTCGCCTCCCACTCCTCAAGCGCCTCATTCCCCCCCGTCCCCTGGCCGCTTTGGATGGGCTGCTGCAGGGGCCTGCCGCACCGCTGAAGCTTGCTCCCAGCGTCTTCATTCGGGCCAGGGCGGAGAAGGAGGACGCCCAGGCTGAGGGCTTCTTTCGCTGCCCGAGCTGTCACGGAACCGACCTGGTCGAGACGGAGGAGGCATTGACCTGTCGGGGCTGCGGACGGGGGTGGGCCATAGATGATGGCATCTACGACTTCAAAGAGCCTGTCGCCGCTTGAGTTACCTTGCGTGAAACTTACAACCGTAGTATACTTAGGTTATATCCAGGGAACCCTTCCACAATCCTCTCTGAAACTCAGTTCATATAGGACCGCCGGCGGAAATAGCTTGGCTGTGATCTTGCAGTGTGTGGCACGAAGGGAGGAGTGATATGAATAGCGAGGTTTATCCCAAGGATTTCTTTGAACGAGAGGCAAAAGTAGATCCCAGACTTTGTTTCATTTTATCGCCTTTCAAGAAAGAGTATGATGGCATAAGAGAAGCCATCCACAACATAGTTCGAGAGTGTGATTTTGAGTCTACTCGTGCGGATGATGTTCGCCGACCAGGCATCATACATAGTGACATTTGGGATCATATTCAAAGGGCCGCGGTGATAATTGCAGATGTTACTGAGCATAATCCAAACGTATTTTTCGAACTCGGCGTTGCAGCTACTGTGAAAGACAAGTCGAGAGTAATCATAATCCGGCAACCAGGTGGTGGTGACGCATATCCATTCGATATAGGGCCATTCAGATGCATTCACTACGAGAACAGCATTTCAGGTGCAAGTGGATTGGCTGAAGAACTCAAATCCTACCTTAAAACTATACGACGTGAAGATGATGCTTTATGGGGTGTCCTAGATAGAATGCAAGAGTGGCTGGAATACGATCATGAGTACGATTTTCTATTGGAAAGGTCTGACCTAAAGCGTCTAAAGAGATTACCATGGGTTGATAGACTTGATAGAGACGTAGCTGCTTACGCTCTTGCTTCATCAATGCTTCATACATGTGATTGTGGATTCTGGACTGACTTGAACAGGAGCAATATGAAAGCAGCAGAACCTCTGGCCTATATGATATGTGGAGCTTATAGAAGGCCCCGTTTTAGATCTGCATATGCTTTACAAAACATGGAAGAGAGTGTAAGAATTGAATGCTTACAAAGAATAGAGAGAAAAGCGGAAAGAGTGGGAATTGATAATACAATACGAGGCTTGGTCCAGAGTATAGAATCACTAAGAGTTAAGGAGTTTGTAGAAGAAGAGGCGGGGAAGGGCATCGAACCAGCTATAGCCCAAGAGCTACTGGGCATATTTCAACGATGGGATGTTATTTAGAGTGGAAGTGGAGAGGGAGGGCTCCTAGATTTACGAGAGAGCCTGACGAGCCTAAGTTGTGAAGAGGTAAACATGCTAATTGATATGCATGTTCACACGAACAGATACTCTAGTTGCAGCATCCTTTATCCAATTGACCTTGTCTATCGCGCGTCAGAATTGAGACTGTCCGGAATTGTTATTACTGAGCATGACCACATATGGTCACAGGAAGACATTGAGGAGCTCAAAAGAGAGACCGAGACCGAACTCTTAATCCTCAGAGGACAGGAGGTCACTTGTTCTATTGGCCATTTGCTAATCTTCGGATATTACGATAAGTTGCAAGAGAATCTTGCTATAGAAGAAATACTTGACGAGGTCCATGGAAAGGGTGGGGTTGTTATAATGGCTCATCCATTTAGGCATGGAAATAACTTTGGGGAGACTCTGAGATTTCCAAACGTCCCTGAAAGGGCTGGTAGTCAACGGACACTT
>CAYMKL010000194.1:0-9315 GCA_964390805.1 uncultured Anaerolineae bacterium | reverse complement strand
AAAGTGTCCGTTGACTACCAGCCCTTTCAGGGACGTTTGGAAATCTCAGAGTCTGTGTATATGAACGGCACCAAGCCGGATGTGTCGCTGCCCTGATAGCCGCTGGGATCAACGCCGCCGAAATCAATCAGCGAGTAGAGCTCCTTGATGGTCGGCAGCAGCCAGTCGTCGTAGCCGGCCAGGCTGAACGTTTCGGCCTCGGCCAGCGCGTCGTCCCACGTCATCTTTCCGCTGTAGGTCTGCTGCCACATCAGCCCGGTGTTGAGATCGGTCACTGTGCCGTCGCCGTTGTCCACGTAGCTGGGCTGATTCCCTGCGTGCTGCGCGTCCTGGCCGTAGAACGCCTCACCTTCACCGGGGCAAGTGATTGGGCTGGTATTGTCATAGCACGTGGTCTGGCCAGTATCCACAACAACGTACCCCCCTTGTGTCGCATACGTTGCAGAACCGCCTTCAATGTCGTCGAGGGGGTCTGCTTGGGCCGAAATCGCCCACGGCAACGCTAACAGAAGAAGAACCAGCGTGAGAAACGAGAGAAGCATGTTCCGACTTATTGATGGTAAATTGCTTTTCATTTTGCTGTTCCCTTCTTGCTCTTCATTTCACTCCATCAGCCCGCTCACAGTATACTACAAAGTTGTTCAGAATGTGTTAAGACGGGATTCAAATTTGATTCAGGTTCGTCCCCTTAACACCTCCCATTTTAAGCCCATATTGGCATTTTGTAAAATGTCTGTAAAACCGTAACGCCCTGGAGCAGTTGCCCTATCTGCCAGGACGCTTGCATTGGTCCGGTCAGTAGCGGTGAAAACAGAACGGCCCCGTTCCTTGCGGAAAGGACAGGGCCGTTTCATGATGGGGCGTTTGCTTGCCAGTAAGGCCCGCCGTCAGTTTGACGGCGGGCCTCGTCTGTCAACTACAGCCTTTCTCCGTCAGTCGCATGTCTCTCCCCAGTGTCTCGCCACCAACATGATGTCTGCGATGTTAATGCTGCCGTCCTGGTTCAAATCGCACTGTGGGTCATAGTCGGCATCGCCGTCCTGCGCTCCCCAGTGCGCAGCCACCAACACGATGTCCACGATGTCCACCACACAGTCACCGTTGACGTCGCCTGGCAAGGAAGTTATCTCGGCCTCGTAGGTGAAGCCGTCAGGCAGGACGCCGGATAGGTCGCTGGGGTTGGTGACGACAACGTCTACCGTGCCGTCCCTGTGCGCTGGGGTCATGGCGGTGATGGTCTGGTCATCCACTATTCGCACGTCGAAGGCGCCCACCCCGCCCATAAACACCTTCACGCTCCGGGGAGCGAAGTTCTCGCCGGTGATGGTGATGAGGGTGCCGCCGCCGATTGGGCCGGCGTCGGGCTGAACGCTGGTGATGATGGGAGCGTGGACTAAGGCGGTGACCTCGTCGGAGAAGGTCTCGCTTTCTGTGCCGTAGATGTTGTAGGCTTTGGCAGCTATGTAATAGGTGACGCCGTCCTCCAAGCGACCCCGCATCTGGAACCAGGAGACGTTGCCCACGTCCAGGCTTTCGGTGTACTCGCCAGGCGCGGTGCCGTAGTAGAGCTTGTAGCCAGCCAGACCGGCATCAGGGGTGGGGCTCCATCGGACCTTGGATCCGCCGTCAGTGGTGCTCAGGTCGGTTGGAGGTGCGGGCGGCGTGTCGGGCAGCTCCACGTCGGGCGGGCCGTTGACGACGAGTTCGGCCAGGCCCACCACAGCCTGCCCTGAGCCTGTCGAAGGGTCAGCCGCGTCCACGGTGAAGCGCATCCAGGAGATGGTGCTGGGTGGATCGAAGGGGATCACCAGGGGCGAGCCGTCCTCAGGCAACGGGCCGAAGCTGTAGCTGGTGCCATCGCTGAGGGTCAGCGTGGCGGCAGTGACGTGGCAGCCGCCAGCGGTTAGAGGGTAGAGGACGGCCTGGGTGGCCTCAATCTCAATCGGCCAGTCGAGCTGCACCCAGGCCCCTGGCCCTTGACCCGTTGTCCAGGAGTAGCGACCGTCTTCTTCGGCCAGGCGCAGGTCGTTGGCCCGCCAGGCGCCCTCAAAGAAGGGTACGCGCTCTGAAGAGGCCGTGGCCAGCGCCAGGCGAGACAGGTTGGCCTGAGCCTCCGTCGCCAGTTCGGGCTGCATCATGTGGCCTAAGTGACAGCCGGTACATTGGATAGCTTGCGAAGTTAAGCCGTCGTCGGGCCGCAGGTAGTCGTGGCCGTTGAAGGAGTGGGTCAAAGAGTAACCCAGGCCGAACGGCGGACGCTGGGTCAGCGACCTGAGGGTGCGCACTGCCACACCGTTCTCGTTGACCAGCACGAACAGCAGGGGCTTGTCGGCCGGAACGACGGCGGTGAAAGCGCCGTTCTCGTCCACCGGAAACGAACCGACGAGGTGCGGCATCTGCTTGCGCAGGAGAGGGAACTCGTCGCTGGTTGTGAAGGTCTGGGAGTCATCGTAGAAGTCCACCCGCACCACGGTACCGACCTTGGGCGAAGGCAGATCCACCACGTCTAGCGCCAGGTCAGCGTAAACGTTGTGGTTGATCATGGTTGCTGTTGTGCCCAACTCAACCGTCGGGTCGTCGGTGATGAGGTCGGCCTTGGAACAGTCGGGGATGACCGGCGCGCTCCGGGCATAGACAGCCACGGCGTCCAACTCGTCTGTTTCAGGATCGTTGTAGAGGGGAGCCAGGGTGCTCATGTCCTCGTCCACCACGTACAGGCCGAAGTCGAAGGAGGCCGTGAGGCGACCTTGTTGGTCAGTCTCCACGGTGGAGGTGGGGGTGTAGGAGCAAACGATGCGGCCATCGGCCAGGGGTGCGGGGGCCAGGGCGTGAGGGCCTTCCAGGTTATACGGATCGCCGAGGAAGTGCGGTTCGTGGGGCTCGACCAGGCCAGGCTCAATGCGGGTGATGGCGTTGGCCAAGGTGTGACCCAGGAGGGCGCCAACGCCACGAACAGTCACCACCAGGCTTCCATCAGGGAGCTCGTGGGGCTGATAAACTCCGCCGCCGCCGTCTTCCAACCCACCCCACAGGAAGGCGTAGCGGTGGGCGCCCGTGGCGTCGGGATTCATGTCCCATATCGCCCAGAGGGAGCGACCGAAGTTCTCATCGGTCTCCAGGGGCCGCAGGCCAGGGCCGTCGAGTGCTGGCTCGTTCATGGCGTCAATCCAGTGGCTGAAGACCACGGTGCCATCGGACAGCACGAACGGGTCTATGGCGCCAGACCGCTCTGTGGTTCGGCGGCGCATCTCGCCACTCTCCGGATCCAGGACGTAGAGGTTCAGACCCCGTTGGCCGCAGGAGCCGGAGAGGGTCATGTAGCGGGTGGAGACGAAGATGATACGGCCATCGGGCAAGTAGGCTGGCCCAAAGTCCCCGTAACGGCTGAACATCAACTCAGTGCGACCAGGGTCGCGAGGGTCCTCTGGGATTTCGATGTCGCGGTCGTCGAAGGTGATCTGGCGGAGCCCCGTGCCGTCCAGCCCGATCTCGTAGAGGTGCCACTGCTCATCCTGCCCTGTGACGGCAGAGAAGACGACCTTCGTGCCGTCGAAGGAGACGTCGGGCTGCTGGACGTCGTAGAGCGAGGTGCCGGCGGTGAGGTCGGTCACGCTGCCGTCGGGCCGCCAGACCAACAGCCGTCCCCCCGGCGTCAGTTCCCGTCCGGCAATGTCCAGGGGTGGGCCGACGCGGGTGCCGTCCAACGTCTCCATTCGGTTGCGGGAGACGAAGACGATGGGCACGTCGGGCAGGGGACCATCGGACAACAGGACGGGTTCGCTGGAGCTGACCGTTGTCTGTGCAGCGGCCATTGCGTTGGGCCAGGCGGCGAGGAGCAGGGTCGCTGCTGCCAGGCCGAGGAGGGCGATTAGCCCTACTTTCCTACTTGTAGTGCAATTTGGCAAATTGCGCCTCGTGTGCTTGTTCATGGTACACTCCTTTCGTTTTTTGGGGCCTAGATCATCGCTTCGGCCACTCGTAGCGCAATTTGCCAAATTGCGCCCTAGCAAGTTGGCAACTTACCCTACACCCGGCCCAAACGATGACCGTAGCCCTCCTTTCGTTTTGTTGTTACTTGTGTGATGAGGGGGAGGAAGCGGTGACTCTTCGAAGCTCAATGTCATCAACCTGAATGGTTTTGAACCCCGGTTGATTATCCCACTCAACCAACGTCTTTTTCTCCAATTTCAGGGGTGGCGATCGGATTGTGCCTTCTATCCTGTTTCTATGGCGACAGGTCAAGACCACGTTGGCCGCGGCAAAATCGTGGTAGAAAGAGTTGATGAATTGAACTGCCGCCTTCCTAAACCCTTTCGAGGCCAGCCCGATTGGAACTTGGCCGCCCCATTGCAGGTTTGCCCGTCGCGCCAACGGAAGACATGGCAAGGCCAGCATCATGGCCTCCAGATGGGGATCATGGCCTTCCACACTGTAGAAGCGAAACGTCCCTTCGTGCTTGCCCATGTAAAGCTTGCCCTTGCCAGAATCAAAGTAAAGCGTGCCATCCGGCAGGGTCTTGATGGTCAGAGTCAAGTCATCAACCCTGCGGCCATCTTCCCATACCTCGTATTGATAGACATCATCCGGAGCAAAAGACGTTTTGAGCTCAAGGTTTCTGTCCGAACGCAGGGCCTCAACGGTTGCACCCTCGGCGGGTAGCTCATTGGCATGAAAGGTGTTGTCATTGGCATAGCTCACAAAACTAAAGGGTACGGTATACGCTCCAACTGCCGCCGTGAGTTGCACCTGAACGTGAATGTGCGGCTGTGAGGAAAAGCCGGAGTTGCCACACAACCCCAGCACAGCGCCGCGCTCTACCAGCGCTCCCTCCTCAACCTGAATCGAATCCTGGGCAAAGTGAGAGATCTCCACATAGAAGCCCCGCTCATCGTAAATGATGACCAGATTGCCCCAGTTGTTCACCTCATCCACCTGCCCGATCGGGTTATCGGGTAGATACTCTACGACCTTGACGACTCGTCCACACACTGGCGCAAGGACCGGTTTCCGATAGGCATAGTAGTCATGCAGGTTATTGTCCTCATTGCGATGACTGCTGCCGTTTTCATCGGTGATGAGGAAGTCATAGCCGTATCTCCACAGCCCCTGATGGGTCCACTGGCCATCAAAACCCTGCCATACGGTCCACTTCCCCAGGAATGGGAGCATTAAGGTCTTGTCCGATCCCAGGTGGTGACGCCGATTCGCTAGATAGAAGTCGAGGGTCTCCTCAGGTGTGCTTTTCACCACCTTTGGCAGTTGCGGGTAGTTGATCAGCCCCAACGCATAGACAAAGGTAAGCAGCACCACGTTGAAGGGCAAGGTGAACCCAGGAATTGTTGCATAGAACCAGAACATCAGCACCGAGTCCTGCACAACCGCCGAGGCGCAAACTGCGATCAAGGCCAGAAAGTAACTCCTCAGTGACGGGATGAGAAAGATCGCCCCTACTGCCATGGCCAACAGCATACCGTTGAGATGGTTGGTATCGGCGAAGGCTTGCGCCAACGACCCAGCCATCAATGCGGTGAAAGCGGCGCTGGTGTAGTAGCCAACCACCGACAGCAGAAACAGGATTCGAGAAGCTGCCAGGATGCTCAAGGCAAAGATCAGTCCAGCAGCGACCTGCGGCACGAAGAAGATCGCGCCAAGCGACTTGAAATAGCCCGAGAGCCACAAGGGAAGGTATGAAGCTAGCTGGTCAACGGGATGACCATCGTTCACCAGAAGATTTGCGTATTTTGCCGAGGCCAGATAAACCATGGTGCTGACAACGACAAAAGGCAAGCTGAGGACGGGCAACCGAAAGTAGGTGTAGAAGATGTTGTACATGACGATGGTGACCATCAGGCTGAAAACGCCACCGACAATCAGGAAAAGAATCGCCAGGGGAGTAAGCCTGAATAGATAGCCAATCGAAAACCCGACCAGAAGCGGATTGTAGGTGTACAACCCCAGGCTGAGGTAGTCCCGATCCAGGTTGATCAGCCGTGCGAACAGACAGGCGGCCACAACCGAGACAACCCCGGCAACTGCAACGTTGGGATGGATCAGGGTGACGGCCAGTATCAGGATGCCAATCCCGTAATGCTTCAGGAAAAAAACCTCCGAATAGCCTTTCACAACGGCATTGATGTGCTGTTTCATTGAAACCCACTCCAGTAACCTATGTAGATCAGATTCGCTGGTCTCGATCATCGTTTCGGCCACTTGTAGCGCAATTTGCCAAATTGCGCCCTAGCAATTTGGCAACTTGCCCTACACCCGGCCCAAACGATGACCGTAGCCGATTCGCCGGACGACCATCAAGCAGGAATCGCGACCAGGTCGTCCAGCATGATGTTACGCGGATCGGTCATCACAAACAGCTCAGAAAGACCGGTGGCGGATTGCAGGCGCTCCGGCACCCGCTCCCGCCGCTCAATATCCGATAGATCTTCAGCTTCGCGAATGACATCCACGCTGCCGTCCCCACCGATGAGAACCACGTTCGGGCGATACTCGATGAACTGCAGCCACTGCGTAACGTTGTAGGCGCCAACGGGTGATACAATCAGTCGTGTGCCTCTTTCCAGTGGCGGCAACAAAGAACCTTCGTCAATCACGTCAATATTCATGCACATCGGGCCGTAGATCACCGAAGGCTCACCCATCCCTTGTGTTACGCGGTCAATCTCCAGGTTGAATCTATACCAGAACGATGTGAAGAGCAGATTGACGCCCGCGTCCGCCACGTACGCCTTGCGACCATCGGGGAGTCGTTTGGAGGCCACGATACTGGTGATCAGGTAGCCTGCCTCGTCAACGATGGCCCGTCCGGACTCGATGAGCAGGCGCGGAAAGTCGCCGGGGCGCAGATTCTGGTACAGAGCGGCGGCGATCTTCTCCGCATACTCGTCTACGGACGGCACCACCAAATCTGGGGCGTGATAAGTGCCTTTGAGCTTGCTCCTGGACGGCAATCCACCGCCGATGTCCAGGTACTCGATCTTGAAGCCAAACGTGTCTTCGACTTCGTAGCCAAACTGGATCATCTTCTCGATCTCCCTGGCATACGCTTCCGGTTCCAGGATGTAGGTGCCGATGTGACAGTGCAAGCCATTCAGGATCAGCTTGCCGGTACGGGCCATCCTTCGGACAGCATCCATCGCCTGGCCAGATTCCAGGTTGAAACCGAACCGTGACCACTGGGGGTAAATCCCCGTATCCATATTGAGCCGCAGCCCTACCGGAACCGGCTTCCCCAACTCGTCCGCCGCCTTTTCCAGATCGTAGAGTTCATCAAAATGATCCACGTTGATCAGCGCCCTGTCCAGGACAGCTCTCCTCAGAGCATCCAGCGATTTGTGCGGCCCGTTGAAGATGATGTTTGGGCCAAAGACACCTAGCCTACGGGCTTTGTGGTATTCCATCTCCGAAACCACCTCTGCAATCGCTCCCTCCTGATGCAAGATGGCGCAAATGGCGGGGAGATAGTTGGTTTTGTACGACCACCCAAAAGTGACGTAGGGATAGGAGCTTGAGAAGGCACGGTGGATGTCCCGGTATTGCAGGCGCAGGATGGTTTCGGAGAAGACAAACAGCGGTGAGCCGTAGGCCGCGACCAGATCATCAATGGGGACACCATCAATGTCCGTGCGGACTCTTCTGGCATAGTGAGGACTGCTGCCGAATTTATTCATCATGCCGGTTTGCACCTTCAAAATGATTGGCTTGTCGTATTTGCCTTTCATGTTAATTCTCTCCTCTAACGATCAGACTCTGCGGCTCAGAAACCAGGTTTTTTGACTGTAGAAAGTGGCTCTCTCGCACCACAGCGCGTTCCAGGGGCGACGCCTTGTCTGCTTTCGGAGGGAAAACCTGGTTTCTCAGAAAGTGTTCGGTAGTGAGCATGTCAATTCTCTCCTCTGACGATCATGCTCTGGAATATTGCCATGTCTGTAATGGTCTCGTAGGTATAGCGGATGTACAGTTTCCCGGCTTCGTAGTCATCGGCAGTGGTCAGGGGCAGGTTGAAAGCCTTGCGTACCGTGTTTGCGGGCAGATTCATGCCCACCCCGGCCGCAAAATAGCACCAGGCTGGGAAACGGGGGTTGATTTCGATCAAATAGACCGTGTCGCCGTCAACAATGCACTCCATCTCAAAAGGTCCCTTCCAGCAGTACTCACGGACGAAACTGTCGGCGGCGGCCAGCATTTGCTCATTCTTGATAGTCACGCCCGTCCAGATCTTGCCGAGTGGGGTTATCCACATCTTCTTGATGCCAAGCCGCCCGATCATCCCCCCTTCGCCGTCGCCTACGCCGACCACGTTCATCTCTTCGCCGGACACTACTTCCTGCAGTATGATTGGACAGCCCCATTTGGCGAGGATCTTATGAAAATAGGCAATCGCTTCCTGGGTGGTATAGGCACGGTAGGCTTCATAGAGTGCACCCTTTACCATTACCGGCAGCCCGATCTGCTCAGTGGCTTTGATCAGCGCCTGGCAAGAGGTGACTACCTTGGTTTGGGGAATGGCAACGTTGATTCTTTCGCCGACGGCAGGCAGCCGATCTTTTCCTCGCAACCGAAACTGCTCCTGCCCTGGCACAGAAAGCTTGATCCCAAGCTTCTCCATCTCCTCGCTGTACTTGATGTAGAGCGGCAGCTCTGAATCGACATTGGGCATGATGAAATCCAACCCGTAACTGGCTTTGATATAGGCCAACCGCCTGACAAAAGCCTCCCAATCGCTGGATGGATAGGGCAGGAGGAAGGTCTTGTCAATCAGCCAGTCGAGATAGATGCCCGGCTCCATTGCATCGTAAGCCAGGCCGACAATTCTGACATTTAACTCCTTATCGTCCTTCAGAGCACGGGCCACACCGACGCCAGGGCCAGGATTGTCCACTGCATTGATGCCGGATACACCCACTACCAAGTCCATCTTTCCCATTTCCTTCCCGCTCACAGCAGCTTGTAGGTTCTTAAGTGACACTGAAAATCCAGAATATCCTTCTCCACTTCCTCGAGCGTCACCTCATAGTCATCCGCCAATTCTTGTGCGATCACCTCCGGTGACTTGTTCTCTCGCAGCCCGTTGAGAATCAGAAGCCCTGATGAGTTGACCGTGTAGCTCTCACCGGAGGTTGGATCGAACACAAAGCCTTCAGCGCTCACAGCAAGTTGCGATAATCGGGTCATGGCTACCTCCAAGACTGAAATCCTGTCAGTCGCTTATCTCAGAACTTGTCTACTTGCGCATTTGAATGTAACTGCTCAGCCCGTGTCATTGCGAGCTGCTCCATAGCGCGGCCGCGCTACTCATTGTGA
>CAYMKL010000193.1:0-9517 GCA_964390805.1 uncultured Anaerolineae bacterium | reverse complement strand
CCACAAACCGGCTATTCTTTCAGCTTAACTCGACCCATTGCGGTCTACTGATATTCGGGCCTCCCAACCCCCAACCGCCTGACGTGGTGCACGCCAACATTGATGCCTTCGAGCGACTCTTGTCCCACAACCGTGACGCGCGGATCGTTTGGGTGCACGTTGGCTGGGACAACACAGGGGACATGACAGTTGAGCTTCTGCGCCGACTGCTTGAGGATCATCCGAATCTCTACATGAGTCTGAAAGTTCTGGAGCTTGCTGGCCTCCAAATCGCCGATAACCGACCGGTGGACGAAAGCGGCATCATTCGGCCCGAATGGCTGCAATTGATCGCTGATTATCCGGATCGGTTCGTCATGGGTGGGGATCAGTTCTACGGGATACCAGGGAAAACGACCCAGCGGCCTGCCAGCACTGAATGGGCCAAGCAGCTTGTAGACCAACTGCCTGAGGAGCTCGCTCGCAGGGTTCTCGAAGACAACGTGCGGATGATCTATAGGTTGGATTGATGACTGTAGAGGCGAGAAACATGAATCACAAGCTGGTTGCACTGCTTTTCCTCCTTCTGCTGGCTGGCGGTTGCGCTGCTATGGTGGATTGGCCATCCTCGTCTGCGTCGCCTGCGGCCAGCGATTTCACGCCCTGTAGCAGCTATGGCACCCCGCCGCCAGGGGAGGAGGGCCGGCCAGGCCCCTGGGCCAGCCGCCTGCCGCTCACCTGGCAACTGGAACCGGGCCTGCGCGTCTCCGGCGATGCCTATGCTGACCCTCATCCCCACATCCCGCTGGCTCCGGATGTGATCCAGTTGGACGACGGCGGCTATCGCATGTTCTACAGCGTTACAGGGCTGGGCATCGGCAGCGCCACCTCCGATGATGGCCTCAATTGGACGGTGGAGGAAGGTCTGCGACTCGAATCGCAACGCATTGAGGGCCAGTTGCATTTCGACGTGGGTCATCCCACCGTGGTCCGTCTGGCCGACGGGCGCTGGCGCATGTATCACCAGACCAGCACCGGTATCGGTACCCCCTTGCGCGTGGCCTCAGCCATTTCGTCGGATGGGTTCAACTTCACCCAGGAAGAGGGCGTGCGCATTGACATCGGCCCGGACAGCGAGCTTTCCTTCGCTGGCCACGGGCGGGCCTGGCGCGCCGCCGATGGATCGTTCTGGATGCTGCTCTCGGCCAACACTCATGATGACGTCGGGCCCAGTGACATCGCCCTGGCCAACAGTCCCGACGGCCTGACCTGGACCATCGTCGAGCCGCACCTGTTCGTGGACGGGCACGATCCCACGCTATTGGTCAACGCCGATGGATCCGTGAGCGCGCTGTGGATGTACCTCGATCAGACCTTCTACACCTCTGACTCTGTGGATGGTCTCCAGTGGTCCCCACCGGTTGAGGTGCTGTTCTATGACGAAGAGGACGAACTGCTCAACTACTCATCCGACACTGGCGGCGACGTGGCGCTGCTCCGCTTGGACGACGGCAGTCTGCGGCTTTTCACCAACTGGAGCGATGGGATTCGCAGCCTCGTGCCAACCGAACCTCCAATACCCAATATCCAATCTCCCTACCTCCTCGCCTTCCATGCCTGCGACACCGCCACAGATGATTGCCGCGATCCCCAGAACCACCGCATCTATCTGGCCCAATCGGACGACGGCGCCGACTGGAGCCTGGTGCCCGGCTGGGAGCCCTATCAGGGCAGCGTGCCCGACGTGATCCGGCGGGGTGATACCCTCTACGTCTACACCCCCAACAAGGTGCGACGCTACCGCTTCAGCACGGACACCTGGGAGGACGCCGTGCCGGTGACGTTGACCGACCCGGAGGCCACAGGCGGCTTCGTGGATCCTAGCCCCTTCGTGGACGAGCAAGGCCGGCTGGTGCTGCTCTACCTGCTGGGCATCATCGGCCAGAACCCGGCCAGTTGTGCGCCTGGGGAGACCACGTGCGTCAAGCGTTTCCACAGCGCGGTTGAGGTGGAGGGCAGCGACGGCACGGCTTTCGTGGCGGAGCCCGGGGACCGGGTGCAGGTGACCATCAACATGCCTGGCTCCGCCTCAGACCCGGACATCTTCTACGACGGCAGCCGCTACGTCCTCTACATCTCACGGGGAGCCAACGTCCAAGTCTACACCAGCGCAGCCTTGCACGGGACTTACACCCTCTCAGATAGCTTGCCCGACGGGTATCTCATCCACGGCGCCGGCGTCCCTGCTGGCCATTTCGACTCGGCCACTGCCCGCTACTGGACCTATGCGCACACCAGCGAGGGGGTGATCCGTCGTGCGGTGCATGCTTCCCTGGACATGCCGCTGAGCGAGGTTGACTTCACCACCGTTCTGAGTGGCAACAGCATCGGCCTGGGGGCAAGCTACCGGGTGGAAAGCCCTGGCTTTGCCGTGAACACCCCCGGCCCAGTGCCAGACTACCTGGTTTACCTACCCCAAATAACTAAACAGGAGGTCAAACAATGAACACCATTCGCTTGACAATCATCATCTCGTTGCTGATCGGATCACTGTTCCTGGTCGGCTGCGGCGGCCAGCCGCCCGGCGGTACAACGACCCGCACGCCGCCCCCAATCACCGTCGAGCTCGGAGACAAGGTGACTGAATACGATGCCAGCGAGGCCATCCGCAGCTACGCCATCAGCGTACTCGGCATCGCCGTTACAGTGAAGTCGGCTGGCGGCCAGGCTGTCACCATCACCCTGCCTGTCGAAGCGCAGGAGAGCGTGGATGCTGCCGTTACCCTGGCCGGTGCTACCTATTATGGCATTCTCGAAGACGCGCTGGCCTCAGTCAGTCTGGGCGATGGCGAAATCAGCGGCAACATGACCGCCGACATCGAATCGGCGTCGCTGGGCGTGTTCGTGCTGACCCAGCAGGGTGCGCTGCCGGCCAGTGCGGACGAGGCCCTGTCGCGGATCAAGAGCACCTTCCCGGCCATCGCCAACCTCGACTACGTGGCCAGACCGCAAGAAGGCAAGGGCTACTCCTTCCAGGCCACCACCACTACCCAGGGCCTTGATGCTAGCAGCGGTAAGATCGTCGCCGTCGCCCAGTCGGTCCTGGTCTCCGTCACCCCTGCCCTGCGCCAGGGACGGGTGCTGGTGTGGGCTGTGGTGGCCAACGGCACGCTGACCAAGGCGCTGACCTTCTGACCCGCCCCGTTTTACAGACATTTTACAAAACGACAATACGGCCTTAACATTTAGGCCGGATAATGTAACTGAATCTGCCCATCAGCGAGGACTTACAACGTTTAGGCAAAGGAGGAACCAATGCTGAGAAGGAGCTGTTTTCTGTGTATCGCGATTGTCGTTTTGTTGGCCACGCTGTCTTGTGGTCGTGGGAGGATGGCCTTGCTAGTTGCCAGGGCCGCCGAACGTGAACGAAATACGGCAGGCAACGCGAGGGCGTCGGCTTCTGGCTACGCCCTCACCGAGATCGAGGATTTCTTGGAAAACGCTGCCCGGCTGGACTGGTCGCCACAGGGGGACTGGATCGCCTACGACAAGAGAGAGACGGATGGCTACAGTGACATGTACCGCATCCGGCCCGACGGGATGGATAACGAGTGCCTCACCTGCAACCACCCAAACCTTCCCAACAAGAACACCGGCAACCCGACCTTCCACCCCGACGGCCGCTGGCTGCTCTTCCAGGCCGAGAAGCAGGATCACGAGTGGGCCCCGTCAACCAGCCCTGGACGAGGGACCTATAATGACCTGTACGTGATGGACCTGGAATCGGACTCTCCTTACGACGTCTACCAGTTGACCGACGTCAGGTCGGGTTACCCGGTGGGTGGGAGCCTTCACCCCCACTTCTCCCGCGACGGCGAGCAACTGGCCTGGGGAGACCTGGAGGGTGGCGGCGGTGACTGCTATGGGGACTGGCGGATCGCTATCGCGGACCTCGACGACCAGGATCCGGAACTGACTAACGTCACCTACTACGAGCCGGGCGACGATACGGAATGGTACGAGACCCAGGACTGGTCGCTAGACGACGCCGCTTCATCACATGTACGTAGCGGCGGCATCTACTTCTCCTGCGCGCCTCTCAGTGGTCAGGATGACCGGACGATGGAGTTCTGCTACCTGGACCTGGAGACCGAAGAACTCACACGGCTGACGGAAACGTCGGGCCTGAGCGGTGAATCGGACGAGTGGGACGAGCACGGCAAGATCTCGCCTCTGGGCGACGCCATCACCTGGATGACCAGTACCGGGCATGAGATTGATCACAGCAGTTGCAACTATCTCGCATGGCTGGAAACCGATCTCTGGATCATGAACACCGACGGCAGCGGAAAGACCAAGCTGACCCACTACAATGAGCCCGGCTATGCGGAGTACGATCCGGACGGCGTTTGCGTCAGCGATCACTCTTGGAGTCCGGATGGGACGAAGTTGGCAGTGGAGGTCTACTTCAGGGGCATCCAGACGCCAAAGATGAAGATCTTCCACTTCTCCCGCTGTGGCGACGGCGTGTGCGACGGGCCGGAGACGGTGGAGACCTGCCCCCAGGACTGCGGCAACGACCACGAGGTGGTGAGCATCACGACCCTGACGACGGACGGAGGCCGCGTGGACTGGTCACACGACGGCCAGTGGATTTACTATGACCACTGGGAGCCGGACGGCTTCTACGACGTCCACCGCATCCACCCCGACGGCACCGGCAACGAGTGCCTCACCTGCGACAGGCCAGAGCTGCCCAATGGCAACCAGGGCCAGCCGCAGATGCATCCCAACGGCCGCTACCTGGTCTTCCAGGTGGAGAAGGCTGCGCACGAGGGAACAGTAGGGGAACCGGCCACCTGGCCCGGCCGGGGTTACTACAATGACCTGTGGGCGCTGGACCTGGAGACCGGCAGCTTCCACCAATTGACCGATGTGAGGTCCGGTTTCCCGGCCGGTGGGAGCCTCCACTCCCACTTCAGCAACGATGGCACCAGGCTCCTCTGGAGCGACTTGGAGCGCTATGACGGTCGCTTTGGCGACTGGCAACTGGCGGTAGCGGACTTCGTCACCTCCCCCACTCCCCACCTGGAGAACTACCAGTACTACAACCCCGGCCCTCAACCCATCTGGCTGGAAGCCCACGGCTGGGGTCCGGACGACTCCTGGATCTACTTCACCTGTACGCCCGTCGCCGGGATGGATGACAACAACCAGGACATCTGCTACCTGGACCTGGAGACCGAAGACCTCTCGTGGGTGACCTTCACCTCTGGTTTGGATGGGGAAGCGGGGGAGTGGGAAGAGCACGCGCACTTGTCGCCTTTGCACGATGCCTTCTCGTTCATGGCCAGCGAGCCCTACGGCACCGAATCCATTGGTGACTATGGGCAGTGGCTGCGGACCGAGCTCTGGCTGATGGACCTGGATGGCTCCAACCAGCGGCGGATCACTTTCTTCAATGAAACAGAGCAGGTCATCGTCGCCGACAACGATTGGAACCCGGCGGCGACCGAGAACCCCCAGTTGGCCGTCGCCATGTTCATGAGAGACAGGAACGAGAGCCACGTCAAGATCATCGAGTTCTCTCATGCCGGCCCGCCCTGCGCTCTCATCGGCGACCTGGACTGCGACTGCGACGTGGACATGGCGGACATCATGCTGGTGGCCAGCCGCTGGCACGCCGTAGAGGGCAACGACGACTACGACCCAGCCTGCGACCTGGATGGCGACGGCGTGATAGATATCGTGGACATCATGCTGGTGGCGAACCACTGGGGCGAAACCTGCGCGGAACCCACGTCCAACCCCTGATACCCTTCACGGAGGTGTTAAGATGCTTAGACGATGCGTTCTTCTCATACTGACCTTCTTGACCGCCAGCGCGGGACTGGGCGCGATGCCAGTTGCCGGGTCTAGCACGACGACCCAAGCGGCCATAGTCGTGGACGCGGCCGAGGTGAGCGGCACCATCCGCTCGCTGCAGGGGATCAACGCCGGCCCCCGTGGAGAGGACAGGCAAACCCACATGTTCCGTCAGTACGAGGACATTGGCGTGGACTACGTGCGCACCCACGACTACTACGGCCCTTCCGACATGCACGTCCTCTTCCCCGACCTGCAAGCCGACCCGAACGACGAGAGCAGTTACGACTTCATCTCCACCGACCGCGAGTTGGAAGCCATCAACCGGGTGGGGGCAGAAGTGCTTTTCCGCCTGGGCGAGAGTTGGGGATCCTCAGTAAAGTACGTCGCTCCGCAGGATCACCAGGCATGGGCAGAGGCTGCGGTGCACATCGCCAAACACTACAACGACGGCTGGGCCGATGGTTTTCAATGGGACATCGAATACTGGGAGGTGTGGAACGAGCCAGACATTGGCCTGTTTTGGACAGGAACACGGGAGGAGTACTTTCAACTCTACGAGACCATAGCCCGTGCCCTCAAAGCCTACGATCCGAGCCTCAAAGTAGGCGGGCCGTCCTGGTGTTGTGACCAGACTTTCTTCAGGGATTTCCTGGCCTACTGCCGCGACCACGCCGTGCCGCTGGACTTCGTCTCCTGGCACTACTACAGTGGCCCCATCGCGCTGCTGGAGCGGGCGGTGGGCGTCCAACAGGCGCTGGACGCCTACGGCTTCACCAACACCGAGAACTTGCTCACCGAGTGGAACATCTCAGTCGAGGCCGACTACGAGCACCTGCGGGATGCGACCGGCGCGGCCTACACCGCCCTGGTGCTGAGCCACTTGCAGGACACCAGCGTGACCATCGCCAACCGCTATCGCGGCGACGGCGGGCTGGGGATGTTCGGCGATGAGGGATTCTACCACAAGCCAGCCTATAGCTTCCTGGCTTTTCGGCGATTGCTGGAGACGCCCCAGCGGTTGGCGACTGAAGCCCCGCTGACGTACAACTGGTCAACCCTGGCCGGACGGGACGAGGACGGCCAGACGGTGCAGATCCTGATCAGCAACTACGCCTCGAACTATACCAGTTTTGACCTCACCGTGGACAACCTGCCCTGGGACGCCTCGCAGCCCTATCGCTACGAGCGCTACCTGCTGGACGAGACCCACGACCTGGCGTTGGTGGAGTCGGCCGATGTGTCCGCGGGCTCCGATGTTTTCACCACCAGTCAGGAGATGCCCGTCGCCACCGTGCAACTGATCCGCCTCTTCGTTCCTGCGGGCGAAACGATGCCCCAGATCACTATCCGCGCCGACCACACCCTGGACCCCATCAGCCCGCTGCTCTACGGCCTGAACCACCGCTACCTCAACAGCGGCTATGGCGTGTGGGACGCCGCAGCGCAGCAGGTGCACCCTGAGGTCATCGGCCGCAGCCTGGAGATCGGCTTCCCCGTCACCCGCTTCCCCGGCGGCACGGTTGGCAGCACCTACCACTGGACCGACGGCATCGGCCCGCCAAACGAGCGTCCCACCGGCATCTCCGGCTTCGACGGCTCGCCAGCCACCAACGAGTACGGCTTCGACGAGCATATGTTGTTCATGGAGCAGGTGGGAGGGACGACCAACGTGGTGATCAACTTCGGCACCGGCACGGCACAGGAGGCGGCGGCATTCGTGGCCTATGCCAACGGCGATCCGTCCGACACCACGCCCATCGGCGTGGACGAGCTAGGGGTGGACTGGGGAACGGTAGGTGAGTGGGCAGCGCAGCGGGAGGCTAACCAGGCCCGGCTAGGACTGCGCCCTGAGCTTGTCGAAGGGATGTCGCCTCATCCCTACGACATCGAGTACTGGGAGGTGGGGAATGAGCTATACGGCGACTGGGAGTACTCCTGGACCCACGGCCCCATCAAGTACGCCGCAGGAGGCACCGCCTGGCAAACCGACCAGCGAGTGGTGAAGGAGGACGACTGGCGGGACAGCGTCTCCCGCTCCAACGGACAGCCCTCCCAGGTCTTCTACGTCCGCTACCCGCCGGTGGCTACCAGCACGCAGACCATCACTGTGTCCGGTGTTGCCTGGACCGAGGTGCCAGACCTCTCCGCCGTCGGGCCGGACGACACCGTCTACGAGTTCGACCCGCAAACGGGGGAGATTCGCTTCGGCGACGGCGTCCACGGGCGCATCCCACCTCTTGCTGCAGCCATCCGGACTGCCTACGAATCCGGCCCCCACGACGGCTTCGTGGACTACTACGCGGCCATGAAGTCGGTGGACCCGGACATCAAAGTGGGGAGTTGTTTCCACGACGATGCCTTCCTGCGGGTCATGGGCGAGGAGTATCCCTACGACTTCCTGGCCGTGCATCCCTACTATAGCTCCGGCGACTACGGCGGAGGCGGCCTGGCCGAAGCACACTTACGAACGATGGCCGGGCCACTGATCAAGGAGATGGATCTGGAAGACCTGTTGGCTGCGGTGCAGCTCTACGCCGGAGAGCGGGCCGAGCAGGTGGGGATTGCCATCACTGAGTACAACCTCTACGTGTCGGAGAGACATTCCCCCACGCCCCACTATGGCATGTCGCTGGATCAGGGGCTCTTCGTGGCCGACATGGTGCGCACCCTGATCGAGCTGGGCGTTCCCCTGGGCGACCTTCACTGCCTGATCGGCAACTACGAGGGGGAGGGGTGGGGCAACACGCAGGTGATGAGCCCGTATCCGCAGCTCATCCCCCGCCCGGCGGCCTACGTCCTGCAACTGTTCAACCCTTCGACAGGCTCAGGACACAGCCAGCACTTCGCCTCCGTGCGGGTGGAGAGCGAGGTAGAAGGTGTGCCGCCGCTCACCGGCTCGCTGCCGGCGCTGGAGGTGGTGGCCAGCACCGATGAGGCCAGTGAACGCCTGACCCTGCTGGCCATCAACAAGGAAACGACGGCCACCATCACCGCCACCGTCGTCATCAGCGGCTTCACGCCAGCGGCTACGGCCACGGTCTGGACCCTGAACGGGGCAGACATTAGCTCTTTCAATGACACAGGTCATCCGACCGACGTGGTGACCACCGAGTCGGCCATCACCGACGCGGGCCAGAGCTTCGTCTACAGTTTCCCCGCCCATTCCGTCACACTGATCGAATTGCTCCCCGCCGGGCCGGGCTCCCGGCTCTACTTGCCGCTGGTGCTGCGGGATTACGCCTCCAGCCCCTGGAGGGCCTCTGCCACCGGCCCCAGCAGCTCCCCGTCCGGCTCCTGACCTGCGGCCTGGCAGGCGTTGACGTAGCCGTTGACCAGAGCTCCCAGTAGCCCTGCGAAGGCCTGGGGCAGGCGGAGGAAGAAGGGGGTCAAGGCCCGTACCCCTTCCCGAAACGTGTCCATGGCTTCCGCGTGGCGCTCCAACCCCCGCAGCACCGTGCCGTGAGCCCCCAGGCTCATGGCCAGGTCGGGCAGGAAGGCCTGGGGGTTGGCTTCCGCCAGCCTGCGGTAGTGCTCCACTGCCTCCTGGGTGGCGGCCAGGGCCTCCTCCCGCCGCCCCAGGTTGGAAAGCATACTGCCCAGGTTGTTGAGGCTTGAGGCCAGGTCGGGCAGGAAGGCCTGGGGGTTGGCCTCCGCCAGCCGGCGGCGAATG
>CAYMKL010000192.1:0-9522 GCA_964390805.1 uncultured Anaerolineae bacterium | reverse complement strand
CTCGTGGAGGTTTTATGAACATCTTGACGAACGCTTACGGCCTGAGTAGTTACCATGCTGTAGGCAAATGGGCAAGGCTCTTGGCTAAGCAGAACATGATCATCACCGACGTAGAGCAACTCTGAATTGAGACAAGCCAGGGTCGTAGTAGACTTGCCGGATCCACCCTTCCCTGCAACTAAGACGCCGCCGGAAGGTATCCCAACTGCACCGGCATGAGCGAACTGACGTCCGTGTTTGGACATCCACCAGTTCAGAATCGTTCGCAAGGGGAAACTACGTTCGTGGTAAGAGATTTGATGAGCATCCCAAACCCAATAGATACCCAGATCTAGTGTTCTATCCAGCATACTGAACACATTGAACCCGAGCCGGTAGGCTGTCTGAATGCGTTTGTCATCGAAGCCTCGTATTCTTCCGCGACTCATTAGATCATCCGGCTGCCAAGCAGGTGGAGGCATTCTTGTACCGGTGGAAGCACTGTCCCACAGACAGATCGTCAGCGCTGGCGTAGTAACTGGCTCGGCAGCTAAGTGTGCAAGCGCTGGCGTGATATGCGATACCAGCGCAGAGCCAGCAAAACGTAGCTGGACTGAACAGCCGCCTATGTTATAAAAGCGATCAATACCACCTCCAGCCGCTCCTTCAGCGTCTTGAAATGCCGCATAGACGTCCTGAAAGAAGGCAACGGGCTTGCTGGAAGTGTCCACTCCAGCAGGTAACTCGGCACTGGGTTCTAGCTGGTCAATAGTCATCGAATATGGCTGCTCCGCAGGCAATTCAAGACCTTTCAAGCTAGTTGCCCCAATCAGTGAAATCCGGATTGGTGTGAGGCCAGCCAGCTTCGTCAACTTCATGTATGGGGTCCAACAAGAGCAAATCCTGCATGTCGGTGTATTTGTGCAAGATGGGGGCTTCGAAACCAGGCTTTTCTGTTTCCATCCCAGTTTCAGCTTGCGTATTAAGCCCTTTGATGCTTCTAGGTTCTTTCCCCTTATCAGGCACAATGAGATCTTCCTGCTGAAATTCGGCAATCAATTGATTTACAGCAGTTTCTATAACTGCGCGGCTGCCCTCGTATCGGTGGGTAATCGCTTCAGCAGTTTCCCTCACTGTAGCACCGCTCTCGACCAAGCCCCAGATTTCGGCACCCACCTTGTCCAGACTGTAGTAATTGCCATTGTCGAGGTTGATTATGATAACCTCTTCGTCAATGGTCTCGTGGATGATCTGAGGCCCACTGATTCTAAAGCGCATGTGTGAATTCATTGTTTGTTCCGCCTCGTTATGATACGTGGTGTGGGGGCGGCAGCCCGCCGCCCCCTTGACTTGACCTGGAATCGCTGGTGTCCTGTGGCTGGCCCGGGAGGTTAGCAGGGTGCGGCGGCTGGCGGCCACTGCATTCTCCATGCTCACCAGCGCCGGGATGGAAACCTCGTAAACGAACTCAGCGCTCCGTTCAACCACTGCTGCCACTCCTTACCCAGGCTCAATCCCATACAACACCGTCATCCCCTTTTGCCACAACGGATACGCAGCGGATAAACGGATGCGCACTTCCTCATCCCCTGATCCGCTGTCCATCCGTTGCCGCTGGCTCAATCCCATACAACACCGTCATCAACCGCTCGTAATCGTGCTTGAGGAGGGCGGCGACTTCCCGCGCGGCCCGCTCCAGCCACTCGCTGTCCTGGCCCCGCTGGCGATATGCCTGGCGGACGTGGGCAGCCAGGAGTTGCTCGGATGGCACTTCGCCAGGAGCCAAGAGGAGCAAGCGCAGGTAGTAGAGCCGCTCGCTGAAGGCCCGCACTTCCTCCTGCGTGCACTGCTGCACCGAGTAGTGAAGGGGCGGGGGCTGGGCGGGCAGGTGTTGGCGAAGGGCCTCGTCCTCCACACAGCCCACCAGGAGGACGCTGAACTCGGTGCGCAGGGTGTGCCTCAGCTCCGGGTGCTCATCGTAGATGGCCTCGTCGTAGACCTCCTCACTGCTGCGCCGCACGGCGCGGCGGCCAGGATCCAAACCAGCCGTGGTGCCGTGGCTGACCACGCCGTAAACGCAGGCCCCTTCACCCACTTCGACTTTCACCAGGCTGCCCAGGGCCGGCGGCTGGTGTAGTTCCAGGCTCTCGGCCACAAAGCCCGTGGTTCCCGTTTCAATGATTTCACCTATTCTCATGGTCAGATTGTCCTTGGTCAGATGGTCTTTATCATTGGTCATTGGTCATTGGGATTTGGTCATTGGCTCATTGGTCATTGGGATTTACACCCCTCTTCTCCGCTTGCTGCGGTCCTTGGCCGAGCGGGCGTAGACGACGCCCCGCTCCGCCAGAGCCCTCTCCACCAGTTCCTCTACCAGCCGCCTCTCCGCCGTGGTGATGACCGCCTGCTCATGGGCCTCCTGTAGGACCGGGGGATAGGGCGGATAGTCGGGGCTGCGCTGACACTGATCGTAGACCAAGGCGTGCACCAGGTGCAGCATCCTCTCATCCCGCATGACCCACTGGGGGGCCTCAATGCGGACCACCTCGCCGCCCACGTTCAGGTAGAAGAACTGGATGCAGTGGCTCTCGTATTCTTTCAGGATGGCCGAGGTGCTCTCGAAGACGTCGGAGCGCTGCCTTTCTTCAAGAAGGCCCTCGAACAACTGCCGATCCAGGGCCGTGCCCAGGAAACGGCAGAGCGTCCGCTGCTCCCCGGCCAGGGAACAATGTTCACAGTCCGATGGATCGTCCTGGCAGAGGGAGACCCGCAAGGCGTTGGCCACGTCGTGGCTGCCGGTGTAACTGATGTAGCCAATCACAGGCACGCTGGCTGCCCGAAACCCATCCAGACACTTCAGAAACTGGCCCAGAAACTCCTCCTTGACATCCTTCTCCTCGCTCTGCAACGGCCAGAGGATCATGGAGCCGTCCCTCAGCACCACCATCGGATCGGGAGCCGCCCGGACGGCCTTCAAAGCCGCCTGCAATTCGGCGATTTGCATCTTCACCCCCAGGCGCTCCCCCTCAATGGGGATGCTCTTTTGCCCAGGCGACAAGTACAGGTCGTCATCCTCAAAACAGAGCTGCCCTTCCGAACCCAAATCGGCATTGGGATAGCGGCCGTAGGTGAGGACGGCGTGGCCGGTGTTGATCACGTAGTAGCGTAGCGAGCTGTGGCGGTCGGGTGGAATCGAGGAGCCGTCAGAGGCGATGATGCTGAAGTCGGCGGGAGGCAGCGGGGGCGCGAAGGTTTGGCTGAGACTTTGGACAGGGATAGCCACCAGCCAGGGGTATTTCTCGCGGCGGTCGCGTACTTTGGCCCGCAACTCCCTGGCATCCACATCACACAAGAGATCCCGAGCTCTCCTCAGCAGATCGCCGCGCTCCTCGGCCACAAATGAGGCGGCCATCCTATCCACTTGCTGGCTGATGGGACCTAATTCTAAAGGCAATCCAATCCCCCTATTGACCCCTTACTCGTTGCCTCCATTGCGCACAGTCAATTATACCCCATAGTGCTTCCCTTGACAAGAACGGGCTTGCAACATCGGCCAGATTGTAGTAAAATAGGTGGTAGGTGGCCGCATTATCTTCACAGAGTGGCTACCAGAGACATAGAGGGAGAGTGAATTGTCATGACGCAGACAGAAACCATCAGCAGCTATGCTATTTACGACAAACTACTCGATTTGGAGAAAAGTGTTCGAGAGCTGAGAATGCTCTTCGTGACCGCAAAGTCACCAGAGGAAAGGATTTGCCGCCATCCTGTTTCTCTAGAGGGAATCTGGGCTGGCGCAAACATCACCGATGAGGATATCGAAGCCGCTAAACGCTCGATGTTTGCTTACCAGCATGAGTGAGGTCTTCCTTTGGTTAGACTGCTGCATTTCGCTGACCTCCACCTGGGAATGGAAAACTACGGGCGGATTGACCCTGCCACGGGGCTCAGCACCCGACTGATGGACTTCCTCCGCTCCTACGACCAGGTGGTGGATTATGCTCTGGACAACGACGTCAGCCTGGTGGTCTTCGCTGGCGACGCCTACAAGACCCGCGATCCGAATCCCACCTACCAACGGGAGTTCGCCCGGCGCATCCGTCGCCTCTCCACGGTGGGCATCCCCACCGTGCTGGTGGCGGGCAACCACGACACCCCCAGCGCGGTAGGCCGGGCCATCACGGTGGAGATTTTCGCCACCCTGGAGGTGGAAAACGTCCATGTGGCCAAGAAGCCGGAGGTCATCTCCATTGAGACCAAAGACGGCCCCGTGCAGGTCGTGGTCCTGCCCTGGATCACCCGCAGCGCGCTGCTGGCCCGCGATGAGTACAAGAACAAGACCCTGGAGGAAATCAACCAGCTCATTCTGGACAAGGTCATCAACATTTTCGAGGGGCCCGATGGCTTGATCGGTCAACTGGATTCGACCGCAAGCGAAGCGACGCCCACCATTCTGGTCGCCCACGCCACTGTCCAGGGAGCGGTCTACGGCTCGGAGCGGCGCGTCATGCTAGGCCAGGAGGTGATCCTGCCGCCCAGCCTGGCCAGGAACCCGGCCTTCGATTACGTGGCCCTGGGCCACATCCACAAACACCAGGTTTTGAACGATGCTCCCCCTGTGATCTACAGCGGCAGCATCGAGCGCATTGACTTCGGCGAGGAGCGAGAGGACAAGGGCTTCGTGGTGGCCGAGGTGGAGCGAGGGCGTGCCACCTACCAGTTCGTGAAGACAGACGCCCGCCCATTCGTCACCATCGAGGTGGATGTCCAGAGCGACGATCCCACCGCCGAGATACTGGAGGCCATTGCAGCCCGCGACATCGAGGACGCTGTGGTGCGGATCATCATCCACACGACCGCCGAAAAGGAGCCCCTCATCAAGGAGGGCGAAATCCGCCGCGCCCTGGCAGGAGCCTTCCACATCGCGGCCATCGTCAAGGATGTGGAGCGCAAAGTGCGGCTGCGCCTGGGCGATCAGCCTATCGAAGAGATGACGCCCCGCCAAATGCTGGAACGGTACTTCCAGGTGAAGCAAACGCCTCCCGAACGCACCGAATTGCTGTTGGAGCATGCCGAGGATATCTTTCGGGAGCTAGAGGAGAGATAAAGCTCAAAGCTCAAATTGGAGGGCCTACTATGAGTCCAAAAGTGGGAACCGTCATCGGCAAGCTTAGCCTCATCGCCGGAACCAGGCAGGAATGGGTCACGAACATGGCCGCGGTTCAGCCGGCTCAGTCTATCCTCCGCAAACGCACGAAGGAGAGCCTGTACATCATTCTTGATGTGACGGGCGATCCCTCGGGGCGGGAAAGGATTTATCGCGAGCTGATCAGGATCATCGGCGAAGGGTACTTCCAAGCCCCAGGCAGCATCACGGCTAAGCTGCGCCAGGCCATAGGATATGCTAACTCTTTTCTATTGCACGAGAATCTCAAGTCGCTTCCCCATGAACAACGCGCCGGGGGCCTAACCTGCGTCGTGCTCAGGGAGGGAACCGTCTACATTGCCCAGGCAGGACCGACCACGGCTTATGTGTCCTACCGAGGAGGAATGTTGATGAGCTTCCCAGAAATCCCCATAACCGAGTTAACGGCTGAAGGGGCAACCCCCTTGGGCTTTAAGAGAGGGATGCCAATCCGCTTCTACCGAACCAGAGTGGGGGTTGGAGATTTCATCCTGCTGACGGTTGGCTCCCTGGCTCAACAAGCCAGTCCAGAACAGATCGCCCAGGCCGTTGTTGGGAAAGACATGTACCCGGCCCTGGCTAGTTTGGAAGAGCTGGCTGGCGAGGGAGACGCCTCTGCCATGATCATCCAAGTTGCCGCAGGGGAAGAAAAGCCCAGAGTGCAACGCCAGGTCGCAGTGACGCGGCCAGTCAGGCCCAAAGTCGAAGAGGCGCCAGAGGAGCTACCCGTCAAGCGCGAGGTCGAAGAGGCGCCAGAGGAGCTACCCGCCAAGCCCGAGGTCGAGGAGGTGCCAGTGGAGCGGCCCGTCAAGCCCGAGGTCGAGGAGATGCCAGTGGAGCGGCCCGCCATACCCAAAGTCGAGGAGGTGCCAGAGGAACTGCCCGTCAAGCCCGAGGCCGAAGAGGCGCCAATGGAGCGGCCCACCAAGCCCGAGGTCGAAGAGACGCCAATGGAGCAGCCTGCCATACCCAAAGTCGAAGAGGCACCAATGGAGCGGCCCGCCAGGCCCAGGGTCGAAAAGACACCAATGGAATGGCCCACCTGGCCCAAAGTGAAAGAAGCGCTACAGGAGCGATTACCCCGCCCCGACTGGGAAAGCCTCGAGCGCAGAGTGTCGTCAGCGCTGACAAACGCCTTGGGAGGAGCGGCCAACTTCCTGAAAAGGCTCCTGCCCGAACGTGTGGTGAGACCAGCCGAAGTAGAGGAGACGCCAGCTCCCAGGGAGCGTGCCACCCGGCCGCGCCGGCCCTCACGCACAATCAAAAGAAACGGAAACTTCTGGATGGGCATTGCCATCGCCATCCCCATCGTCGTCGTCATCCTGGTGATGGTCGTCTATTGGCGACAGGCGTTGGCCAGGCAGGCTCGCTTCAACGAACTGGTGACCCAGGCCCAACAGCAGATGGATCTGGTCCAACAGGTAGATGAGGCCATAGCGAGGAGCCATTTGTTGGAAGCCCTCGACTCTTTAGCCGAAGCTGAGGAACTGGTCCCTGGAAATCCTCAAGTGAACGACCTGCGAGAGCAGACTGATTATGTATTGAAGAAGATAGACAAAGTCACCGTGCTCGATTGGATAGCCGCTCTGTGGGAATATGGAGAGCCAGACAGCAACCCCAGCCGGGTGCTCGTCGAGGGCATAGACATCTACGTCCTGGACAAGGGCCTCGACCGAGTGTACAAACACCTCCTCGACGACAGCTTGCAGGGGCTGCAGCAGTTGGAAGTGGATCCGGTGCTCCTGCGCAAAGGCGATCAGCGAGACCCCATTGTGGTGGGTGAGCTGGTGGACATGGTCTGGGCGAAGGCCGAGGGTGGGCGGTTGGATAACAACCTTCTTGTGCTAGAGAGTGGCGGCTCACTGTTGGAATATGATCCTGAGGAGGGCATAAGTGTGCTGTCTGTCGGCGGTAGTGACAGGTGGATCCAACCCCAGGTAGCGGGAAGTTACCGCGGCGACTTCTATTTACTGGATCCGAGCTTGAACCAGATACTGCGCCACGAACCCGAGTACGGCAACTTGCCTGAGGGCTACTTCCCCACCCCTGCTGAGGTGAACTTGGCGGGGGTCGTAGACATGGCCATCGTCGGCGAAATCTACGTTCTCTACGCCGATGGTCGGATTCTGAAGTTCGACGATGGCCAGCCGGCCCCTTTCGAGATAACGGGCCTCTACGAGCCATTGCAAAACCCCACCGCCCTCTTCACTAGCGAAGAGACAGAGTTTCTCTACGTAGCCGACGCGGGCAACCAGCGCATTGTGCGACTGACAAAAGAGGGACACCTCGTACGGCAATTCCAGGCCAGCCAAAGCGAGGCCTTCGCCCAATTGAAGGGTCTCTTTGCGAACGAATTGCTTAATCGGCTTTACTTCGTCAGCGGCAGCAAACTTTATGTCACCGACATCCCTTCGGAAGAGTAGCGGCTTTTTGCTCTGCCGGAGGAAATGTGCTATAATAGACGCCGAATTTTGACATCGCTTTAGCTTCACGGAGTCAATACATGAGCCGTAAGTCGAATAACCACCGTTCCCCCTGGTCCAGGCTATTGCTTGGGATATTCTCCATGATTCTCATAATAGGTGGGGTCTACTTCGGCTACGGCTTTTATGTCACCATAAGAGACTTCGTAGCACATGCTCAACTCCCCTCCCTCCCCAAGGTGAGCCTACCCCCAGTCTCCGGCCAAGTCCCAGAGAGAGAAACCAATATCAGCACCGGCGGAGAGCCCCTGCCCGACTGGCAGAAAAAAGAGCGGGTGAACATTCTGCTCCTGGGCATTGATGAGCGAGAGGACCAGTATGGCCCCTGGCGCACCGACACCATGATCGTGCTGACCATTGACCCTGAGAACAACACGGCGGGCATACTCTCCATCCCTCGCGACTTGTGGGTGCCCATCCCCGGCTACAGCGAGAATCGCATCAACACTGCCCATTACACCGGTGATCTGAAGAAATACCCAGGTGGCGGGCCGGCTTTGGCCATCAAAACGGTGCAATATAACTTTGGCATAACTATCCACTACTACGTCCGCGTCAACTTCAGTGGCTTCGTGGAGGCCGTAGACACCATCGGCGGGGTAGACATCTACGTGGAAAAAGAGATTGATGATCCCCTGTATCCTGATAGCGCCTATGGCTACGACCCCCTCTATATTCCGGCGGGCCTCCAACACATGGACGGTGAACTCGCTCTCAAATACGCTCGCACCCGTCACGGCGGCAGCGACTTCGACCGGCTACGACGTCAGCAACAGGTCATCATGGCTGTGCGCGATAAGGTTCTGCGCTTTGGAATGTTGCCCCAGTTGTTGCCCAAACTGCCCGAACTGCTGAAAACCGTAGGCGATGCGGTGCAGACAGACCTCCAGTTCGACGAGATGCACAACCTGGTTCAACTGGCCAGCAAAATGGACGACGAACACATCAAGACCGCCGTTATTGGCAGCTCCATGACCGTGCCCACCACGACACCCAACGGAGCCCAGGTTTTGATCCCCATCCGGGACGAGATCCGCGCCGTGGTGGACGAGATTTTTGCCGAGCCTGTGCAAGAAGCCGAAGAGGAAGAGATCATTAAGGACAAAGACAAGCTGGCCGAGGAAGGAGCAAGAATCATTGTACACAACGGCTCTACCGTTGGCAACCTGGCTGGCCAAACCAGCGCTTTACTGAAAGAACATAACCTCCAGGTAGTGGAGTTCGGCAATGCCGAACGCTTCGACTACCCCAATACGATCATAGTAGACTACACGGGCAAGGAATACACCGTCCAGTATCTAGCGCGGCTGCTCAATATTCCGCAGAACAACATCCAGCCGTTCACCGGTTCGTATAGTGAGATTGACATCCGCGTCATCATCGGAGCAGACTTCCAACTGCCGACAGCGCCCTAATAGCGATCCTCTGACTCTGTTTCACAATCCATACGAGAACTGGCCCAAGGCTCAAGCCGTTGGACTTTTCTGGTCCTGATCATCGAAGATTTTAAGGCAGAAAGACAGGCATGAGCAACGAAAGCCCGGGGAGTACGAGATATACACATACGCTTCCTTGCTAACCACTACATGTAGTGGTTGTGGCGAAGCACCACGCAGCCCAAGATGAGGCAAACTTGACAAGTACTTAGATTTGTGATAAAATGATAGCAATTCCATAGTAACCTACTCAATCAGATGGATGAAGGAACGTCCGCCGATAAAGGCTAACCTCTCGAAAGGGAGGGGAGCGCAAAGCTACGGGTCTAAGGTTCAGGTTTGAGCTATGACAGCCGGGCTGCCGAAGCGGGCAAAGCTTATTACTGTAACTACTCAGGCTACCCCTCAAGAGTACAAGGGATGAAGGGGTTGCCGGTCA
>CAYMKL010000191.1:0-9630 GCA_964390805.1 uncultured Anaerolineae bacterium | reverse complement strand
ATGATCTGGCCCTCCTGGTGCTCTGCGCTCTCCTCGTAGGTGACGGCCTCGTGCACCAGAGGGTCGAAGCTCTGGCCTTCCGTCTCCATAAGGGTCAGCCCTTCCGCCTCCAGGATGGCCTGCAACCTCCGATAGATGAGGGCCACGCCGTCAATCCAGGTAAAGCTCAGCAGGTTACGGGGCAAGGTCTGGAAGGCCCGCTCGAAGTCGTCGAAGATGGGCAGTAGCCTGGTAATGAGGGTTGTGTTGGCCAGTTTGAAGAGCTCCTGGCGCTCCTGTTCGTTGCGCTTCTTGTAGTTAGCGAATTCGGCCCGCGCTCGCTGCCAGCCGTCCAGATACTCAGCAGCCTGGGCTTTGGCTTCCTCCAGCTCTTGGCGCAGAGCCTCCAGCTCAGGGACCTCCTCGACCTCCTCCGTAATCTCTTCCGCTACAGCAACCTCGTCCGCAGCAGCTTCTTCAATTTTCTCTTCCTTTGTCACTCTGTCACACCTCCCATGATCAGTATCCGTACAGCTCGTGAATCAGCTCGCTCATCAGGCTCGATACGTAACGGACGACGGAGATGGCTCGCCGGTAGGGCATACGTCGGGGGCCTAGAACCCCCAGATCGCCCGTGGCCTGGCTAACCACGCCGTAGCGGGACAGCACCAGGCTGCAGTCGCTCAGCTCCTCCCAGGGCCCCTCTCCCCCGATGATGACCTGCACGCCACCCGCTGCCGGGGTCAGAACATCGGCCAGAACGATTTCCAGAAAACTGCTCTCCTCGAGAAGTCCGAAGACCTGACGAGCGCTTTGGCCCTCGGCGAACTCAGGCTGTTGCAGGATGTTGATCAGGCCGTCACGGTAGACCTCGCTGCGGACACGCTCATCGGAGCGCTCCGTCATCTCCGCCACAAGCTCTCCTATCTGAGTCTCCAGGGGGGACAAGCGCACGAGCTGGGCCATGACCTCATCGGCGGTTAAGCCATCGAAGCGCTCGTTCAGGTGAGTGGCCATCCGGCTTAATTCCTCTTGAGATATCGGCCGAGGCAGAGTCAGGACTCTCTGCTTGACTGTCCCTCCTCGCAGGACCAACACCACCAGGGCCAACGAATCGCGAATGGAAATCAGCTCCAGGTGTTTGAAAACACGCTGAGCAGTAGCGGCTGGGGCCGTGATCCACGCCACGCTCTGCGCAGCCTGAGCCAGTACCGACGCCGAGAGCTTCAGCCATTGGTCCATCTCAGGACGTACCTGGTGAAACTGGTGGCGGATCATGCGCCGCTCAGCCAGGGGCAATTCCGTCTCTCCTAACAAGCATTCGACGAAATAGCGATAGCCCTTGTCAGTGGGGACGCGGCCAGCCGAGGTGTGAGGGTGAGTTAAGTATCCAAACTCTTCCAAACGGGCCATCTCGTTGCGCACCGTGGCCGAGCTGATACCCAGGCCATAGGCCTCGACGATGACCTTTGAGCTAACTGGTGTGGCCGTTGCTACATATTCTCTTACCACCAGGCCCAATATGGCTTGCTGTCTAGCTGTCAAATCTTGCATGATATATCTCGCCAGAGAAAGCTTTTAGCACTCTAATATTGAGAGTGCTAAAAACAATGATACCACGAATTGTCTGCCCTGTCAAATGCTATTTGGATAAAGAGAGAAATGAGTGTATAATAATCGCGTGCCTGTTCCTCGGAAGATGGTTGAAGATGACCCCGGCGATCCAGGAGAAGATGCAGTGGAAAACGAATCGAATCTACTGATGATAACTGTTCTTTGCTCGCTCTTGTTACTGGCGGCGGTAGGGCTGGCGGGATGTAACCTCTTGCCCGAGTTGTCGCTCCCCCCTCAGGAGGAAGAACCGACGGCTACCACCGTGCCTGGGGAGGCAACGCCATCAGTATCTCCGACGCGAGGCTTTCCGCCGCCCTCTCCCCCTCCCGCAGTTTCTTCTGCCATTACCCTAACCCTCTGGACGACGGAGGCTTTCTTTCCCACCGAGGATGATGGCAGTGGGCAAGTTCTGGCTCAGCAGTGGCAGGCTTTTGAGGCTGCTCATGCTAACGTGACCATCGAGTACATCCTCAAGAAACCGTATGGCAAAGGGGGCCTCCTCGATTTCCTCAGCACCGCTCGCGCAGCCGCCCTCACAGTATTGCCAGACCTGGTGATCCTGGACACCGTTGAGCTGGACGAGGCGGCCGGGGCCGGGCTGATCCAACCTCTGGATGACCTGGTATCGAGCGAAGTGCAACAGGACCTTTTCCCCTTCGCCCGGCACAGCTTCGATGGCCAGTTGATGGGCATCCAGTTTGAGGCCGACGTCGAACACCTCATCTACAACACCAACAAAACAGATGGCCCGCCGTTAACCTGGAGAGAGGTGCTCTCCGATAGCGTGGCCTATATCTTCCCAGCCGGCGGGGAGGGCAGCCTGGTCAACGACGCCTTCCTGATCCAGTACCTGGCTGCAGGTGGAGGACTGCTCGACGAAGGTGGTAAACCCGCTCTCGATAAAGGCGCTTTGGTCGAGGCGCTCCAGTTCTACAAAGATGGCCTGGAGGCAGGGGCCATTCCGCCCTCGGTGCTGGAGTTCCAGAACCTGGATGATTGTTGGGTCGTCTACGTGTCAGCTCAGGCGGCGCTATCCAATGTGAACTCTGACAGGTATCTGGCGGACAGGGGACTGCTCAAGAACACTGTCTTTGCTGCTATCCCGACTCGTGATGGCAAGGTAGCCACCTTGAGCAAAGGATGGGCTTTGGCCGTAGTGACGGAGGACTCTAGCCGACAGGCAGCCGCCGCCCAGCTCATCGAATGGCTGCTGGAGCCGGAGAACAACGCCGACTGGAACCTGGTGGCCGGACACCTGCCCACCCGCCAGGCGGCTTTCGATCACCTGGGCACAGAGGATCAGTACTTCCCCTTCGCGCGACAGCAGTTGGTAAATGTGTACCCTCGGCCAATAGCTGCCGCCTACGATAAGGTAGGCCGGGCTCTACAACGGGCCGTCCAGGATGTCCTGCAGGGCGAGGTCTCTCCCGAAGAGGCAGCGGGGACGGTCATAGCCGTTGTTGAACAATGAAGATAACTGCTCAAGCCGTGTCATTGCGAGGCGGCGCTTTTCCGCCGAAGCAACCCCCTACTTGCGCATTGGAGATTGCCTCGCTTCGCTACTAAGAAACAAACCGTCGTGTGCAAAACCCGGAGAGCGAGCGCCGGTTGAGTAGCGCAGCGTATCGAAACCAAGCAAGCGGCTCTCTGCATAACCCGCTTGGCCTCGATACGTCGCGGAGTTTATCCTGAGCTTGTCGAAGGACTCCTACTCGGCCGGCGCTGACCGGGTTTCTTGTCCAATGAGCAGTGCGACCGCACTATGGAGCAACTCGCAATGACAGCCTGAATAGTCACCCAGAAACATAAGTTTGACACCTTTTGATCCTCAGACGATAATCAGGCAGAAGGGAGGAACAATGAGTATATCCACATGGGCTCACTATCAGAATGGCATGCTCAAACCCGCCGGCATCTTGCCACTGAAGGAAAACCAGCGCGTGCGAATCATCGTGCTGCCTCAACCCCAGGAGTTAGATGAAGTGGATGAGGCGCGGCTGGCGGAAATGCACCGTCGTGCCGACGAATGGCTGGCTCAACAACCACCGGATGCGGTACGGCCTTCGCCACTCTCTGAGGAGGAGCGCCGCCAAGCCATAGCCGAATTGGATCAGGTCCTCAGAGAACTGCGGGAAGCCAATGTGCATTACTCTGAAGAAGAGGTTATGGCCGATGTCAATGCAGCGGTGAAGGCTGTGCGGGCTGAGAAGATGCGGCAACTATGAGCGGCCGACTGCGGGTTGTGATTGACACCAACGTGCTAGTCAGCGGTGCTATTGCCCCACAGGGAAGTAGCGCCTTTATCATGCGACTTTTCAAACAGGAGGCTTTTGACGTCATCATCTCACAGCAGTACTTAAATGAACTGTACCGGGTACTGGGCCGCCGACGTATCCGAAACCGATACCATGTCACAGAGAGACGGCGTAGGAAGATCGTGGGGCGATTAGCACTCATCGGTGAGTTCGTCAAACCGAGGGGCAGCGTCCGGATATGCCGTGATCCCACGGACGACTACCTGATCGAGATGGCCATCTTAGGCCGGGCCACTCACCTGGTCACCGGCGACGAGGACTTCCATGACGACCCGGAGCTGTTACGCTTTCTACAGGAGCGCGATGTAGCTGTCATTCGCCCCGCAGACTTTGCCGCCCTCCTCCGCGAACACGTTATCTCAGGAGGCACACCATGACCATCAAATTCGGCACGGACGGCTGGCGAGCTGTCATCTCCGATACCTTCACTTTTGCCAACCTGCGGCTGGTGGCCCAGGCCATTGCCGACTACGTGCTGGAGGAAGCTGACGATCATCCCGAGGTCGTCATCGGTTTCGACACCCGCTTCCTCTCCGACCGCTACGCGGCCGAAGTGGCCCGCGTCCTGGCCGGCAACGGCATCATCGCCCACCTTACCCGGGCCGATGCTCCGAGCCCGGCCATCTCCTACGCCGTCGTCCACAAAAAGGCCGCCGCTGGGGTGATGATCACCGCCAGCCATAACGCGCCGCGCTACAACGGCCTCAAACTCAAAGCCGCCTTCGGCGGAGCGGCCCTGCCGGAGCAGGCGGACCGCATCGAGGCCTACCTGGAGCGCAACCAAAAAGCCGCTCGCGGGCCTAACGTGATGGACTACCAGGCAGCGCTGGATCAAAGACTCATCCAGGTTTTCGATCCTGCCTGGGCTTATTACGAGCATCTCAGCCAGATGGTGGATCTGGACGTCATCTCGGCCAGTGAGCTGCGGGTGGTGGCCGATGCGATGTATGGCTCAGGCCGCAAGTGCATCGCCGACATGCTGGCCCGCACGCGGTGCCGAGTGTACGAAATCCGCGGCGAGATGAACCCCGGCTTTGGCGGCATCCACCCTGAGCCAGTGGCCCATTATCTGAGCGCGCTGGGAGCGGCCATGCAGACCCACCACGCCGACCTGGGACTGGCCACCGATGGGGACGGCGACCGCATCGGCGCGATGGACGCTCAGGGGAACTTCGTGGACCCCCATCACATCTTCGCCCTGGCCCTGTGGTACCTGGTCACGGAGCGGGGATGGAGCGGGACGGTGGTCAGGAGTGTCTCCACTACCCGCATGGTGGACCGGCTGGCCTCGCGCTACGGCCTGCCGCTGGTGGAGACGCCCGTGGGCTTCAACCACATCGCCGACCGCATGCTGAAGGATGACGTGCTCATCGGTGGTGAGGAGTCGGGCGGGATCAGCATCAAGGGCCACATTCCAGACGGGGATGGCGTACTGATGGGGCTGTTGCTGGTAGAGATCGTCGCTGCGGCTGGCGCTCCGTTGCACGAACTCGTGGCTGACCTCCAGGCCGACGTTGGCCCGGCCCACTATGCCCGCCGCGACATCCCGCTCCGCTCTCCTGTAGGCAAAAAAGAGATGGTCGCCCGTCTTACCAGCGATGCGCCGGATTCTCTGGGTGGAGAGAAGCTGGTTGAGGTGGAGACCCTGGACGGAGTCAAGTACCTGCTGGCCGATGACTCCTGGCTCCTGATCCGGCCCTCAGGTACGGAGCCGGTGCTGCGGGTCTACGCTGAGGCCAGGAGCCCCGAAGGCGTGCAGAGCCTGCTGGAATTTGGAGAGAGTGTGGCGGGCTAGGGGCTTGCGCCCGCGTCACCCTATCTCCCCCTCTTCATCTTTCCCTTTGCCATCTGCTATCAGCCATCTGCTATTCGCCATCTTCCACAAGGTACTCAGACCTTCGCGCAGGACATCGAGCCAGCGGTAGGGGTAGCAGAGAGGCCACAGCCAGGACGGACGGGGCTTGTAGCGCCAGCGCACGTAGGCGGGGCTGGGGATGGCGATGGCCAGGAGCAGGCGCAGGCGCGCGCCAGGGGACAATGACGAGGCGGCGGCTACGACGCCCGTGGCCCGGGTTTGGAGGCCATCGGCGCGGCGGGCGACGAGCCGGCTGGCCTGCAGGTCCGACGCTTCAGCCAGCGCGTCCAGCACCCCAGGGGGCAGCCATGCCTCGCCATTAACGGCCGACGGGCTACAGAAGCGGTCGCGGGCGCCCTCCAGCGCGGCGTAGACGGCCGCTGCCCAGCGAAACTCCCGCGCACGAGCCACCACCTCGTCCCACTGGATGCGCTGACCCTCTCGCTCCACCAGCAGACAGATGTCGTAGAACCAGCGCAGGGCGGAACGGGCCTCGCCGTGCTGGAGCATGAGGTGGGCGCAGAGGTAGAGGAGGTGGGCGGTGGGGGTTAGTTGGAAAATGGAGATTGGAGATTGGAGGTTGGAGATTGGAGGCCTGTCCCGAGCGTAGTCGAAGGATTGGGTATTGGAGGGTGGATATTGGATATTGGATATTAGAGACCTGTCCTGAGCATAGCCGAAGGATTGCGGGTTGGGAAAGGGCTCAGTCTGCTGCCAGAACCACGGGAGGGACGGGGAGCGCCAGTCGTGCTGGCCGCCTATCAGGGTCCAGTGGAGTTCCACGGCCAGGTGGACGTCTTGGCCGCCGTGGAGGTTGACGTGGTGGCCGATCAGGGCGTTGAAGCCAGCAGCCATGTCCGGGTGGGGTTCGACGTAGCCCAGGGCTTTGAGACGGGCCACGGCCTCGGCCAGGCGCTCCTCGGGCACCAGGAGGTCCAGGTCGCCCATGGGGCGAAGGCCGATGCTGTCGTACAGGGTGGCGGCCAGGGCGGCGCCCTTTAGAAGGATGACAGGGATTGGAGGCCTGTCCTGAGCGTAGCCGAAGGATTGGGTATTGGATATTGGGGATTGGGGGCAGTGAGGGCGGCTAGGATGCGGGTGAGCTCGCGGTAGAGGAGGAGGTTTCGGGCAGTGGTGGCGTAGTAGGCCTGGCGGAGGTCGGTCTGGACGTCGGGGGGGACTCTGGGCAGGGGTGCAGAGGAGCAGAGGTATTGAGGAGAAATCTCCCCTGCTCCCGCGCTCCTCAGCTCCCTGGCTCCCTGGCTCCTCTGCTCCTTGAGGGCGTGGTAGAGCAGGGGGGCGACGCCCTCGCGCTGGGCGGTGGCGGCCAGCAGTCGCCAGTCGTCGGGGCCAAGGGTTGATGTGAGGGTAGTGTCTGCTGGGCTGGAGAGGAGCCGGCAGAGAGTGCGGTGGGTCAGGTCAGGGTTCTTCATAAGAAATTGGTTGTCATGAGCGATACAAGAGCAGGATTGGCAGAATTTTCGGATTAAGTTAAGACCTGACAGGTTTCCGATGGCGTCGTTTTCAGCTAGGTTCTACCTGATCCTGGACACATTTGCGTGGAAAAGCCGCTTGTGAAACCTGTCAGGTCTGGGATGGACACCCTCAACCTTACGCTCTCGGCCCGGATGGCCAGGCTGCCGTCGCCAGGCGTGATGAAGTGGTAATGGTTGATTTCTATGATCACCCGGCGGCCGTCCTGCTTGATAGCCAGGATCTGGGCGTCGTGCAGGCCTGTCCTGAGCCCTGTCGAAGGGCTGTCCAGAAGTTCGGTCTCGTTCATGGGTTCCTTGAAACACAGCACCGCCTCTTCAGCGTAGGACAAGCGTCGTCTCATCAAACTCAAAGGTTGGTCGGAATCGCTCCAAGAAGTTGACACCCAGCAGCCCATCCACTCGCAAATCAGGCGGGAGAGAGATCACCAAGACTTCCAGGTCAGTCACCCGCCGGCTGCCTACCTGCAAACTACTGAGACGAATCACCGGAGCTTGGGCTACCTGGTGAACAGAAGCAATGCGTTCCTGACGCACAGGGCGGGTTAGGTCCAATCCCATCTCTTCAGCCACCTGCCGGGACAGCATAGTCATGGCTGTCCCGGTGTCGGCCAGAAACCAGTAACGATAGACATCGTTAAGCTGGCATGGGATCACCAGAACACCGCCATAGGCACGACGCCCCTGAACTCGATCTCCTCTGCGACGCCTCATAGCACCACAACCAGGCCCTCAGGAACTTTGGGGCCAGCATAGAAAGCAAAGGTCTTACCCTCTGGTTTCTGGGTGTGGAGCTGTCGGGTGGGTTGCACCAGAGCTTCCCGGTCGAAGCCGTGAGCCACAACAGTGCCTCTCGTTGGATTCCCCCTCTCGTCCCAGGCCGTTTCCTCCACCAAGACCCACTGCCCGATGTAGTGTACCTCAATTTCCTCCAATGTCAGTTCCGTCTCTTCGCTCATTTTCTACGACCTCCTGCTATCTCTGACCCCTTTGGCTTGTGCACAGTATACCACAACTCCCCTGCAGGTGCAAACCCCACTTGTAGTGGGCACATAGTTTTTCCGCCGTTGCACCTCTGCACCTCGTCACCCCGTCTCCCCTGCTCCCTTGCTCCCCCTCTCCCCTGCCCCCCTGCTCCCCCTCACCCGTGCTCCCCCTCCCCCCGTCACTGTTGCGGCAGACGAAGATTTTCTCATAGTGTGTTTGTTTGCCTTTCTGCTCGTACCATGATATAATAAATGTGGAGAAAAGGTGAATTGCTATGGCGAAAACAGTGAAGGTGGAAATCAGATATCACGAGGCGAAGGATACACTTTACTTACGCACACTCCCCAAGCGCCCTGCCAGAATGGCTGAGACGGACTATGACTTCTACATCCGCTACGACTGGGACGACCCAACCAGAATCGTTGGCTTCGAGTGGCTGGACTTCTCCGTCTATTTCAATGCCATTGATCAACCGAGGGTTATCCCTGAGCTAGACATGACCTTCGACGTGGTAGGGACAAACCTGCGAGATCTAGATTTGAAGGAAGTCCTTTGCTGGGCCTATCAGAGATATGTGCTCAAACAAGAAGCTCCCACCTTCATCCCCTCTCTACAACCCACCGTCGTAGTGGCTTGAGTGCAGAGGTACTGAAATAACAAGGAGCAGAGATGTTCCCCTGCTCCTCTGCTCCCCTTCCATTGTCCATTTTCCCCCGTCCCTCTACCCCCTTCCCCCTTTCCCTCCCTTTTCCATCCCTTCGACAGCCCTTCGACGGAGCTCAGGACAGGGCTCAGGACAACGCTTCCCTCTGCCCTCCTTCCCTTCCCCGCTCTACGGGGTGAACTGGGCAATGGCCATCATGATGGTCAGGATGGTGCCGAACAGGGCAATGGAACCGATGAGCCAGCGGGTCTGTACCAGCATCCGTTCCGACATCTGATCGAGTCGTGACTCGAAACGCTCGTTCATCCCATCGAAACGCTCGTTCATCCCATCGAAACGCTGGTTCATCTCTCGGCGGAGTTCGCCCAAATCCTCACGGAACTCAGCCCGCATCTGGGCCTGATCCTCACGAAACTCGACCCGCGTCTGGAACAGCGACTCTTTGATGACCGAGACGTCCTTCTCCAGTCCGTCTAGCCGCGACAGTACTTCTCGATACTCGTCCCTCGGCACGGCCTTCTCTTTGACAGTTTCGGAGATTTCCTCTTTTAGCCAGGGCACGAATGCTGCTACCACCTCTTCGCCCCAGCCCTGCCTTACGACTTGCGGCATAGCAACCGGCATCTCTTTCACCTCCTTCTCCCTGATTGGCTGACATTTTTAACATAGGACACAGATATGTCCAGGTAACAATCGACAAAACGGTGCCACTGATCTTTGAAA
>CAYMKL010000190.1:0-10077 GCA_964390805.1 uncultured Anaerolineae bacterium | reverse complement strand
CGGCCTATTCGGCACGAAGGTGCAACTCGCCTAGAATTTCATTCACGGGTATTGTCTCTAACGCTGTCTTCGCGTCCTCGACGTTTAGAGGTTCCGAAGTAATCCATACGCAGAGCTCGTTATTCTCCAGTCCCGCCTTGAAATAGGGCACCAGGATATCAATCAGATCCTCTTTGGTCTGGTAGAAAAGGCAGAAGTGTGTGCCCCAGGGGGCATCACCTATGACATTGATTCCCGTTTTTCTGGTCGTTTCCCCCATCACAGTCACCTCCAATTCCCCTCGATGGTTTTTCCTCGATGGTTCCTCCCTATCGGCAAATCAACATGGGCCGCCGACTCACGCGCAATATCTGGTCCACTGTGCTACCAAGTACCACCTCCAGCACCGGGCCGAGCCCGTAGCCTCCCATGATGATCAAATCACTCTCATGCTCTTCGGCGGTCTTCAGAACGGCCTCGGCGACCGGCCCTGTCTCCTTCACGAACACAGCCTGCACGCCGTGCGTTTCCAGGTACTCTTGAGCGTGGGCCAGCGTGTCCGACGTGGTGCGGCCGGGTTCTATCACAGTTACCACGACCAGGGGGATGTTCCACCGCCCAGCCAGATAGGTGGCCACGAAGAGGGCCTCGTTGGCTTTGGGGCTGCCGTCGTAGGCCAACAGTGCCCGATCAAGGCGGCGCCCTGGGCCTTGCCCTGAGCCCTGCGCTGCCCTGAGCCTGTCGAAGGGTCGAAGGGCTGTCGAAGGGTGAGACGAAGAGGCCGGCGCTGCCAGCACCGGCCTGGGGCAGCGCCGCAGCAAGGCGCTCAATCCTGAGCTGAGCCTGGCGATGGGTTGGGGTGCGGGGGGATAGGAAAGGCTCAAAACAACCAGATCAGTCCAGCGGGCCCGTTCACATATTGTGCGTGGAACCTTCCCAACTTCGAGGGCGAGTTCCCCTGGAATGCCGGCCGCTTCGCAGCGCCGACTGAACTCGGCTTGTACAGCACGGGCCTCTTCACTTTCCCTTTGTGTCTCTGATGGCACCACGTGAAGGCCGAGTAGCCGCGCCCCCTCGAGCCGAGCCACCACCAGCGCCTGCTGCAGGGCATGCCAGCCGCTCTCCTCACCGTTGATGGCTACCAGAATGTCGGCAAACAGGCGATCGTCGTGGCGAGCCGCCAGGTGTTCTTCCCGCCATTCTCCTGGCGGCGGGCCGGCCTCGAGGCCAGCGGGCATTACAGCATCCAGCAGCTTCTCACCGACCCGGGCAGCCACGCGCTGCCGCCTGGGGCTGAACTGGGCAGCCAGATCGGCGGCTGCGTCCTCGGTGCTGATCTCCCACCCCAGCTCCCGCTCCAGCTCGGCGCGGTGCTCCGAGACCCACAGGTAGAGGTCGGTCTCCGTACGATCCGGGAAATCGCGCAATATGCCCCGCTGTCGGATAACCTGCACGACTGGTAAATAGACCTCATCGTGCCAATGGCCGACTGCTTCCTCGTACGGGATCTCGCGCTCCTGCTCCAGGCCCATGAAGTAGCGATGGACCTCGATGTGCTCCTCAAGTACCTGATACTGGCCGGGGGCGGTCACGCTCAGGTCGGCCCCTGGGCGGAGCTCGTCCAGGTGGGTGCGCTCCAAAAAGTCGGCATATTCGGCCTTCAGAATCAGGTCGTCGGGCTGGGTAGCGGGCGAGAGTGGCACCTTGGTGCGAATCTCGGTTACGTAGGCCTGGATGGCTGGCGCGCCAAGTTCTCTGGCAACTGACACGCGGTGATTGCCATCTAGCACAAAGTAGACATCGCTTACCTGATAGACTTTGATAGGTGGCAAACCCCCTAAACTGGTCTGGGCGACCTTGACCCTGGCCCATCGCTCTTGGTCACTATCTTGCCGAGGTAGGAAACTGCGGGTGAAGTCGGCGTAACGTCCCACACTCCCGACGATAGCGTCCAACGGGATGTCTTTCAGTTCCCGCTTTCCTCCTTCCGTGACCTTCAGCTTCTGGCGTACCTCTTCGTAGGAGAGGAGATCTGCCGATCTGCCGGTCAGGCGAGCCATAATCTGCTCCATAGCGGCCAGGCGCCGTGCACGACGGAAGTCCTGTACCGCCGATGGATAGCTCAGGATGGTTTGCTCTGTCATCGCACGAGCCTCCGACTATCCCTCGTTGCTTGTTGCCGCATCGAGATGAATCACCCGGTAGCCGTAGGTATTCACCACTTGGGTACGATGGTAGGTGGTGCGAGTGGTGGTATGTGGACTGTAGACGTGCACGTGTCCGTGGATCAGGTAGCGAGGGCGATAGGTTTTCATCATGCGCAGGAGGGTCTTGAACCCCGTGTGGCAGAGGTCGGTATCGTCGTGGATGCCGTAGGGTGGGGCGTGGGTTATCAGAATGTCCAGAAACCGTCCGTGCCGCAGCCGGTTCCACCACAGAGCCGGCGCCATCCGTAACGCCTTCAACTGCATGTCTCGCTCGGTATACTGGTAGCTGCCCCGACCGCTATAGCGCATCGAGCCCTCCAGCCCGCCGATGAGCAGCCCCTTGACCTGCACCACCCGCTCGTCCACGTTGATGCAGCCCGTGGGCGCATACTTGAACTTGCCATCAGCGGTGTGGATCCCCTGGTCATGGTTGCCAAACACGTAGAGCAGGGGCGCGTTGAGCATACTGACGATGAATTCCAGATAGTAGGGCGGCAGATCGCCGCAGGCCAACACCAGGTCCACGTCGCCAAACCGCTGTTCGATGGCCTCGCTGTAGATACTCTCTATCACCTTGTCGCTGACGGTCAGAATCTTCATTTTCCGAGAATTGGGCAAGAGGTCGTTAAGCTAAGGTGCCGGGCTTCCTTACTTGCTCCAGAGCCCGTCCCCGGGCGGCTTCGGCATGTGGACACGCCCCGGGGACGGGGCTGAAGAGCGAATAAGGCGTGCCACTTCCTGCTCCAGAGCCCGTCCCCGGGCGGCTTGGCACAGGACCTGTGGACGGACCTGGGGAGCAGGGGCGAATGGGGTGGGGGAGAAAGACCCAGCGGGCAAACATACCCGACGCACTACAACTATACCAGCCTTGGCCGTACATCATCAACTGGAATGATCGGTTCCTGTCCGCGATCATAGAAGCATGCACTGGAATAGCGGTAGTCAGCACGATCAGCTACCAGTTTCCAGCGTTTGTTGATGGGATTGTTGTGTGTGTATTCCACCTTTTCGCGCAAGAACTCGACGCTGTATACGTTTTTCGCCTCTGTTTTCTGCCAAATACGGTGGTTCTTACCCGGCTCAGCATGTGCGGCAAAGACCGTCAGCCAATCGTCCTGCCCTTCGCGACGCAGCACCTTCAGGATCTCATGGGCGGTGTAGGAAGCGAAGGACTCCAGCACAGGGGAGATTTCAAACGGATCACGTGGTTTGCCGATCCAGTGCAGGTGAGTGGGCATCACTACGAAAGCGAACAAGAGAATCCGCTCTTGCTCACGGTGCCACTGCAACGAGTTCAACACGATAGATGTGTATTGATGGTGCGCAAACAGGGGTTGCCATTCCACGAGCGTGCTTGTTACGAAGTAGAGATGGGTTGGGTCGTGTACAGGTTTGAAAGTCATTGGATGTCTCCCTTTAACTAGATTATCGCTCCACAATGGCGCCCCGGAGACGGGGCTTGCGAACATAGGGCTCCAGAGCCCGTCCCCGGGTGGCTTGGGAACACGCCCCGGGGACGGGGCTGAAGAGCGAATAGTCTACATCATCCACTTCTCAAAGATCAGTGTGTAGTAGAAGACGTTGCCTGCCTTCTTCTTCAACTGGAATCCAGCGGCTGCGGCCTTTCGGATGAGCGTTCCTGCCCACGGGTAATCGGGATCCCACAGGAATTCGCTGAAGGCCAGCGTGCCCGAAGGCGATAGCACCCGATGAAACTCCCTCATGGCCTTATCGGGTTTAGGGATCTCGCCGATCACTGCGATCATGTAGATGGCGTCGAAAAAGCCGTCTTCAAAAGGAAGATCATACACGTCGGCTACTTTGGCCTCAATGTTGTCTATGCCCTCCGCCTGGGCTCTACGGGTGACTCGCTCTATCATCTTGGGTTCGATGTCAATGGTCACCACTTTGCCCCTGTCCCCCACTCGCCGGGCGGTAGCCACAGTATAGGTGCCGTTTCCGGGGCCGACCTCAAGAACAGTCATCCCCGGCTCGATTCCGTGTCTGGCAGGAGTTGCGTCCGGGGGTTGAATCTTGCGACGCAGGGGGTTGTCAATGAGGTTGGCCATGAACTGGGGCATGGGGAACTTGTAGAAGTAGCGCACAATTCTGATGATGGTGTGGAGGACAATCACCAAGATAGGCAGTCCGATGACGACACGGATCAGGAATCTAAACATGGTAGGCATTTACCTCTGTATTCAGTCAAGATCAGTCCAGGCGGCGCAACTGGCGGGCGGACAGGCTCAGTCCCACGGCCAGGCTGAGGGCGGCGAGTCCTGTCACTTTGAGTAGCGTCACCGTCCAGTCGGCCGGCCAGGCATGGAAGAGGACCAGGTCGCGCAGCGGGTCCACGGCGTGGGTGTTTGGGAAGAGCCAAGCGATCCACAGCACTTTGCTGGGGTAGTAGCGGACCGGGCCCATCCCGCCACCGATGAAGAAGGCGATGGCGCTGATCAGAATCGAGGCCACTGCCCCGGCCATATATTGTCGTGCTCGCAGTCCGACGAGGAGGGCAAGGGCAATCCAGAAGAGGGCCACCGGGCCGGCTAGAAGCCACACTGCCAGCAAATGCTGGTTCGGCCAGACACCTGTCCACAGATAAAGAAGACCAAGCAGGGCTGTGCCGGTCAGCAGGCCCATTATGAGCGCGAGCAGCGCTTTGGGGAGCAGTACCCACGCCAGAGAGCGAGGCGCCAATCCGAATTCCAGCGTGATCCCTGCCACCTGCTCTTTGTAGGTCAGCATGAAGATGTTGAACATCCCGCCCAGGCTGACACCGAACAGCACCAGCCCCACCCCGATGAGGGGAAACCATCCGATCATCTCCGGGCGGGGATACTCTTCGGCCAGGGCCAACGGCGGGCTGGGCTGACAGATACTTCGGCCAGGCTCAGTACAGGTCTTCTCGTAGAAACGCCACAGGATTTCCGCGGCATAGATGCGGTGGTTCTTGGCCCGGTCGTCGTTGTGGTTGCTGAAGTGCATCTCCAACGCCGGGCTCTGGCCGGCTTCCAACCGCTCTGAGAAATCTGGGGGGATGACCCACACCCCGCCGATGCGGTGCTGGTAGTAGGCGTGCCAGGTCTCGTCTTCCCCCCCCTCTCTTCCCCCCCAAGGTGGGGGGGATTGAGGGGGGGTGAGAACGTCGTAGTACGGCGTCCCAAATGGAGAGATTACCTCACCGACCGTCTCGCGCAGGACGCCCCCCCAGGGCCCGGCGTCGTGGTTCAGCACCGCGATGCCGAAAGAGAGCCGTCCGCCGAACAACAGGCCGAAAGCGATCAGCATGGCGGAAGGGGCGATGAATCCGCCCATGATCGAAATGGGGTCACGTCGCCACGCCTTGATCTCGGTGAGCAGCAATAACCAGAAGCGTCTCATACTTCTATCCTTGCACCATCACCCGCCAGCGGTAGACCAGGACCGTGAGCACCAGCGTGCCTGCGCTGAACAGCACGAGTACGAGGGCTGAGAGCTGGGGTGTGCCGACGGCCGTTCCGTAGTAGCGCGGGAAGAGCAGCTCGACGGCGTGGGTGTTGGGCGTCAGCCGACTGATCCGCTCGAACAACCCGCCAAAGCCGGCGGCCAGGCCGAAGGCGCTCCCGATGATCCAGCCCCCCAGCGTGGTGAGGAGCCCCACCACCAGCGTCGGGATGCTGCGTCGTAGCACCAGCCCGCTGACCGTGCCCAGGCCACTGGCGGTGATGGCCATCGGCAGCAGGATCAGCCCCACCAGCCAGATTGAATCGGGCCAGACATCGGTGCGCCAGCCCAGTGTGAGCAACAGCACGCCCGCTGAGAGCAACGCCAGGAACACCAGTCGGGCCAGGCGGGCTGCCAGGGGCAAGGCAGGCGCGGCGGGGGCCAGGCGAACCTCCATGATGGTGCCGAACTCGAAATCCTGAGCGGTGAGAATCCCCCCGATGAACCCCGCCAGGAAGGTGGTCATCGGCAACATGGCCATGCCGTAGTAGACGACGTAGGGCACATCGCGCGGCAGCCAGGGGCGTTCTTCAACGGTAACAGCCCGCTCGCCAAGCGCGTCGTTCCACAGTCGGAGCGCGGCTGCTGTCAGCCGGTTGCGGAAGTTCTTGACCTGGTTGCTGTCAATCAAGCCGAATCGCTGCACCGCCGTCGGCACGCCGTGGCGCGTTTCGACCACCACGACCTGTGACAACTGCTCATTTGCCTCATTGGGGCTGACGGTGATCGGGTTGATGTACGGTTCGCCGATGGGCGACCCAACCTCCCGCATCGCTGCCACCAGTGCACGGCCCTCGTCGGTCACCGGCTGGATCACGTTCACGTCCCAGGTCGGGTAGACCAGGGTGAAGGACATCAACACAAACAGGATAGTTGGCTGAAAGATGGCGATCAGGTGGATGAGCACAGCCGTGCGAGCCAGTTTGAATTCGTTGAGAACAAGCAGTCGGAAACGGGTCATCATTTCGCTCCACTCGGTAGAGATTTCAGCAGAGGCGGCTCCCATGTCGCGAAGGCTACCGCCCGTTCGTGGGCGTGGGAGCCTAATGGCACTAGCATTTTGCGCGGTATCGCCCTGAGCTAAAGCTCTGGGCTAAAAGAACGAAGCCCTACGGGCTAAAATCAGCCCCGAAGGGGGCTTTGTTCTCTCAGCGCGGGGACTTCAGCCCCGCGCGGGCTTACTCCCTGAGCGCGCGTCCCGTGTGATGCAGGAACACGTCATCCAACGAAGGCCGCGCCATGCGGACCGATTCCAGGCGATGGGCGACAGTCACGCGGGTCACCAGGTCGCCGACGATGGTTTCGGCGTTGCGCACTTCGAGGCGCAACTGGTCTGGCTCAGGGCGGGTGATGGCTTGCACCCCCAGGTCGGCAAACAGGGTTTGCGGGTCTTCGATGGCAGGGATGGTGCGCAGGGTGACGATGTCGCGCCCCAGGGCGGCTTTGAGGCTTTCGGGCGTGTCCAGGGCGATGGCCTGGCCGTGATCAATGATCACCAGCCGGTCGCACAGTGCGTCGGCTTCGGCCATGTCGTTGGTGGAGACGATGAAGGTCTTGCCACGGGCCTGCTGCTGTTTGATGTGCTCCCAGAGAGCGTGCGTGCCCTGGACATCCACGCCGATGGTAGGCTCGTCGAACAGAATGATCTCAGGATCGTGCAGCAGCGCGCGGGCCAGCGCCAGTCGGCGCTTCATTCCGCCCGAATAGGTTCGCACGGGGCCCCTGCGCCGTTCCCACAGATTCATTAACGTGAGCAGATCGCCTATCCGCTCTTTAACATCTGACAGGTCTTGGCAATACAACGCCGCGTGATGCCACAGGTTATCCAGGGCGTTCAGATCGGTGTAGAGGTTCGTCTCCTGAGCTACCAGGCCAATGCGCTGACGGACCTGCCGCGGCTCCTTTTCTGGATCAAACCCCAGCACACTGATCTGGCCGCCGTGCCGCCTCAGCAGGCCAACGATCAAGTTTACGGTAGTGGTCTTGCCCGCGCCGTTGGGCCCCAGCAGGCTAAAGACCTCGCCTGGCCGCACCTCGAACGATAGGTCTCTTACGGCCACCAAGTCTCCAAAGTGGCGCGTGGCCGATTTTACGGTGATTGCATTCTCCACTGGTTCCTCCAGTTCGGCGGAGGCTTTGCTTCGCTCAAGCCTCTGGCCCAGTCTACGAAGCTCCCCTTCGGCAACCCTTCGACAGGGCTCAGGACAAGGCTCAGGACATTGCGCTGGGGGTGATGTGGACAGGTTGCGCCCTCATTTTCGCGCCACTGCCACCAATCTCCTGGCCAGGTGATCATAGTCAGTGCCTTCGAGGCTGCCATAAGCATCAACGTGTGCAAAACCGCACTCGGTCAATAAGGACGTCAGCTCCACGGCTGAATAAACGCGGTGTGACAGGTTGAGCTCAGTGCGGTTATCATCCGCAACAATGATCCAACGATTCTCCATCCAACTCCAATTCTTGGTAATCTTGCGTTCTTGCAGGATGAGCACACCGTTCTCTTCGTACCAGTCTCTCTCGCTGAAGATGCGGGCCAGGACTTCCTTGCCCATCATGTCTATGAGAAAGGCCCCGCCCGGTTTGAGGGAGCGGCACACGTTCAGGGCAACCTGGCCGTCATCTTTGGGATCTTCAAAATAGCCAAACGAAGTGAACAGGTTTACTACCGCGTCGAAAGCATCTGGCCTGCAAAAGCTCCTCATGTCACTCTGCACAAACTCGATCTCCAGCCCCTCTGCCTGCTGAGATGCTCTATCCAGATACGGTCGCGTCCTATCCACTCCAGTCACCTGGAATCCACGACGGGCCAACTCCAAGGAGTGTCTCCCCACTCCGCAACAAAGGTCGAGAACGTGCGCGCCCGGTTCAATCCCAAGGAGGGCAACGACCTGCCCCACCTCTGCCGGAGCATCCGACCAACGCCTCTGAACAAACAGCACAGGAGCCACCGTTTCCCAAAAGGCATCCTGCTCGTGCCAGGGTTTCACTTTTTGCATTTCAACACCTCACTGATCTATGTGTACGGATCCGTTGATGCTTTTCAAAACAAGAAGGGGATGAACATCTTGGTTGTTCCCATGTATGCGGCATAGTCGGCACCGAACTTGCCGAGGTTCTCTGCCTCTTCGACCCTGGCGGTGGCTGTCAAGAAGGCGCAGGCTGCCAGGATCAGCACGCCACCGGGGAGTGAAGGATCTTTGAAGAACGCCCCCCACCCGAGCAACAGCAATGAAGCGTAGAGTGGATGACGAATGTACTTATAGGCACCCAGCATCACCAAGGTAGTGGTATTCTCGATCTCGCCTTCTGGCTTCCCGATGATACGAAGCAGATGGAATCCGTGCACTGCCAGGCTGAGCGAGGTAAGCAACAGCAGCCACGATGCGATTTGCCGGGCGGAGAAGGGATCACGGAACCAATGCCCCAGGTTGAGCAGGATCAAGACCAGCAGGGACTCGAAGGCAAAGAAGCGAAAGAAGCCGTGAGAGCGCAAGCTGCGTAGGGAGTCCCATGATACGCGGACGATTGCTCCAGACGCAATAGCGAAGGTGGTTAGTTTGAGCCATATCATGATCTCAGTTCCACCCTGTCGCCAAGTCCGAGAATCGGGCAAGAAGTCGGGCAATCAGGCACGGGGCTCTGCTAGGATGCGGTCCCGCCTCCATCGTCACCGTCATCCCCACCTGCTCGATGTCAGGGTCGCTCTGCAGGGCAGCGTCTACCCGAGGGGCAGGCACCACCCGCACCGCCCCCACGAAGCGGGGCATCCCCATCGTCAGGCTGCGCTCCTGGGCGACGGTGCGCTGCAACTCCGTCAATGCCTCCTCGTAGGTGCGCTTCTGCTCTTCCTTTCCTTGATGACCAGCCCGGCCATGATCGTCTTGCCTGCGCCGGGGTCATCGGCGATGAGGAAACGGATGCGAGGCAGGCTGAGCACGTAGCCGTAGACAGCCTCGATCTGGTGGGGGAGCGGGTCAACCTTGGAGGTGTTCATCGCCAGCAGGGGATCGTAGAGGGGGGCAAAGCGGTAGCGGCGGGCTTCCAGGCCCAGGAAGACCTCGCGGGGCGGGGCGGTGAAATCAGTCTCCACCAGCGCAACTTGCAACTGGGCCAATTCCTCACGAGGGATCAGTTGGTCCACGTGCTCTCCGGAGCCGGTGGTGGCTCCGGCCAGGCGAACATATTCGCCCAAGTCCTCCACCAGCTTGACCTCCACCGGTTCGGGCCGGCGGGGGCTTTGGATGATGTAGCCGGCTTGGATTTTGGGCATTTTCCCCTCCGCCTTCTCCTCTCTCTATTTGGCTACTGAGCATAGTATAGCAGGTTTTGCCTCCTTTGGCAACACAGGGCAAGGGAGCGTTACCCGCTTGGGAGAAGCTCCTTGAGGGTTTCAGGGGGCCAGCCC
>CAYMKL010000189.1:0-10332 GCA_964390805.1 uncultured Anaerolineae bacterium | reverse complement strand
TTGCTACAGGGGAATGCACCCCCCTCAATTTTGAACAAAATCTAGGTGACAGGTTTCACAGGCTGCTTTCCGACGCAAACGTGTCCAGAATCAGGTCGAATCTAGCTGAAAACGATGCCTTCCGGAAACCTGTCAGGTCTGTCTTAACTTACTGACATTGACTGTTTACTGATCCCTAATCCCTGATCCCTGCCGGCTACCAGTCCTGCTCTGGCCGCGGGCCGGGCGCCTGATAGATCTGTTGCAGACGTTCCTGTAGGGTTTCGCTGTCGCTGAGCAGGGCGCTCAGGAGTTGCATGGCCTGTTCGGCCGTCATGCCCTGGGCCTCCTGCGGCTCACCGGAGGGTTGTGGGGTTGCCTGCTCGTCACCTTGCTGACTTTCCGCTGCGGCCGACTCGCCCGCCGGCGTCGGTGTAGCCTCAGCTTGCTGGCTCTGTTGCTCTTCCTGGCGGCCCTGCTCCTGCTCTTGTTGCTGGTCCTGTGATTGTGACTGCTCCTGCTGTTCCTGCTCTTGCTGTTGTTCCTGTAGCTTTTGCAACGCCAGTTCCAGATTGTGCTTGGCATCCACGTCATCAGGTTGGAGGCGCAACGCCTCCTGGTAGGTCTCAATGGCCGGCGCCCACTGTTCGGTGTCGAAGAAGGCGTTGCCCAGGTTGTACCATGCCTGCTCCGCCAGCGTCGGCTCGGCGGTCTTGAGCGCCTGCTGCGTCTGGGCCAGAGCTGCATCCACCTGGCTGGTGCGGTTGTAGGCATTGGCGGCGTTGTAGTAGGGCTCGGCGCGATCGGGATCGGCCACCTGTGCCAGCTTGTATTCCTCAATGGCCTCGTCGAACACGCTCTCGTCGAAGTGCTCGTTGCCCGCCTCATTGTGGCGGACCACTTCAGGGACGCACGCCGCCGACAGCAGTAGAAGACAAAGAGGCAACAACCATAACCTACGCATTTCGCCTCCGATCGCTGAGCAAGGTGTCGGCCGTGAGTGCGAGCAAGGCCAGGCCGACGAACCAGGTGAAGCGCTCCACGCCCTGGGTTTCGAACTGCCCCTCCTGTTCACCTGTCTCTAGCCCGGCGATGGCATCAACTATCGCGTCAATCTCCTCACCCCCGGCCGTGGCGCGGAAGTAGAGCCCGCCGGTAGCACCCGTGATCTGCTGGAGTGTGATTTCGTCCAGGCGCGAAAGAACGGTCTCGCCCTGGGTGTTCCGCTTGTAGCCCACCAGTGCGCCACTGGCATCGCGGATGGGGATGGGCTCACCCTGGGGGGAGCCGAAGCCAATGGCGTGGACGACTACGTTCTGTTGTGCCGCTTCCTCCGCCACCGCTGGCGGACTGCCCTCGTGCCCCTCTCCATCGGTCAGGAGCAGGATAACACGACTGGTGGCCCGCTCTTGTGGAAAGCCGCCTAGCGCGACGCGGATCGCTTCCTCCAGCGCAGTGCCCGGACGCGAGATGGACGCTGGTCCCGCCGCATCCAGAAATGCACGCGCCGTGTGCAGATCGGCGGTGAGGGGAAACTGCACAAAGGCGGCGCCGGAGAAAAGAACCAGGCCCACCTCATTGCCCCCCAGGCGATCCATCAATTCTTCGACCGTCAGCTTGGCCCGCATCAACCGGTTGGGCTTGATGTCCTCGGCCAGCATGCTCTCCGAGACATCCAGGGTTACCATCACCTCAACCCCCTCTTGGACGTTGACCGTCACCATGGTGCCCCAGCGCGGCCGGGCCAGCGCGATGATGAGGGCCATGAGCGCCACGAACCAGAGCGCGGTTTTCCAACGACGTCGGCGATGGCTGACACTGGCGCTGAGTGTCGCGATCAGGAAGGGGTTGCCCAACCTGGCGACGACCGACCGCCGTCGCCAGGCGGCCCAAGCCAGGAAGAGGGCGGCCAATGGAACCAATGTCAAGAAGTAAAGATAGCCACGTTGAGCAAAGTCCATAGCGAGAATTATACTCGTCTTACGCTAAGTGTCAACACAGGCTTAAACCGGGAGCCAGGGCAATCGCATCCCAAAAAGAGCATCTGTCATGATGGTGTCCAGAAGATGGCGCTGCCAAATGGGGGATGAGTGTTATGACGCACTTTCCGCGTTTCTTGGCAGCGGGATCGTTCGACTGAACTCACGACGAAGTCTGACGACCCTTTAGAGCAATAACGAGGAGCAACACTTGAGAGGGAGACTATCGTAGATTAAAAACCGCGTTTTTCGCTTGCTAAGGCGTTCTTGGCGCTCCAGAATACTCAAAAGGCAACGATTTGCTTGGTTCAAACGACAAGAAACCTGGCTCTTTCCCCGTATCAGGTAGTGAGAAGGGTCTCAGAGACCCTTAGGGTTTGCGCCTCCTGGCCACCGCCATCGTGAGAGCAGCGAACGAAACCAGCCCCGCCAACCCAATCCAGGGCGCCTGTCCTGAGCGTAGCAAGTCCTGAGCGGCTCGACTGAACTCGCCGAAGTCCCAGTCGAAGGATCGAAGGGTAAGCAGCCCGAGCTTGTTGACCGGCACAATGACCCCGCCAACGGGGGGGCAAGCGTCGCCCACCCCGTCGCCATCACTATCTGTCTGGTCTGGGTTATAGACAACGCGGCAGTTGTCGTCAGCGTCGAGCACCCCATCGTTGTCGTCGTCGGGATCACAGGCGTTGCCCAGACTGTCGTCGTCGGTGTCGGTTTGAGCAGGGTTTGGCGCCAGAGGACAGTTGTCCCCGGCGTCGAAAACGCCGTCACCGTCACTATCAGGTACCCGCAGGTCAATCTCCCACTTGTCGCCGTTGCTGGTCCAGATGGGGTCATCCGGCCCCGACGCAATAGCCGGTAGACCGTTGATGGTGAAGCTGATGACGTCCCCTGGGTCAGCCCCGTCATCCTCAGGGGTCGTTGCGTCGTCGCGAAGGCAGGGCAAGTAGCCATACTTGCCCTCATCGGTGACATTGAACTGGCCGCATTTCGCTCCCTGGGGATCAAAGGCCTCAATCACGGCGCCCACGGGGACGGGCTGACTGAGAAAGGTGGTATTGGCGCTGAAGAAGTTCACCCACTCAGGCCCAGGGTTGATGGGGTCGGCCTGGACTGAGCCGTAGGCCAGCGTCAACACCAACACGAGCAGGCTGATGCGGGCGACTATTCGTGCCACGGTGCTCAATGCTTGCATTTCATGTCCTCCTCCTCGATTCGGACGCGGATGAACGCAGATCAACGCTGATTCGTATCTACTCAGCCTACCCTCCCGCAGGTTCGCAAACGGCTTGTTCAACACCTCAAATTCGATGTTGAAGCCTGTTTCTGCTAAAAAACTGCCTCTGAACCTGCGGGAGGGTGAGCAGTTACGCTGATTCTTGCTTTTATCTGGGTAGTCTTCCTCTTGAGTGTTGCTCCTTGCCATTGCTCTAAAGGGATCGTCAGATCCCGCCCCCAACCCGCTGGATCTGGCGATCCAGCGGGAGCCGGTCAGCAAAGATAGCGGCTGGTAGACCAGTAGCACTTTGCGGGGAGACCACCCTCGCAGATAGATGTAAGCGAAGCGACATCAGCGTCTATCTGCGTTCATCTGCGTCCTACTCGTCCTCCTGTATCAATCTCCCTTTCGTATCAAAGGCAGGTACACTTGCTGTGTGTAGGACTTTCCCAGCGGCCTCCACTGCCGGTCGCCGTGGGCCGTCCACGTGCCCTTGGCCAACACCTCGTCACCCACCACCAGCCGAATGGTGTCGCCGGGCTGGGCGCCCTCGTCCTCCGCCGTCGTCGGGTCGTCGCCGTAGCAGGCCAGCAGGCCGTACTGCCCCTCGGTGTGGATCACCGCCGCACCGCACACCACGCCGTCCTCATCCATCGCCTCTACTGTTACTCCCACTGGCAACTGGGCCCCATCCCAGGCCTGCGCTGTGCCGTAGAAGTTGACCCAGGTATGGGTGGGGGTGACACCAGCGGCGCGCTCCGCTGCTCGGATATTGGATATTGGGTATTGGGTATTGGGTATTGAAGGCTGAGAATATCCAATATCTAATATCTGATCTCCCCCCGTGGTCGGGTAGTGGAGCGTGCCGGCCTGACCCATCTTGATCCAATACCCGAACAGCGGTTTCATGGTGCGCAGGGTATTGAAGCTGGGGTCAAGGTCTGAATAGTAGGACAGGGCCCCGCCCTCGTAGCCCAATACAATGGAGTACTGCCCAGCAATGTCCCCCAGCGCGTCGGTGAGGGCCATCTCCTGCCTCGGCAGGTAGCTCACCAGGTTCCACGCCGCGTCCAGCTCCAGCGCCCGATCCTCCACAAACCTCTCCCCTACAATCTGTAGAGTCGCTACCGCCTCCTGCGTCGCACTGTCAGCCGACTGATCACTGATCACTGATAACTGATCACTGGTGACTTTAACCCAATACCCATGCTCCCCATCCACCTCCCTCAGCGTGTTCACTTCCGGCGGCAGATCGGAGTAGTATGACTGAGCGCCGCCAGCGGCGATGTCGAACCCCTGGATGAGGACGTACTGGCCCTCAATGGGGCGCTGTACCACGCTGGTGTCGGTGTTGAAGGGGTTGACGTGAGACGAGATCAGGTTCCAGCCATCAACCAAAGGCACGTCCAGGATGGACACGGTCTGCTGGGCGGTGGGAGGCGCGCCACACCACACCTGCGAGCCGCCGCCGCCACCAGCCTGACCGACCACCACGTGGATGTCGTGGTCGCCCGCCGTGCTCCCCTCCCAGGTGATGCCGACCTCCTCCGACGCGCCAGGGTCCAGGGCCTGGGCGGTCGCCGTGGTGCCAATGAGCGTCCCGCCAGCGTTGGGGTCGCCCAGGTAGAAGGACACCGACGCCCCAGCCGGCACCTGCACGCCACCGTCGTTGGTCACCGTGGCGCTGATGATGACGGAGTTGCCCGGTTCGGCGCTGGCGAAAGCTACACTCAGATCATCGCCTACGACGTCGCATACCTGCACTGCCCAGTCGGAGAACCGCGTCACGTCATTGCGCGTCACGGTGGCAGCACCGATGTCGAAGCTATGGACGGTACAGTCCCACTCCCCGCTGGTTCGGTCGTAGCGACACACCCGGTCGTTGGCGTCGGGGACGCCGGGATGCGCCAGGGTCAGATTAGCCAAGAACGTGGCGGGGGCGACGGATTGCGCCTGCGCCGGATTGCTGCCGTCCGTGGCGCAGCTCGCCTGCTCGATGATCCAGTACTGGCCTGTGTCCAGACCTGGAATGGCCCGCAGGTGGCTTTCGGGAACGTGGCGCACGATGATGGTGTCCAGGCAGCCGCCTGTGTCCACGACCTCGATTTCAGCGCCGGTGCTCCCGAAGACGTATCTCCCTGGCCCTGCGATCTGCCAGATGGACAGGGTCCCCAGATCAACCAACAGCTCCAGCTCGACCAGGTGGGTCTCGCCCGCGCTCTCGGCCGTCACGGGCAGCAGATACACGCCCAAGGGCGTCGCTTCCGTCGTGGTCACCACCAGGGTCGCCACGCCGTCGCTGTCGAGAGTGACACTGGTGGCCGGTGGGTCCGTCGTCTGCACACGCAGCCTGGCCCCATTCGCCCGCAGGCCCAGGCTGGCCCCGTTCGGGGCGCTGGCCGGATCCACCCGCAACGTGACGGGCGCCGCCCAGCCATCGAGCAAGGCCACGTTCAGGGTGAAGACGGCCGTCTGTGTGGCGTTGATGCTCTGCCATGCTTGTGGCGTGGTGACGGCAAAGTCCGGCATGACCACCGTCACCACCACGTCCACCAGTTGGCGATTGGGGCCGTCGTCGGCGCGCAGGGTGAGGGTGTAGGTGCCGCGTTGGGCCAGCGACGTGCTCATCAAGCGCAGCGTCGTCGTTTCGCCAGCGGAAATCACGTCGTCATCCAGTTGGGCCTGCACCCCCAGCGGCACGCCCATCACGTCGAACTGGATCTCCGCGTCGTGGCCGTTGTGGCCGGTGGCGTCCAGCGTCAGGCTGGCCCCCGCCGGCGTCAGGTTCAGGGCCGTGGCGGAGGGGGTGACGTCAAAGAAGGGTGCGACGACCGCCGGCGCAAAGTCCAGCGTGTGCTCCGCGCCGCCGCCGCGCGCTCGTAACCTGGCCGTGTAGGCCCCGCTGAACATGAACTGGCTGGCCGAGATGGTCACCGTGGCCGTCACCCCTTGCAGCGTGGGCGTAACCACGTCGGGCGTCACCCGCAGGCCCAGGCCCGGTGAAAAGTCCCCCGGCTCCAGCATCACGACCGTGGGGTACGGGTCCAGGTCGGTGGTGACGCTGACCACCACGCTCACCGCCGAGTCAATTGCGAGCGCGGGCAGCGCCGTCATCTGCGTCAACTCAAACTCGGCTGGGGCGCCGACCACGACAACCTGCCCTCCCAGGCTGTATTGTTCGGTCTGGTAGTTGTACGCCTGCAGGGTGACGGTGTAGGCCACACCCGGGCTGAGGTTGGTCAGCGTGTAGACGTTGGAATAGGGGGTCAGTTCAAGAGCGCTGGGCGTGACCCCGGCGGTTTCCACCGTCAGTTGGTAGCGGGTGAGGTCGGGGTTGGGCATATGGTCCCAGGCCAGGGTCGCCTGGCGATAGCGCTCGTCGGCGATCCCCAAGTTCCCCGCCCAGCTCTCCGGCCAGGGCTGGTCCACCACCAACAGGGTCTCGGCAGCGCCGTGGATGGGCGGGTGCGCCAGATCGTCCACGCTCACTTTGGCCCGGTAGATGCCGGTGGGCAGAGCGGCCAGGCTGAAGGTGTAGGTTTGCGGCGTGCCAGCGATCAGGCTGGGATCGTCGGTGGCATTGAGGCGGACCAGGGTGTGGAAGACCTTCTCGGTCAGCTTGTTGCTGCTGGTCTGGGCCACTTCCACCGTCTCGGTCAGGCCGCTGGGCAGGATGATCTCCTGGGTGGTGGTCACGGTGCTGCTGGTGGGGGTCATTTCAGGGGTGAAGGCCAATTGGGCCAGGCTGAGTTCCACCGTGGTTTGCGGCTCGAAGCCGTCCACGGCCCAGGTGATGGTGGCCTCGTCGTCGTCCGTGGTCAGCTCCACGTCGGAGAGGGCGGTCTCCGGCATCGCGCCGGTCATCTCAAAGCGGTAGTCCTCGGCGCTGGAGGCGGCGTTGTGGAGCGTCACCTGCCAGGTGCCGGTCTGGGCGTCGGTCAGTTCGAGCATATCGGTGCGCTCGATTTCCACCCGGGTGTCCACCCCGGTCAGCAGCGCCAGGCCGCCGTCCTCCACCAGGTAGAGAGTCATAGCGCCTTGATCCAGGGGCAGGTCGGGGGCGGTGAGGAGGGTGGTGTCCGTCCCCGCCGTCTTCACGGTGGCCGTATGGTGCTCACTGGCGATTGCGACGTAGTCGCCGACCGCGCCGTAGGCCAGGTCCGTCGCCAGCGGGGCGTGATCCGGGACGGTGACGTCCACCGCGCCGGTCCCGGGTGCCAGGTGGGCCACGCGGACGGCGTTGGTTTGCGTCGCGTCAACGCCGGTGTTGGTCTCGGTGATGACGCGCAAGGCCGGGCCGCCGTCATCCACCAGGGCCAGGGCATAGTCAACGCCGGGGGTCAGCTCCAGGGTGGTGGTGACCACGGGGTTCAGCGTCCCGGCGGCGAAGACGCCCACGGCGTGGGTCCCCACGTCCAGCGGCCAATCGTCCGTCACCGTCGCGGGCGAGACAGCCCCGAACAGGGTTTCGCCATCTACTACCAGGTCCACATCGCCGGTGCTGGATGTGGCGTGGACCAACCGCACGGCCCCCACCGGCCCGGCGTCTTGAACACCTTTGGCGATCAGGTCGCCCGCGGCGTTCTCGAAGAGGAACAGGGTGTGGGTGCTGGACGGCTCCAGTTCGATCTCACCGCTGGTGAGCAGCACTTCGCCAGTGGCCTGGTTCTTGAAGACCAGCCGCCGGCTTTGGGGCAGTTGCATTTCGTAGTCGCTGATCATCCCGTAGCCCTGGTCCACGAAGACCAATGTGCCGAGGATGGGGCCAACTTTGAGCCGCGGCGCGTTGGGCGCGGCGTGGACCAGCCGCTGGTAGGCGAATAGATCGCCACGGCCCCTGTTGTCGTCGGCGATGAGCCAGGCGTAGACGTTGCCGGGTGCGCCTACGGTTACCAGGGTCACATCCTCCCCGGCCGCCAGGGTTGCGTTGGTCTGGGCCACCACGTTGGACGTCCCAGCTTCCCGGAAGGTGAGGGTGTAGTTCCCGGGGGGCAATGCGGCGTAGTCGGTGGTGTCGGTAAAGACCAACCCCGCGAAGAGCAGCACATCGCCGCCCCCGTCGTTGGCCCACAGGTCGAGGGCGGCGATCCCGTCTACGCCGTGGACGGCCCGCAGGCCCGCCATACCCTGCGCGGCGCGCTGGTTGGGGGTTGGGAGGATGCTGGGCCGGGTGAAGGAGGTGATGCGGACGCCCTCCCCCGCGGCCCCCCTCCCCGCGTAGACTGTGCCGTCCGGTGCGGTGACGCTCATGGTGATGGCCTCGTTGGTGGTCTGCAGGATGCCGCTGGCGTTGGTGTTGTGGGCCACGTAGACGTCGGCGACGACGTCCTGCAGTGCCGGCACGCTGAGCGGGCCGTCGGAATCACCGCTGGGGTAGGCCGGGCCTGTGGGCGGGCCGACTGGGACTGGGAAGTGCAGGGAGGGGTCGATGTTGAGGGGCAGGAAGCGGTCGCCGGTGTCCCCGCTGATCCGCCGCGCCGCCAACGCCTCCCGCGCCGCCAGCGCCTGCTGCACGCGTTCTCGAGTCACCAGTTGGTACGCGCTAATACCGGTAACGTCGAAATGGAACCCGCTATTGCTTATCCCAACAAAAGCCCCAAAACGGATGGTGTCGGGGACGCCGGGGATCCAATCTATAGAACCGGGGATGTCGAATGTCACATAGGCCTTTGCGCCCCATAACTGTTGGGACCAGGGTGCGAACCGGCCGAACTCCGCGTCCACCGAGAATTTCATCTTGTTGCTTGGTAAAAACGGAAAATCGGGGGCCAGAGAAACATTGATCGTTTTGCCCAGTCTGCCCGTAAACGCGAAGTCCGTGCAGGTTTTTTTGGTCGCATCATCCGGGTCGTACTCCACTCTGCACCAGGAAGCGATGTGGCCGTGGTATGTCACGCCCAGCAAATAATTCGCCCATTCGGTGGGCCTGATCCAGACCTCCCCACCGTGCTGGTTGGCGCTCAGGCCGGCTTCGACGAGGGGCAAAACGCCAAACAGACTGGCCGTCCCGTCCATCGTAAACTCCCAGGGTTCGAGCCAGGCCTCCAGGGAGACCTCGTCGCGGCGTTCGGCCCAATACCAATCGGCGATGCACAAGTCGGCATCGAGTTTATCTAAGATATCGTAGTCGATATCTTCAATAACGCTACCGTCCGCGTCCTTGAATTCCGGGGACCGGCAGGGGACCACACACGCATCAGTTATTTGCCCGTGCTCATAGCCGTCAAATACATGAAACTCCACATTTGATGAGCCAATGAAATCCGCGCTGGCAAAGACTGCTGCCTCCGGGGGATACTCCACCCCATATCTAAGGAGATACACATAGCGACCTTGTATCGGATCGTCCCATATGTAGTCACCGTCTGCGGAAATGAAGCCCCCTCCAATGTAGGAATAGGACGAATTGTAAACATACACTTCCACATCGTCTCCACCGGCGTCGTCCAACAATTTCACCCCCTTGATGTCATAGACCCGCCCCAGGTCGACCTTCCAAGTTGGGTTTCCAAAAAACAAGAACTTCTCGTTCGCCTTGCCCTGGGACAGGTTGGGGTACTCGGAAAAGACGGCGACCTCTCGAAGTTTCAGATAGTCCCATTGATGTTGATGACCGCCTTGCCATGGTAAGACGAGTTTAACGTAGCGCCCGTATATCGGCGGACTAATGGGAATGGAATGCGTTCCCTCATAGAAGTCATCAATTTCCCGATGCGACACCCCGTCTTTGTTCGCGGTTTCCCACGGGTCTTCGTCATCATCGAAAGGTTCTTCCGAGATCAAAATGAGTAGAGTTCTATCAGATTTCCTTGCATTATAGATTTTTATTTCGTCGATGCGATACACCGCCCCCAGGTCCACTTTCCACCAGGGATCTTCTTTATACACCGTGGTAGCGGCACCGTATTCGACATTATAGTAGCCAAGATCATGCACGACGATAAGCCCATCCACGGCGACGGACGGCAAATGGTCCTCGCGGCGATAATCGAAGCTATAATCGTGCCAAATGCCGGTTTGCTCGGCCGTCTTGCCGTAGGCGACGTTCACGGCTGGACACGCTTGCGTGTTCAGCAACGCCTGCGACACTGAATCGGAAATACGGGCATGGTTCAGAATTCTCCCTACAGGGGCGAAAACACCTTTACAAATTCGAGT
>CAYMKL010000188.1:0-10347 GCA_964390805.1 uncultured Anaerolineae bacterium | reverse complement strand
TGCGGCCTTGGAATTCGAACCCCTTGATTTCTATTAAAAGTGTCCGGTAGTGAATGATTGGACAGGAACTGAGTGGAAGGCAACAGAGTTCACTTACTACTTCCTCCATCAGTCCTCTGAACAACTGATGGAAATTGGCATCAAGCCGGAAATCCGCATCATGGAGGTTGATGGCCCATATTCTCTCTCCGCCAACCCTGGGGTTCCAGACTGGTGTATCAGGACGCCATCCGATCAATGGCAGGAGAAGGAAGCCCTGGACTCGGTCACCCAGATGCTCAGCCTAGAGCTGGCGGCTGCTTGTGGCGAGGTTCGCGCAATCATGCACAGCTTTGAGCCATATCCATCCTTTTCTTGGCGGATTCGTATCGCGGCTGGAATCACCAAGCGGTATACTGTGGCTCGTCTCTTACTCGATGTACCTAGTGGCGAGATCCACGTTCACGAAAAGGCCGATCCAGACACACCCTGCGAGTGAAGTCGTCCTCAGGCAGAAGTGATCGGTGCCGGTCTTTGAGCTGTTGGCATCAGGTACCGACCAAACCGTCTTCGCTGTAACCTTCAACCCCGATGGGCGTCTGTTGGCCTGGGGGGATGCCGAGGGCGTGGTGCATCTGTGGGGCAAGGCGATGGATTGAGATGAAGGCAATACAGCCACATTGCCGGGAGTGACGGAGGGGATATGCAAGGCTGGGGACAAACCGCAGCCTTGTGCTTTATGTGGGAGAACAAGGCTAACAGCGCAGTAGGTTGGAGGCGACCAGTGGGATGGGCGGCTCAAGGTGGTGACCAAGTTCTACACCTTCACCTACGACGCCGACGGCCGGCGGGTGATACGGGAGACGGTGACCGACACTATCGTCTACGTAGGTCCCCACTACGAAGTGCGGTTCGAGCCAGGGGACAAGCCCGAGGACCTGAATGGAGATTGTGTGGTCACCGTGGCAGACATCATGCTGGTAGTGGCTCGCTGGGGCATGACCAGCGCTGATCCTGACTGGGATCCACGCTATGACTTCGATGGCAACGAAGTCATTGACATCGCGGACGTCATGCAGGTGGCAGCGCATTGGAAGGAGACGTGTGAAGAGCTGGCGGAGACGGTGAAGTACTACATCCTGGGAGGGAAGCGGGTGGCGATGCGGAAAGTGCCGGCAGACCCGCCAGGGCAGGTAGGCACCCTGTATTACCTGTTCAGCGACCACCTGGGCTCCTCCAACCTGAGCTACCGTGCCGATGGCCAGCAAACCATCACCCAGCGCTACTACCCGTGGGGCACCATCCGTTCCGGACCCGACAACGCCCTGCCCACCGACTACATCTTCACCGGCCAGAAGCTTGACGAAAGCACGGGATTGATGTATTATGGGGCCAGATACTACGACCCTGCCCTGGGCCGCTTCATCAGCGCCGACCCGATTGTGCCCAACCCCGCCAACCCGCAGGACCTTAACAGGTATGCCTATGTGCGCAACAATCCGCTCAAGTACATAGACCCCACTGGACACGCGGTGGACCCATGGGGCAGCGGCGGCAACCCGCCGCCCGCGGAACCTCCACCTCAACAGTCGTCTAGAGACACGGCTCGCAACCTGGAATTGTTGGACGCCTGGATACGCTGGTTGCTTTACAATCCCTTCGATTACAACGAATGCCCTGATTGTGTGACGGTAGCTGCTCTGATGGAAGGGCGAGAGGATCACTACAACTGGCTTCGTTCATATACGTTCGTTGGTGGGGACGTAGGACAGCATATCGGGAGTTACATAGCCTCAAACCCTGTGGCTCTCGTGCCAGTAGGGATGACTGTTGGCGCATGGGCTTCTGACGAACTCGCGGCAGTGCGCGTAGAGGCCCCGCCAGCTGGTGAACGCCTGGGGTACACGGAGACGCCAAGAGATGCCAGCTCACGAGCAGCACAATGCCTAATCGATGATGTTGTGCAGACTGAGCTGGGGAACGTGCGCTTGTCTCATTACCCACGATATGATCCTGCTATGCCTCTCGATGTATACGGCAGGGCTCGCCGGGATACATACACTAGAGTAGGTCCCTTAGCCATTCAAGGAGGGCCTCGTGAGACGCTCATCACTATTGCACACGAGGAAATGCATCATCGTCTATGGGCCAGGGGATGGCTACAGTCAGAGTGGTATGTGGAAAGAGTTGCCCAAAGGTTTGCGCGATTGAAAGGATGGTGAGTGTGATGCTCAATGAAGGATATAACGACTTGGAAAGGTTGCTAGACCGCTTAAGTAAAGCGACAACTGATCCTGGGGAAATACATGTCTGTCCGGTATGTGGTGGGGATCTCCATGTGCGTTTTGAGCCCTATATAAGAGACGGAAAGAGCTTTCTAGGTCTCCACGCGTTCTGTGAATCCTGTGATGCTGCAATTGCCACAGACTATGCTCAGTTGCCACCCGAATGGCTCCAGAAGTCGGCCTCGAGTCAAACTATGACCTAACTTTGCCCACAACAACCCGATTTCAATGGTGGCGCAAGAGGTCTGCTTGAGGCGCTAACCTGTCTTGGTCTATGGCCATTGCACCGAGTTTGCTTTCAAATAACCTCTAGCAGTCTGCCGGAGTAATCGAATTATGGACAACCTGCGTGTTGTAAACAGATAGTTTTCCATTGTTTCAACTGGTTTATGGTAGGCAGTTTTGTCGGAGAGCGCTCTCTCCGACACGCTGCTAGGAGTAAAGCCTGCGCCAAAAGCAGAAGAATCGCTGAGGCCACTGAGTTGAGTGAGGGACACTGAAGATTGCCTTTAGTGTCCTCAGTGCGTTTCAGTGTGATCAGCGATTCTCCCCCTCAGTCCACACGCCGTGACCCCACCATCGCCATGGGCATCCCTGCACCTACGACCCCAACGGCAACATGACCAGCCGCAGCGTGGGCGGCACCAGCTACACCCTAACCTACGACGCCGACGGGCAGCGGGTGATGCGGGACACAGTGACCGACACCATCGTCTACGTGGGTTCCCACTACGAGCTGCGGTTCGAGAAGCAGGACATGGACGAAGACCTGGACGGCGACTGTCTGGTCACCGTGGTAGATATCATGCAGGTAGTGGCTCGCTGGGGCATGACCAGCGCTGATCCTGACTGGGATCCACGCTACGACATGGATGACGACGGCGACATTGACGTCGCGGACATCATGCTAGTGGCGGAGCATTGCCGGGAGACGTGTGAAGAGCTGGCAGAGACGGTGAAGTATTACGCTTGCATCTCCCTCCAAACCCTGACCCACTCCTCAAGGCTCAGAGTCTGGGCGCGGCGCTTGGGGTTGACACCGGCTCTGCCCAAAGCTTGGGCTACCTCATTGGCCGGAAGAGCCAACTGGGCTGCCAGGGCGTTGCGGAGCTGCTTCCGCCTTTGGCCGAAGCCCGCCCGCACTACCTGGAAGAAGCTGTCGGCGTCATCCACTTCGACCACGGGATAGCCGTCCAGATCAATGCGTATCACGGCTGAATCAACCTGGGGAGAGGGATAAAAGGCGCCAGCTTTGATGCGAGTCACGACACGAGGTCGCCCGTAAAACTGAACGCTCACAGCTAACAGACTCATATCACCGGGCTGGGCGATTATGCGCCGTGCTACCTCCAATTGAACGGTCACCACCATCAACTCGGGTCTGACCCTGGCGGTGAGGAGGTGGCGGAGGATGGCAGAGGTGATGTAATAGGGGAGGTTGGCGACAACTTTGTACTGGAGACTGGTCATTTGCCGCTCCAGCAGATCAACCGGGTTTAGCTCTAGGATGTCGCCGTGGACGATCTCGACATTGGGCAAATCGGCCTTCGCGGTAGCCGTTTGCTTGAGCACCTCCACCAGGCGTTGATCTAGCTCAACGGCCACTACCCGCTCTGCCTCCGCTGCCAGAAGGCGGGTCAATGTGCCCAACCCCGGCCCGATCTCCAGGACGATGTCCTCAGGTCCCAGTTCGGCTGCCTCAACGATGCGCCGTAGTGTCCGCTGATCGGTCAAGAAGTTCTGGCCCAGGCTTTTCTTTGGTTGTATGTCAAACTCCTTCAAAAGCCTCCGCACGTCCATCATCACCTTGCTACCTCGGCGGTCAAACAAAAGTGAGCGTTCAGGTGCCAGGCACGGTCGCTCCGCTTATGAATCAGAACAAAACAGGGGACAGCCTGGCGTCGGGCTGTCCCCTTGCGGCCAACCTCGTTGGCTTGTCAGTTCCCTGGCTTCATCAGCGTTCCCTGGGCCAGTTGGGCAATACCAAACGGATCTGATTCGTCGGTGGTGGTGGGGCCAGGAGATAGACATCAACCCACTCATACCACAGCTTGAGTTCGTTCTCTTCGTAACCAAGATCAACGTGCCGACCTCTGATTTTGCCGCCGGTATCGCCAGCCATCCCTATGCCGTAGCCGGGCACGTACATTTTCGTCTCCAGGTTGATCACCTGGGGGTCAACGGCCACGATGCCCCCCCTCATCTGCAAGCCCAGGCGGGTGATGCCATACAGAGGATGATCGCGGCTCTTGCCTGAAGTGGCAGCCGTATACGATGTGGCTAGTGCCCGGACCTTGCGCCAGTATGTGAGATTGCCACCGGGGGTCTCTAGTTCCCGTAGGACGATTTTGGTGCCATAGGCGATGACCTTGTTTCTCGGCTCATGGTCTACCCACTCGGCCTCCAGGGCTCGCTTTGCCTCCTGGTCATCCTCGTAGACAACGTAGATGCGCCGCTTGGTAATTCCGTCCTCGCCCTCCTGATCAAGGCGCTGATGGTCTAACTCCAGATTCGGGTCGGGTCGCCAGGTCGTCTCAAAGGAGACAGACTCCTGCTCAATGATCGTTTCCTCCTTCACTCGCACCACGCGAATGGCCACATCGCCGATTATGGGAGTATCTACGCCTGGCACTGTATAGTCTTTGCCCAGCAGAGTCACCCCCTCTTGAGCCAGAACCCCGGACACTGTCTCTCCCAGGGTGCGTGTTCTAATTAAGCGGCCATCTACTTGAATGGTTGCTGGCTTGGAGCGATGGATGGAAACCTGCATGCCCGCTGAGACAGGGCTACCCTGGCTGGGCTCAACGCGGTCGCCCAGGTAGAGACGGATACCCTCTTTGCGCAAAGCCTCGCCCACAGTAGCTTCGGTGGTGTGAAGAGTTGTGAGGCTGCCACTGTTATCGAGATAGACGGGTACTGCCCGCTGGATCGCGACATGCAAGTGAGCGTCTTCATCCTGGCCATTCCAATCCCTATTACCACTGCGGCTGCTGACAAGCCGGCTGGTTGGGTTATGCCCAGGCAGACTGGCTGTCAGAGTCGCTTCCTGCCCATCTATGGTGCTCCTGTCACTAGGTTGGAGAGTTAAACCCAACTCTTGCAGCAGATCGCTCAAAGTTTGGCTGTGGGTCTGCGTCTCAATGGTGCGGTCATCAACCTGGACAGCAACTGGCCTGGCCCGTCGGACGGAAATAACATCTTCGTCCGCGATGGAAGCCTGCAATCCTGGCGAGACGATGTCCATGGGATGGATCTCCAGGGCAGCCTCTTTCAGAAGGGCTTCCACCGAGGTCTGGTGAGTGCGGAAGGACTCAGGGTAGCCATCCAGCATGAGGATCACTTGAGTTTGCGTCTGGAGATATCCGACCGTGAGGATGCCAGCCAGGCTCAACATCACAGCCAGTGCTAGCAGCTCTTTTCGAGGTCGCCAGCGTGCTATGCTCTTGATGAAGTTGTTCCATCCAAGAGATTCAGGCTGGGGTTGGATGCTCTCTTCTAACAAGCGTCCTCCACGATCTCGGAACTCTAAGCTTGGCCGTCGGGGCTCTGCTCGGCCGATTCTCCTCCCATACGACAAAGGGGGCGAGCCCCAATCCCCCGCCCCTGCTTTTGATCAAAGAAATGGTCGTGCACCCCCTGTCGAATCGGGCTCCTCAGCTTACCGGGGCCAGCCAACTCCAGCCAGGCTACCCTGCGGCACCCAGGAGTTGCTACTTACCGCTGCTTCCTTCCGGACCTGACGGGGTTCATAGGCTCCCGCCGCGCAGGACCCAGCTTTCAACGCCGCTTAACCACGGCAGTCCTGAAAAACACTAACCCTTGAGGGGGAATTCGACCCCGCTATAGCGGGTTGCGGGTACAGGGCACCGCTAGCTCCCCGTCTAGCACGACCGTTGATATGGTACCCCATAAACCGTAAAAAGTCAAATGGCGGAGAGGGTGGGATTCGAACCCACGGAGCATTTCTGCTCACACGCTCTCCAGGCGTGCGCATTAGGCCGGACTATGCTACCTCTCCGTTACGTGCATATTATACCACTATCGGATGAATCTTTCAAGTTGCGCTCTGAGGGGAAAAAGTGTACAATCCATGTTACCGAGAAAGTCACCACCGACTGTTTTAGTAGAAGTCAGGGGCCAAATAAAAAGGGACCTGCGAAGGCCCCTTTCGTTACCCTGAATGGCGGAGGGAGTGGGATTTGAACCCACGGTGCATTGCTGCACACGGCTTTTCGAGAGCCGCGCACTAGGCCAGACTATGCGATCCCTCCACCACAATTATACTACAGGTCTCTCAAAGGGGCAAATGATCATGACTGCCAGACCGTTTCATAACTGGCGTTTTCTGCTATTGATCTCGATAATAATCCTGCTCGTGGTAGGTAGTACACTGTACGCCTGGCTCATTGTGGACCTCCCCTCTTTCCATGATTTGTACGGTAAAGCCATCGCACCTACCACCAAGATCTACGACCGTCATGGTCGCCTCCTTTATGAGATCATTGATCCCTATGTCGGCAAGCATACCCCCCTGCCCCTCGAAGAAATCCCCCTTCATCTCCAGCAGGCTACCATTGCCACCGAGGACGCCGACTTCTATGCCAATCCTGGGGTGGACTTTCGCGCCATCCTGCGCGCCCTGATCATCAACCTGCGCGGCGGCGAGGTGCTCTCCGGCGGCAGCACCATTACCCAGCAGTTGGCTCGCAATCTACTGCTATCCCCGGAGGAGCGTTTTGAGCGCACCTTGACCCGCAAGCTGCGTGAATCCATCTTGGCCTGGCGCTTGGCCCGAACTTACAGCAAGGACGAGATTCTGGCCCTCTATCTGAACGAGTCCTACTACGGCAATCTGGCCTATGGAGTGGAGGCCGCTGCCCAGGCCTACTTCGGCAAGTCGGTGGACGAGTTGGACCTGGCTGAGTGCACCCTTTTGGCCGGCCTGCCGCAATCCCCCGTCATCTACAATCCCCTGGAGAATCCCCAGGCAGCCAGGCAGCGCCAGGCGGTGGTGCTGGAGCTGATGGCTAAAAACGGCTACATAGGCGAAGAGGAGGCCAGGCTGGCCAAAGAAGAGCAACTCCATTTCGCCGCCGTGCCCTTCCCCATCCGTGCGCCCCACTTCGTGATGTACGTGTGGGGGCTCTTGGAAAAGCGATTCGGGCTGGAGGAACTCTACCGTGGAGGACTGGAGGTTCACACCACCCTGGACCTGGATATGCAAGAGCTAGCTCAGTCCATCGCCCGCCGTCGCCTGGCAATCCTGGCCGACCGGCAGCGGCGCGATTTGCCCGATCCCAACGTGCATAACGTCGCTCTGGTGGCCCTGGATCCCGACACAGGTGAGGTGCTGGCCATGCTGGGCAGCCCCGACTATTTTGACCCTGAGATTGACGGGGCGGTGAATTGCAGCTTGGCTCCGCGCCAACCCGGATCCTCCATCAAGCCCATCACCTACGCCGCCGCCTTTGCTCAAGGCTACACACCGGCCACCATGATCCTGGACGTGCACACGGCCTTTACGACCAGGGAAGGAGAGCCCTACGTGCCGCTCAATTACGACCTGACCTTCCATGGCCCCGTCCTGGCCCGCCAGGCCCTGGCTTCGTCTTACAACCTGCCGGCGGTCAAAGTCCTCTACTACGTAGGTTTGGACAAAATGAGCGCTCTGGCCCGCAGCCTGGGCATCACCACGTTCGATGATAGCGAGCGTTTTGGCCTGGCCCTTACCCTGGGAGGAGGCGAGGTACGCCTGCTTGAACTGACCGCTGCTTACGCCGCCTTCGCCAGCGGCGGGCGCAAGGTGGAGCCGGTGGCCATCCTGCGCGTTGGGGACAGCCAGGGCAGCATCCTGTATGAGGGAAAGCCGAGACAGGGCGAGCGAGTTCTCGATGAACGGATCGCTTACCTCATCACCAACATCCTCAGCGACGACCTGGCTCGCATGCCGGCCTTTGGCGAAGGGAGCGTGCTCAAGTTGAGCCGGCCAGCAGCGGTGAAAACAGGCACCACCACCGATTGGCGGGACAACTGGACCATAGGCTACACCCCGCATCTCGTGGTTGGCGTCTGGGCCGGCAATGCCGACAATTCCCCCATGCGCGACGTTTCGGGCGTCACTGGGGCGGCCCCCGTCTGGCACGACTTCATGGAGGAGGTGCTGGAGGCCCGACCGGTGGAGGAATTCGTTGAGCCGGAAGGTTTGACCCGCGTGGAGGTTTGCACCCTCTCAGGCCAACTCCCCAACCCCTACTGTCCCCATCGTCGAACCGAGTTGTTCATCGCCGGCAGCGAGCCGAAAGAGACCTGCAAGATGCATCATCTCTTTGAGCTTGATGCCGCCACCGGGCAACTGGTTGCCCCCGACACTCCACCGGGGAGAATAGTGGAGCGCGTCTATGTAGTGCTGCCGGCTGAAGCCGTTGAGTGGGGAAGAGAACAGGGACTGGATATTGGATATTGGATATTGGAAGTTGGAAGTGGGAAGCCTGCCCTGAGCTTAGCCGAAGGGGTAGAAACCCGAAACCAACTTATCATCGCTGGTCCCCACGAGGGCAGCGTTTATCGTTTGGATCCGGCCTTGCCCCAGGACGATCAGAGGATAGAGGTTGCGGCGCGGGCAAGCGACGGGATCATTGCGGCTAGTTTGACCCTGTACGTGGATGAGGAGTCGCTGGCCAGTTTCGCTGCTCCGCCTTACCGAGCCTTATGGCCGCTGGAGCCTGGCGAGCATATTATCACCGCCGTTGGCTATGACCCAGCGGGCAACAGGCTGGAGAGTCGGCCTGTGCACATAACAGTAAAATAAAACCACCCGACTGTACGTCGGGTGGTTTCAGTACCCCCGGGGCGACTCGAACGCCCGCACACGGCTTCGGAGGCCGCTGCTCTATCCGCTGAGCTACGGGGGCATTTGTAGATAGTTTACCACAAGAGGCAATAGACACAGTGCAAAACCCATTATCTTTTCCGAACGCATTGTGCTGGGGTGAACTCTACGGCTGGATTATTATACCGTGATTGTCGCAGTTGTGCAAATCGCAAAGGAGTGATGATGGAACCGGAACGGGTGATAACGCAAAGCCTCTCAGCGCTTGGTCTGCCAAGGGCGTGACTAAGCCAACTTAGACGGCCTGACAAGACATAGTACAAAAGCCACCTCCGTCAACCGCACAGGTGGTAGAAAGTCCAGAAAACTTTGCCTCGCTTGTGGCCATAGAATTGGAGCACGCTGATGAGGTCTTTGAAACGCGACAGCGGGCGATCGAAATGCTAGACGTGAGAGCAACATTGGCAATTAAAGATGGCGAGAAGGTAGCACATCTGCGGTGTGTACTTGGTGATGATAGCTTATCTCTTGGGAGAACCAATATGTATATTGGTGAGCACAATATGCAAAGGCCATTTGTCCTTACTGCCCGGTTGATACTGTAGATTGCACCTCGTTTTGCCGGGCCGCGCAAGTACAGGCGACGGGTAAACGGAACGCCCCCACCTGTGAGACTTGGGGCGTTCTTGCGCTGGTGTAAGGGCACATGGGAAGACAAACCGGCTAACGAAAAGCCACCTGCGTCAACCGCGCAGGTGGCTTTCTTATGTGCCAAACCAGGCGAAATCTGATCGCCCCGGATATCAGCATCCATGTTCTGTTGTCTCTCGTGTAATCACTCTCCCAGAACTGTACACTTCACCGCTCCGCTACCTCAAATCGATACCCTGTTCCTTTCACCGTCTTGATGTACTGTGGGTGTCGGGTGTCCTTCTCGACTCTAGTTTCCGCTAACTTGTTTGCCCACTACATGTAGCGGCTTTGCCACCATTGAGCTACTATAGATAGTAGGCTGCCCAGCGTAAAACGGCCCAAAATGGCTCAAAAACCCAACTTAGCGGAAACTCTAGTTTCCGCTAACTTGTTTGCCCACTACATGTAGCGGCTTTGCCACCATTGAGCTACTATAGATAGTAGGCTGCCCAGCGTAAAACGGCCCAAAATGGCTCAAAAACCCAACTTAGCGGAAAGTAGAGTCACTGAGATTTCCAAACGTCCCTGAAAGGGCTGGTAGTCAACGGACACTTTTTCAGC
>CAYMKL010000187.1:0-10489 GCA_964390805.1 uncultured Anaerolineae bacterium | reverse complement strand
AAAAGTGTCCGTTGACTACCAGCCCTTTCAGGGACGTTTGGAAATCTCAGAGCCTGATGATTTTCTCATCCAGCCAATACACCCAAGGACTGCCGGGAATAGCGTCAAAGCGGCGCTGGTCCACCCGGTGGATATTGCCGCCGTCCCGCAACGCTCGCTCAAAGGCTTGATGCTTAGCTTCGGAGTTTGGTTCGTGCACCAAACGGAAGTAGGTGCCTTGATGAGCCTCTCGGTAGAGGGTGTCTGGTTCACGGCGCAGCACGAAGGCCGTCGTCTGCAAGGTGCCTGGATTTCCCACATCAAAGAGAGCTGGGCCACAGTGTGCCATCGCTTCAATCGCCGCTTGGTAACGGATATGCTCGCGCAGTGCCCTGTAGGAACTGAGGAACATGAACGCATGCATCGTCAGCATGCCGACATAGCCAAGATCTTCCGCTAACTCCAGACAGCGCTGGATAAAGGCGGCGAAAAGATCACTCTTGCCTTCTGGATAAGCATCTGCCACCAAACGCGCTAATTCGCTATTCATCTTGCCCCGGGTCATGTAGGGCGGATTGGTGACCACTACATCGTAGCGCCGCAGCATCAAGTCCAGCAGCCGCAGACCTTTAACTGCCTCGCCAGCGAAGAAGGTCAGATCGTCCCCGGCCTGGGCCTGCTGGCGAACAAACTCGTCCAATCCCTGGATGATCTGGGCGGAGATGATGTCCCAGAACTCTTCCTCGGCCGCCTCACGCTCGAACTCTCCCGGTAACCCGGCGAAGAGCGGAGCTTTGGCGTAGCGGGCGCGTTCCTCCGCGATCAAGTCGCCAAGCTCCCGTTCCAACCGCAGCAGCGAACCCAGTTGGGTCACTTCTCTCAGTCGCTCCCAAAGCGCCCGGATCAAGCGTCCGTAGATGGGTCGGGTGAAACGCGCCTCTCGTAGGAAGGTGCCCAAGCGAGCACCATTCAGAGGCAGTACGTCGGCACAGGCCAAGTTACTGTCGGCAATGCGCGCTTGAGAGTTCAGCGACTTGGCCTTGAGGTAGAGGACCAGTGCAGAAAGCTGCACAGCGCGCAGGTCAATATCAATTCCAAAGAGGTTGTGCTCGATGATGGCGGCGGGGATGTCAGCGGGGTCGGTCACGGACGGGTTCTTAGGCCAGCCTGGCTCTCCGGCGCGATCCAACTCCTCCTGGTACATAGCAGCGAACAGGTCGAAGGCCACCAGTCCAAAGTGCATTCCCCCACACGCGGGATCAAGCAGGCTGATCTCCCGGACGGGTCGCAGGGGTTCAGGGACCTGCTCGCCCTCCAGCGGCACCAGGTAGTCCAGCATGCTGGTATCAACCAGCCGCGTGTCGCGGTGCATCCACACCCACAGCCGACCCAGGGTATTCTGCACCAGGAAGCGCACGATCCAGTGGGGGGTAAAGAGTTGGGTAGCAGAGGGGATGTCCTTGGCCTCGAACTTGGCGCCGCTGGTGCGCACCTTCTCGAAGGCGGCCTGCAACTCTGGCTCGTTGAAGTACTGGTAAACCCAGCCAATGGTCTCGTCGGCGCGCCAAACAGCGGCCAGATCTGGCCGGTTGAGCATCTCCAAGAGGTCGTTCAGTGCGCGAGGGCGGGGGAAGAGGCGGCTGGGGAGGGTGTCGGGGTCGAAGAGCACCCGCACCTCTTGAGCTACCTGGCCAGATTGCCAGAGTAGGAAGTGGCGGTAGGCGGTGTCGGCGTCGCCCTGCTGGTAGCGAGCCAGGTCGTCGGCGTGGTCGGGGTCGGCCAGGTAGAACTTGAAGGCATTGGAGTCGGTGCCCTTGTCCAGCGTGCCCCGGATCAGCTTGCGGGCCTCCATCATCTTGAAGGCCACCAGTCGGTTGAGGTGAGTGAAGGCCACTTCCTTGACCAGCTTCTCCACCGCTTCAGGGCGGGGCAGGCCAGCGCGTTCTTCGTCGTCCAGGAACTGGGCCAGGCTGTGGTAAGTCGCGGCCGTCTCGGGGTCCGCCTGCACCTGGGGCAGCTTCTCCGGCGGGTCTATTCGTCCGTCGGCGTAGAGGCCATAAGTGCCCTCCAATAGCTCACGAGCCTCGCGGGTCAGCAGGTCGCGCGCGTTGAGGGCCAGATCGTGGATGGCTTTGCGTTGCGTGTCGGTCAGTGCCTGTGTCATCGTGAGCACCTGGACAGACTGTTTACTCAGACCCGAGGTAGGCTTTGACTTCCTCCATAGTCTTTCTAACCGAATCCTGGATCTGCTCCACCGTCTGTTTCATCTGGTCTATACCAAACCCGGCTGATGCCAGAAACAGTTGCTTGAACGTAGCATCAATCTGGTTGATCTGCCGCACATATCCCAGAAAGACGACGTTGACCTTAACCAGACTGGTCACGGAAGCGCGAATGTTCTTCAGTGGATCTTTGTAGAACAGCAGAAGAAGGGTGCCAAGACTCCCTATCGCCCCGCCAACACCCACATAGCGTTCGAACGTCTGAAACCCTTGTGATAGGGCAACATACAGGCTGACTGCCAGTACGACCACGCCAATTCCAAAGATGACCCCATGCATCGACATGCTCATCAAGAAGCCTCGTTGAGCTTGTACCATCAAACGGTTGAATTGCCCCATGACCTGTGCATCGGCGGTGCCCAGCAGTTCGGTATATTTGTCCAGCGCCTTGGTCCGCTGGGCCTGCAAGGTGCGCACCGCTTCTTCACCGCCCAGTTTGGTCAATGCCTGTGAGGCTCGCGTTGCAATCTTGGGATCCGGGTGCAGCAGATGATCTGCCAAGACGTTGGCGGCCTCCTTGCTGTCAATCTGCCTCAGCGCATCGAAATACTCTGCTGGGGGCTCATCCTGGCGCAAAGCTTCTTCGACGATGAAACTCACAGCCTCAGATGCTCCCAACGTGCCCTTGAGCGCATTGGCCGCCCGCACCCGGATCTCTGCGTCCCTGTCCTGTAGTGCAGGCAAAAGGGCGTCTCTGGTCTCGGCTTTGCCAATCTGAGTCAGCGCATCCACACAAGAACGGCGCACCCAGTCTGACTGATCCTTCCTCAGTGCTCCGCTCAGTGCCTCGATGGCTTCGCGCCATTCGTGCACCATATCCCCTAGTGCCAGGGCTGCCTCATATCGAACATCCATCAACTCGTGATCGTCGTGCAGGCGATTCACCAAGACTGGGATGAATTTCTTCTCTACTCTCTCGCGAAACGGCTGGTGACCGGCGTCGCGCCGTATTACTTTGCAGGCAACCCAACGAGCATACCAATCAGGGGATTTGAATGCCATAGCTGACAACTGCTCGACATATCCGTCTTCGAATCCATTCTCGATCAGCAAACGCAGAGCGATAGCTCTCACCAACGTGTGAGGGTCGTTCAGGCCCTGGACCAGATGATCCTGGAGATCGGGTGGCTGCATCTTCGCCAGGCCTATCGCCGACCAATACCGCGCCCATTCAAATTCCTCCGTATCGGGGTCAAGGTGCGCAGCCACGTTGTCCACGGTGCCGGGTGCATTGATGGCTGCCAAGGCCGAGATGCTCCAGGCACGTGCCCAGCCATCTGGTTCTTTGGGCAAGTGTTTGGCCAGAAAGGCTGCTACGCTTTCCTTGTCGGACAGGGTTGGCAAGACCGCGAGCACCTCCTTACGTTCCGCAGTGTCCCCATCTAGCAGCTTATCCACTAAAGCCTGGCTTTCTTCACTCAGTTTGCTCATTGTTTGCCTCCTCTCCTTTCTTTCACGCAAACCTAACCTGGCGCACAATCTGCGCCAATCTGTGTCCATGCCTCTCGCCGCATACTTACCCCGCAGCCCGCACTAGAGACTGGACATTCGTCTCACGCATACACCTTAGTATGATAACTCCCCCGTCCTTCATTCTCGGCTATGCCCATGAAGCGCAGGCTGCTGCGCCCCTCGGTGGTGGCGGGCATGAACAGCACGCACGGCACTCTGGTTCGCCCCTTCATCTCGTCCAACAGCTTGGACACGCGGTAGATGTTGGGGGCCAGAGCGCCGGCGCGGACGATGAAGGCGATGTGGCGGTCAGCGTTGAGTTCTGCCAGCCGCTCGGCCAGCAGATCGGGCAGCGGGCGCCAGTCTGGGTCGGAGAGGTAGTCCTGGATCTGCAACTGCGCCTCTTCGAATCCGTCTCGCCGCTCCAGTTCCACCACGGCCTCGATCCCCTCGCTCTGATCAATCGCCTGCCATAGGAGTTCGGCCAGCGAGATGAAGACGACCTGACGGCTGGTGTCATTTTCCAGCCGCGTCTTGAGCAGGTCTACCTCGTGCCGCATGGCCCATTCGTGACCTGGCGGATAGCAGAAGATGGCAAAAGGCAGGTCGTGGTAGACGTAGTGCCGCATAGGGGAAGCTTTCAGGTCGGCCTCAAGGGTCTTGACGCGCTCTTTCAAGGACGTTGTCCTGAGGCCGCTTCGCTTACAATCGGAGGAGGACATGGGCATACTCCGTCAGGGTAGTGGCAGGGAACTCGATGCGGACCACCGAGCCAGCCGCGTCGTAAGTCAACAGGTGCTCCTGGTGCGCTTCCATGAAGAAGCGCTCTACCCCCTCCACGGGGAGGAAGAAGAGCCTCCAATCGTCGCTGTGGAGAACCAGATGGCCGGAGCGCTCACGCTGCTGGAGCCAGAAGGCAATCAGAACGAACGATGGAGTGGGCAGGTAGATCGGTGTCAATTGCTTCCTGGCGGCACCCTGCAGCACGCCGAAGTCGCGCAGCGTCGCCATCAACCCCTGCGCTACCCGCAATATGGTATTCTCGTTCCACACGGTTGTGGTCTTGCCCTCAGCGACCCAGTTGCGGATGGCGCGCACTACGTAATCAACCGGCAGATCGGTGTAGCCCGCCAGATGTCGGGGATAGAGCACCTCGATCACGATGTCCCGCAAGGTGCGGTCGTTTTGGGCCGAGAAGAAGTAGAGCAGCGGGTTGATCCACTGAGCTGGCGCACCGGTCTGAGTCAGTGTTACCAGTGCCGTGCCAACGTCGGCGTCGTCGAAGTAGCGCTGGCGGAAGATCTTGAGGATATCCCGCACGCGCCTGCGCGACGCTTTGCCGAAGATGTTCTCTCGCCGGGCTCGGTCGAGGTTCTCCGCCGCCGAGCTTCCCAGGTCCCACTCGGCCAGCAGGACCTTGGTATCGGCGATCAAAGCACTGGCCTTGATAATGCGGCTGCTGTAGATGGGTTCAGGTGATTCGGTCAAGTTCTTCACTCCAGGCAGAATGGGAATGCCGGCTCTTTGGGTGCACCCTCCAGATAGGCCCAGGCCAGCGTCCGCGCCCGGTGCAGCAGCGGCGAGACGCCAGATGGGCAAGGCGGCATCTCCACCTGCAATCCGTGGGCAACTGTCCGTCGCGTGACCGTGTAGGACGCGGGTTCGTGCGTCAGGTTCAGCAGGTGCTGGCGCAGTATCTCCATCGTGGTGATCGGGTCCTCTGGCACCGGGATGGGGAGGAGGGGCGCAAAGCGCAGAGCGAGCTTGTCCAGATTGTCTGCATCCAGCCGATAGAGATGCAAGGCCCTGGTATCAGTAGAACAGGCAGCCTGGTGGCGTGCCAGAGCGGCAGCCAGGGCCAGGCTCCGAGCACCAAGGGGAGGCGCCATAGGGAAGGTGCGCTCCAAGACAAAGCCGGCGTGCCGGGTGAGCGATTCGTCATCCCACCAGGCTAGACTGTCCTTGTTAGCAGCCCGAGCTATCAGCAGTCGCAGACCAAGAATCGTGTGTGCATCCTCGGGTGTCATGGGCCTCAAAGACAAAACATAAGCCGCCTCTGACTTGCTCAGGAAGCGGCTTTGTGCTAGAATTATTCCCGCCTCTCCTGGGCCATTCAGGAGCAGGTGTGGGGATTACCGAGTCACGCCTCTGGTAATCCCTTTTTATTCGGCTGTTAGACATATTGTACCAGACCTCAGTCCGTTTGCAAGAAAAAAGTCACCCGCCCCGTAGACGCAGCTAGCTTTCGTCCACCAAGCACAGGTTAAATAATGCAAGTCCTCAGCGCTTCTCTCAGGGCACATATCCCTTCAGCAAGGTCGGCAAGTAGATCTGCCAACCTATACGCAGTCCCCCGGTAAGCACCGCCTCCTGGCCACCGGGGTTGGTCACCCATACGTTGTAGACGCCGGGTCGCAGATCGGCTGGGAGGATGACCCTCAGGTTTTGCTCATCTATCCACTGCGTGTCGTCCAAGGCCATTTCGTTCAGACGCACCGTGGGTGTGACAACGAAGTTCTCACCTGTGACAGTGATGGGGGTGATCACCCAGGCCTCCACCTGAGAGGGCCATACCTCGTGGATCACGGGGGTGAGCCATGAGCCGAGAGAAACCTCGTCTATAGTTGCCTGGGCTGGCGGGAAACCCACGTCGGCCGTGACGGTAAAACTCACGGCAATGCTCTGATCTGCCCAGAGGCCAACGTCCACCCACGCCTGTTGCCAATCTGCCGTAGCCGTCGTTGTTGAAAACACAGTCGTCTCGGATACCACATCCGCAGCGCTGAGCACAACAGCCAGCTCATTCGTGGCCCCGGGGGACTCTCCGTGGAACTGGTAGACGAACGACAAGGTTGGCTTATGCAGAGAGGGAGGCAGTGTAAGCCACTGGCCCATAGAGGAAACACTGCTGCTCGGGAGATCCACAGCAGACCTGTAGTACATTGTGGAGGAAGTGTCCATCTCTTCATTCCACACGTAATGGGGGATATCGCCCCAGGTTACCACCGCTGCATACTCGGTCGCGCTTCCGCCACTGGAACCACCGAATCCTAGCACTTCTCGCTCAGTCCACTGGCCATTGGGGAGACGCGTGCTGATGTAAGTGGTCTGCCAAACCCAGGCCGCATAGACTCTTCCGTCCGTACCCACAGCCAAGACAGGCCGCCTCGCCGATCTGTTGTCCACGTTCTCCACTGCAGACCAGGTCTCGTTGGGCATTAGTGACCGATAACAAGGGTAAAAGCCATCACAGAGGGCGATGAGATGCATCGTCCCTGATGGTCCCACCACGATGTCAGGAAAGTCGGCATCCAGACCAGTAGATCTGGCTCCCATCCAACCTTCACCTGTTTTCACGTTGTAATAGAGATCTCTACCAGACCCTGCTCCTCCCCACACCACGTACAATCGCGCATCCGGTCCAACGGCAAGGGTCGGCTTGAACCAGCAATCCATTCCGTCCGAGATAGTAGCAGGTGCAGACCAGACACCATCGGATTGGCGACTTGTGTAAGAGAGCTCGTCACCATCGCAACCAATCACGTGCACCGTGTTATGGCCATCAGTCGCCAGGTCGAAGAAGCCATTTGCGATGTGCCCAGGCACAACTTCTGGTGAGGTCCATTCACCCCAGGGACGGCGCCGCGCATATCGCAAATAGTCAGTCCCCCCTTCCCAGTCCCACCAGGCAACGTGAGCAGTACCATCATCAGTGACCGCCAGCCGCGGTCCGCTGAAGCGCGACGGGCTATTGGGTATTGGCTCGGGAACAGACCACTCTCCGCCCAGCACCTTTCGGGCGTAGTAGGCCTGGTCCGAATAATAGCCCTCTGACCACACCACGTGTAGGGTGCCATCCGCGCCAGCGGCAGCATACGGGTATACAGCGCGTGCGTTCTGAGCACTGATCTGCATCGGTTCCCCGAGTTCCCAAGGCCGGCCGAGTTGGGCTGACCACTGACCACTATGAGACACAAGGTCGGTAACCTGAGTGTCTTCACCGACGACAGACCAACCAGCAAACCCACCGGTCTCAAAGCCGCCGTCAATGATAGCGTCATCAGGTGGTGGCAGATATACGCTGAGATAACGATCCCTGTCCATATCCAATGTCACAGTAGGGAGACCTCCATAGCCGGAGCGTGCTGCATCTAGCGTGTGCTCTCCAGTTGCCGCCAGATAAGCCATGTACCTCCCATACGGGTCTGGAGCAGAGACTTTGACTGGCGGTGGTTGGATGGCCAACGAAGCTCCCTCGACGGGCACCCCACGGTTATCCTGCACTGTCCCCGACAATAGCCATGTGAACAGCGTCGTCTGGGTATCACCCCCGCTGCGATACGAGCCCACATTGTAGGCATGGTCGCGTCCCCGAACTCGAAAGGCGCAGGTGTGTCCCGGTTCCCCGGCGAAGACCGCCGAGGTAGTGGCCACCTCCGTGAACCAGTCCGTCCATGGCTCCGCCTCATCCCGGAACTGAACATCGTAGTTCATTAGCTCAGCAAGCCCCACATCGGTGCCCGACCACTGCACCGAGAACCCCGGTGCCCGTGATAAAGGTGGCAAGGGATGGACTCGGGCATATGGTGGGCTCGCATCCATGGTTTGCCAGTCAGGCAACAGATCATAGCCCGAGGCGATCACCGACTCCGCCCACCAGTTCCCTATCCTGATACGCTCAATCTCCGTGCTCCAGAGGTAGAGCTCATCGTCGTGGATCACGTATTCCACACGGCTGAACAACAACCACTCCCCATCGGGTGACCAGCTTCCCAGCCATGCGTCTACCAGGTCTTGCGACGGATCGTATACAGTCTGCACACCTGTGCCGTCGGCATTGATGACCGCCAACTCGTTCCAGAAGTCCCCATCAACATCGTAGTCGAAAGCCAGTCGTGTACCATCAGGGGACCACATGGGATGTTGCAGGAAACGCAGCATGCCTGTCAGGGGATGGGGATTCGTGCCGTCAGCATTCATCACCCAAATGGCTCCGTCAAGGCCATCGCGTCGAACCCAGGCAACTTGTCTCCCATCTGGTGACCAGGTGGGGAAGATGTCATCGGCGGCGTCCCAGGTGAGCCGGGTCTGGACCGAGCCGTCGCTGTTCATGGCGTAAACCTCCATGTTGCCGTCCCGATCCGAAGCGAAGACCATTTGGCTGCCGTCGGGGGACCACGCGGCACCGATGTCGCTGGCACTGTGGAAGGTCAGCCGCACCAAGCCAGAGCCGTCGGCGTTCATGGCGTAGATCTCCGGATTCCCATCGCGCTCCGAGGTGAAGGCAAGACGGGTGGCCCCACGGTTGAGGCGGGGCCGCTCGTCGGCGGCGGAGTGATGCGTCAGGCGTACCGGCTGGCTGCCATCACCGCGAGCCAGGTAGATTTCCCAGTTTCCATCGCGGTAGGATTGGAAAGCGATGCTGCTCCAGTCAGCCAAGCCGGTGCTGGTGGATAGAGATGGGGAGCTTCCGTTGGCCGGAACATCGCCGGGGGAACGCGAAAAAGGGACCAAGGGTAGGGCACCCATCCACCAGCGGGCCTTCATCTTTGCCGCGGGAGGCAAGTGGGGCTGGGCGGTGCTGACCCCTGGCAATACGATGATGATCACTATTGAAACCGTCAAACCTAAAGCGATGATAGTGAGTCGTAGTTTGCTCATACTTCACTCCGACTGTTGACTATTCAAGGTCAAATAGTATATCATGATTCACTTTGTTTGGCAACACCGGAGAAGTCACCCAGTTGGCGCAGGTGGCCTTCTGTGGCTATCAGACAACAGCTTGCAGGTCACCCTGGCAAAGAGGGAGACGTCGCTGTTCAATGGAGGAAGAGGTCTTGAAATGGTCTTATGACCGCTCCCCCTCTGCTGTCCAACACAGCGAATACCACCTTCCTGAACGCTCTGCTGAAAAGACCATCACCGGTCAAGTAATCACCAAACCACCTGGCCACATCCCCGGAGTTGTTTCGGAACACGCCACAGCCCCAGGCTCCCAGGACGAGGGTTTCGTGATGGTGGATGACAGCCAGCGACAGCACCTTCTCCATCCGCCCCCGCATCACATCCTCAATCCTGCCGACGTTCTCTGTCCCCCTGCGTCGCACTACCCCAGCGTTCACCGCGGGCGCCGTGACGAAGGAAACCAGATTGGGAGCTTCCAGCAACTGATCTCTGTCGTCCCTGAATACAGGAACTCCAGGTGAGTAGATCATGTTGTCTGTATACAAGCAGGAGCGGAACTGCCTGTTGGTATTGTACATGGCCTGCATCTGGGCTATGCAGGGATAGAGGCCCGACGCCCGGGCCAGGCTCTCTTCTTGAGCCTGGCTCCCCTTGAGAAACCCACCCCCCGGATTCTTCGCTGATGCGAAGTTGAGTGCCAGTGGATTAGCGTTGTCATCAGCTTGGGTCAGCTTGCGTGCTGCACTTAATGTCGTCTCGTTGACAACTTCAAACTCGATCGGTGGCTGGCCCCCTCTCTCCTCCACTATGCGATCGCGTAGAGCAAATACCTCATCGAAATCCGTTGGCCTGTAGTGCACGGAGCCTGACACGGCGGCCTCAAGCGCTCCCCTGATGGGGACTACTTGACCAGTGGGGGATTGGTAGAACCCTCTATCGAGAATCTCAAGAGTTTCTCTGGCAACCTGCGCTCGCGTTGTTCGTCCGTTCATTACAACATCCAGGCCAACCATCAATAATCGCCGCCTTGTCTACCAGTGAGGTCGCGATCCAGCCTTTCCAGATCAACCAACAGGACATTGCGCCGCGCC
>CAYMKL010000186.1:0-10729 GCA_964390805.1 uncultured Anaerolineae bacterium | reverse complement strand
TCGTGTCAAACTCAAGCGTCTCTACCCATCAATTGAGCCTTGACAGAGTACTAGGCCGGGCAGGACTGAACCGCAGCGCATCGGGCGATGTCCTGAGCCGCCGGGCTGAGCCTATCGAAGCCTTGTCGAAGGGCTGGACGCGCATCATCGTCGAAAAGCCCTTCGGGCACGACCTGGAGAGCGCCCGTCAGCTCAACGAACAGATGCACGCCGTGTTTGACGAAAGCCAGGTCTACCGCATTGACCACTATCTGGGTAAAGACACGGTGCAGAATATTCTGACCTTCCGCTTTGCCAACACCATCATTGAGCCGGTGTGGAACCGCAACTACGTGGACAACGTGCAGATCACCGTGACTGAAAGCGTGGATGTGGGCCATCGCGCTGGCTACTATGATCAGGCTGGCGTGCTGCGCGATATGTTCCAGAACCACATGCTGCAGTTGCTCACCCTCACAGCCATGGAGCCGCCAGCGTCCTTCAGCGACAAAGCGTTGCGTGACGAGAAGGTCAAAGTGTTGACCGCCGTACGGCCCATTGCCTTGACCGACACGGTGCGTGCTCAGTACCAGGGCTATCGTCAGACGCCTGGCGTCGCGCCCGATTCGCATACGCCCACCTACGCCGCGCTCAAGTTGTTCGTGGACAACTGGCGCTGGCAGGGTGTGCCCTTCTACCTGCGCTCCGGCAAGGCAGTGGCCGAAAAAGCCACCGAAATCGTCATCGAATTCAAGCGCCCGCCCCACGTGATGTTTGCTCTGCCGCCAGGGCAGGAGTTTGCGCCCAATATCCTCTCCATGGGCATCCAGCCCGACGAGGGTATCCACCTAAAGTTTCAAGCCAAGGTGCCCGAGACGGTTCAGGACATGCGCCTGGTGGACATGGCGTTCCACTATCGCCCCTTCTTTGGCATACAGAGGCTGCCCGATGCCTACGAGCGGCTGTTGCTCAACGCGATGCAAGGCGATGCTTCACTCTTTGCCCGCAGCGACGAGATCGAGTGGGCCTGGCGGCTGGTGGATCCGATCATATGGGGCTGGGAGGAGTCGCCAGATGCACCTCGCTTGGCCACCTACGAGTCGGGCAGTTGGGGGCCGACCGAGGCCGACGAGCTTATGGCCCGAGACGGCCGTCTGTGGCGTCAGGTCTGCACCTGGTCTGGGGACGAGTGATGGCCGAAATCAGGATCTATGCGGATGCTGACCGCCTGGCGCACGCGGCAGCGGAACATTTCACTACTCTGGCCACGGCGGCGATAGCAACTCGTGGTCAGTTTACAGTGGCGCTGTCCGGCGGCTCGACGCCTCGTGCTACCTATACCTTGCTGGCCATGGAGGAATTCGCCCTCCAACTCGACTGGTCGCGCGTCCACGTCTTCTGGGGCGACGAGCGCTGCGTCCCGCCCGACGATCCTGACAGCAGCTATTGGATGGCTCGTGAAACGTTGCTCGACCACGTGCCCCTACCGGCGCGCAATGTTCACCGCATCCGAGGCGAGATGGAACCAGAGGCAGCCGCCCAGTCCTACGCGGCCGAATTGCGTGCTTTCTTTGGCACACCGTGGCCCTCTTTCGATCTGGTGTTGCTGGGGATGGGGAACGATGGGCACACCGCCTCTCTCTTTCCTGGCTCGGCTGCCTTGCACGAGGAGACGCGGCCGGTCGTTGCGGTGACGGCCCACTACCAAGACCGTCCAGCGCATCGAGTGACCCTCACTCCGCCAGCCATCAACGCTGCCCGGCAGGTGTTCTTCCTGGTGGCTGGCGCCGCCAAAGCAGAGACATTGCAGGCCGTGTTGGAAGGTCCGGCTGAGCGCCTCCCGGCGCAATTCATCCGTCCCACATCGGGGCAAATCACCTGGCTAGTGGATAGTGCGGCTGCCAGCAGGCTGAGGAGAAGGTAAAATGCAGAGCTCTGATGGGTCACCAGGAACTATTACGCTCATAGGGTCGGGGGAGATGTCGCCGACGATGAGCAAGGTGCATCGCGCGGTGATGTCCAGGATCGCCGGGCCAGTGCGGGCTGTCTTCCTCGATACACCGGCCGGCTTTGAACTCAACGCCGATCAGATCTCGTCCAGGGCTGTCCAGTACTTCAAGAAGCGCTTCAACGTAGATCTCACCGTTGCTTCGTTCAAAGGGACTGCCGCTGCCAGGCCGGGAGAGATAGAGGACGCTTTGCGCAGGCTCCAGCGGGCGAACTACATCTTTGCTGGTCCCGGTAGTCCGACTTACGCCATCCGCAATTGGCAGAATACACCGATTCGGGAAGCGATGGCTCGGCGACTGGCCAGTGGCGCGCATCTGGTTTTTGCTAGCGCAGCGGCCATCGCTATGGGGCGTCATGCGTTGCCGGTGTACGAGATCTATAAGGTTGGTGAAGAACCCCACTGGGTCGAGGGGTTGAACTTGCTAGGGACATACGGCCTTGAACTGGCCATTGTGACGCACTGGAACAACGCTGAGGGAGGTACTTACGATACCCGCTACTGCTTCATGGGCGAGCCCCGGCTGAGACTTCTGGAAGAGCGACTGCCCGACTCCGCTACCATCCTGGGGATAGACGAGCACACGGCCTGCATCGTGGACCTGGCGAGCAGGGAATGTCGGGTGATGGGCGTTGGCCAGGTGACCATCCGGCGCAAGGGCCGTGAGGTAACCTATGCTAGCGGCACAGCCTTTGACCTGGATCAACTCGCAGAGGGGCCAGAGGGGCCAGTGAGCGAGTACCTGGGGGACTTTGAGTGGCCGGAACCTGTGGAGGATGATACGGAGCGGATAGCACCCTTCGTCGAACTGCTCATCGGAGCGCGAGCACAGCTTCGCGCCGCCAGACAATGGGCGCTGGCAGACGAGATTCGCCAGCGGTTGACCGAGTTGGGAATCGTCCTGGAAGACGGCCCGATGGAGACGACCTGGAGAAGGGCAAACGCAGGCAACGATGGAACATGAGCTGGCAAGGGTGCTGAGTCACTACGCCCTGGGCGAGCTGCGGGCCGCCCAGCGGGTCGAGCGGGGCTTTGTCAACGAGAAGTGGACTTTGGAGACGACCTGTGGGCGGTACTTCTTGAAACGCCGCCACCCCGACCTGCGCCGCCCCGACTTCATCCGTGCCCAACATGATCTCATGAAGTGGCTTCGGCAAGCAGATTTCCCAGCTCCCGTTGTCTTGCCCACCCTCAGCGGTGAGACTTTCCTGGTGCTGGACGGTGAGCTCTACGAGATTCACGAGTACATCGAGGGCGAGCTCTACGACCACGATCGGCTTGAGCATCTGGAGGAGGCTGCCAGGATGCTGGGCCGCTATCATATCTCGGTAAAGGGCTTTGCGTCTCAGGTTTTGCGTGATCTGGGCGCGCTCTACAGTCCGGTGATCCTGAACACTACCCTGGCCCACCTGAAAGCGAGCTGGCAGCTTGACCAGGACTCGGACCTGATGCAGATGGTGCGGGGGTTGGAGGTTCAGGCAGCCGACCTGGCAGCTCACCTGGCCGGATATGAGGCTCTGCCCCATCTGGTCATCCACGGCGACTACTACGCTGGCAATCTGCTGTTCGATGGAGATGGCATCGTCGGCGTCGTAGACTACGACAAAGCCCGTTGGCGGCCGCGCGTGCTCGAGGTGGCGGAGGCCCTCATCCACTTTGCTGCGGAACGTCCGGGACATTTCAAGCACATCGTTTACCCTGGGATTCTCGACCTCGGCGTGATTCGTCAGTTTGTTGCGGCGTATGCTGAGGTGGTGAGTCTGTCAGAATCGGAGAACCAGGCGCTACCACATTGGATACGTACCATCTGGCTGTGCGCGTCGCTCAACCCTCCGTTAGAGCCACCCATGAGCCTTGAAGCAGCACCGCAGGCATTGCCGGAGGTCTTGGCGCTGGCTGGTTGGGCCCAGGCCCACGGGTCGGACATGGTGGAGATTGCGCTCACTGCTGAGGAGAGGCATCTATGATCAAAGCCATCATCTTTGACTTCGGGCGGGTCATCTCGGCCCAGAAACCAGCTTCCCTTTTTCGGGGCTACGAGGATGAGTTGGGGTTGTCGCCCGGCGTGCTCAATCGCGTCATGTTCGGCAGCGACGCCTGGCAGGAGACGCTGGTCGGCCGCAAAACGGCCGATGACTACTGGCGCGAGATAGGCCCTGCCCTCGGGCTGCGCACCCCCGACGAAATCGAGGCCTTCCGCCGCCGCTACCACGCCGACGAAGCGATCAACACCGGCGTTGTCGCCCTGATCCGCCGCCTGCACGGACGCTACAAACTGGCTGTCCTCTCCAACTCGCCGCCGGGCCTGGCCCAATGGCTGGCCGATTGGGAGATCCTACACCTGTTAGACGTCGTCGTCTGCTCCGGCGACGAAGGTGTGGTCAAGCCCGACCTGGCCATCTTTGAGATGGTGCTGGAGCGATTGGACGTTGCGCCCGAAGAAGCCGTCTTTATTGACGATTACCCCGGCCACGTGAAAGCCGCCCGGTCGCTGGGTCTACACGGGATACTCTTTACCACGAGTGAGGCGTTGGAGAGTGAACTCGATCGTTTATTGCGTCAAACGTCAAACGCAGCACGCAACACGCAACACACACAGGAGTCAACCCCATGAAAGAAATCGAAATCACAATTTACGGCGCCTACTGGTGCCCTGATTGCCGCCGCAGCAAGCAGTTCTTGGGAGAACACCAGATTCCTTACAATTGGGTAGACATCGAGCAGGACAAGGCTGGCGAGCAATACGTGCTTGAGAAAAACAACGGCAAGCGTATCATCCCCACCATCGAATTCGCCGACGGATCCATCCTGGTCGAGCCATCCAATGCGGAACTGGCGGCCAAGCTGGGTCTCAAGATGACGGCCGAACGCAGCCACTACGACCTCATCGTCGTTGGGGGCGGACCGGCCGGGCTGACGGCTGGACTCTATGGTGCACGGGAGGGAATTGATACACTGCTTGTCGAGCGGGCTGCGCTGGGCGGCCAGGCGGCTACGACCCAATGGCTGGATAACGTGCCCGGCTTTGCCGATGGCATTGACGGGGCAGGGTTTTCCGATCAGCTTCGACGCCAGGCAGCTCGGTTCGGGGTGGAAATGCTCCAGGCCCAGGACGTGGTACGGGTGCACAGCCCCGCTACATATCACTGCGTAATCACCGCCGACGGCAGCGAGTATAGCGCCCGAGCCCTGCTGCTGGCCACCGGCAGTCGCTACCGTCGGCTGGGGATTCCCGGAGAAGATAGCTATATCGGCGCTGGAGTTCACTTCTGCGCGACCTGCGACGGCCCCTTTTACAAGGGGATGCCCATAGCCGTCGTCGGTGGAGGCAACAGCGCCACGGAGGAGAGCTTGCTTCTCATCAACTACGTGGACCGGGTGACACTGCTGGTGCGTGGGGACCGACTGAAAGCCAGTCAAATTCTTCAGGAAAAAGTGTTAGATCACCCGAAGATTGATGTTCAGTTTCACACTGAAGCTGTTGAATTCCACGGGGAGGGGGGCAAGCTCAAGTCGGTGACTATCAGAAACCGCCAGACCGGCGTCACGGAAGAGATCCACCCGGCGGCAGTCTTTGTCTTCATCGGCCAGATGCCCAACACTGGCTTCCTGACGGACTCCGGCGTGCGAACCGACCGCTGGGGGTTCATCGTTACCGGACACGACCTGACCCACGGGGACGAGTCGCTGCCCGGCTACGAAGGACGCATGCCTCACTTCCTGGAAACCAGCGTGCCTGGCATCTTTGCTGCTGGCGACGTGCGGGCCGGCAGCACCAAGCAGGTCGCCTCAGCGGCCGGTGAGGGAGCCACTGCCGCGCTGCTGATACGCGAATACTTAAAGACCATGTAACTGCTCACCCTCCCGCAGGTTTCGCAGGTAGTATCCGGCAAAACGCTAACTCCGGGCAGATGTTCAGACACAGACCCTCCAAAAGCAACCTGCGGGAGGGTAGGCGAGTAGTTAACGACTTGATGGGATGAAAGTTTGGGGATTTGTAGGGGAGAAGATCTCATGGTCGCTCCAGGCCGTGCTGCTCCAGGAGCTCGCCATCGGCCAGGAGGGATTCCGTAGCGCCGTCCGCTACGATGCGCCCTTCGTCCAGGATCACCATGCGGGGACAGAGTTCCTGCACCAGACGGATGTCGTGGGTGGCGATGAGCATGGTCTGGGGTAGGGCGCTGAGCAGGTTGATCAATCCCCGTCGAGCCCGGGGATCCAAGCCCCCTGAGGGCTCATCCAGCACCAGGATGGCCGGCTTCATGGCCAGGACGGTGGCGATGGCCACCCGCTTCCGCTCCCCCACGCTGAGGTGATGGGGCATCCGCCCCTCGAAGCCCTCCATCCCCACCCGAGCCAGGGCCCACCGCACCCGCTGACGTACCTCCTCCTCAGGGAGCCCCATGTGAAGCGGGCCGAAGGCCACGTCCTCGAAGACGGAGGGAGAGAAGAGCTGATCATCCGGATCCTGGAAGACCAGGCCCACCTGGACGCGGATAGCCCCCAGGCGTCCATCCCGCACGTCCATCCCCATGACCCGCACCAGCCCTTCCCCCTGCAGGATGCCGTTCAAGTGGAGGAAGAAGGTGGATTTCCCCGCCCCGTTGGGTCCGGTGATGGCCACCTTCTCCCCCTGGTGAACGACCAGGTCAATTCCCCTCAGTGCCTGGCGGCCGTCAGGGTAGACGAAGGACAACCCCTGTATCTCCACGATGGGGGCTGGCTTGCTTCGAGAAAGAAGGTGGGGTAAGGGGGCAACTTCGACAACTTCGCTCATCTCTCTCCTCATCATCGGTAGACAATGGCGAACGCCTCAATGACGGCCAGACAGAGGAGGAAGGCGGCCGTCAGCGCCACGTCGGCCCGCCGCACGGGGCTCTTCCTCAGGGTACGGATCTCACCGGCATAGCCCCGGGATAGCATGGCGTTGTAGATCCGTTCGCTCCGCTCGTAGCTGCGCAGGAAGAGAGAGCCGACCATTCCTCCCAGTACACGGGCTCGCCAGAGGATGGTGCCTCCACCGCGCCCCTCTGGGTCAGCGCTCCGTGCCTCTCGGGCTCGCATCAGGCGTAGGGCTTCGTCGGCCAGGACGAAGATGTAACGGTACATGAACCCTACTATAGTCACCAGGAGCCTGGGAAGCCCTAGGTCGCGCATGGCCCGCAACAGGTCCGGGAAGGGGGTGGTTGCGGAGAGGAGGATGGCCATCTGGACCGAGATCCAGGACTTGACCACGATGCTGGCAAAGTGGATCAAGCCCTGGTCGGTGACGGAGAGATGCCAGAAGAGGAAGGGGAATGTAAACCTGGCCTTGCCGGGCGTGGTGAAGAGCATGGTGACCGCTGCCAGGGCAAAGGGGAGGGCGATCACAGAGCGCTTCAGGATGAACCCCGGCGACAACGCAGCGGCCAGGACAGCCAGGAGGGCCAGGGCCCAGAGCAGAGCAAAGGCAACCCAGGCGCCGGGCGGGGTCATGGTCACGGCCAGGATGAAGGCCAGGGCCAGGATCAACTTGACCCTCGGATCGAGCGCATGCACCAGGCTGTCGCCGACCCTGTACTGGTCCAGGAAGTGGATGTGCATCAGCCGATCTTCTGCCGTCGGCTCACCATGGAAGCGAAAGCGAAGACCAGCCCGAAGACGACCAACACACCCACGAAGCCAGCCACGATGGTGGCCGAGGTCTCGTTGGCAATGCCGGGGAAAACGTAATCAGCGATGAGCTGATACGGGGCACTCTGGGCGCGATCTATGAACCCCTGATCCATGGCCACCCGCTCTAGCCCGTCGGGGAACGGCGAGGCCAGGGGCGATAGGAGCACCACTGCCAGGACGACGAGCAGTCCGGCGATCCACCACTTGTTGCTCATTTTCTCCCTTTCCTTTTCTACGACGTGGACATCTCCAACAGATCACGCCGGGTGGCCAGGATGAAGGCCAGGGTTGCGGCGGTGATCACTCCCTCACCGATGCCGATGAGCACGTGAACAGCGCCCATGGCCGGCAGGGCCACGGTCAGGGGAATCGTGCCAGAGAGGCCCAACTCGACAGCCGTGGCGATGGCGCTGATGACCACCGATAGCCAGGCGGCGGCGAAGGCGCGGGCCAGCATGCCCCACGGCCTTTGCCCCACGATCGGCGTCAGCCAGGTGTACGTGTAATACCCCACGAAGCAGGCGATGACGCCCATGTTGAGGATGTTGGCCCCCATGACCACCAAGCCGCCGTCCTGGAAGAGCAGGGCCTGCACGGCCACCACAGCCGTCATGATGAGCGTCCCGGCCCAGGGGCCCAGGAGGATAGCCGCCAGGGCCCCCCCGATGAGGTGGCCCGACGTCCCGCCGGCCACGGTGAAGTTGAGCATCTGGGCGGCGAAGATAAACGCGGCCATGACCCCCATCAAGGGCACCTGCTTCTCTCCCAATTGTCTGCCGGTCAGACGGGTGGCGTAGGCCAGCATCGCTATGGAGATGGCCCACCCGACCAGGGAGACAAGCAAGCTCAGGAAGCCATCGGGGATGTGCATGGCTGGCCCCACAATGGGTTGCACCTGGTTAAGAGAATCAACTGCGTAGAGCATCGTCTTCCTCCTTCGAAGATAAAGCTTCGCGGCATTGGGCACACAGGCCGAAGATGGCCAGGTGATTCATCTTGGCAGCAAACCCAAACTTCTCCAGCAACTCGGCCTCCAGGGGTTCCAGAAAACGGTGATGGAGGGCGACCGTTCCCCCGCACCTCTGACACACCAGGTGATGGTGGCACTCCGTGGCCATCTCGTACACGGCACGGCCGCCCCCCAGGTCGGTGCGGGTGACCAAGCCCAGGCCCTTGAGAAGCTCCAGGGTGCGGTAGACGGTGGAGATGTCGAGGTAGGGATACTCCTGGTGGATCTTCTCACACACCTCCTCGGCGGTGATGTGGCCCTGGTGCTCGTGGATAGTGGAGAGGATCATCAGGCGCTGCGGGGTCAGGCGGTGCCCGGTCTCGCGCAGGGATTGCAGGATTTTGAAATGTCCACTCAACGTCGGTTCCTTGTTGCAATGAATTGTAACAGCAATTCTATTACAATTCTCGTTTCATGTCAACTGCAAACGATGGCGACTATCTTGGCAACTTCGACACTCAGTGCCATGGAGAGGTTCTTGGGATTGTGGAACTGCTCCCAGTCTCTTTCTTGGGCAAATCTCCTAATCTGCTCAGCGAGTTCCTCCATAGATTCAATCTTCCCTTGGATTTCACAAAAGCGATAGTAGTAGATTCCATACCGGGACTGGGCCAGTCTTTCTCGACGGAATCAGCCGCTCGTGCCGAAGCGCATCAGGTACACCTGGCGATAATGGTCAAAGAGTGTTACGAGCAGCGTCAAGAGAAGCGCAAAGAAAAGCACGTTTCCTATGCTGGCCGGGGCATCGAACCTGGATCGCAGCAAGGCGTATGCCAGGATCAAGCCCAGGTTGACCACAGCCATCACCATGAACTGCCCCAGCGCAAATGCCCACCCGAACCCGCGCCTCGCCAGCCAGTGGCTCAGCGCGGTGTTGATAGTGACGACCAACGCCACCCCTATGGCAAGCTGAAGGTTGCTAGACTGCACGTCTGGAAGCACCTGAGCAAAGCTGATGCTCACCAGGGTGATCAGGAAGATCTTTTCGACCAGCGCGGCATCCACGATGCTCCTGGCCTCACTGGCTACCGCGCTGCGCACCTGTTCCACGGTGAAAACCGGCTGGTGTGCATCGGCGGCGAAGGCCAGTGCTCGCTCGGCGGGCGACGATCGCCGTCTGGCGAACCACCGGGCGAAGACCAGGACGAGGGCCAGCACAGCCAACACGGCCAGAAAGGTCCCAGGCCAAGTCTGGAAGATCTCGCTCCACGGCACGTCGCTGGGCACGCCGACGAGGTTGGTTTTGATCCAATCGGTCACGTCGGCCTGGGCGATGTGGAGCCAGTACTCCTGCGGCAGTTTGATCAATATCCAGATAAACGCAACAGCGCCGATCAGGAGCTTCTTGGCCATCCGCTTCGGGTCCCAGCGGAGGCGATATGCCTCGTAGAAGATAAAGAAGTACTCGAAGGTGTTGGGAAAGATCAGCAGCAGCAGACGCAGGTGGGTGAGTTCGAACAACACCACGCCCACCAGTCGCCAGAAGAAGAGGAAGCGGCTGACCTGGAGCGCAAAGCCGTTCACCCAGTTGCGGAGCGTCGAGATGTAGGCGATAGTCAGGTAGTAGATGTCGAGGGCCTTGTCATAGCCCTGGTAGCCCTCCAGCGGCAGGCTGGTGAACTGCTGAAAGATCGTCTGGTCAACGGCGTCGAGCGCCAGCGAGGCCACGATCCCCGGTAACGGATATCGCGGGATGGTGAGCGGCAGGAGAAAGCGGGCCGCAGCGACGACCCAGAAGATCAACCAGTCGGATGTCTCTGTCATGGCTAGCGTGGGCATTACCTCTTGATCTGAGCGTCGGCTTCGGCCACTTCCTCTGCCTTCAGATCACGAAGCAGCCGTTCAAGCGCCTTCTGATAGGTGTCATGATCCTTCCAGCGGGAGAAGTCCCCAATGTGCCGGGTGCGGCGAATGTCCGCTGCCCATGCCTGATCTGTCTCCATCACAGTCGAGTCTAGGCGGATCGGAAGCAGTATCGCCGTTTTGCGCTCGCGTTCTTCTTCAAAGGCTGTTTCACTACCGGACCAATACTGTCCGGATAAGCGACAGTCATAGTGCAACTTGGCAATAAACGAGTT
>CAYMKL010000185.1:0-10757 GCA_964390805.1 uncultured Anaerolineae bacterium | reverse complement strand
GCTGCCCACGCCGGTGGAGAACCTGCGCCTGCTGGCCAGCGGCCCGCTGCCGCCCGATCCCTCGGAGCTGCTGGGCTCGCAGCGCATGGGCCAGCTCATAGAGCACCTAGCGCAGGAGGTGGACGTGGTTGTCTTCGACAGCCCACCGGTGCTGGCCGTCACCGACGCGGCAGTGCTGTCCCAGCGGATGGACGGCGTGCTGTTGGCAGTCGAGGCTGGCGGTACGCGAGAAAAGGAAGCTCACCGAGCGCTGGGGGAGTTGGCCCGGGTGGGCTGCCCAGTCCTGGGCGCGGTGCTCAACAAAATCCCCATAGGGCGGCGCGGGGAATATGGCTATTATTATTACCCGCACTACTACGGTGAAAGCAAGGATGAAGGATGAAGAAAAAAGAAGGATGAAGGATGAAGGATGAAGGATGAAAAGAAGAAGGCGGAAGGCCTGCCCTGAGCGGAGCCGAAGGGATGAGGGATGAAGGATGAAGAAGAATGAGGATCTGAAAGAACGGACTAGGCGATTTGCGCTGCGGATCATTCGTCTGTATACGAGTTTGCCCAAGACGACAGAAGCTCAGGTCATTGGCAGGCAGGTCTTACGTTCTGGCACATCGCCCGGCGCGCACTATCGGGAGGCGCAGCGCGCCAAATCCGACGCCGATTTTATCAGCAAGATCGAGGGCGGCCTGCAAGAACTGGACGAAACCGCCTACTGGCTGGAGCTACTCGTCGAAGCAGGCATCGTGCCCGAAGAAAAACTGAAACCACTCCTCGCCGAAACAGACGAACTAATCGCCATCTTCGTCACAATCGTAACCAGAGTGAAACGCAGAAGGATAACGGAAGGATGAAGGATGAAACTTCATCCTTCATCCCTCATCCTTCATCCTTCGTTTGGAGGTGTATCATCACCGAGCAAACACCGCCACTTAACCAATTGTACTTCTACCTCACCGAAGGCTGCAACCTGGCCTGCCGCCATTGTTGGCTGGCGCCCAAGTTCGACGCCGACGGCGACCGCTACGCCCACTTGCCAGTGGAGCTGTTCGAGACGGCGGTGCACGAGGCCAAGCACCTGAGCCTGAGCGGCGTCAAGCTCACCGGCGGGGAGCCTCTCATGCACCCCGATTTCCTCGACTTGCTGGAGATCGTGCGCCGCGAGGAGCTGGGCCTGACCGTGGAGACCAACGGGCTGCTGTGCACGCCGGAAATCGCCGCCGAGATGGCCACCTTTCCCCGGCGCTTTGTCTCGGTCAGCATTGACGGGGCCGACGCCGCTACCCACGAGTGGGTGCGCGGCGTGGAGGGCTGCTTCGAGGCGGCCTGCCAGGCGGTGCGCCACCTGGCCGTCGCCGGCACCCGGCCGCAGATCATCTTCTCCGTGATGCGCGGCAACGCCGACCAGGCCGAGGCCATGGTGCGCCTGGCCGAGGAACTGGGCGCGGCGTCGGTCAAGTTCAACGTGGTGCAGCCCACCGCTCGCGGCGAAAAGCTGCACCACGCCGACGAGGCGCTGAGCGTGGACGAGCTGATCGCCCTGGGCCGGCGGGTGGACATGGAGCTGGCCCCCGCCACCTCATTGCGCCTATTCTTCGATTATCCGCTGGCCTTCCGCCCTCTGAGCCGCATGGCCAGCGGCGACGGCTGCGGCATCTGCGGCATATTCGGCATCCTGGGCGTCATTCCCAGCGGGCACTATGCCCTGTGCGGCATCGGCGAGCAGGTGCCGGAGCTGGTCTTTGGTCAGGTGGGGGTGGACTCGCTGGAGACGGTCTGGCGCGAGAACGAGGTGCTGAACGCCATCCGCGCCGGGCTGCCGGGCGACCTGCAGGGCGTGTGCGAGAGCTGCCTGATGAAGGCCCGCTGCCTGGGCTCGTGCGTGGCCCAGAACTACTACCGCTCCGGCGACCTGTTCGCTCCCTATTGGTTCTGCGATCTGGCCGAGGAAGCGGGGCTGTTCCCCGAGTCGCGACAAGTCCCACACGGGAAGGATGAAGGATGAGGGATGAAGGCTGAAGGCGGAAGTATCATCCTTACCTTCTTGACAGAATGCCCGCTTTGGGGCATAATACTGCTGGCCGAGATGATCGTCGGTCGCTGGCTGTATCACTAGCGGAGGACTGAATTGGACGCCGCATCCATCCTGGCTCTGCTCAGACAGGCGGTTGAAGAACAGCAGATCAAGATCTCTCTCCATGCGGCCGAGGAAGCGTTGGCCGAACACATCACGCGGCCTGAAATAGAGCAGGCGCTGGTCAACGCACAGTTGCTGGAGGATTACCCGGACTGGTGGCTCGGGCCCTCATGCCTGGTATACGGCCAGACCAAAGCTGGGCGTGATTTGCACGTTGTCGTGTCCTACTCGGGTCTGCCGGTCACGATCATCACCGTGTACGAGCCACGGTCACCCAAATGGATCTCGCCAACCTTGCGAGGAGGTCATACGCGATGAAATGTGTTGTTCAGGGCTGTCCCGGCGAGATGGAAGAACGCCGCATCGTGCACACGTTCGTGCGCAATGGGCAGCCCCTGGTAGTTGAGGATTTGCCGGCCCTGGTCTGTCCGGTGTGTGGATACACTGTCCTAGACCTGCGTGTGCTGGATACCCTGTTTGCCCTGGACCCGGAAACCGAAAAACCGGTCAGGCATGTCCCTGTGTTTCACCTGGCGCCGATGCCGGCATAGATCGCTGTAGTCAGGCATCACCCACCTGGCGTCCATTGCTCATTCCACGAGCAGATGCGAGCAAGGCCACAGAGACCGCGCTCGTCCCGTTTCGCTCACTGAGGATGAGAATACGACTTACATTCCCAGCCCCGAGCAGTGGGAGCCAGACTGGACGACTCGAAAGAAGGGATAAGCATGGAATGTTTGTATTGCAAAAGCACGTTGGTCCGCCAGAGGGTCACATACACCGCTACCCGGAAAGGGTACCACCTGATCATTGATGACGTGCCGGCCTGGGTATGTGCGCGATGCGGGGAACCATTGTATGGTGAGCAAACAGTGGATATGATTCAGGAGATGTTACGCCAGGTAGACGCCACGCTGGTCAAATTCTCCGCGCCCCTTGTCGTAGCCGCGGCTCAGACAGCCGCCTAGCACGCAGGATTGACAGAAGTTGTCTGGACACAACGTTCATCCCTCATCCCTTCGGCTCCGCTCAGGGCAGGCCCTCCGCCTTCATCCTTTCCGCTATCCTTCGCTCAAGAGTGAGAGCCGCAGTTCAGAATAGTCGTAAAGGGCAAGAAGAGTTGAGCATGAAGGAAAAGCAATTATGTCTTTCATCGTGAATGACCGTATCGAAGTCAATCCGGAGGTCATGTTGGGCAAGCCGGTGATCCGTGACACCCGCATTCCAGTGGAACTCATTTTCCGCAAGCTCGGTGAAGGCGCCACCCAAGCCGATCTGCTGGATGCCTATCCGCGATTGACACAGGAAGACATTTGGGCTGCACTGGCCTACGCTGCAGACTCGCTGGCCCACGAAACCACTGTCCTCCAAGCAGCCTGATGGCCGTTCATACATTGCGTTTCCTGGCCGACGAGAGCAGTGCACATAATGCGGAGGTTACTGGCATGCGGTACAATACACCCAGGATTGAGATTTGGCTGACGGCCCCATCGCGTGGATACAATTGCACGACCGGCGGACTGGCTGGGGGGGGCGAGTTTTGCGGAACAGGTGGGTCAGCGACATTTCAACACAATCCCCCGGCAGTTTGCGTTGTCGGGGGCACAGCCACAGGGCACTGCGCGTCGGGCGGAAGTGCGGCGTTTCCTTCCTGTGCGTCCGGTGCCGGAGCGACTAACACATGTGACAGCGGCTCCTCCCCAGGAGGCGGCTCCACCGGTGCCGGTTGCGACAACGGGGCTTCAGACAACGTCTGATCTGTCGCCCACCAGGAGCACGGCGGAACACCCGGGTGTCGCCACCCGACGCCGCATCAGGATAGTGTGCGCCCCACGACCGCGCCGCGGGCTCCTCCCAGCCGCATAGCAGTGCGACTCGGCTGTGGTGCAACGCCACCGATTCAGGTAGTCAGAGCTTCAGCCATCTGCCTAGCAACCAGGCCACTGTGGGCCCAGCGCCCCAGATAGGTAGGATGAAGGATGAAGGATGAAAGCAGAAGTTTCATCCTTCATCCTTCCGCCTTCATCCTTCGCCTTATCCTTAGACCTTGGAAAGGGAGCATTCGTGCTAGGTAAGCGGATCAGGTATCTGCGTAGGCGGCAGGGGCTCACGCGTGAGACCCTCGCCGAGCGGGCCGGCGTGAGCGTCGAGGAATTGGCCGCCATCGAGGAAAACGGCGAGCGGCTGCCGCCGTCACAACTGGTCAGTATCGCCGATGGGCTACACTTGCGCAAAGCGGCCGAGTTCACGTCACTGCTGGCCCTGAACGGCCTTACGAGACGGTTCCAGGCCTACTGCCTGGGCGTGGCCAGGACGGGCACCAAGTCTATCAGCGGCATCTTTGGCAACTACCGCTCGGCGCACGAGTTCTGGCAACGGGACGTGCACCAGCTCATCGTGGAGCGCAACCAGGGGCGGGTGTCCAGATCAGACCTGGTGGCCTTCATCCACGACCGGGACGGAGCCGGCTGCCTGGAGATGGATTCGGCCCATTTCCATCGCTATTACGTGGATGTGCTGGTCGAGGCGTTCCCCGAGGCCAGGTTCATCTGCCTGATCCGGGATTGCTACTCGTGGCTCGACTCGGTGATCAACTTTTTCACCCTGCCCCACGTGGAGGCGCTCTGGACACGGGAGCTCGAGAACGGCATCCCCTTCCCCCTTTCCCTGGGAGATTGCGAGGCCAAGCGGGAGTGGATTCGCAACTTTGAGCGGCACGTTGACGTGCCGTTGGCCCACTGGGCCGCCACGTACCAGGCGGTGCTGGCGAAACTGCCGCCGGAGCGCTCGCTGGTGATCCGTACTCACGAGATAGACGACGGCATCGCGCGGATGGCCGAACTGGTCGGCGTGGCGCCGGACACAATGCTGTGGGAGAACCGTCACCTCCACAAAAGCATTCATCACACCGACGCGCTGCGATGCTGCGACGTCGGGTTTTTGCAGGAGAAGTGTGACCGCCACTGTGGGGAACTGATGGCGGAGTACTATCCGGGCTACGCGTTCGAGGATTATCTGGAGGGCAACCCCATTCCCGCGCAGCCCGCGCTGAGCTGACCAGAAATGGATGTTTCATCCTTCGTCTGCCGCCTTCATCCTTCGAACACGGGCTTCCGGCGTCTGGCGGTCGCCAGGGGAGGGATGTCTCTTTCTCGCGAGTTGACAATTCCAACCGAAACGATTATAATCGTTGCGCAGAGGTAAGAGCCGCAATGGGGCCCACCTTCCAGTGGCATTTCGGACTTTGATGGAAGCCGGTGGGTTCAAGGACGTTCACTCGGCGGCTGACTACCGGGCCGAGATGCCAGATGCGGCCGTGAGGGCGGCACGTCGGGAGCGGCGCTCTGTAGTTGCAGTGTAGGATCGGGCGCATCGCGCCGTGGTGCGCGTGCTCGCATCCAGCCCCAATCTCGGGAGTATGGGCCATGCAGACCGCTGCGCCGCGAACTTAGGGGGAAGTCTTCGCTTATCACGGCACAGTTCTGAATCTGAAGCTGTAAACGTTCCATTTATCTGCTACGGTCTATCAAGAAAGCGTGAATCAAGACTCGCATGCGTGGGCGATCTGGCGGGACGCACGAGCCGTTGTCGCAGGGGCCGAAGCCATACTTGGGGTCCCAGAGTTCAGTACGAGATGAATGGATGGGTAAGAGGCGCGGGCCTCGCGCGCCCCATGGCGAGCGTTTCAGCCACTTGCCGCTAAGAGCCTCCGTAGTGGCCCCGGGTCTGGAGCGCGCGAGGGAGATTTCCTGCGTGGCGGGCTACGTATTCAGAGACGGACCGGGCGGCGTCGGGGGAGCCGACAGTGGCTCTGGAGTCAACCGCATTGTGCGGCAGGACTTCGCGGGGATGGGCGGTGGTGCCAGTGGGTTCCGCTCGTACGCGGGCGCGTCCTCGCCCCCTGTAGCATGCTGCGTACCGGGTATGGTCGAGCGATTCGTGAAGCCGAGTGAGCACGCCGGGGCCCCCCGCTCATTCAGGCGGAATGCGGGGGGCCTCAACCGCGCGCGCGACTGAGGGAGGACGAAAGTTTATGCTGGACGATGGCGGTCAGGCGGTTGAGGTCGGTGTGCACTCGGGGGTGAACGACGCAGGCGAGAATCAAAAGCGGCTTAAGCCGGGGGTGGACCTACGGGGTGTCGTATGCTACCGAGCGGTAGCGCACATAACATTTGAAATTCACGATGGTTAAATTCGGAGCGTTGGGGCGGGGGGGTAAGCAAGCAGGGAAGGAGGAGGTGCGGAATGCGTTATGAGGTGCCGAGACTGTTATCGGTGGGACTCAGGGACGGCGGTGAGGCTCGTGGATGGTCGTGCATCTACGGTGGCGATGCAGACGCGCAGTATGAGGTGTGCGGCAATGGCGGCACGGCGCAGAATTGTCAGGACGGGTCCAACCCGGTTTGGTGGCCGGTCAATAATTGCATCTCGGGACCCAACGCCGCCGGTCAGTGTTTGGCAGGCACGACCGTAACATGGGAATGCGGCGCGGGGTCGTCGCCCAGCGGATCTGCCCCTGGTGGCTGCCGAGATGGCCCGGTGGTGTCTTGACGTACGCGGAGACGTGAACTCAATCGGCTCCTGGCGTCGCACCATGGAGTTACGCACCACAGCGGGTCCTACATGAGCTCCGGCCCCGGGTCTCACGTAGTGAGCGCTTCAGCCGCGTGGCCGGCAGCCAGACCACTGTGGGCCCAGCGCCACCAGCGGCGGGCGTACATCCCAAGGCGGGCGGCGTCCGCCCCTTGCTCGTTATTGGGAAGGATGAAGGATGAGGGATGAAGGCGGAAGTTTCATCCTTCTGCCTTCATCCTTTGTCTGCCGCCTGTGATTTGCCAAATCGTGCATAGCTGCTATAATAGGACTCTGGCATCTGCCAGAGTCTTTTTGCGTTGTTTGCGCTTTGTGAAAATGCTGTGTCGGGTAACCGCAGGGTGGTTATTATTGCAATACTACAACTTGAAAGTTGTAGACTTGCCCTGAGCCAAGCGGTGTCCTGAGCTTGTCGAAGGGTCGAAGGGTTGTGCCAGTTCGTATCGTCAGACAGGCTATCTACTGCCCAAACTACATCATTTATGATGTAGTTTAGCTTTACCAAACCACCGTCTTATTACCCGACTATTCTCTCAAAGCAGTGCAGCGCAAGAATGACGGCGCGATTCGTTTATTCGTTGTGCATTCGTTGACAGTCGAGCTCGACGATTTCCACCAATCCTGCGTGCGCTCATTATACAAGCAAACGGCGATTTCGCAACACTGCGGAGGTAGCGCTCGTGAACCGGAGTCCCCAACTTGTCGGGGGGACGGCGCGGCCACCCCCAACGAGTTGGGGACTCCAACATTGTGGCCACGCGAAATCCCGAAGAGCCACGACGGTTTGCAAGATAGGGAGGTAGCTGGTGAGGCCAAGCGACACGCCCAACGCCCACCCCCAGACTGTGCTTCGAGAGGAATTCGACGACTACGCCGTGCTGTTCCAGCCCATCTTCGGCGAGGCCGTTGCCCTGGACCAAGTGGGCGTGGCCATCTGGAAGCTGCTGGACGGCCGGCGCACCCTGGCCCAGGTCGCGGCCGAGATCGAGGCCCGCTGCGAGGACGCGCCCGACACCGTCCTGGAGGACACCCTGGCCTTTGCCAAAGAGCTGCATCGTCGCCTGTTCATCGTCTCCAGCCCGGAGGAGATAGCCGACTGGCGTGGGCAGGAGTCAGTCCAAGAGCCAAGCCCGACCAGGAGCACGCCGATCCCACCCCACGACCAATTCATCCCTCATCCCTCATCCTTCATCCTTCATCCTCCATCCTTCATCCTTTCCCTGGCCGACGGTACTTGTTTGACCCTATGCGCCGCAGACGAGACGGCCGCCACCGTCGTCTCTTTCCTGGCCGAGGCGGCGCAGCTCGTGCCAGCGCCGTCGCCCCCGCCCCCTGGCGCGCGCCGCCTGCTGGCCGTGACCGGCGTAGACGTAGGACAAGTAGGGCAAGATGGCATCTTGCCCAACCGGCGGCCGCGCTACGTGAGCCCTGTGCCCGCCAGCGACGCAGACGTGATCTGCGTGCTGGAACCCACAGACGCCAAGCAGGCCCGCCGCCGGGAGCCTGACGAGGCTGTCCCGGAGCCCGGTCGAAGGTACGGCCCGCGCTTTGCCCTCGAACCCCTCACCGAGGAGCAGTGGTTGTGGCAGCAACTCGTGCGCCTCTCGGCGGCGGTGGCCCGCGAGACGCATGCGAGGGGTGGGGTGATGTTGCATAGTGGGTTGGCCCTCACCCCTCCCCCAACCCCCTCCCCTCTCCCAAACGTAGGAGAGGGGAGGGGGCAAGGCCCTTCGGCAAGCTCAGGACACGGCATTCTGCTGGCCGGGGCCTCCCCCCCTGATTTCGGGGGGGGATTGAGGGGGGGGCACAGAGCCTCCCCCCCTGATTTCGGGGGGGGATTGAGGGGGGGGCACAGAGCCTCCCTCCCTGACTTCGGGGGGGGATTGAGGGGGGGGCAAGGCATCCTCCTGGCCGGGCCCTCGGGCGTGGGCAAGACGACGGCCAGCCTGCGCCTGCCGCAGCCCTGGCGCTCCCTGGCCGACGACGTCACGCTGGTGGTGCGCGACGGCGACGGAACCTACTTGGCCCACCCCTGGCCCACCTGGAGCCGGCTCATCGGCGAAGAGGCATGGGAAGAGGGCTACAGTTGGGACGTGCAGCAGGCCGTGCCGCTGCGGGCCATCTTTTTCCTGGGGCAGGGCGACGAGGACCGCGTCGAGCCGCTGCGCGCAGGGCACGCCGTCTGCGCCCTGACCGAGTTGGCGCAGCAGACTTCGCAGTACTTCTTGATGGGCATGGAGCTGGAAGAGATTGCCGCCTTTCATCTCCAGCGCTTCGAGAACCTGTGCGCCCTGGTGCAGGCCCTGCCCGCCTACTTGCTCCTAGTCAGCCTCCACGGGGCCTTCTGGCAGGAGATGGAGCGGGTGATCCGCTAGTACAGAGGGTTCGTTAAGAAATAACTTCCCGTTTCCAAAACTAGCAAAAGGCATCCTGAGCCTGTCGAAGGATGGCTTTTGCGGCCCCGGGGCCCGTAGAACCCGCTCGAAATCGCCCTTCGACAGGCTCAGGGTGATTTCTCGCTAGTCACCAGTTGGGAAGTTATTCTTTTACAGGCCCAGAATTTTAGCGTCATCAGGCTCTGGAGCCTGAAATTGCAACTGAACTGCGTGTAAGGCGACGGGCCTCTGAGCCGATTCACCCCCAAGATTGGGAGGTTGGGGGGGCGAGACGGATTCAGAGACGGCTGGAGGCCCACTCCCCCCAGGCTTGTCCTGAGCCTGCCGAAGGGATTGGGGGCTTGGGGGGGCAGGCAAAATGCTCAGAGCCCCGTCCCCGGGGCGACTTCCGCGAGGTGGCTTCAGGTAGCTAGTACAAGTCGGCGGAAATCCTTCGGTAGTTATTTGCTCCAAGGGGATCGTCAGATCCCCGTCTGGAGCGGCGTTTCTGGCTGTTTCATAGCTAATTCTCATCGCGCAAGGCCGGGATCTGGCGATCCCTGGCGAGCATGAACCGACGAAGGATTCACGCCGTCGTGCACTAGAATCAGGAGCGGAGATGCCCAAGAAACGATACATGGTGAATCCAGACATCCTTACCCACGACGAGACAGAAGAGATCCTCCTCGTCAATCCCGATAACGCTGCCTCGGTGGTGACCAACGCCGTGGGCCGTGAGATATGGCTGGCCCTGAAACAGCCCTGCACGCCAGAGGAGATCGTCGCCCACCTGATAGAAGTCTGCGAAGACGCGCCCGCCGACCAGGTTGCCACCGACGTGGAGGAGTTCTTGCAGAAGCTGCTGTCCGGCGGCTTCATCGGCGAGGTGTTGGACGAGGTCAACTGAGACCGTGGTGGGCTAGTGGCTATCATGAAGAGCATCTTTTTCCACACGCTGACCGACGAAGAAAACCGCCGCTTCTACCGAGGCGACAGCATGTTGGGCACTTTCCGCCCCGGCGACTACCTGACCGTCGAGCCGGTGCCCCTGGCGGCCATTTGCCCCGGCGATGTGGTGGTCTGTCGCGGGCGAGTGGAGGCGGGCGAACCCGAAGAGATCGTGCATCGCGTGGTGGCAGTCACGCCCGGCAGGCTGGTGACACGGGGCGACAACAGTCCCCACGTGGACAGCGTGCCGGTCACCGAGGATACCCTGTTGGGGCGGGTGACGCACGTGCGGCGGGGAGGCCGGGTGCGCCCCGTGTGGGGTAGGCGGCGGGGCTTGCTGCGGGCCAGGATGCTGCACGCCCGCTGCGCCGCGCAGCGGGTGGGCTGGCGCTGGCTGCGCATCGTGGGGCGGCGGCCGTACCGCTGGCTGCGGCAGAGCGGCCTGGTAGACCGGCTGTGGCGGCCGGCCATCACTCAGGTGCGCGTAGAGACGGAGAACGGCCCCCTGGTCAAGTACGTCCACCGCGGGCGGACGGTGGCCCGTTGGTGGCCGCAGAGGGGCAGGTTCCGCTGTCGCAGGCCCTACGACCTGGTGATCTCCAGGCCGAGCAGGAGGCACTGTCGAATGAAGCCGAAGGGCAAGACCGGGTCGGCGTCGCCGGCCTACGATACCTCACGCTCTCAGCCCCCGTCCTCGGGGGCGGCGCCCCGGG
>CAYMKL010000184.1:0-10774 GCA_964390805.1 uncultured Anaerolineae bacterium | reverse complement strand
TCCCAATGCTAGATCAGCGAGAAGTCAGCCGAGAAATGTGCCATTGTCGAACTAACGTATTATGTATTATACCTCAGCGATGAATTTAGGTCAAAATAGACAAAATCGCTGTTTTTCAGTGTTTTCGCTCCACCACGTAGTCAGCCAGGGAGCACAGTATGTGGCGCGAGGGGCTGGCAGGCAGGGTTGCCAGTGCCTCTTGGCTTCGCCTAACGCGGGACTGTGCCTCCGCTAACGAGGCCTCGATGGCTCCTGAGGAGCAAATGGCCTTTATAGCCGCTCGCACGTGCTCCTCGTCCCGCTGGCCGGATAGCACAGCATTGACAGGACCATCGTCCTCTACCGTCTCCAAGTAACAGAGGATGGGCAGGGTAATCAGGCCCTGGCGGAAGTCGCTGCCGGCCGGCTTGCCCAACCGCGCCTCATCGCCGATAAAATCCAGAACATCGTCCACGATCTGAAAGGCCATCCCCAACTCTCGACCGAAACGCCGTAGGTCTACGATCTGCGGCTCGTTCGCCCCGGCGAGAATAGCCGCCATCTCCGTTGAAGCAGCGAAAAGCGAGGCGGTCTTGGCCTCGATGCTGCGGTAGTAGTCGTCGCGACTGTGCTCTCCCCTGGCAACTACCATCCGCCTTATCTCCCCGGCGCACAAAGTGCAGAGAGTCTCACCAACAACCTTGAAGATACGGGGATGCCCCAGCTCTGCTATCAGCGATATGGCTTGGCCCAGCAGGTAGTCGCCGGCCAGCACGGTCGCCTCAGCAGGCCAGATGGTGTGCAGCGTCTTGCGGCCCCGTCGTAAGGAAGCTTTATCCAACAGGTCATCGTGTATCAGCGTGGCGGTGTGCAGCATATCCACCGCAGCCGCCAGGCTGCGGAAAGGCGCGGTGGAAGCGTGGATCTGATGATCCCCTTGGAGCATCTGTCCGATGAGGATGACCAGCGCTGGCCGCAGACGTTTGCCGCCATCTAGTGAATGGCGTAGCACTGAGCTCAGCGGCTCCTCGACCTTCGCCAGCGTCTCATGCAACAGGCTCTCCACCTGTTCCAGTTGCGGGCGGATGGGTTCCAATAATGGAATGAGTTTCATCACGCTCTTGAAGAAGTCCTGGGTTAACCATCAAGGCCAGCGAGCGTCGGTCGAGTGCGCAGCGTATCGAGACCAGCGAGCGGGTCTAAGGGCAAAACCCGCTTGGCTTCGATACGTCGCTCCGCTCCTACTCAGCCGGCGCTAGCCTCTTAATCAGTCGGCATGGATGAAGCAAGAGGGGTCCTCCGCTAGATAGTCGCCGGTGACGGCCAGGGTCCGCCCCCGACAGCCACCGCATAGCCGCCTGTACTCGCACTCCCCGCAGCGGCCTTTCAGACGCTCCTCTCGGTTTCGCAGATCCTCGAAGATGGGGGCGGTGGCCCAGATGGTCGAGAATGGCGTCTCTCGCACATTACCGCAGCTCAACTCGATGAAAGGGCAGGGCCAGACCTCACCGTTGGGCTTGATGTAGACGAAGCCCCGCCCCGCTGAACATCCATGAAAAACTGTCTCCGCCAAATGCAGGAGCGGGCCGCTTTTGATGCCAGCCTGTTTCAGCAGGAACGGCCAATACTGGGGGCCGGCCACCGGCTCCATGACGGCCCGAATCACGCTCTGGGCGTGGGCCATGAAGCGGATCAATCGCTCGTTGGCCCCCAGGTCCAGGGCCGCGTCTTCGATGCCCAGGCCTCGCCCTACCGGCACCAGTTGGTACATGATGAGAATCGCCGCCCCCAGCTCGTCCACCAGGGCCATCAGTGGCTCCAACTGATCCATGTTGTCTTCCATGGCGGTGATGTTGATGTGCAGCGGGATGCCGGCCCGGCGCAGAGCGCGGATCCCCCGCAGGGCAGCCTCAAAAGCGCCGGGCTGGCCGCGCACATAGTCGTGGGTTTCGGCGTCGAACCCATCCAGGCTCACGGCGCCAATAGCCACGCCGTAGCGACGCAAGTCACGGGCCACCTCATCGTCAATGAGCGTGGCGTTGGTGGCCAAGGTATTGGTGAAGCCCAGGGCCTGGGTATAGGCCAGCAACTCGAAGAGGTCGCCGCGCACCAGCGGCTCGCCGCCGGTGAAAGCCACCATGCGAAACTCGCTCACCTCGGCAAGTTGATCGAACAGGCGCTTGGCCTCTTGGGTGGTGAGCTCATCCGGCGCAGGCTTTCCGCCCGAGGCGTGGCAGTGGATGCACTGCAGATTACAGGCGGCCGTCATCTCCCAGACCGGGTGGGCCGGGAAGCCGATGCAGCCCTGTCCCCACGACCCGGCGGCGCCGGGGATGCACTTGACCCCATAGGTAACGATCCAGTGCGGCAACTCCCTCCAACGCGCCAGCGCGCCCACGTACAGCGCGCTCCCCAGTTGTCGGAGGAACAGACTCGGCGGCCACCAATAGGAACGCACTTTGCGTTTTGGCTTTTCTCCCCACTCCTGTAACCAGTCACTCATACGCGAAATCCTCGCGGCGTGTGTCATTGCGAGGAGACGCGTTTGCGCCGAAGCAATCCCCCATTCGCAAGGTGGAGATTGCTTCGGCAAAAAGACGCCTCGCAATGACACAGCCACCTTGTCTCTTAGTAGGCACGGTTCTTGTGCCGCCTGCCCTGAGCCTAAAGAAAGGCTAAGATATAAGCCGCCGTGGTGCCCAGATTTACCACCAGGCTGGCACCACACAGCTTCTCCAAGGTGCTCCGATCCCGCCAGCGCCCGCGCATCACCAACACGACCAGGATCAGCGAGAGGGCCAGGATGGGCAGGTGAAACCACAGAACCCGTCTGGGCACGCCGTGACTCAAAGAGAGCAACATTCCCACCCAACTCCCCAGGCTGATGAGGCCATAGAGTCGGGAGGCCCGCTCCGGCCCCAGACGAGCCGTTATGTTGGCCTTCCCTGCTTCCAGATCGGCCGGGTAATCGGGGAATTCGTTGAGCAGGATGACGTTGAAAATGGTGAGACCGATGGGAATCGCCAACCAGTGAACCAGCGGCGCGATCTCCCCCACCTGCAAGTAGTAGCCCACTGCCACCGGCAGCCAGCCGTAGCAGAAAGCGATCCACAGCTCACCCCAACCCCTGCTCACCCAACGCACCGGCCGCGTCGAATAGAAGAATCCTCCCAACAGCCCCACGACAGCGAAAGGAATGGTCCACGGCCCCGTCCGGTAACCCAGTTGGAGGATCAGCGCCACGCCGATAGCCAACAGCAAGCTGACCAGCGAGGCCCACAGCGCAGCGTAGCGAGGCAAAAGGCCACGTAGCAACACTTGAGAACCTCCAGCGAAGCGACTGGGACCCAGGCGAGCGGAAAGGGCATCCTCCACGACGTCCCAGTATTCGTTGGCGTAGTAGGTGGCCAACATCACCAGCACCACGCCCAGCGTGCCCCAGGCGAAGACATCCCAGCGGAAAACACCCCCCAGCCGCCAGGCCAGCACCCCACCCAGGAAAAACGGCAGCACTCCCACAGAGTGGAACGGCAATCGAGAGAGAGCCACCCATGCGGGCAGCTTCTCACTAATCATGGACGTTTTGCTTCCCTGCATTGCCTACCTCCGACTTTTGTGGTAAAATGCTACGACCAGTGCGGCCAGGTGTATGCTTTGGCCACAAGTTGCCCTGAGCTCAAGCTCTGGGCTAAAAGAGGAAAGGCGAGGATTTGCCAATCCCCTCCGAGCAATTATGGAGCTACAGAGAATGATCAACTATGTGGAGCATTGAGACATGAAACCTTCGAAACAACTGCGCATCGAGCTTGCCATGGAGTTGGCGGCCTTCTCCCTGCTGGTTGCCTCCGTTTCGCTGCTGTGGAGGAACAACCTGCTCCTTTTCACCGTCGCATTGGCGGAGTGCCTGGCAGCGTTGGCCCTTTGGCACGACCGGCTCGATGTGAGCTTCTTCCTGATCATCGCCGTGCTCGGATCGTTGGCCGAGGCCGTGTTCGTGCACTGCGGCGCCTGGTACTATGCCAATCCCAGCTTACTGGGCGTCCCCCTTTGGTTCCCTCTGGCGTTCGGAACGACCGGCCTGATCGGGGGGCGGCTGGCCCGAACCATCACCCAGATATGGGAAAGGAAGAGTTCCAGCATCCCGTAGAACCCCTGAAGGAGAGCTCGGGGGAACTTGGGGGAACCCTTCGACAGGGCTCAGGGCAGGCTCAGGCGAACTCCTGAGTCAACAACCCTCGCGCCAAAGCCAGCGCCTCCTCCCTCGTCTGCAATTCGCCCGCCGCCTGCGCTTCTCGCACCGCCTCCAGGAGCTCGCCAATCCGCGGCCCCTCATCCAGGCCAAATTCCTCCATGAGGCCGTGGCCGTTGATCAGCCTGGGCGGGGAGATGACCTTTTGATGACGCTCGTAGTAGTCGGTCAGCATTGAGGCCACGAACCACACCCGCCTCCGCCAACGGGCCATCCTGAGGTTGGGGCCCCAGGTCGCCAGGCAGTCGGCGAGGTAGAGAAGCAAGGTATCCACCCCGGCGTCTCCCGTGTCGCGGAAGAAGCGATAGACGGCGCGCCTGGTGACCACCTCCTCCCCACCCAGAAGAGGAGGCCGCATGTGGTTGGCCACGATGGTCTTGGCCAGGGCCACTTCGTTCCCGCCGAAGCGCAAGCGCCTGAGAACGGCCCCCACCACCTTTGCTCCTTCCCCCTCGTGGCCATAGAAGTGGATGCCCCCTTCATCATCAACGCTTTTGGCGACAGGCTTGCCCAAATCGTGCAGCAGGGCGACCAGCTTCAGCAATACCAGGCGAGAGCGGTCGTCGGAGATGGGTTGCGATAGATGCGTTCTGAGGTGGCGTGAGAAGGGAGACAAGAGAAGTGGAATCAGGGACAGTTCACCATTCGCTGCCTCTCCTCCCTCCAAAGCGTCAACAACTTCCTCCAGCCTCCTCGCCGCCTCCAGCGAATGTTCGAACACGTCCAGGTAGTGGGGCGGCGATTGCCCTACACCTTTCAGCGCTTCTAGCTCAGGTATTACGGTCATCAGGAGGCCCAGCTCGTCCAGATAGCGCAGATTCCGCGCCGCTGCCGGCAGAGCCAGGATCCTGACCAGTTCGTCGCGCACCCTTTCGGCAGAGACATTGACTATCAAATGAACGGCCCGGCGGAGCAGTTCCTCCGTCCCCTGCTCGATGCCGGCCTGCATCTCGGCAGCAATGCGCACCGCCCGCAAAGTGCGTAAGGGATCATCCTGAAAAGCCGTCTTGGAAACAGATCGCACCAGGCCAAGCCGCACGTCGCGCCGTCCGTCGTAGGGGTCTATGACGCGGGCGAGGGACTCCGCGTCCGCCACAGCCACCGCAATGGCGTTCACGGTGAAATCTCGCTTGGAGAGATCCGCGATGATGTCATCGCCTTGCAGCCGGGCGAAGTCAATGAAGAGGCGCTGGCCGTCTTTTCCTCTGGTCACTACGCGCCCCGTGCAGCGCTCTTCGTCCAGGAGTACGAAAGCGCCCCCCATTCGATCAGCTACCCGGCGGGCGAGCTTCACGGCATCGCCCGCCACCGCGAAGTCAATGTCGTGGCTGAAACGGCCTAGCAGCCAGTCTCGCACAGAGCCACCCACCAGATAAGCCTCGACGGAGTGCGCCTGCAGGAAAGTGCAGACTTGTTCTACGATTGATCCTTTGGGAATGAGTTCGATCATGTTGATGAGTCAATGGGTCAATGAGTTAACGAGTCAACGAGTAACAAGTGAATAAGTGGCTTCCTCGTTCCTCGTTACTCATCACTCGTTACCCGTTGCCCCTGCCCCTGCCCCTCCCCTTCACTGGACACGAAAACAACCAGCGGCTCCTCTCTGGGCCGATTGCGCTTAGCCAGGCGGCGGGCTTCCTCGGGTGAGAGGCCCACTCCCGCCACCTTCCCCCGCACGATGGCGATCCACCGCCCGGCATAGGGAGCTAGATCCAGTTCATTAGTTGACACAGTCACCTTAGCCAACCTCGGACCCTTCCTGCGGCCACTGAAGTAGTTGCCTGTAATGATAAACTAAAGTAGGTGTTTTGTCAAGATAAACTGGGTGCACAGGAGCTACCTTCCCTCACGCAGGCAGTCATCTTGTGCATGATTTGCACAGTGGTAGAATTCGTGTATAATCCAGGTTAGCGATCAGTGACCCAGCGTGGAGCAAACATGAAGCCAGACATCGAAGCGATCATATTTGACTTTGGCGGGGTGCTGGTGCCCTTTGGTCAACTAGACTCCTTCCAGGAACAGGAAGACCGGCTGGGGCTGCAACCTGGGACGCTGGCCGAGATCCTGTGGCGATCGCCGGAGTGGCGGCTGGCCGAGGTGGGCGCCATCACTGACGAAGAATACTGGCAGCGGATCGGTGCCCGGCTGGGCTTTCACACGCCGCAGGAGATCCACGGTTTTTCGCAAGACCTGTTCCGCGACGCCAAGTCCGACCAACGGATGGCAGACCTGGTCCGTCGGCTACGGGGCCGGTATCGCATGGGGCTGCTGAGCAACGCCAGCGACATTCTCCCCCGGCTGATGGGCGAGCGCTACGGCCTTGATGGGCTGTTCGACGTAGAGGTGATCTCGGCGCTGGTGGGCCTGGCCAAGCCCGACCCGGCCATCTACCGTCTGGCGCTCGAACGCCTGGATACGGCCCCTGAGGCGACGGTCTTTGTGGACGACTACGAGCCGAACGTGGCGGCTGCGGCGACGCTGGGCATCCGGGCCATTCACTTTGTGGGGTACGAGGCCCTGATCCTGGCGATGCAGAAACAGGGCGTCCTGCTGCCCCCAGACACGACATCGGATTGAGAACGGCGGGTGCCGAGCCTGTCCAAGCGAACGGATTTCCTTGCTCCTGATCCGTTGCATTCTAGATCCGTTGTAGTCTTCCGCCCGACTGAACAATACCTCTTGAAAAGGAGACAAGACAAACCATGCCCGACAAAACAACCGAAGCCGTGCGCAGCGCTATTGAGGATCGAGCGATGTACCTTTTCTTCCTGCTCAAGGAGATGGAGACAGCCGTCGGCCCGGAAGAGGCGGAACGCCTGGCCGGCCAAGCCGTCTACCGCTACGGCCAGACAAAGGGCCAGCGAATCGGCTCCCTGGAGACCCCAGCCGACTTCATCGCCCACCAGATGCGGCCCGGACGGCAGGAGATCATGGAGAAGGATGCAATCGAGGCCGGAGAAGCACGAGGCGAGATCCGTTTCCACTACTGTCCCCTCGTCGCCGCCTGGAAACGGCTGGGGGCCACGCCTGAGGAGCTGTCCCGGCTGTGCGACATCGCCATGCAGGGCGATCACGGCATGATCAGCCACACCCCCATGACCCTGGAGTTGCCCCACTCCATCGCCCGGGGCGACGAGTATTGCCAACTGGTCCTAGAGTTGAAGTGAAAACCCAAGTTTACACCGACGCCGCTGGCTTCGCGGCCTTGCGCGAGGAGTGGAATCCCCTCTTGCGCGATAGCGTATCCGACACTATCTTCCTGACCTGGGAGTGGCAGAGTACCTGGTGGGAACATCTTGGCGCGGGCGAACTCTATCTGTTGGCCGTTCGAAACGATGAAGGGCGACTGATCGGCATCGTTCCCCTGCGCCTTACCGTGCCCGACGATGGTCTCAGTGACCTGTCCATCGTGGGCTGCCGGGACGTGTCCGACTACCTGGACCTCATCGCCGCCAGCGGCCAAGAGGAGAAAGTCTACAGTGCAATGCTGGACTGGCTGGGGAGTGATGAAGCGCCCGCCTGGGACCTGGCCGACCTGTGCAACATCCCAGCCGCTTCCCCTACTCACTCGCTACTTGCCGAGATGGCTGTGGCCCGGGGATACCAGGTGCAAACAGAGGTGGAAGACATCTGTCCCATCATCCCCCTACCATCCACCTGGGATGAATACCTGACCTCATTGCGGAAGAAGCAACGCCATGAAATACGGCGCAAGATCCGCCGGGCCGAGACCAGCGGGCAGATCAATTGGTACATCGTGAACGAGGAGCACGATCTGGCAACGGAGGTAGACGCTTTCATTGAGCTGCATCAGAAGAGCCACGTTGACAAGGATGCGTTCATGGACGCCCAAATGGAGGGCTTCTTTCACGCCGCAGCCCGGGTTCTACACGAGGCCGGATGGCTGCAATTGGCCCTCATGGAAGTCAACGGAGAGAAAGCAGCCACCATGTTGAACTTCGACTATCAGGATTCCATCCTCGTCTACAACTCCGGGTACGATCCTCAAAAGTACGGCCGACTCAGCCCAGGCATCGTCCTCCTGAGCTACTGCATCCAATGGGCCATTGAGTTAGGCCGGGCGAATTTCGACTTTCTGCGCGGCGACGAGGAATACAAGCTGCGCTTCGGTGCCCAGCCGACGGAGATCTATCGCTTGGTCATCGCGAAGAACAACTGATCGTTGAGGGACCCGCCGCCAGCCCGAACAAGTTATGTCACCAGGACATAGAAGAGCCCCCGAATTCTCATCCGCGGGCCAAAGTTCCACTGAGTTCCTACGAGTTCCTCCGAGTTCCTCCGAGTTCCCCCAAGTTCCCCTCACTTCCTCCGATACCCCAATTACGTCAACCTATCCCCCCACCTCCTCCCGCGCCGCCGGGACAAGTTATGTCACCAGGACATAGAAAAGCCCCCAAATTCCCATTCGCGGGCCAAAGTTCCACTGAGTTCCTATGAGTTCCCCCGAGTTCCTCCGGTTTCGATACGACCTGCGGTCTACTCAACCCGCGCTCACTACCCCCAACATGGCGTCCTCACCGCCCCCCCATGCCCGTGAGGGTGATGCCGCGCACAACCCACTTCTGACCGATGACGTAGATGATGAGCACCGGCAGCATGGCGATTACGGAACCCGCCATCAGCAAGTGCCACTGCACGTTGTACTGGCCCTGAAACGCACTGATGCCCACGGGCAGGGTGCGCATCTCCAGCGAGGTAGTGATGACCAGAGGCCACAGGAAGTCGTTCCAGGAGGCGAGAAAGGTGAAAATGGACAGCGCTGCAATGGCGGGGCCGCTGAGGGGCATGATGATCCGCCACCAGATGCGCCAAGAGGATGCGCCATCCATCCGGGCCGCTTCGTCCAGATCCATGGGAATACCCAGGAAATACTGCCGCAGCAAAAAGGTGCTAAGCGCCGAGAAGGCCGTGGGCAGGATAAGGGCCTGGTAGGAGTCGTACCATCCCAGGAAGCGAACGAGGATGAAGTTGGGGATCATGGTCACCTGGAACGGAATCATCAGCGTGGCCAGGTAGAGCAAGAAGAGCGCGTTGCGTCCCCGAAAGCGGAGCCGGGCAAAGGCGAAAGCGGCCAGGGAGGAGGTGAGGATCTGCAAGATGGTGACGCTGGCAGCGACCACGAAGCTGTTGAAGTAGAAGCGGCCGAAGGGCATGGCCGAGACAGTGGCGGGGTAGTTTTCCCAGGCTATGGGGCTGGGGATCCAGACAGGGGGATAGGTGAAGATCTGTCGCGGTTCCTTCAATGAGGTGCTGAGCATCCACACAAAAGGTAGCAGCATCACCACACTGCCGGCGATCAGGATAGCATGTAGCGCCAGATGGCCAATCCGCAGCTTAGGTAGTCGGGAAGAAAACGCACTGTCCACCATGATTCGTCATTCTCCCGCTTCGTAGTGCACCCAGCGTTGTTGCAGGCGGGTTTGGATGAAGGTGAAAGTGAAGACAAGCGTGAACAACACCCAAGCCATGGCCGATGCTTTGCCCATGCGGCCGAACTCGAAGGCGTTGCGGTAGATGTAGTAGACGATGGTCAGGGTGGCTTGCAGTGGGCCGCCCTGAGTCCGGGTCATGACGTAGGGCTCGCTAAACAGTTGAAACGCGCCGATCATCTGGATAACGAGCAAGAAGAAGGTCGTCGGGCTGATCATCGGCACTGTGATTCTGCGGAAGCGCTGCCAGGCGCTGGCGCCATCCACTTTGGCAGCGTCGTACAGCTCTTCGGGCACCGCCTGCAAGCCTGCCAGATAGATCACCATGGTGAAGCCAGTGTTCTTCCAAAGAGTGAGGATCACCACAGCCGGCTTTGCCCAGGTGGTGCTGTTCAACCAATCCGGCGGGCTGACGGGAAGACCCGTCACCTCTGCCAGCCTCCAAATCATGGCGCTGATCAGGCCGAAATCCCGGTTGAACATCCACTGAAAGACCAGCGCCGCCGCCACAACGGTAGTGACGACGGGCATGAAGTAGATCAGCCGATAGAGCGTGACGCCGCGAATGGCCTGGTTGAGGGCCACTGCCAGCGCCAGGCCAAAAACCAGTTGGAGCGGCACGATGGTGACGGTGAAATAGGCGGTGTTCCAGAGTGTCTTGCGGAAGATAGGGTCCTGGGTCAACAGTTGCGTGTAGTTGGCCACACCGACGAAGGTTGGCGGGCTCAAGAGGTTCCAACGAACGAAACTCAGAGCCAAGGCCGCAATCACGGGGAGGGCTACGAAGATCAGGAATCCGGCGAAACTGGGCAACAGGAAAAGGTACGCTTCCCACTGCTGATCGGGCCGCCACCTGGCCCACCAGTGCCTTGCGGCAGGCGCTGACTGACTGTGCTCCGTTGTCGTAGTTCGGTCTTGTGGGGATGGCGACTTCCGCTGTGGAAAGGTCATGATCGGATCCTAGAGAGAGGGGGGGTGGACTCTACGACTCAGAAAGCCCACCCTCCCCTAGCCCCTCCCTCCCAGGGAGGGGAACACCTTGCTCCTCTCCCTGGCAGGGGGAGGCCGGGAGGGGGTGGATTCTAGGACACAGAAA
>CAYMKL010000183.1:0-10816 GCA_964390805.1 uncultured Anaerolineae bacterium | reverse complement strand
TGTTTCTTTCACAATGAGTAGCGCGACCGCGCTATGGAGCAGCTCGCAATGACACCGGCTGAGCAGTCACCTCCTTCTAACGTTTCCGCACGGAGAGATACTCATCTATGATCTCTTGCACTTCCTGGCGGGTCTCGTCCGAAACCGGTGGTGGTTGGTGCGTTGCCAGAATCGCTTTCGCCTTTTCATACGCGCGCTCTACGATATCCGGCGTTTCCAGACCGCTCCACGCTTCCCGTGAACGGCGGTCGAACAGCGTAACCTGTGAGCGATCCCGCATGTGATCATACGTGTGGGAGTGGGTGATGTATTCCCCACCTGGCCCGACCTCCCGGATGACGTCCAGGGCCATTTGCCCATTGGTGATGGGAATGCCCGCCACCATCTCGCGGATCATGCGCGCGCACTCGATGTCCAGCATGAATTTGGCGTAGTCGAAGGTCAGGCCCAACTCGAGAGAGCCCAGGCCGTTGATGATATTCGCGCCAGACAAGGCAGTGACAAGCGCACCCAGGGCCGACTCGTAGCCGATCTGCGGGTCAAGGGCCTTGCTGTCGCTATGAATGCCAGAGCACAGACAGGGGAGGCGATAATACTGGGCCATCTTGGCCGAAGCTGCGCTGAGCATCCCCATCTCCGGAGCGCCGTAGGCCGCATTCACGGTCTTGAGGTCCATCATGGTGCCAACACTGCCACAAATCACCCGCGTTCCTTTGCGGACTAGTTGGGCAAGGATGAGGGCGCTCAGCGACTCAGCGTTGGCGCAAATCAAGGTCCCTGCCAGCGTGACCGGCGTCGTCGCCCCGGCCAGCGGCACCGAACTGCAAAGGATTCCGCCGCCATCCAGCTTGGCGGACGCGATGATCATGTCCACGCAGTTTTTCTCCAGCATCAGGGGGCTGGTCGGACACACGATGGTGGTGAAATTCGGCCTGCGGACGAAGTTCTCCACACCGCCCACGTGGGCGGCCGCGATCTTGGCAATGGTCGCCAGGTTCGGCGCGTTGACTGGCCCAACTAGCACGTGTTTCGCGGTGTTGCCGAACAGGGCTTCGGCGTTGTAGATCGGGTGGGTGCCAAGCGGCTTGTCGAGGGACGCCACCGGGCGCTGGACCACCCCCACCTCGTCCAGGCTGTCACAAAGCCGGGCGATGTCGACGCAGTCTTGCTGTGTCGTCTTCCGAAGCCCGCGGGTTTCCAGATCAAAGACCTTGATCATCTCGCCAAAGGTGGCGAAAGTCACCCGATACGGCTCCAGCGCATAATCATATTCCGGGCTTCTTCCCTTGAGGACAAGGTTGCTGGGCGCCCATCGGATACAGTCGTTCACCATGTGGGGCGGGATTCTGACAATCGCGTCCTTCCCCTGCCGTTCCACCCTGGCCCCGCCGGAGGCGAAGACCTCAAACGCCTCTTCGCTGCCCTCAACCTTGATACCGACATCCTCAAGGATTTCCAGGGTGGCGTAGTGGACATTGTCCAGGTCATCCGGGGTAAAGGCGCTCAATCCCCAGCCGCAGCTTGTCTGAAGGCCGTGTTTCAGAGGTCTGTACATCCCTCTCCTGCGCAATTAGAACTTGAACTTGACCCCATACGCGGTCAGTTCTTTTCGGGCTTTGCTATACATTTCCTCGTGCTCTTTGAAGGGCCTGAGCGTCTTCATATCGTAGCACTCCCAGAATCTCTGGCCTTTTGGGGCAGTGTGCAGATCGTCTTCGTATCTTGCCAACAACTGCTTGACGATCTCATTCGCCTCGTCTCGTTTCATTCCAACCACGGCGTGAGCGATTTGGGCGCACCATCGGCCGTTCATGGGGGTGATGTGATCTGTGACCGCATTTCCGGGAGAGCCGCCGGTAGGCCCTACGGAACTGCCAGAAACCACGTGGGCGATCACCGGCGCAGCAGCTTCGTAACACTGCATCTCAGTTCCAGGCCCCGAAGCCACCAGACCAGAGGTCTGTAGCGGGAAATGGCTGTTTCTGGAAATCGCCTGAGCGCTGGCGCTCGTTCCCCAGATGACCTCTCTGCCCGTGCTGCACGAGGTCCTCATGTCAATGGAAAAGTTCAGGTGATAAGAACCACGGAACACGAGGATAGACTGAAGATGATAGGCGACGTTCGCCACGGCCATGCCTTCGGGGCCGCCGCAATAGCCGCCCACCATCGGGCAGGTTTCCGCAACGACGTGGCCACCCAAACTGGTCACAAAGGCCACTTCGTTCAACCTTTCCCAACTGACCTTCATTTCGGACATCGCCCCGATCAGCCAGCCGTCGGATGGCCTCATTCCAAACTGACTACCGGCTATCTTGCCCGCGTCTGACACGGCTGTAGCGATGGAATTCTGTATGGGCATCCCTGGCCGGCCCGCCCGCCTGAGCCCCTCGTGCGTCAATACCGTGCTCTTGATACACGCCAGTATCTCCAGCGGCGTGCCGGCCCGAACCGCGACACCGTTGATGTTGACCAGAGAGGGTGCTGTCACCCCGTCGCCAAAAGGGATTTCGCCGGTGGCGTGCACAAAGGCCTCAAAGATCTCCTCGCTGGATACCGGCGTGCCGCCAGCGCCCACATAGCACCAGGGCGGGATATCGCTCTCAGGCTTGCGTCCCCGGTAGACTTTGGCGTCCTTGCCCTCGCCAAAAACCGGCGCTGCCGGCGCTGTGGCCAGGCCCTCCAAGATTTCGTCCTCTGTGAACTGAATCATCCGGTTCGTATCCAGGCAGTAGGTGCCTACTTCCTTGTACAGCTCCAAACCCGCCTGAAACAGCCGGTCGGCAAGTTCATCGTCTGACGGCACAACAACTTCCGGATCAAACCGAATCTCGTATTTCTTCACGATCTCTCGTAATCTGGGAACAAAAACCCTCAGATCGTATTCTTCTTCGAGGCACAGGGGGCCGGTCATCGCTCGATCAATGACTTCCATGAAACTGATCATAGCTTCGCCTCCGTATGAGTCAACGCCAGTCTGACGCCATCACACGTGCCCATAGTAATCCCGGTGAACAGCCACTGAGTAGGCGTAGTCCAGCAGCGTGCCCCAACTGAAGATAGGGATGTCAATCTCCCGCTGGATGGCACGCGCAAAGGGCTGCATGCCCGTACACTCCAGCACCATGGCACCCATGTTGGGATGAGCGCGGTAGAAGTCAACAGCGACCGGCACAAACTCCTCTTCCGCCTTGTCATAACGGACCCCCGGCGGGTCGGCGCGCTTGGACACGGTCCACAATTGCTCGAACTCAGGGCAGCGGCCATCATCCTCAGCGCCCTCCAAGACGTAGTTGCTGCCCGGCTGGATGCCGACCGCAGCCAGGTGCGCTTCGGTCATGAACGCTTTCTCTGCCACCAGGATGCCCACCACCTTGTCTGGGCCGATGAGCTGTTGGGCAAGGGGCACCTGGAGCAAACTAGACATGAACACCGGCACGTCCACGTGGCCCGCGATATCCTTCTGAAAGTAGGCAAAGTAGCCACATTCGGCGGCGATGGCACGGCAGCCCATCTTCTCCAGCTTCTTGGCCGCGCGCTGGATCGGTGCCAGACAGGGCGACTTGTCTTCCTCCCGAACCAGCGCCACGATGTCCACTCCTTCGGCGATCTCGTACTGGATGGGAAACGGAAAGGCGCTGGCGTTGCGCACGTCGCCGGGAAAACCGGGGTAGACGTCGTCCAGGATGACGATGCCCAGACCCATCCCATAACAGCGGTGGTCCTTGCGGGCCTTGATGTAGTTGATTCCCATGTCTCGATTGCGGTACATGGGGTCGCCTCCTTTTCGGGTTTCAGGGATTGGTGTGGTTGCTTGCGTGACCCGTGATGCGTGATGAGTAAAACGTAAAACGTGAATTTACGCTTTATGTTTTACGTTTGACGTTTCACGAGCTACTTGCCGATTACCGCTTGTATTGTCTCTACCACGTCCTCGGGCAGCGGCTCTGCATGGTGAGTCTCGGTGATCTGGCGCGCCTTTTGGTTGGCCCGTTGCTGCAGCGTGGTTTTCCCCTCAGCAGCCCAACGGTGGTAATTGAACCGGTCGAACACGGTTGGAACCCAGTCCTCGCGGACGTGGCGCAGGGTGTGCTTCGCCTCCACGAAGTGACCGTCAGGGCCGACCTCGTGGATCAGGTCCAGGGCCAGGGTCTCTTCGCTGATCTCCAGCTTGCGCAGGTAGCGCCTGAGCCAGCCGATGATCTCGTTGCAAAGGACCACCAACTCCAGTGAGCCGGTCATGGCACAGTCCAGGTAGCCGACGTCGTGGATCAGGTTGGCCCCGCCGAGGGCGTTGGAGAACAGGGTCAGGGCCGCCTCGGCCGCGGCCTGGGCGTCGAACACCTTGGCGTCGCTGCAGCCCGCCGTGCCAAAGATGGGGACCCCGTGGTGATGGGCCAGGTCCCAGCCGAAGGGACCTCCATCAGGCGCGGTGTATGCGCCGACCATGGTGCGCATGTCCATTGTAGCACCGCCGGGGCGGCTGCGAATGAAAGGCGAGCCCTCGCGTTTGAGCTGCGACAGCACCAGCCCGGCCAGTTGACCGGCGTTGCCCAGGGCCAGCGCTCCGGCCGCCGTCATGGGCGCGGCCATGCCGCGACTGCTGACCGGTGCGTAAATGCTGGGCAGATTCCGCTCCGCGGCATAGAGCAGCCTTTGCACAGCCTCTTCGTTGTGCCGAAAAGCCGACGTAGGGTTGATATAGTTGATAACGAACGGGTGGCGCTGGAGCGATTCCAGCCCGCCGGCCACGGCAGAGGCCATCTCCACCGAGTAGACCGTGCTGGACGTCTCCATGCCGACAAAGACGATGGGCTTGGTGCTCTCTTGCAGCATGATGGCCATCTGATGGCGCTCATAGGTCTCCTCCGGCACATCGGACGGTAGAAACATGGACATCACAAAGCCCAGATTGGGCAGGGCGTCCACCAGGCGCACGCCCTGGACGACGTCGTCCAGCACGGCCTTGCGGCGCTCCCCGCTGTGCAGATCGTAGATGCTCATGCAGTCGGAGCCAACGCCGAAGTAGCTGCGGTAGCCGCCCAGGGACATGGCCCGCTGGCCGTTGCGGTCGTAGATCGTGATGTTCTTGGGCACGGTGCGCAGCGCCCACTCCACCAAATGGGGCGGGAATCGCACTAGGTTGCCATCGGAGATGCTGGCCCCGGCTTTGCTGAACAGATCGAGGGCCTCTTGGTCGTAGAAGCGCATCCCCGTGCGGGACATGATCTCCAGGCTGGCCTCGTGCAGCAGGCTGATCTGGTCATCGGTCAAGCTGCGAAACTGAATCGCCCGGTACTCATTGAAATGATCATATCGCTTTCCCATCAATCACTCCTTTAGTTTTTTGGTGACTACTCAGCCACCCTCCCGCAGGTTACGATGAGTAATGCTTTTTCCCCTGGAGACACATGCTCCCAGCAGTGGTTCTCGGCCAAACACGGCTCAAACCTGCGGGAGGGTGAATGGTTCACGCTTTGGTCAAGGGTATCTGGCCAGCGTGTCCATTAGCAAGTCGAAGAACCTGGGTCGGTCGAGATGCAGGCCAACTTCAGCATTGGGCGGAGGGCCTTGGCGAATATCCTCGGCACCATACACATCAGTGTCTGTGCTGTGCAGGTGGCGATAGTCGCAAACGGTCATACCGCGGGTGTATTCGCCGCGCAGCTCGACGGTCACGTAAAGCGGACGAGCCACGATCAGACTGGGATCAATCAGCCAGGCCACGGCGCAGGGATCGTGCAGTGGCGCGCCGACCATACCCAGATGCTGGCGGTATTCTCCGCAGTGAAACTCCAACAGCTCGGTCACAATCTGTCCGGTACGGCTTCCGATGGCGCGGACACGTTCGATCTCGGCCGGGGTCACTATGGCCTGATGCGTCAGGTTCAAGCCGACCATCTTGATGGGAACACCGCTGCTAAAGACGACGTGCGCCGCCTCCGGATCGCACCAGATATTGAACTCGGCCGTGGGGGTAGAGTTGCCGAAGGTCAGCGAGCCGCCCATCAAGCTGATCTGAGGCAGGTGATGGCGAAGGCGCGGCTCATGCTGAAGAGAAGCCGCCACGTTGGTCAGGGGGCCAATGGCAATGAGCGTGACATCGCTGTTGGACATGATGGAATCAACGATGAAATCCACGGCGTGGCCGGGATGTGGCGCTGTCGCCGGCTCTGGCAAGGTAGGGCCGTCAAGCCCCGACTCCCCGTGAGTGACGGCGTGGCGCCGCAGCTCGACCAGAGGCCGGTCGTGTCCCCGGAACACAGGAATATGGGTGAGCTCACTAAACTCAAGCACCTTTAGCGCGTTAACCGTGACTTTGTCCAGGCGTTGATTGCCACTAACCGTAGTGATTCCCAGCACATCCAGATGCTGCGCGGCAAGCAGGATAGCCAACGCATCATCGTGACCGGGATCACAATCAATGATCACACGTCCCATGATAAACTCCCTCTCCACTTAGGGTCTGTAAAGAAATAAATTCCCCAATCGGTGTCATTGCGAGGAGCGTTGTTTTGCGACGAAGCAATCTCCTTGCTGAACAAAGATGGGGATTGCTTCGCAAAAAGCGCTCGCAATGACAGCATCATGCTACGCCACGAACTGGATGCCTGCCAGCTCCTTTTCGGCCTGCTTGGCGATCTCGTTGATCTTCTGAGCAACAGCATCCGGCAGCGGATCGGGCTGGTGCGTTTCGAGGATCTCGATGGCCTTCTGAGTCACGATCTCTTGGTAGGTCTTGCCCCCTTTCTCCGCCCAGGCCCTGGGGCTGTCGCGGTTCAGGAACTTGGGCTGCCAGAGCTCTTGCTGAAAGTGGGTCTTGGTGTGCATTACGGTGAGGAAATTGCCGCCCGGCCCGACCTCTCGGATCACGTCGAGGGCCATCTTCTCTCGACTCATGTCAAAGCCCCGGATGACCCGCTTCACGTAGCTGATGATCTCGTCACACATGACGATGGCGGCGGGATTGCCCAGCAACCCCTGCCCCAGGTAGCCGACGTCGTGGATCAGGTTGGCCCCGTCCAGGGCAGACATCAGCGTCCCGAAGGCGTGCTCCATGGCCGCCTGCGCGTCGAGACAGTGGGCGTCACTGCCCACAGTGGACCACATGGGAATGCCGTAGTAGTGATAGATGTCGGCAAAGGCCGAATTGGTCAGGCGAAGATCGGGGGCGCCGTACGAAAAGGTGCCCGTTTTCATGTCCAGGGGAATCGCCCCGAAGCCGGAGATGATGGGCGAACCCTTGCCCTTGAGCTGGTGCAGAACGATGCCGCTCAGCGCCTCGGCGTTGGCCTGCACGACACCGCCGGCCAGGGTGACCGGGATGCTGGCCCCAAGAATATCCCCAGGCGGATAGCAGATGGGGATACCCTTCTCAGCGCAAAGGAGCACCTTGCGCACTGCGCTGTGGGAGTGGGTCAGCGGGGCCGTAGGCTCGGAATAGTGGATGAGAAAAGGTTTCTCTCTCAGCGCTTCCTCTCCACCCGCCACGACTGCCGCCATCTCGATGATGACCGCCAGGTCCTCCTGCCCCGCCGCAGTGAAGAACATGGGCTTGATAGAGCTCTCCATCATGGCTTTGGCACACTCTATGTACATCGAGTTGATGGGAACATCGCTCGGCAGGGCGAAGGAGGCGATGAAGTCAACCTCCTGGCAGTAGTCCGCGACCCTTGCAGCATTGGCCACGTCCTGCCGCAGCGAGCGTCGCGTCTCGCCCGTCTTCAAATCAACGGTGCTGATCAGATCCGTCCCCAGCCCGAAGTGGATATTACGCCCCTCCAGGCGCATCGCTTCTTCCCCCATCCTGTTGCAGATGGTGATGCGGGAAGGAGCGCTGCGGATGGACTCCTCCACCAGCCAGTTGGGAATCTGAACTGTAAGCGCAGCGGCGTCGCTGCCCTTCACCCGGCATCCGGCATCTCTCAGAAGTTGAACCCCTTCCGGGTGTGACACGCGCACGCCGATGGATTCCAGCACTTCCAGACTGGCCCGATGAATCTCTTTGATCTGCTCCTCTGTCAGGAGCCTGTAGCTTGGTACGCATTGGGTCTTGAATCCGCTATCCATGATTTCTACCTCCTCTAATCTGCGTTTTGAATCTGCACCACGGATGGCGCATCAGCCGCCCACGGGTTTGGCGAGACACCATAACAGGCTACATCCCTTCGATAAAAACGCAGCTTGGGCAGTCCACTGCATTGGCTTTGTTAGCAGGACCGCTGCCGCAGAGCCCTCTGGATTCGAAAGGCTCCATCTCAATTCCTCTTGTTGGAGTAGCTCGGCCGCCTACAATGGCTGTCCAAATGATACCTGGGTTTCATAGTCAATCTGGATGTTGCCATCATCCCCCGCAAAGGCATCGAACACTTCCCGGTTGACCCTCTCAAATTGCATAAAGTCCAGGTCGGTGGGCTCGGGGGCTTCTATCCCTGCACAAGCGGCACCAAAAAAGGCTGTCCAATCTTCTGTGTGCGATTGATCATAACTCAACGTATCAATTTGACCATGCCCAAACAGATTCCGTACTGGCGTTCTGTGCCAGGATTTCTCTATCCTACTGGCTACTCCTTCCAATGCAGCCAGCTTTGGAAAGAGCATATCCGCAAAGGCTTTGTTTACGAATTTATAGGTGATCAGGGCCACCCACCCCTGCTTCCTGAGAATACGACGAAGTTCTGCACAAGCTTCTGGTTTGAACCGATGAAAAGCATTCCCCACCACGATGAGACCGATGCTGTTTGCAACCAAAGTGGTCTGCTCGGCACACCCGGCAATGATTTCGATAGTGGAAAAGTTGGCCAATGATGCAGATGCTACTTTCCGCATTGCTGGGTCTGGCTCTACTGCGAAGACTTTGGCGCTTCTAGGGGCAAACATTCTCGCCAATTGACCAGTGCCAGCGCCTATGTCGGCGACAATTTCAACTTCACCTATACGTTCTAGCAGATCACCTACCATTTCGTTGGCATAGGGAAGTCGATATTTCTCATACAGCGTCGCTTTTTCAACACTGATAGCACTAATCATCAATCTCTCTGAATCGGGAACCCTGCTAACTACTTGATATGCCGACTTTGCTCAGCAGTGAGGCCAACCCTTCGACAGACTCAGGACGCCGCTTCGTTGGCACATCATCCCACGACGTGGCGGCAGCCTCACTCCCGGGTCAGTTCCTCTTCGCCCTGTCGTCTCAGCTTCTCAAGGGCAGCCACCGTCTCGTCAGGCAAAGGCAGCACCTCGTGGGTCTCGACAATCTCTCTGACCTTCTCTTGAACCCGCTGGGCCATGTCCTTGGCGCCGTCCGCCTGCCAGATATCATAGCGCTGGCGGGTCAGGAGCTTCGGCGCCCACAGTTCCTTTCGGAAGTGGCGGAGAGTATGCTTCTCCTCAAGGTAGTGCCCCCCAGGGCCGACCTGCTCGATGACGCTGCGGGCCAGGGTTTCGGCGCTGACCTCAATCCCCCGGATGAATCGCTTGGCCATGCCGATCACTTCGTCGCCCAGGACGAGCATCTCCGCTGAGCAGATCATGGCCATGTCCATGTAGCCTACGTCGTGGATCAGGTTCAGGCCAGCGAGGCCCTGCGCCAGAATAGAGAACGCGCTCTCAATCCCGGCCTGGGCGTCCAGGGTCTTGGCATCGGTAGCGCCGGCCAGGCCCCAGGTGGGCAACCCGAAGGACTGGGCCACCTCGGCCTGGGCTGCCAGCCCCAGACTCATCTCTGGCGCGGCGGTGCTCATGTTGCCGGTGGCCATGTCGAACACGCCCACGTTGCCGCCCAGGAAGCAAGGCGCGCCGGGCTGCCGGAGCTGGATGAGCACCAGACACATCAACCCCTCGGCGACAAGCTGGGCCACCGTCCCGGCCAGCGTCACCGGGCCGGTGGCGCCGGGCTGCACGGCTGGGCCGGGAATCTGAGGCATGGCCAAATCGGCGGCCACGAACATGCGGTCAACCACCTCAGCCGGCATGACCAGTGGCGAGATGGGCTCAGGATAGGCCAGCACGAAGGGCCGCTCCCTGAGATTGTCCAGCCCTCCGGCTACTTCGGCGGCCATTTCGTAGACCAGCTCAACGCCTCGGGGTGAGTAACCGATGAAGACGATGGGCTTGACCGTGTTGGTCACGACCGCCTCGAACTCGTACACGTCGGCAGCTAAAGCCGGCACGTCCTGGGAGGACCCCATGGGCATGACCCAATCAATGTTGGGCAGGGCGTCGGCCACCTTGGCCCCCAGCACGATGTCGGCCACCCGCGTCTCACGGATCTCGCCGCTGAGCGCGTCCCTGGTGTTGGGGCTGGCGGTCGAGGTGCCGTAGTAGCTCTTGCGCCCCTCAACCTCCATGGCCCGATTGCCGTCCCGGTCGTAGATCGTGAAGCCTTTTGGCGCGGTGCGGATACATTCCTCGACGATGTGGCGGGGCACTTTGACGTGCCAACAAGGTTGGCCTTCGCCCTTGACTACCGCGCCGGCCTTCTTGAGGAGCTGCACCGCCCCCTCGTGGAGAACGCTACAGCCCGTCTTCTCCAAAACATCAAACGCTGCCTGCTTGATCTCCCATATCTGATCGTCGCTCAACACTCGGAAAAACGCTGATCTGTTTTCAACGAAGGATGATTGAATCATGGGAACCTCCAGGGAACAGTTATCAGTGAACTGTCAATGCCAGTATAAGACCTGACAGGTTTCCGAAAGGCGTCGTTTTCAGCTAGATTTGACCTGATCCTAGATACATTTGCATCGAAAAGCAGCTTGTGAAACCTGTCACTTAAGTTTTGATCAAAATTCAGGGGGTTCCATTAATGCCACCCCCT
>CAYMKL010000182.1:0-10938 GCA_964390805.1 uncultured Anaerolineae bacterium | reverse complement strand
TCCTGGATCGTTACGGTTTACCTGCCTTCTGTACCTGACCCCAGAATCGGGAAACCTCTAATAGTAGTAGGGAGATCATAATCAAAGCGCTAGCTGAGGCGAGAACACACCAACCAATGGCACAGTCGAAACGTCAAGAGAAATCGAATAAAACACAAGATTTGCTGGAGAAGGTCAGTAAGCGAGGGTATATCACCTCCAGCGAGATATTGGAGGCCTTTCCCCAGGCAGAGAAGGACCTTCCCCAACTGGAAGAGTTCTTCGTCTACCTTCATGATCAGGGCATCGCCATCTACGAGAGCGAGGAAGAGGCAGAAGAAGAAAGGAAGAAGGCCAAGGCCGGAGAACCGTCAATCTTGATGGAGGATATAGAAGGGGTCCTTGACCTGAGCGAGATTGCTGCCGACGACACCATCACTCTCTATCTCAAGGAAATGGCCCGCGTGCCCCTTCTAACACCCGAACAAGAAACGGATCTGGCTCAGCAACTGGAGCACGGGCAGCTGGCCCGGCGACGCCTTGCCAGAGACGGTCATGACCACAAGGAAAGAGAGAGGCTGATGCGAGAAATCGACCGGGGTGAAGAGGCCCGCCAGCATCTCATCAAGGCCAACACCAGGCTGGTGGTCAGTATAGCCAAGAGATACCTGGGCCATGGAGTGCCGTTCCTGGACCTTATCCAGGAGGGCAACCTTGGCTTGATGAAGGCCGTGGAGAAGTTCGACTACCATCGAGGCCATCGCTTGTCTACCTATGCCACCTGGTGGATCAGGCAGTCCATCACCCGAGCCCTGGCCGAGCAAGGACGCACCATCCGCGTCCCAGTCCACATGAGCGACCGCATCCGAAAACTATACCGGGTAGCACGAGACATGGAGCAGGAATTGGGACGCCAGCCCAGCCCGGAAGAGATTGCCGAGGAGGTTGCATTGGAGCCGGAGAAGGTGCAGTGGATACTCAGGGCTTCGCGGCGCCCCATCTCCTTGGAGAGACCAGTGGGCGAGGAGGCGGACAACGAACTGGGAGACTTCATCGAAGACGAGAAGATCATTGCCCCCGCTGAAGCGGCCTACCAACACCTGCTGGCAGAGACCATGGGAGACGTCTTGGGTACCCTCAGCCCCAGGGAAGCGCGGATCCTACGCCTGCGTTTCGGCCTCCAGGACGGGCATAGTTATACTCTGGAGGAAGTGGGGCAGAAATTTGGCCTGACCAGAGAACGAATTCGCCAAATCGAGGGTGAGGCTTTGCGCAAGCTGCGCCACCCCCGGCGCAGCCGTCAACTGAAGACCTATCTCGGCTAGCGCGCCGTTCGCGGCGACAGTGGAGCAGCATGAACATCATTGTAACCGGTTCCATCGCCTACGATTATCTAATGACCTTCCCGGGTCTTTTCGCAGAGTACATCCTGCCCGACCAACTGGACCGTATCTCGCTCAGCTTCCTGGTGGACGAGATGCGGCGACAAAGGGGGGGCTGCGCAGCCAACATCGCCTATAACCTGACTCTACTGGGTGAGTGCCCGCGAGTTATGGCTACGGCGGGCCAGGACTTCGGTGAATATCGCCAGTGGCTAGAACAGCACGGAGTGGACACCTCGCTCATCCGCGGTGAACCCGACCTGTTCACCGCCTCTTTCTTTGTCAACACCGACCAGGGTGGCCACCAGATCGCCAGTTTCTACACCGGTGCGATGGCCCGTGCCCGGGAGCTTTCCTTCCACGATCTGGAGACTGACAAGATTGACCTGGTCGTCATCTCCCCAAACGATCCGCAGGCAATGGTAAAGTACCCTGCCGAATGCCAAGAATTGGGCATCCCCTACCTGTACGACCCCAGCCAGCAGATCGTCCGCCTCACTGGCGAGCACCTGCGGGAGGGGCTTGAAGGGTGCGACCTGCTGGTGATCAACGACTACGAGTTCGAGTTGTTGCAGGAGAAAAGCGGCCTGAGCGCCCAAGCCGTCCGTCGCACCCCGTCCCGTGCCTGCGTTGTCACGTTGGGGACTGAGGGGTCACTCATCTGGGCGAAGGGGGAGATTTTCAACATCCCAGCGGTGCCCCCCAAACGAGGTAACGATCCTACTGGGGTCGGGGATGCCTTCCGAGCGGGACTGATCAAGGGGCTGGACTTGGGTCTCTCCTGGGACCTGATGGGGCGGATGGGTGCGCTGGCGGCTACCTACTCCCTGGAGCAAGCTGGCCCGCAGAACCACTGCTACACCCTGGCCGACTTCGTCACCCGCTTCCGGGAGCACTTCGACGACGATGGGGCACTGGACGTGCTGCTGTAGGGATGAAGGTTTATGAGTTCAAAGCAACCTCAACCACAAGAGTTTCTGGGAGATCGGGTCGCCATCGTCAGCGCCTTTCGCAACCGCGATTTCAGCGCTCTATGGATAGGACAACTCCTCTCCCAGATAGGCGACAGTTTCGTCCTTGTCGCCATTCTATTGGTTATCAACACTCTGACAGACTCACCTTTGGCTCTAGGGGCGCTGGCCGTGGTCGCCACTTTACCCCAGCTCCTCCTGGGCTTGGTCGGCGGGGTTTTCGTTGATCGCCTGGACCGCAAGCTGGTGATGATTGTCTCCGATGTCATACGCGGTCTGGCAGTTCTAGCTCTCCTCTTCATACAGCGGGCGGATCAGGTGTACATACTCTACATTGTTAGCTTGGTGATGGCCACAGCGGGCGTCTTTTTCAACCCGGCCCGCAATGCCGTCATCCCCAACATCGTCAGCGGCGAAGTCTTGCTCACAGCCAATGCCCTGATGCAAGCCAACCATATCATCTCCGTCATCCTCGGTGCATCAATAGCCGGTTTGGTCATCGGCTGGCTCGGCCCGGCCTCCGCCTTCGTCTTCGACTTCTTCACCTTCGCCTTCTCCGCTATGGCCATTGCTACCATGACTATACCGCCAGTGAATTCTAGCCCAGGCAAGACCAATGGCCGAGTTATCTGGAATCAACTGGTGGAGGGGTTGCTTTTTATCAGATACAGTTCCCCTCTTCTCCATGCGATAATCACCACGGCTGTAGCCACTTTGGGCTTCGGAGCTATTGTGGTCCTGGGGATAGTCTATTTGGACGAAGTATTGGGCATAGGCGCCGAAGGGCTCGGTTTCCTCTACGCAGTTCAAGGGCTTGGGGTGGTGATTGGCGGGGCGATGATTGGCCACTTTGCTTCTCGTGTGCGTACCAATCTGATTGTGGGGGGCTGTATGGTGATCCTGGGGCTGGCCATCATTGCCTTTGCAGTGGTTCCCAGTTATCCCCTCGTCCTGGTTGCCGTAGCTATTATCGGCCTGAGCATTGTCGCCGCCCGCGCCGCTCTGGTTACGCTGACCCAGGTTCTGGTCCCCAATGAGAAGCGGGGGCGGGTGGAGAGTGCAGTGACCATGGTCATCGGCGCTTCCACCAGCGCCTCCATGGCCCTCTCTGGTCTCTTCGGCGATCTGGTCGGCGTGCAGGCCGTCTTCATAGCGGCCGGGGGCATCACCATCGTCGCTGGCGTAGCCGCATCCTACACCCTCCAGGGAGCCGAAAGAGTAGCGACCAGTAACCTGTAACCAGGGGTCTGTCTCCCACACTAATCCTTCTCTACCAGGATGTTCCCAAATTCCGGCCGTCATGAGCCCTCGGCCTGAGCTCGGGCCGAAGGCCCTGCGGAATTCTCTTTTATGTTAATCATCCTTTTCCTTACACCCCGTTCATCCTTTTCCTTACGCCTATGTAAGGATTTTCGAAGGTAGAATTCAGGCTTTTTCCTATTGACAATTCTATCAAGTTCATGGTATAATATCTGTCGCTCAAACCTATTCTCGGATGAACGCAGATCAAAAACATAAAAAGAACAGCGGAGATCAGCATTCATCAGCGTCGTCAGCGTTCTATAGCCGAGCGCTGGAACGTCTTCTCGCTGCCCGGCATCCTCTTCGTCGAAGGGGACATCGGCAGCCCTTCACTTCGACAAGGTTTCGACAAGCTCAACCCGACGGCTCAGTACAAGCGACAGGCTCAGGACAGGTTTCGCGAATTAACACGAAGAAAGGAAAAAATCAGTGAAAATTCGTGTAATTCGTGGCAAAAGGGAAATATGAGTGACATCGCGATTAGAGTCGAGAACCTTTCCAAGCAATACCGCATCGGCGGCCCGCAGGCGCGCTACAAGACGATCCGCGAATCGCTGACCGAAGCGGTGCAGAACCGAGACAGGGAGACCCTTCGGCAAGCTCAGGGCAGCGCAAGGGGATGGGGAGACAAGGAGCAAGAAGTGGTGCTGTAAGAACGACACAGGTGAAAGGAGGAGAACCTATCGTCGCTTTGAGAGAGAGAATTGTGGATAAACTGGAATACTTACCCGAGTCTAACCTGCGCCAAGTTTTGAGCTTTGTCGAATTTCTGACGTGGAGGGCCACAGATCAGGATGAACCCTCAGCGCAACACTGGAGCGACGGAACCGCTATAGGTGACGATGACCTGCGCCGTCGGTTGTTGGAGGTGTTGCTGACGCCAGTTGAGCGCGCCAGTATGACGCGTCACAAGGTGACGTACGAGGAGTTTCTGGCCTGGGCCGACGAGGACACGCTGGCCGAATGGGTGGACGGGGAGGTGGTGGTGTACAGTCCGGCATCGAAGCGACATCAGCAGATTGTGAGTTTCCTGGAAAAAGTGCTGGGAACGTTTGTTGAGCAACACAACCTGGGCATTGTTCTGAGTGCTCCTTTCCAGATGAAGCTGGAGCACGGCCGGGAACCAGATTTGCTGTTTGTGGCTCGGGAACACCAGAATCGTCTCAAGGAAACTTATCTGGACGGCCCGGCTGACTTGGTGGTGGAGATTGTCTCGCCGGAGAGCGTAGAGCGTGATCGCGGCGCCAAGTTCTACGAGTATGCGCGGGGTGGGGTGCCGGAATACTGGCTGATTGATCCCCAGATACAGTGGGCCGAGTTCTATCGGCTGGAAGAAGAACGCTATCGCATGACTTTCAGCGGTGAAGAGGGTGAATATCGCGCCCTGACGTTACCTGGCTTCTGGCTGCGCGTCGAGTGGCTGTGGCAAGAACCATTGCCGCATCACTTGCGTGCGCTGGGTGAGATTGTTGGCCTGGACCCGCAGGTGGTGGAGCAGTTCCTGCTGGCGTTGGGAGGGGGAGCGGAGAGGGGGTGAGGCGGCTCTCCATCGGTTGGTGTGGTGGGCTGTTGTCTCAGAGCCGCGGATGGACAGAAAGGCACGGATCAACGGCGCCCAAACTTGTGGTGAGCCCTCCACTTCGACCGGCTCAGTACAAGCGGCAAGGTTTCACTTCGACTGGGCTCAGTACAAGCGACAAGCTCAACCCGACGGCCCAGTACAAGCTTGCGGGAGAAAAAGAAAAGAATTAGTGAAAATTCGTGCAATTCGTGGCAGAGAAAAAGAAAAGAATTGATGAAAATCCTCCATGTAGTAGGTGCCCGGCCCAACTTCATGAAGGTTGCTCCGATCATGGAGGAGATAGCTCACTATCCAGATCAGTTTGACCAAGTGTTGGTGCACACCGGCCAGCACTACGGCAACGGGACGTTGCTATGACAACATGTCGAAGATGTTCTTTGAAGACCTGGAACTGCCCCAGGCGGACATCTACCTGGGCGTGGGCTTTGGCAGCCACGCGCAGCAGACGGCCCGTATCATGCTGGCCTTTGAGCCAGTGCAGGAGGAGACAGGTGGACGAGATCAAGCATTGTTCAGGAGGTGAGCTATGAGTCGAGCAGTATGGCCTATGCCGGTCAGCGTGGAGCAGATCGCTGTGGTTGTGCAACGGATGAGCCCGGAGGAGCGGCGGCGGTTGGTAGAATTGGTGCCAGAATTGCGCCAGGCGACCACACAGGTACCGTCTCGAACGCCCGGTGAGATTCATGCTGCTGTAGAGCGAGTGCGAGTGGAAGTGATGCAAGTGCTGAGCGGCCAACTCCTATCGCCCGCTGAACTCTTCCTGGGTGATCTGACACTGGGGCAGTATATGGATCTACCGGATGAGGATCGAGCCCGGCTGTGGGATGAATGGGCTGAGATAGACCTGGAAGAGCTTGAGGAGCTGGATGTCCGACCTGACACGGTGCCTGCTAGATAAGGTCACCACGCGACGTATGGTGGAAGGCTTGCTGGGGCTGGCCGAGGGGCGAGAGCTTAGCGAGGAGGAGTTGCTCGCGCTCGACCTCTACGAGCGGGCCAGTGCTCAGGGAATTCAGTTGTTCATTGTACCGCCGGCTGAGAACGTATTGTGCCGCCTGGAAGGTTTACCACGGTATTCGGCTGTCGTTCAACTATTTCTTAACTGCACAAGGGTCGCACTACCTGCACGGTACTTCAAGCGATGGGCACGGCGGCTGCGTGACTACTTTACTCGAGAAGACGCGGCAGTTTTGGCCCTCGCCACCTTTGGCACGAGCAAGGACACGGATGTGTTGGGTATGCACTTCGTGGCGACGTTCGACCAGCCAATGATCAATCAGTGGTCGCTTCAACAGGAGGAAATCGAGGGACGATTGGATGCAATGCGGCGTGACCTTCGACCTCCATACGATCGAGTTACCTTACCCCAGGTGCTGCGTCCTGAGGAGATATTGCCATCGGGTGAAGAAGAAAAATCAGTGAAAATTCGTGTAATTCGTGGCAAAAAGGTATAGGTGTAATTGGTGGCCATGAAAGTTCTCCACGTCGTCGGCGCTCGCCCCAACTTCATGAAGGTCGCGCCCATCACTTCGACAAGCTCAGTACAAGCATGCGGGAGATGGCGAAGTCCCCGCAGAAGTTCGAGCAACTCCTGGTCCACACCGGCCAGCACTACGGCAACGGGACGTTGCTGCTACAACATGTCGAAGGTGTTTTTCGAGCACCTGGAGCTGCCCCAGCCACACATCTACCTGGGGGTGGGCTCCGGCAACCATGCGCAGCAGACCGCAGGGCAAGGAGACAAGGGGATATCGTGATTTGCATATTTGTGCAGGGAGGGGTATAGTATGAGTGATGCAATCATATTGGAGGAACGGAAGGGACTGTGGATTGAAGAGCGGCTGTTGCGGCAGGCGCAGTTGGGTCAGCGTCTCCAGGTGATGGTGGGGCAAAGGGAGATTCGGATCCTGCCTGCAGGAACTGTACCTCCCCGCTTGCCCTACGGTGTGTCGGTTGATGAAGCCCAAACGGTGTTGAGGGAAGTCCGCGATGAGGCCATCGCACTGTATGGCGGTCAGGCTCCTCCGGCCGACCAACCATACTTTGGGGGTGTGACGTGGCGAGAATACCAGGCGCTCTCGAACGAGGAGCGACGGGCGCTCTGGGACAAACTCTATGCTGAGTTCGACGTGGAGATTGAGGCTGCCGAGGAGCACAATGTCCGGTCAGATGCGCTTGCTGCTGGATAAGAACATCGTCCGCCGGTACTTTGAGGGGGTGTCCGCTCTGGCGCGGGGATTGACACTCGTGGAAGAGGAACAGCGAGCGATCCTGTTTGTCCATTTGGCGCGAAGGAAGAAGCGGCGCTTGTTTATTTCGGTAGAGGTTTTCAATCTGCTCCAGGTGCACGGTCGCCGGGTGTCGCCAGCCGAGACCCTGATGTTCTTTAAGCGTGTCGAGGTACTATATCCTGGGCGTTACTTTAAGCGCTGGGCAAGACGGTTGCGGGAGACAGGCTTTACCCGTGAGGATGCCAAGGTGTTGGCTCTGGGGACGTTTGGCTTCGTCGTGAGCTCAGCCGAACGGCACAGATGCCGCAGGCGCCGTGTTGGGCGCCCAGGTGGTCGTGACGTATGACCGTCCGATGATGAGGAAGTGGGCACTGGAAAGGTCGGAGTTGCAGGAACGGCTGGCGAGGATGACCGAGGCAATGGATGACCCCTTTGGGCGGGCCCGCCTGCCTGACGTATTGCATCCAGAAGAGATTGCGTGAGTGCCAGTGAGAGTCCTTCATGTCATCGGCGCCCGTCCCAGCTTGAGCGGGGGAGCATGGGAGCCCTTCACTTCGACTGGGCTCAGTACAAGCGACAAGCTCAGGACAGGTTTCACGAATTAACACGAAAAAAGAAAAAAATTAGTGAACATTCGTGTAATTCGTGGCAAAGAACAAAAGTCAGTGAAAATTCGTGCAATTCGTGGCAAAAGAGGAGGGTATCTGTGAAGCGAGCGTTAGTCTGCGGAGCAGGCGGTTCCATCGGCGGGCACCTGGTGAAGAAGCTCAAGCGAGAGGGCTACTGGGTGCGGGGTGTGGACATCAAGCACCACGAGTTCGCCCCCACCCAGGCCGATGAGTTCCTGCTGCTGGACCTGCGGGAGCCGCAGAACTGTCAGGCGGCGCTGACCCTTCGACAGGCTCAGGGCAGGCTCCTGCCCGACGGGGATCCTTCGACAGCCCTTCGGCGGGGCTCAGGACAAGGCTCAGGACAGGCCTTCGACAACGCCTCATCAAATAAGACCCCATTTGATGAGGTTTACCAGTTGGCCGCCGACATGGGAGGCATGGGCTTCATCTCCGTCGCCGAGTGCGAGGTGCTGCACAACAACGCATTGATCAACATCCACATGGCCCACACCGCGGCCGAGATGGGCGTGCCCCGCTACTTCTTTTCCTCGTCGGTGTGCGTGTACCGGGACATGGAGCGCGGCGAACCGCCCCTGACTGAGGACGACGCTATCCCCGCCAACCCCGACAACGAGTACGGTTGGGAGAAGCTCTACGCCGAGCGGGTGGCGATGGCCTATGGGCGACACCACCCGATGAAGGTGCGTGTCGCCCGGTTCCAGAACTGCTATGGGCCAGAAGGTACCTGGACTGGCGGACGGGAGAAGGCTCCGGCGGCCATTTGCCGCAAGGTGGCGATGGCTGAGAATAGTGGCACCGTCCCTGTTTGGGGCGACGGCACTGCCATTCGTGCCTATACCTACGTGGACGACCTGGTAGAGGGCGTCTATGTGCTGATGCAGTCGGATCTGGAAGGGCCGGCCATCATCGGCAGCGACGAGTACGTGACGGTGGATGAGTTGGTGGAGACGGTGATTGACATCTCAGGCAAGGCGATCCATAAGAGCTACGTTGAGGGGCCAGTCGGAGTGCACGCCCGCAACTTCAGCAAGGCGCGCATCAAGTCGCTGGGGTGGGAGGCGAAGTACTCCCTCAAAGAGGGGATCGCGCGGACGTACCCCTGGATCGAGGCGCAGGTTAAGAGAGGAATTGTGAATTGCGAATCTTGATGCGCCAGAGGCTGCCGATGAGAGGAAAATCTGCAATCCCAAATCCGCAATCCGCAATCACTATCATCCGCCCCTCGCGGGGTTGGATCTCCCTGAACCTGCGTGACCTGTGGGAATACCGCGAGTTGCTCTACTTCCTCACCTGGCGCGACGTCAAGGTGCGCTACAAACAGACGGTACTGGGCGCGGCCTGGGCCATCATCCAGCCCTTTTTCACCATGGTGGTGTTCAGTTTGTTCTTTGGCAAGCTGGCCAAGGTGCCGTCGGATGACATCCCGTATCCCATCTTCAGCTACGCCGCCCTGGTGCCGTGGACCTTCTTTGCCAATGGACTGAGCCAGTCATCCAGCAGCCTGATGGCGAGTGCCGATCTGATCAAGAAAGTCTATTTCTCCTGCCTGGTGGTGCCCATCTCCAGTGTGATCTCCGGGGCGGTGGACTTTGTGCTGGCCTTCGTCGTCCTGCTGGGCATGATGCTCTACTTCGGCATCGTGCCCACGTGGAACATAGTTTGGCTGCCGCTCTTGCTGCTGCTGGCGCTGGTGACCTCTTTGGGCGTCGGTCTGTGGCTCACGGCGATGAACGTACAGTTTCGCGATGTTCGCTGCGCAGTGCCATTCCTGGTGCAGGCCTGGATGTTTGCCACGCCCATCGCTTATCCCAGCAGTCTGCTCGATGAGCCGTGGCGCACTCTGTACGGCATCAATCCCATGGCCGGCGTGGTCGAAGGCTTCCGCTGGGCGCTACTGGGGACAGAGACGGTGCCAGGCCCGATTGTCCTTGTTTCGGCGCTCGTTGCGGTGGGGTTGCTGATCAGTGGGGCGTATTACTTTCGGCGGATGGAGAAGACGTTTGCTGATGTGGTATAATACCAATTCCAAATTGTGGATTGCGAACCAAGTAGAAGGAGTTGACAATGGATACGTTGTACAAACTAGAAGTTCTCAGAAATACTTATTCCGACGAAGCTGAACTGGATCTGATTCTAGGGAAGCTCCTGAATGTCTCTCTCAGTCAGCATCTGCTACGCCTGGAGCGGTATGAGCGTGACCTGCGCGAGTTTGAGAGGCGTTACGGCATGGAATCAGCAACGTTCTATCGTCGTTTTGAGGCCGGTGAACTGGGCGATGCGATGGACTTCTTTGAATGGGCTGGCCTGTATGAACTTCGCCAGGACATCACAAAGAAGATCCGGCTACTGGAGCCAGTTTTGTGAAAAACGCCAGCGATTATCTGGCTCATGTCAAAGCACTTATCACCCTGAATCGCCAGGTGGTGCATTGGGTGGTGGTGCGCGAAGAAGCACAGGGTGATATGGGGTTATTTCGCTATCGGCTCACATTACGCAATGGGGGCTTGTTAGAGGTGTTCGAGCGTTTCCAGGTCGTGGGAGGAAGATTGCAGGTGACGAAGTACAGCTTTCACTGGCAGGACGCCGATGGTCAGTTGCGCAGGCGCTGGGACAATGCAGCACACCATCCAGAGGTACCGACACATCCGCATCACGTTCACGATAGCACGGAAGCAGATGTGTTGCCGCACGAACCGATTAGTGTCGAAGAGGCACTGGCTATCATTGCAGCAGAAGCACCTGACCGGAATAGACGATCTGAGCATGAATGACATTGCTTTCATCCCCTGTCTTCCATAAATCCTGCCACGAATCCTTCACTTCGACAGGCTCAGTACAAGCGACCAGGCTCAGGACAGG
>CAYMKL010000181.1:0-10956 GCA_964390805.1 uncultured Anaerolineae bacterium | reverse complement strand
AGCCCTTGTGGGAATCCTGGCCCACGAGAGCGGTTGGGCCACGGCGGCGCGGGAGTGCGTTGAGGCGGCCGAGGGTGCTTCCATCATCAGCTTCGGCGCCCGCCACGTCCACCCCGACGTCTCGGCCAGGATGGAATACGCGGCCATTGTGGGAGGCTGCGTGACTGGCGCCACCACCGCCGGAGCCAGACTGGCGGGCAAAGCTCCAGCAGGGACCATCCCCCACGCCATGATCCTCGTCTTCGGCGATACGGTGAAAGCCACCGAAGCCTTCGACAGACATATTCCGCCCGAGTTCCCCCGCATCGCCCTGGTGGACACCTTCAAGGACGAGGCAGAGGAGAGCCTGCGGGTAGCCGAGGCCCTGGGTGATCGGCTCTGGGGTGTGCGCCTGGACACCCCAGTTGAGCGGGGTCGCGTCACCCCCGACTTGGTCAAGGAGGTGAGGGCCCGCCTGGACCAGGCTGGCTTCCCAGGTGTCAAGATCTTCGTCAGCGGCGGCATCACGCCGGAGCGAATTCGGCTGTTCATTGACGAGGGAGCCACCGTAGACGGCTACGGAGTTGGAAGCTACATCAGCGGCGCCAGGCCGATTGACTTCACCGGCGACCTCAAGGTGGTCGCTGGAAAGCCCTTGGCCAAGCGGGGTCGCATCCCAGGCATCACCCGTAACCCCCGTCTGAAACAGGTGAACCTATCGAAGCTTCACGTTTGAAGTTTGACATAGAGCGTCAAAACAGTATAATAGGTGACGAGATCAAGATTCGCATCATGGAGGAGAGAGATTAATGCCCAAGCGTACATATCAACCCAAGAAAAGACGACGACAGCGAGTTCACGGTTTCCGAGCTCGGATGAGCACCAAAGGAGGACGTAGGATCATCAAGGCCCGCAGGCGTAAGGGGAGAAAGACATTGGCCGTGCAGAAGCACAGGAAGTAGCCAGCAGTTGAGGGTTGAAAAAAAGATACCGTTTGAGAAGCAACAAGCAATTTCAGCGAGTGCGTCGGGAGGGGCGTTCCTGGGCCCATCCCCTGTTAGTTCTATGCGCCCTGCCCAACGACCTGGAGCACAGCCGCTTCGGCTTCTCCGCCAGCCACTGGGTGGGCAACGCTGTGGTTCGTAACCGGGCCAAACGCCTCATGCGGGAGGCGACGAGGCTCCGCCAAGGGGATATCGAAGAAGGTTGGGATCTGGTATTCATCGCTCGCAACCCCATACGAGAAGCGAACTTCAAGCAAGTAGACCAGGCCATCAAGCAGTTGTTGAGACGGGCCGGTTTGCTGAAAGCGGCCAGCGAGGATACGGTGTAGGGCCTGCGATGACAAGCCTCGCCCTGGCCATTATCAAGCTTTATCAAAACACCTTCTCCCGTGCTTTACCCCCCACCTGTCGTTTCGAGCCCTCCTGCTCCCACTACTCCTATGAAGCCATTGAGAAGTACGGTCTCCTGAAGGGTGGCTGGATGGCCCTCAAGCGCATCGGCCGCTGCCACCCTTTTCATCCGGGAGGATATGATCCTGTGCCGTGAAGCAGGAGGGAGGGAGCTTGCAATGGAACGCCTGGGACGACTGGTACGTGTTCGAGCCGTAGAACCTTTAGAGAGATTTCGAGTGCTCCTGGAGTTTGAAGACGACACGCAAAAAGAGATTGACCTTGAATCCTATCTGCACGGCCCCATTTTCGAGCCTATACGGAGTGATCCGACCATGTTTCGTTCCGTGAAGATTGAGGAAGGCACAATTGCCTGGGATAACGGAGCGGACATAGACCCGGACGTTCTCTACTACGGCCTGACACCTGCCTGGATGGAAGAGTCGGCACTGACAAGACAAATAGCTGCCTAATTCGTTCGAGGTTACCCTCCATTAGAACTTTTCCATCCTAAACTCATTGTCTTAACCCACCGGCCCGAGTATAGCCCGCGCTGTCAGCACGATCTGGCTGATACTGTAATCGAGTACGCTTGGCGTCAGGCAGCGGAAGCAGGCACACAATTTGCATGATATTGGCAAGTGTGCTACAATCAAGGTGTACAATTGTACATTTTCAGTTCTGGTTGTGAGAGCTAACATGGACATAGTCGTGGATACCTCTGTTATTATTGCAGTCATCGCTAATGAGCCAGAAAGAGAAGCGTTGGTTAAGTTAACAACAGGGGCCGACCTTATTGCTCCGCATTCGGTTCATTGGGAGATTGGCAATGCCTTTTCGGCGATGCTGAGACGCGGGAGGATAAAGGTAGAGCAGGCTATACAAGCAGTCAAGCTATACCAGCGAATTCCAATCAGGTTTGTGGATGTGGAGCTAGAAGAGTCACTCCAGATAGCTGATACACTTGGCATCTATGCCTATGATGCATATCTGATAAGATGTGCCCTGAAGTACAAATCGCCCTTGATATCCCTGGATCGAAAGCTGGTCAGTGCAGCCACGGAGATGAAGGCCAGAGTTATAGAGGTGGTCGAATGATAGTTTATACTTATTCGGAAGCCAGGCAAAAGCTTGCCTTGCTGCTGGAACAGGCAGTTGAAAAGGGAGCGGTCAAGATAAAGCGCAAAGACGGGCAAGCCTTTGTAATCAGACCTGAAACTAGGGTAGGCTCTCCGTTAGATGTGGAAGGCATAGACTTGGGCGTCACTACGGCTGAGATTGTGCAGTTCATCCACGAAGGAAGAAGGGTCTACGAACCGGGCGCTAAAGCAGACTCAGCAGCCACCTGCCAAGAAACAGCTCTGCGATAGCGCGATGTTTCTTTCCACCCTGCTCACAGTACGCATACGAAGCCATTGAGAAGTACGGCCTCTTGAAGGGTGGCTGTCTGTCCCTCAAGCGCATCAGCCGCTGTCACTCCTTCAATCCCGCAGGATACGATCCCGTGCCGTGAAGCGAAGCTAGGAGAAGTTTGAACAGCAATCATAGAAATCAGGAGGTCTGAGCTTTGAGAAAAATCACGACGGGGCCTAAGGTCATCCTTTGGCTCTCTATAATCGCCGCCTTGCTAACTGGCTGTCGCGGCGGAGCACCCGCCACCAGTTGGCCTGGGCTGACGGTGGCCGAGGGCATCGTGTACGTTGCCGCCGGGGCTAAGGTCTATGCACTGGAGGCGGAGACGGGGAACCAAAAATGGGAGTTTCCCACCGAAGAAGGGAAGGGACCATTCTACGCCACCCCAGCGGTGGGGGAAGGGTTGGTCTTCATCGGCTCCAACGACAACAATCTGTACGCTCTGGATGCTGTCACAGGAAACCAGCGGTGGGTCTTCGCCACCCAAAAGCCCATCATCGCCGGGCCTGCGGTGGACGGCGATACAGTCTACGTAGCCTCCGCCGACTCCAAGGTATACGCACTGGAGGCGGCCACGGGAGTCGGGCGATGGGAGTTCACCGCCGGCAACTGGGTCTGGGCCACGCCGCTGGTAGCCGACGACAAGGTATACGTCGGCTCCATGGACCATAAGATGTACTGCCTCGACGCCGAAAACGGCCAGAAACTGTGGGAGTTCGAGGCCGGCGGCGCGGTGGCCGGGACCCCTACCCTGGACGACGGGCTGCTCTACTTCGGCTCCTACGACGGCAAGGTCTACGCCCTGGACGCGGCCAGCGGTCAGAAGAAGTGGGAGTTCCAGTCGGGCGGCTGGGTGTGGAGCCAACCTCTAGTAGTGGACGATATCGTCTACGTCGGCTCCATGGACAAAAAGGTCTATGCTTTGGACGCCGCCAGCGGCCAGAAGAGATGGGAGTTCGCTACCGAGGGCGCAGTCGTGGCTGGCCCGGCCTCTGCTGAGGGCCTACTCTATGCGGCTTCGGAGGATAAACAGCTCTATGCCCTGGATGCCGCTACCGGGCAGAAGCGGTGGTCGTTCGCCGCCAAGACAAGCGTTTTCACCCCACCGGTCCTGGCCGATGGGGTAGTCTACACCTGTTCCCAAGACGGGCGAGTCTATGCGTTGGCTGCAGATAACGGCAACCAGCGATGGGTCTTCCCAAGAACGGAACAGTAAAACAAGGTTTGCGGTAAGCCACGTAGCGAAGCGGAGTGGCGGCGGAGTGGCGTTAGCACGACACGGCACTCCACTCCGTTCCGTGCCTGACTACGAACATATCATACTGAGGAGGTAGCTTTCGTGTCACAGATATGGAACCTTCTGCTTCAAGGCATGGTCAACGCCCTGCTCTTCCTGTACAACGTGCTAGGCAATAACTTCGCTCTCAGCGTAGCCGTTTTCACCACCTTAGTGCGACTAATCACCCTGCCCTTGACCCTACCCGCCCAGCGCTCGGCGAAAGTCCAGCAAGAACTCCAACCGGAGCTCGAAAAGATCCGCAAGAAATACGCCAAGGATAAAGAGAAGCAAACGCAAGAGACGATGCAGCTCTATAAAGAGAAAGGCATCAATCCTATGATGGGCTGCTTGCCCATGCTTCTCCAGTTGCCTATCATGTTTGCTTTCTATCAATCCATCGTCAAGGCCCTGGCCAACACCCCCTTGCAGATGGTGAGCCTTGGCAAATTCGCCTCACACAGCCTCTCGCAACTGGTGCCCTTGGGGAGCCGCTTCCTGTGGCTAGACCTGGGCTACCCCGACCCCATCTATGTCCTGCCAATCCTGGTGGTGGCCACAACCTGGATTCAACAGAAAATGGCCGCCACACCCAGCACCGATCCTCAGGCAGCCTCCATGACCCAGAGCATGCAAATCACCATGCCCCTGATGTTTGGCTTTATCACCATGTCTCTGGCCTCTGGGCTGGCAGTCTACTTCGTCATATCCAACCTGGTAGGTATCGTCATCCAGTACTTCATCTCGGGCACAGGCGGCCTTCTGCCCCAGAGAGACAAGAAGCAAGACAAGAAAGGAAAGTGAGCGGGGATGGAAGGAGCAGAAAAGAACATCGAAGTCAGCGCCCCCACGGTCGAAGAAGCCATCACCAAGGGACTGGCTGAGCTAGGGAAGGTCGAAAACGAGGTAGAGATCGAAGTTCTGAACCCTGGGAGCCGCGGGGTGTTGGGAATCGGAGCCAAGGAAGCTCTGGTCCGCCTCAGCTTTGCCGAGCCGGAAGAAGAGGAAGAGGCTCTACCCCCTGAGCAGAGTGTGGAGCAGATAGCCAGGGAAACCTTGCACGAATTGTTGATCAAAATGAAGGTGAGGGCCAGCGTGACTATCAGACCCGAGGAGGAAGTGCCTCAAGACGAAGATGCGCCGCCCGTTATCTTAGACATAGTGGGCGACGACTTGGGAGGCCTTATCGGGCGGCGCGGCCAAACGCTGCAGGCTTTGCAATACATCACCCGCCTCATCGTCAGCCGAGAGGTGCAGGACTGGGTCAACCTGGTCGTTGATGTCGAAAAATACAAGGCGCGTCGGGAGAAAGCACTCCGGCAACTGGCTCACAGGATGGCCGAGCGGGTGGCATTCAGCCACCAGCCGGTAGCTCTGGAGCCCCTGCCCCCCCACGAGCGCCGCATCATCCATCTGGCCCTACGCGACCACCCCATCGTAGCCACGAAGAGCATCGGCAAGGGCGAACAGCGCAAGGTGACTATTGTGCCCAAAGACTCCAGCGCAGGTTAGCCTGGTGTGGCGGCACCTTGAGCTCGTCGAAAGGGAACGAAACCCACCCAAGATGCCGGCCTGAGATCCCTGTCTCCTCGTCCTGAGCCTTCGGCGTGAATTCAGTCGAACGCTTGTCGAAGGGTTGGCCCACCCCTTGTGGTGGGTTTCATTATTAGGGTCTACATGCTATGAGCAAGGTCTACGCCCTGGCCAACCAAAAAGGTGGCGTCGGCAAGACGACCACCGCTGTTAACCTGGGTGCCTATCTTGCCCTCGGTGGCATGAGGGTGCTGTTAATTGATATTGACCCCCAGTCCAACGCCACCAGCAGCCTGGGCTTCGACAAGAACAACCTCCCCCTCTCTACCTACGATGCTATCATCAACAAGACCCCCATTGGCGAAATCATACTCCTGACCGATCATTTCTGCCTGGAGCTGGCTCCCTCATCGCCGGCCCTGGCTGGAGCCGAGGTGGAGATGGTTGGCCTCCTGGCTCGCGAACATCTTCTGCGCAAAGCCATCGCCCCAGTGGTTGAACGCTACGACTATGTCCTGATTGACTGTCCACCCAGTTTGGGCCTCCTCACTATCAACGCCCTCACCGCAGCCACCGATGGCATCATCATCCCCATCCAATGCGAGTATCTAGCTTTGGAAGGTTTGACCCTGCTCACCCACACTATAAACCTGGTACGGGATAATCTGAACCCTGGCCTGAAAATAAGGGGACTGCTGATGACCATGTACGACACTCGCACCAACCTCTCTAAGCAAGTGGTGGAGGAGGTGCGCGCGCATTTTGCGGATAAGGTCTTCGACACCATCATCCCACGGAATGTCCGCTTGAGCGAGGCCCCAAGTCATGGGGAAACCATTCTTAGCTATGATCCTCAGAGCGCAGGCGGCTTGACTTATCGAGACCTGGCCCAGGAATTGATAACGGGCGACGAGGAAAGTTAGTAACTTTCAGAATTCATAGTCTTTCAAAGTCCCGGTTACCACAGGCGCCTGAAACGTGAAACGTGAAATGTAAGGCTTCGACGTAGAATCATCACGTTTCACGCACCACGTTTCACGACGGAGGTATCATCATGGCCAAAAAAAGAGGCTTGGGCAAAGGTTTGGGAGCCCTCATCCCCGTCAGCGAGACAGGCCCCGCCGAGCTGCCCGTTGACGCCATATCACCCAACCCCCTGCAACCTCGTCAAAAGATAGCCCCTGAGGAACTTGAAGAGCTGGCCGCTTCGATTCGTGAGCACGGCCTCATCCAGCCCCTCATCGTTAGTCAGGTGGCGGATGCGGAGGCTCAGCGTTATCAACTCATCGCTGGGGAGAGGCGATTGGAAGCGGCCAAGTTGGCCGGTTTGGCCAAGGTGCCGGTCATCATCAGAGAGGCAACTCCCCAAGAGATGTTGGAGTTGGCTCTGGTGGAGAACATCCAGCGGGCCGATCTAAACCCTCTGGAGCAGGCAACAGCCTACAGACATCTGATGGACGACTTCGGCCTGACTCAGGAGCAGGTGGCGGAGAGGGTGGGCAAGAGCCGGGTAGCGGTGGCCAACTCGGTGCGTTTGCTCCGCCTGCCCGACGAGATAAAGAGCAGCATGGCCCAAGGTCAAATCACTGAGGGTCATGCCAGGGCCATGCTAGGCTTAGATGAGCCGGATGAACAACGAAAGATCTGGGAAATGATCCTTAAGCGGGGTCTGAACGTGCGCCAGACAGAGGAGGCAGTTCGTCGCCTGGTCGCTGGGCCGAAACCAAAACGCCCGGACACTTCATCTTCACCAGAGACCAAGGCGCTGGAGGATCGGTTTCGGGAAGCGATGGGCACCAAGGTACAGCTCTTCCGCTCCACGCGCGGAGGCAGGCTAGTCATTCACTTTTACTCCGAAGAGGATTTACAAGCTCTTTACGATCTCATAGTGAGAGAGGAATGACCGAAGACGGAAAAATTGGGTCTTGACTCTCCCCCTACTGGATGGTGTATAATAGTACTTGAAGGCCTTCGATCAACGAGACGTGCACGGAGTGTAGAAGATGTTCAAAATCGGTGAATTCTCAAAACTCAGCCATGTGACGGTCAAGACGTTGCGCTACTACGATAGGATCGGTCTGCTGAAGCCGGCTGAGGTAGACCGCTGGACCAGTTACCGCTACTACTCGGCTGACCAGTTGCCCCGCCTCAACCGCATCCTGGCGCTGAAGGACCTGGGTCTTTCGCTGGACCAGATCGCCCGACTACTCCATGCTGATCTGCCCGCCGACCAAATTCGGGGGATGTTGCGGCTGAAACGGGTCGAGCTTCAGGCGCAATTGGAGGAGGAACAGGCGCGGTTGGACCGGGTAGAGCAACGGCTGAGGCAAATCGAACAGGAGGAAACTATGTCTACTCAAGAGGTAGCGCTCAAGGAGATCCCGGCCCAGGCGGTGGCCTCGGTGCGGGACGTCGTCCCTAGCTTCAAGGACCTCGGCCAGCTCTTCGGCGAGATCTTCGCCTACCTTGGCCAGAACCGGATCACCCCAGTCGGCCCGCCCATTGGCATCTACCACGACCATGAGTTCCGCGAGCAGGATGTGGACATCGAGGTGGCTGTGCCAGTGACCGGATCCATACCAGAGGGAGACCGAGTGAAGAGGCGGGAGTTGTCGGCCGTCGAGGGGATGGCGTGCATCATCCACCAAGGCGGCTATGAGACGATAGGGGGAACGTACGGCCAGTTAATGGCCTGGATCGAAGCCAATGGCTACCGCATGTGTGGCCCTGTCCGCGAGGTGTATGTGCGGGGGCCGGAATCTGGCGACGATTCGTCCACTTACCTGACCGAGATACAGCTCCCCGTGGAGAAAGCGTAGCAGATGTAACCTCAGGCCCCCGGTTGCGCCACCGAGCCGGGGGCCTGGGAATCCGAGAAAGGACCACAGAGATGACACTCAAACCCTTGGAGGGTTTTCAAAACTTCATGACCCACCACTGCGTCACCGGCTCGATGCGCCACATCTACGCCTACAACGACCACGACATCAGCGAAGATATGTTGCTGGGGATCGGCTCAGGGGTGAGTTTCAGCTACTGGCACTTCAAGGGCCAGACCCCGTTCATGGGCGGGCGGGGTGGTTTTCGTCCCCCGTACATGGAAGACCTGGCTTGCCAGCGCACCGGCGTCCTGGTGGAGCAGCATACCACCTCCAGCGCGCGCAAGGCGGAGCGGACGCTCCTGGAGATGCTCGACGCGGGCCAGCCGGTGATGACTCAGTGCGACATGGGCTTCTTGCCCTACTTCGACTTTGGCGACACGGACTACCACTTTGGCTGGCACATCGTGGTCGTCTGCGGATACGACCCGGAGACACGCCAGGCGCTCATCGCTGACCGAGACGGGGTGTATCCGGTCTCAATGGACGACCTGGCGAAAGCGCGTGGCTCCAAGCACAAGCCCTTCCCGCCCAAGAACAAGTGGTACACCTTCGACTTCAGCAACAAGCGCCAGCCCACTGCCGACGAAGTGTGCCAGGCCATCGCCGAACAGACGACGGCGATGTTGGAGCCACCCATCAGCAACGTCGGCGTCAAGGGCATCCGCAAGGCGGCCAAACGCGCCCTCAAGTGGCCTGGCCAGATGGACGAGGACGAGCTGCGCTTCACGCTATTCAACACCTTCATCTTCATTGACGCCACGGGCGGCACTGGCGGCGGCATCTTCCGCTACATGTTCAGCCGCTTCCTGCGCGAGGCTGCCGAGATCACGGGTGACGCGCGCCTGAACGAGAGCGCGGACGCCTTCCAACACATCGGTGACCGATGGCAGGATGTTGCGGAAATCTTCAAGCGGGGATGGGAGGCCGCCGACCCGGCCGCCGTGCTCCCGCAAACGACCGCGCCGATGATGGAGATCGCCGACCTGGAGGAGGCGGCGTGGGGGCGGTTGAGGGAGATCGTATCGTGATGCAGCAAGTGCCCGGCACCTCAAAGGTGCCGGGCACTTTTTGTGAACCACTCAGAAGCAGCTACTTTCCCAATTCGTTCTATTCCCAATCTAGTCCCATCTCCATCAGGTTGTAGCTACTGGTCACTGTGCCGCCGCTGCTATAGCAGTCGTTGATGGCGGTGCTAGTTGAACCCACAGGTGGCTTTGTTTCGCTGACCGGCACCTCTCCCTTCAAGCTTCCAGGGTGATCTGATTCGCAGACTACGCGGCGTCCGCCAGCCACTCAGCGGCATCCACCAGGCGGTAGCCATAGCCACGAACGGTATGAATGTAGCGAGGCGCTGAGGAATCATCTTCCAGTTTCCCTCGAAGCCAGCAGATGTGTACATCCAATGTGTGGCTGTCACCGAACCAGCCTTTCCCCCACACCTTATCCAACAGGCCCTGGCGTGAGACAGCCTTGCCCTCGTTTTCCATCAGCACGCACAACAGAGCATACTTTCGCGGTGACATTCTGACCTGTCGGCCAGCCCGCCATACCTGACGGGTGGCGCGGTCCAGCACGATGTCGCCCACCACGATTCGGTCGCTCAGTGGGGTTATCTGACGGCAATCCATTTCGCCACGGCCAAGCAGTGCCCGCATCCGGGCCACAAGCTCCCGAAAGCTGAAGGGCTTGACGAGGTGGTCATCGGCGCCGATTCCCAGGCCCTTGACGTGACCCGTCTCATGACCACCGACGCTCAGCATGATAATGGGCACGACCGACTCCTGCCGCAGGATGCGGCACACGGCGAGGCCGTCCATCTTTGGCAGCATCGCGTTCAGCAAGATGAGGTCGGGCTGCGCGGCACGTGCATACTCCAGGCCCTGTTGGCCATCCGTAGCGTGGAGCGCCCGAAAGCCCCGGTCTTGAAGGCCGATGGTCAAGAGTACCGCAAAGCTCACGTCATCCTCAATCAGAAGTATTGTGGCCTGCACTGAGCCGTGTCGAAGGGTTCGTCTATTCAGCATGATCCTTCTCCCATGAACAGTAGCTCTGCTTCGTGCACAGAGACACCACCAGGTTCCACGGCGCGTCATCCCTCTACGAACACGTCTCTCCCCAGTGAACCACCACCAGCATGATGTCTACCACGTCAATGTCGCAGTCGTCATCTATGTCGTAGTCGGGATCATAGCACCCATCTCCGCATCGGCAGCGCCAGTGGCTGGCTACTAGCATGATGTCCTCTATGTCCACCTGCCCATCCCCATTTAAGTCGTAGCACACCGTGATGCTAGCCGTGGCGCTGTTGTCAGTGGTATCGTCATCCACCGCCGTGGTGGTGATGGTAGCGGTGTTGGTGAAGGTACCCGTGGCCAGGGCAGCGGACAACTGCCCGGTAATGGTGATGACGCCGCCCTGGCCCACGCCCAGGTCGGCCACGTCCCACACGTAGCTGATGCTGCCCGTGGCGGTGATGGCC
>CAYMKL010000180.1:0-11082 GCA_964390805.1 uncultured Anaerolineae bacterium | reverse complement strand
AGTTTGATGCAGTTGTTAAAGATCAAGCCATGGTTGATTGTATCTGTAACACTACCACGATAGTTTCGTGAGCGAATGGGGAGAGAGGCCCTTTGCCGCTATCTTGATGGGCACCAAGGGGCTGCCAGGCCCACTGGTGAATCAAACCGTAGCTTATCATCGGGTGAAGGGACGGCTGCGGGCGATTCTGCTCTACTACTATGCCGAGTTGGAGAACCTCCTGGTTTTGGGAACCTGCAACAGAACTGAGAAGGCCATCGGCTTCTTCATCAAATCCGGCGATGCTGCTGCCGACATCGCGCTTCTGGAGTCTCTCTACAAAACTCAGGTGCGACAGTTGGCGGCTTTTTTGCATATTCCCGAGGAGATCATCTCCAAGCCCCCCTCCCCTGATCTTCTGCCGGGCATCACCGACGAGTATGCCATTGGCCTGAGCTACGAGACGCTGGATAGAATCCTGTGGCGGTTAGAAGCGGGAATGGACGCAGAGGAGATCGCCGGGGTTCTGGGCCTTGAGCCAGGCAGGGTAGACTACGTGCGAGAGCTGACGCGGCGTTCAGCTCACATGCGGGCTCAACCTGAGGCACCCCCTTTGTAAGTCATCAAGAGGAGGTCGAAATGTCCTTCGGATACCACCGCCGTATCTTGCGAGTCAACCTGACCGATGGTCACATCTCTATCGAGACCCCCGACGACGTTTTCTACCGCCGCTACCTGGGCGGCGCGGGATTCGTGGCCTACTATCTGCTGAAAGAGGTACCCCCCGACACCGATCCCCTGGGGCCGGAGAACCGGCTCATCTTCGCCTGTGGCCCCCTCACCGGCGCGCCACTGGCTGGCAGCGGGCGCAATGCCGTCGGCGCCCGCTCACCTCTCACCGGCGCCATGGGGGAGTCGGAGGTGGGCGGCTTCTGGGGGGCAGAGCTGAAAGCGGCTGGCTTCGACGCCATCATCGTCCACGGGCAGGCCGCGTCGCCCGTCTACCTCTGGGTGCACGGCCCTTCGACAAGCTCAGGACACTGCGGCGAGGCAGAGCTGCGGGACGCCGCGCACCTGTGGGGGCTGGAGAACAAGCCGACCCACACCGCCATCCGCGAGGAACTGGGGGAGAAACGAGCACGCGTAGCCCTCTGTGGCCCAGCCGGCGAGAAGCTAGTTCGCTACGCCAACATCATGGCCGACCTGAAGCACGCCGCTGGACGCACCGGCCTGGGCGCGGTGATGGGCTCCAAGAGGCTGAAAGCGGTTGCCGTTCGCGGCAGCGGCAAAGTCCCCCTGGCCCATCCCGCCCAAGTCAGCGCGCTGGCTCGCTGGATGCGGAACAATTACCGAGACCTGATGGGCAAATTCCCCGACCTGGGCACCGGCGTCAGCATGGTTCCCTACAACCAAGACGGGGCCTTGCCCGTGCGTAACTTCCGCGACGGCCACCTGGACGGTGCCGACGACCTGGGCCGCGAGGGCCTGGCCGAGCACGTCGTGGTCCGTATGGAGAGCTGCTACGCCTGCGCCGTGGGCTGCAAAAAGGTCGCTGACCTGGGCGAGCCGTACCCGGTGGACCCGGCTTACGGCGGTACAGAGTACGAGACCGCCGTCAGCCTTGGCCCCAACTGCGGCGTGGCCGACGTCTACGCCGTGACCAAGGCCAGCGAGCGGTGCAACGCCCTGGGACTGGACACCATCTCAGTCGGAGGGACCATTGCCTTCGCCATGGAATGTTTTGAGAAAGGGCTGCTGACGCCGGAGGATACCGGCGGGCTGGATGTGCGCTTTGGCAACGCGGAGGCCATGCTGCAATTGCTGGAATTGATCGCCGCTCGCCAGGGCATCGGCGACCTGCTGGCAGAGGGGAGCAAGCGGGCGGCTGAGCGGATCGGCGTTGGAAAGGTGAAACTCCCCCCCCCAAGTTGGGGGGGATCGAGGGGGGGCGGCGGCGCGGAGCGGTTTGCGGTTCACGTGAAAGGACAGGAAGTGCCCTACCACGACCCCCGCATTCAGCACGGCCTGGGGCTGGGCTACGCCGTCTCTTACACCGGCGCCGATCACATGCACAACGCCTTTGACAGCAGCTACGAGCATGAGGCCGGCCTGGACAGCGTCCGCAACCTGGGCGTGCTGGAGCCCATGCCAGCCACCTGGCTTGGTCCGGAGAAAGTGCGGGCCGTCATCTATGGCACTCTGCGTCGTCACCTGGACAACTGCCTGTGCCTGTGCAATTTCCTGCCCTACCGCAACGATCAGGTGGTGGAAGCAGTGCGGGCCGTGACTGGCTGGGACACCAACGCCTGGGAGCTATGGAAGGCCGCCGAGCGGCTGGTGACCCTGGCCCGCGCCTTCAACGTGCGGCAGGGCTTCACCCCCGCCGACGACCGTCTACCACCCCGCATGGCAGAGCCCCTTGGCCCCGGCGCACCGATAGACCCCGCGGCTGTGGAGGCTGCGCTGCCGCTCTACTACGAAATGATGGGGTGGGATCCAGTCACGGGAGTGCCTCGCGCGGCCAAGCTGTACGAACTGGGTATTGGATGGGTCGCGACATTGCTGGAGTGAGGGTGAGCATTCACCCCTCCCTCCCAGGGAGGGGCAGGGGGAGGGTGGAGCCGCACAGACAGACAGATTCCCACCCCCACCCTAGCCCTCCCCCTGCGAGGGGGAGGAGGTGAACAATAACGAGAAGGATAGCCAATGGCCAAAAGCTTAACTCCAATGCGCCACCAGTACTTGCAGATCAAGAGGCAGTACCCCGACGCCATCGTCCTCTTCCGTCTGGGTGATTTCTACGAGACCTTCGACGAGGACGCGAAGATCGTCGCCCAGGTCTGCGACATCGTCCTCACCTCGCGGCCGGTGGGGAAGGGCCAACGGGTGCCATTGGCCGGGGTGCCTTACCACGCCGTCGAGGGCTACCTTGCTAAGCTCATCAAGGCGGGACACAAGGTGGCCATCGTGGAGCAGGTGGGCGCCCATCCCGCGCGAGGGCTGATGCCCCGCGAGGTGACACGGGTGGTCACACCGGGCACCATAGTGGAACCGACGCTGCTGGACGAAAAGAGCAACAACTACCTGGCCGCCCTGGTAATAGAGGACGGCGGAAGGGCTCGCAATAGGGCAGGCATCGCCTACGCCGACATCACCACGGGGGAGTTCGCCACCACTCAGTTCTCAGGCGACGATGTCGAGCAGGCTGTGGTGGAGGAATTGGAGAGGCTGTGGCCAGCGGAGTGTCTGATCCAGGATACGGCAGAATTCCAACTTCCAACCTCCAACTTCCAAGTTCAGATTTCAAAATACGACAGTTGGCGCTTCGAGCTAGGCAATGCCCGCCAGGCCCTCCTCGATCACTTCGACGTGGCCTCGCTGGCTGGATACGGCTGTGAGGGGCTGCCCCTGGCTGTGCGCGCTGCGGGGGCCATCGTCCAGTACTTGCGGGAGACACAGAAGGCGGCCCTGGCCCAACTGAGCGATCTGCGAACCTATTCCACCAGCGAGTTCATGACCCTCGACGCATCCACCCGGCGAAGCCTGGAACTGACCCGCACCATCCGCACCGGCGCGGTCAAGGGATCGCTGCTGGGCGTGCTGGACGCCACGGTCACCGCCATGGGCGGGCGATTGCTCCGCCAGTGGCTCAACCAGCCGTTGCTGGACGTAGGTAAACTGGAGCAGCGGTTGGACGCAGTGGAAGTCCTCTATCAGGATACGCCGACTCGAACGCAGGTGATGACCCTTCTCAAACAACTGGCTGATTTGGAGAGACTAACTAGCCGAGTGGTGCAGCGCATCGCGATGCCGAGGGACCTGGTGGGGATTCGCAAGAGCCTGGAGAAGGTGCCGCAGATTCGAGAAGCGTTGTCGCAGCTTCAGGGGACTGAAAGCGATCATCCCCTGCAAAGCTTGCTCTCCCAGTTGGATTCCTGTGAAGAGATAACCTCTCTCATCGGAGAGGCCATTGTAGACGACCCGCCAGCCACGCTAGCCAGCGGTGGGGTGATCAAGGCCGGCTTCTCGGCAGAGTTAGACAGCGTTGCCACTGCCTCCAGAGACGCCAAACACTGGGTGGTCAACCTGGAGCGGAGCGAACGGAAGCGCACGGGCATCAAGTCCCTCAAAGTAGGCTACAACAAGGTCTTCGGCTACTACATCGAAGTGACCAAAGCCAACCTGGAAGCTGTGCCCGAGGAGTACATTCGCAAGCAGACCCTGGTCAACGCTGAGCGCTTCATCACTCCGGAGCTCAAGGAGTACGAATCGCTGATCCTGAACGCCCAGGAGCGCATCCTGGACATCGAGGCCCGCCTCTTTCGCCAGGTCTGCGACCAGGTGGCTGCCGCGGCCGAACGGCTGCTCTCCACGGCTCGGGCTCTGGCCCACCTGGACGTCTACGTTGCCCTGGCCGAAGTAGCCATCCGCAGTAATTACGTCCGTCCTGTCCTGACCGATGGCCATGAGATCGAGATAATAGCTGGCCGCCACCCGGTGGTGGAGCTCACCCGTCGGGAAGAGCCCTTCGTGCCCAACGATGCCCGATTCTCCCAGGAGGAAGAGATCCTGATCATCACCGGCCCGAACATGTCTGGCAAATCCACTTATCTCCGCCAAGTAGCCCTCATCGTCCTCATGGCACAGATTGGCTCCTTCGTCCCCGCGGACGAGGCCCGGATGGGGTTGGTGGACCGCATCTTCACCCGCATCGGTGCTCAGGACGAGATCTGGGCTGGCCAATCAACCTTCATGGTAGAGATGGTCGAGATGGCCAACATCCTCCACCATGCAACCAACCGCAGCCTGCTCATTTTGGACGAGATCGGGCGAGGTACCAGCACTTACGATGGCATGTCCATCGCCTGGGCGGTGGTCGAGTACATCCACAACCACCCGCGTCTCAGGGCCAAGACCCTCTACGCCACCCACTACCACGAGTTGACGGAGCTGGCCGACATCCTGCCCAGGGTGTGTAACTACAACGTGGGCGTGGCAGAGGATGGCGACGAGGTGATCTTCCTGCACAAAATCGTCCCCGGTGGCGCCGACCGCAGCTACGGAATCCACGTGGCGCAGTTGGCGGGCCTGCCCAAGACCGTCATCCACCGTGCCGAGGAGATACTGAAGGAACTGGAGCGCGATTCTCACAGAGCACCCATAAGGCCCAAGCGCATCGCCGAAATCCGTCAACTCGCCCTCTTCCCCGAGACCAGCCCCATCATTGAGGAGCTGAAGAAGCTGGACCTGGAATCCATGACACCTCTGGAGGCACTCAATAAGCTGTACGAGTTGCAGCGAGAGGTGGGGGACAATTAGATCGGTATTGACATTTGCCCCAACACCTCTTATAATTGGGATCGTCTGGCCTGAGTTTTCAGTGGGCAATCCCCGGTTGCTGCCCGAAAGGGCACCGGGCCCCGGGGTTCTCGCCTTAGATAGATTACGATGTATCTTCCGTGGGTGTTCCTGACAACAAGTGAACCCGAAAGGAGAAACGGAACATGAAACTTAGTGCTCCCAAGCAGATCACCTGGTGGGTCGCCCTGGTTCTCGCCGTGGTTGGCCTCGTCGCCCAGCTGGGGGTGATCTCCGCAATCGCCACCTACGCCTTCTGGATCGTGTTCGTAGCTGCTGTACTGCTGCTACTGGCCACGTATTTCCCGGGCTTGTAGGTAACCTCCTGGGGGCAGCCCCTGGCTCGGCAGCAGCCCGGTGTTGGAGTCAGCGGGCTGCCCCCCAAAACGGAATCCCCCGACACACTTTGCTTTGGCCATCGTGTACTCCGCACAGCAACTCCAGACGCTCCGTGGTGTTGTCATACTTGTAGCAACATCACACAACAGGAGGTGGCAATGCCCACGATAAAAGTCATTCTCAACCCCGTCTCAGGAGGGGGAGCTGGCCGGCAGGCGGCAGAGGTCATCCACAAAACGCTGACGGAGGCGAAAGCGACATTCGAGATCGTCGAGACGACGGAACAGCGCTCGGCCGTGGCCCAAGCCGCGCAAGCGGTGCGGGAAGGATGGAAGGTCATCGCCACTGCGGGCGGCGATGGCTTGGCCAATGAGGTGCTCAATGGCATCATCGAAGCCAGTCTGGGCACGACGGCCTGGGAGGCCGGAGAGCCTGCTGCCGCAGCCCTGGGGTTCATCCCCATCGGCACGGGCAACGACTTCGCCTGGTGCATGGGCGCGCCCATTGGCGACGTGGCCGCAGCTTGCCGCGTGCTGACCGCCGGGCAGACCCGGGTGGTGGACATCGGCCGCGTGGAAGACGGACTGGGGAACGTGCGCTATTTCTGCAACAACTTCGGCGCGGGCTTCGACGCCGCAACCACAGTGGAAAGCTACAAGCTGCGCTACCTGCGCGGGTCGCTGGTCTTCCTGGTGGCGGTGCTGAGGACCATTTTCTTTTACTACAAAGCTCCCCTGGTGACGGTGCGTTACGACGATCAGGAGATGGCGCTTCCGCTGTTGATGGTCTCCGTAGCCAATGGCCGCCGCACCGGGGGCATGTTCATGATCGCCCCGCAGGCGGTGCAGGACGACGGCCTGCTGGACGTGACTCTGGCCCGTCAGGTTAGCCGCCCGGGCATCTTGCGCCTGCTCCCCTATTTCATCAAAGGCACCCACGCCACGCAGCCGACGGTGACAGTGGATCGGACAGCGCACATCGTGGTTGCATCGGAGCAGGGTTTGCCGGTGCACGTGGATGGTGAGATCATGCGCACCGACGCCCATCGGCTGGAGGTGAGCGCGCTGCCGCGCCGTCTGCGGGTGGTGTGCTGATGTTGATAGGCCGTCTGCTCATCGCTGCCGTGTTCGGCTACATCGTCGGCTCTTTCCCCACCGGCGTGCTGGTGACGCGGCTGCTGAGGAAGCCAGACCTGCGCCTCAGCGGCAGTGGTCACACCGGCGGGCTCAACGTCTATCGCCTGGCTGGCATCGCCTGGGGTGTGGTCACCGCGCTGGTGGACGTGAGCAAGGGCGTGCTGGCCGCCTGGTTGGCGGTGAGGTTGACGGGGACTCCGTGGGCGCTGCCAGCAGCAGGCATGGGCGCCGTGGCCGGTCACTGTTGGTCGGCCTACGGCGGAAGGACTCGCTTCGGATTAGCCGGAGGCATGGGGCTGAGCACGCTGGGGGGACTGTTCCTCTGGCAGCAACCGTTGGCGGTGGCTATCGCTGTGGCTCTGTGGGGGCTTGGCTACCTCCTGCTGCGCAATAGCCCACGGGCGGTGATGTTCATGGCCGTACTGATGGTGCCGGTCTTCTGGCTGCTGGGCAACTTCGGCTACGCATCGCCGCAAGCAGTGGCACTGGGCATCGGCGGAGTGGGAGTGATCTTCATCCGCCACCTCACCCAACTGCACCTTTACGACCAGCGAGCGACGGCTGAGTAGCTGGAGCTTTTTCGTAAGCAGCGAGAGCCCGGTAGACACCTTTTCCGCCGGGCTTTATTCTGAAGGTGCCAGGCACTTCCGAGAGTGAAAGTGCCTGGCACCTGAATGCTCACACTAGAACTAAGCAGGATGTTCATGACTGTTCCTATTGCCCTTCAACTGTACACCGTCCGGGAAGCCCTGGCGAAGGATTTTGCGGGGGTGATGAAGAAAGTCGCCGACATCGGCTACGTTGGCGTAGAACCCATCTTCGACCCTTCGGCAAGCTCAGGGCATGGCCTTCCTGGGACGACGACCACAGAAGCTGCCAGACTCTTCCAAGAACTGGGGTTTGAGGTACCGAGCGTCCATACTCCCTTGCCTATCGGCGAAGACACCAACAGGGTGCTGGACTTTATGGCCGCGATGGGCTGCCAGCGCATCGTCTCCGGTAAAGGGCCCGGCAGCTTTGAGACGATGAAACTCATCAAACGGACCTGCGATCTGTTCAATGAAGCCCACGCGGTCGCGGCCGAGAATGGCCTGGAGTTTGGGATTCACAATCACTGGTGGGAGTTTCTTCAGGTCGAAGGCCGCTACGTCTACCAGGTGATGCTGGAGCAACTGGAGCCAGGCGTGTTTTTCGAGGTTGACACATACTGGATCAAAACGGCAGGGGTGGATCCGGCCAAAGTGGTGAAGGAACTGGGCCCGCGCGCCCCCTTGCTGCACATCAAGGATGGGCCAGCCGTCAGAGATGAGCCGCACGTGGCTGTCGGCGATGGCGTGTTGGATTTCCCTGCCATCGTTCAAGCCGCCGATGGTGCAGCGAGATGGCTGATTGTGGAGTTGGACCACTGCGCCACCGACATGATAGAAGCCGTCGAGAGAAGCTATCAATACCTTGTGGAGGGAGGCCTGGCCCGTGGAAACAAAAGTTAGGATCGGCATCATCGGCACGGGGGACATTTTCGGGGCCTACGCTAAGGGGTGCCGCGTCTTTGACATCCTTGAAATCGCGGCCTGTGCCGACATTGACAACAACAAAGCGGAGGCCAAGGCCGAGGAATTCGACATCTCGCACGTTTGCTCCGTCGAGGAACTGCTGGCCGATCCAGAGATACAGATCGTCGTCAACCTCACGGTGCCCAAAGCCCACGCGAAGGTCAGCCTGGCGGTTATCAGCGCTGGCAAGCACGTCTATTCTGAAAAGCCCCTGGCCGTGACCCGCCGAGACGGCCAGAAAGTGCTCGCTGCTGCCAGGGAAAAGGGCGTGCTGGTCGGCTGCGCGCCAGACACCTTCCTGGGCGGCGGCCCCCAGACGTGCCGCAAGCTCATTGACGACGGCTGGATCGGCGAGCCGGTGGCGGCGGTGGCGTTCTTGCCCGGTCACGGACACGGCCCTGAGTCCTGGCACCCGAACCCGGATTTCTTCTACCAGGTGGGGGCAGGGCCAATGCTCGACGTAGGGCCGTATTACATCACTGGACTGATCAACCTTTTGGGGCCTGTCAAGCGGGTGACCGGTTCGGCCCGCATCTCCTTCCCCGAGCGCATCGCCACCAGCGAGTTGCATCGCGGGCGGCGGATACCCGTCGAGGTGCCCACCCACGTTACCGGCGCGCTCGACTTTGTCAGTGGCCCAATTGCGACGATCATCACCACCTTCGACATCTGGGCTGCTAACCTGCCCCACCTTGAGGTCTATGGCTCGGAGGGCACGCTCAGCGCGCACGACCCCAGCTTTTTCAGTGGGCGCGTCCTGATCCGTCGAGCTGGGGCCGACGAATGGCGCGAGATGCCGCTCACCCACAACCCCAAGGTGGGCCGGGGAATCGGCGTGGCGGACATGGCCTACGCCATCGCATCCGGTCGTCCCCACCGGGCCAGCGGAGAGCTGGCGTATCACGTGCTCGACGTTATGCAGGCCTTTGGGGAATCGTCGGAAACCGGCCGGCACATCGAGATCACCAGCCGTTGCTCCAGACCAGCCCCCCTGCCGCTGGGGTTGATGGAGGGTGAGCTGGACACCTAGTCTGTGTTCTTCGGTGTAGCCATTCTGAACAAGCGAAAAGACAAGAAGTAGCGATTTCACGACCGGAGGCGCAACTCGTCGCTGAGTCTGCGGCAAAAGGAGGGAGGTGAACGTGACAAAGGATGACACGCAACAATCTTTCAACAAGATTCGCCGCCAAGACCGGGCCAAGGACGATGCCTGGATCAGGGCCTTTTTGCACCGCGCACCTCTTGGCTCGATGGCGACTGTGTGCGATGGGCAGCCGTTCATCGTGACGCGCAAGTTTGCCTACGATGAGGCCAAGCACGCCATCTACCTGCACGGCGCAGTCAAGGGGCGTACCTACGATAACGTGCAGGCCGATGGACGGGTGTGCTTCAGCGCCAGCGAAATGGGACGGCTGCTGCCCGCCAAAAGAGCCATGGATTTCAGCGTGGAATACTCTGGGGTGGTCGTCTTTGGCCGCGCCGTAATCGTGACCGACGCGGTCGAGGCCAAACATGGATTGCAATTGATACTGGACAAGTACTTCCCCCACCTGCAGCCCGGTGAGGACTATGAGCCCGCTACGGATACCGATCTGAAGGTCACCGCGGTCTATCGGATTGACATCGAGAGCTGGAGTGGCAAGGAGAAGAAGGTGGGGAAGGCGACTTCAGCCTGCTGATGAAACTGAACGAGCTCTTTGAGACTGGATAATGAAGCTTTATCACTTCTTCAAATGAAGGAGCTAACAAAAGATGAAGGGCGCAATCTGCTACTACTCAGGCTCTGGCAACACAAGGCTGGCCTGCAAGTACATCGCGGAAAAGACCGGCATTCCGTTTGATCTCGTTAATGTTGTCAAGAAAAAGGAGGTTGATTTGGAGCCGTATGATGTGGTTGGATTCGCCACGTTCACAGACTTCTGGGGGCCTCCCTACCTGTTTCAGGCTTTCATTGAGGGATTGCCACAACAGGAGGGCAAGCTGGCATTCGTGTTCAACACGTATGGGTTCATCAGCGGGAAAACGCTACGCATTCTGGAGAAGGTAGCAGCAGCGAAGGGATTCAATGTGATAGCGGGCCACTCACTACAAACGCCGGAGAGCTATCCACCGATGATCGCGCGGGGTAGAGGGGCTGAGGAAGAACCCAACGAGAAGAAGATGAGGGACTTCGACACATTCATAGCCGAGCTGGGGCACCTTCTTGGGAAAGAGAATGAAGGGCAGAGCATCAAGCGGAGGAGGGTGCGCATCGGGTGGGTGAACAGCATACTGCCCAGCCTTCCCCGCACCAGGGCGCGGCAGGACATGGGAGAGAAGTATGTGGATGAGTCGTTGTGCAAGGAGTGTGGCTCGTGTGAGCGGGGGTGTCCGTATGAGGCGATCCGGCTAGAACCGAAGCCGATTTTCGACATGGGCAAGTGCTACGGATGTTGGAGATGCTACAATCGGTGCCCTGAGCAAGCGATCTATACGGAGAAATTCCGAGGGGGGCCTTACTACCCGGGGCCAAATGATCAGTTGAAGGAAAGGTTGAGGGTTTGAGCAGGATTGCATAGCCACCGAGGCTTGCCAAGGCGGAGAAGGAGGGCAAGAACCGAGAGGGGCACTTTGTAAAGGACATTGCAGAAAGCCACCTGCGTTAGCTGCGCGGGTGGCTCTTTTGTGAGCGTTACATGTTTGGGACACGAGAACGGGAGAAGTCAGTGTTGTTCTCA
>CAYMKL010000179.1:8633-11246 GCA_964390805.1 uncultured Anaerolineae bacterium | reverse complement strand
TGAGAACAACACTGACTTCTCCCGTTCTCGTGTCCCAAACATGTAACGCTCACAATGGAACATCCTGAAGTCACCGATTTCGTCGCCTATCTGCACCTGAAGAACTTAGCGCTGGCCACCGTAGAGAAGTATCAACATGTCCTGAAACGGCTCTTCGATCATATCGAATTGGGGCCATCACCGCCCAGCCAGATCACTACCGCCCAGCTTCGGGACTACGTAGCCAGTCTGCACGAGCGGGAATTGGCCCCCAACAGCATCAGGAACTCCGTCGTGGCCATAAAGCGATTCTTCGGTTTCCTGCTGGCCGAAGGCTATATCGAGGAGGACCCCTCACGGCGTTTACCTACTCCCAAAGTGGGCACGCGATTGCCCAGAGCTTTGACGGTTCCCCAGGTTCGAGCCCTGTTTATGGCGATGAGTGATGAGACAGCGAGGGCGCATCGCGACCACGTGTTTTTCAAGCTCCTATACGCCTGCGGGCTTCGGGTAGGCGAAGCGGAGCGGGTCAGAGTGACAGACATCAATTGGGAGGAAGGTTGGCTACGGGTCATAGGGAAGGGGAACAAAGAGCGGCGGGTGTACCTGAAGCCTTATCTGGTGGAAGCTTTGAGGGAGTATATCGAAGGAAGTGGGGTGGAAGGGTATCTCTTCCCTAGCAGAGATGGTTACGGTCACCTCATAGGTCGGCACATGGGGAGGAGGCTGAAGCGGTATGTGGAGAAAGCGGGGTTGCCGGGGCATGTGACCCCGCATACCCTGCGCCACTCAGCAGCGGTGCACTATTTGATAGGGGGCGCTCCTATCACCTTTGTGCAGAACCTTCTGGGGCATGAGAGCCTCACCACAACAGGGATCTACACCCAATTGGTGGATCAGATGGCGAAGGAGATAGCTCTGAACACCAGGACGGCCATTGACGAGATTGAAGTAGCGGAGCAAGGGGAGCTCCTGAAAGAGGCACGGGACCTGTATGAGGCCGAGTTTGAAGACTGGGATGGTTTTGTAGGCCAGGTGCTGGAATGGTTGAGATAGACCTGTGGCTTGCCGAAGTATCACTCAATCCACCCTTTTGATTGACGACTGGCCTTTATCGGCCACAACCCCTCATTGATCGGCGGTTGTAGGCAAGCAAGCTGAGAGGTTACGACGCTTGAGAAGCTTAATAGATGCGCTAATCCGGCAGATAAAGAACACTGCCCCTGCCGAGTTAGTCGTGTGGGGTTTCATTCTGCTTGTGCTAATCTTGGCCGCCTACGGTTACGTCTTCGTATTTCGGAATCCGGCTCCGGCGCTGGAAGAGCGGGCTGAGGTGCCAAACGCAAGGTTATTGCCCAGCACGCTCACAGCAGTCGCTACACCATTATTGGAAGAGATCCTGCCATCTTCGCCGACGCCGTCGTTGACGCCAATACCTACACCGGTAGAGCTACGGTTGCCTGAGGTCACGCCACCGCCGGGTGGGCAGGTGGTCGTGGTCACTCCGGCCCCCGAGGCCGTAGGGTGGGTGCGAGAGGACGACGAGACCCCTAATCACTTTGGCGATTACAATATCTACGCCGGCGTATTCGACAACCAGGAATACGTAGGAGCCATCCAGTTCGACCTGTCCCAGATCGCACCCGGGACACCTATCGTGTATGCTGATCTAGCACTGACCGGACTTTCTGACAAGCATCTGGGGGATGATGGGACGTGGACGGTACAGCTCCTCGAACCATGGATGGACGACGACTGGGCCCAGGAGACTTTTATCAGTCTGGGGTGGATAGACGGCGCCGCTGTGGAGCTTGGCCCGACCCTAACCGCTGACGACCTGGGAACTGGCCATGTCAATACGTTCGTATTTGATTCCGACGCCCTGAAAGCATTGGAGGAGCGCACTTTTTCCGGCCGAGTGTCGTTTCGGATCAACGGGCCAGCATCGGGTGTCAACAACCTATTCTCTTGGGACAGCGGCCATGGCACCGGGTCCCGAGTCCGGGGGCCAGCGCTACGTATCGTGGCCGGGCCGGCTCCCGAGACGCCCCCGCCGTCGCCGACGCCGCACTACGTGATCATCACCAGCGTGCCACCCACGCCCGATACGCCGACGCCTGAAAATGTGATGACCCTGGCGGCGCGGCTGATGACCGCCACCGCCCAGGCTATACCCGGCCCGGGCACGGGCACCCCGACGCCGGCAACGACAGCCACACCCCTGCCGCCCAACTGGGTGACCCCGGTGATCATCGTACCCACGGCCACGCCAGCCAATACCGCCACCGCCCAATGGCACGCCGTGGTGGCCACCGCCGAGGCCTTCGTGCATAGGACACCTACGCCGCTGCCCCCCAACGCTTGGACGGCCACACCCGTGCCCACACCTACAACAACTTCTACCCCCACACCAACGCCCACACCCACACCGATATCGTCTTACGTGATCATCACTTGCACGCCCGCGCCCACGGACACGCCCACGCCTGAAAACGTGGTGACCCTGGCAGCGCGGCTGATGACCGCCACCGCCCAGGCTATACCCGGCCCGGGCACGGGCACCCCGACGCCGGCAACGACAGCCACACCCCTGCCGCCCAACTGGGTGACCCCGGTGATCATCGTACCCACGGC
>CAYMKL010000179.1:0-8533 GCA_964390805.1 uncultured Anaerolineae bacterium | reverse complement strand
ACACCCCTGCCGCCCAACTGGGTGACCCCGGTGATCATCGTACCCACGGCTACGCCAGCCAACACCGCCACCGCCCAATGGCACGCCCTGGTAGCCACCGCTGAAGCCTTCGTATACGGAACGCCGACGCCGCTGCCACCTAATGTGTGGACGGCCACACCCCTGCCGACGCCGTACTACGTGATGATAACTAGCGTGCCTACTGTGACACCCACGACTGAGACACCCACACCGGAAAACGTGGTGACCCTGGCAGCACGGATCATGACGGCCACGGCGGAGGCCACTCCCTATCTGGAGACGGGTACGCCGACGCCCACGGCCACGCCCCTGCCGTCCAACTGGGTGACCCCGGTGATCATCGTCCTCACGGCCATGCCGGCCAACACCGCCACGGCCCAGTGGCACGCTCTTGTAGCCACTGCGGAAGCCTTCGTATACGGGACGCCGACGCCGTGGCCCCCCAACGTGTGGACGGCCACACCGGTGCCCACACTGACCTGGCTGATTCCGCTAGATCAGATTACCCCGACTCCCACCGCTACCCCGACTCCCACCGCCACATCGCCCCCTATCCCGACGCCAATACCGGAGTTACCGGCTGTGCTCAAGGGCAAGATTGCCTTTCTGTCCGATCGCTTGGGAGAGCCGGCTGTCTTAGTGATGGACCCCGACGGCAGTCACGCGGCCCTGCTGACCAACCGCTGGGCCTACGATCGTGCCCTGGAGCTGGATGCCCTCTCGCCGGACCGCAGCCAGCGACTTTTCGTCAAGGGATACGATAAAGCCTACGAGATCTGGGTGCAGAACAGCGCCGACGGCCAGACCTGGCATCTAACCGGAGCTGGTCAGGTCACCTACGCCCCTGCCTGGTCACCCGACGGTGCCCACATTGCCTTTGTCAGTCAAGCGCCGGGCAATGACGAGATCTTCGTAATCAACAAGGACACTAGGCAACAGACTCGACTGACAAACAACCAGGGGGATTGGCACAATTGGGATAAGCACCCGAGTTGGTCTCCCGACGGCACGAGGATCGTGTTCTGGTCCAACCGGGAGACCGGCCGCAAGCAAATCTGGGTCATGAACTCCGGCGGCAGCGGTCAGCACAACATCAGCAATAACGAGTACAGCGATTGGGACCCGGTCTGGATCAAATAACGTTGGCGGAGCGACGAACGGCCAATAACCAGCGCCATTGATCGTCATTCGTCGTTCCTCAGTTGAGTGAGGTGAGAGTTTATCATGGAATTACTAGAGTACTGGAAGATCATCAGAAAGCACCTTTGGCTTATCGTGCTGCTCATGGTGGTGTCGGGGGCCAGTGCCACCTACTACAGCCAGCAGCAGGTTGCTATGTACAGTACTACCACAACACTCTTCCTGAACCCGGCGGCACCAAGCGCGGTGTTGCCCTACCAGACGACGCAGCCGGTAGAGTCGCTGGCCAATACCTATGCCGAGTTCATGCGCACCCGTTCCTTTGCCAACCTGGTGGCTCAGGAGCTGGAATCCCCTATGTCCGAGGGGGAGATCCTGGCGGCGCTATCAACACGTTATGTTCCCGATACCCAGTTTTTCAGGATCAGTGCCACCTACACCGACCCTCAGCAAGCTCAGGTCCTGGCCAACACTACCGCCCAGGTGCTCATGGCCGAAAACACGGCCCGGCAGCGGGCCCAGCGGCAACAGATCGAGGCCCAGCGCGATCCCGCCAGGGCGCTGGAGCGGCAGCGGTTGGCCGAGCTTCAGGAGACTCTCCAAGATGAGCTGGCGTACTATGGCGACCGGATCGAGAACCTGCAAGCTCAGATGGCTGAGCTGGAGAGCAGGCCCCGATCCGAGGAGATTGACCAGCACATCCTGAACCTGCGCCAAGAGCTGATCCGCAACCAGTCATTGCGAGTCGAGGTGCTCAGCAGCCTGGCTCAAACCCAGGCCTCCCTGGCAAGCGACGAGGAGACACCGAGCGTGGACACCGCTGTAGTGGTGGACGAGGCGCCCCTGCCTACCGGGCCCTTGCCACGCAAGACCTCCCAGCAGATCCTCTTCGCCCTGGCCGCGTCCTTGGGGCTGGGAGTAGGTCTGGCCTTCCTCCTGGAGTACCTGGACTACACGATCAAGACCCCTGAGGAATTGGACGCCCTCTACGGCATGGCCACCTTGGGCGTGGTCGGGATCATCGAGGGAGGGGACCGCTCGAGCGTCCAGCGCGAGCAGATCGTAGCCCTCGTCAACCCTCGCTCCCCCATCGCCGAAGCCTTTCGCTCACTGCGCACCAACATCCAGTTTGCGAACCCCGGCAAGCAGGTGCGCAGCTTGCTGATCACCAGCGCTGGCCCAACCGAGGGCAAGACGCTGACGGCGGCCAACCTGGCGGTGAGCCTGGCCGGAGGAGGTAGCAAGGTAATCCTGGTGGACACCGACCTGCGCAAGCCGCGTATGCACCGCCTCTTCAATGTTCCCAAGGAGCCTGGCTTCACCAACCTGGTCATTGACCAGAAGGACGATTTTGAGGGATACCTGCGGCGCACGGAGGTGGAGAACCTGTGGGTGCTGCCCTGCGGCACGGTGCCGCCCAACCCGGCCGAGCTCCTGGGCTCCCCACGGGCGGCTGAGGTGATGGAACAGCTCAAGGAGCACGCCGACGTGGTGGTCTACGACTCGCCGCCAGCAGCCACTGTCACCGATGCCGTGGTGTTGAGTTCACGAGTGGACGCTGTGCTTCAGGTGGTCCTGGCCGGTGTTACCCGCCGCGACCTGGTGCTGCGGGGCAAGGCTGTCCTCGAGAAGGTGGGTGCCCATGTCCTCGGGCCGGTGCTCAACCGAGTGAGCCTGTCCGACCTGGGCTACTACTACTACTACTACTACGGCTACTACCGCGATGGGCAGGAGTCCGAGGAGCAGTCAGTGCTGCGCCGGCTGCTGCCCTGGTCACGGCGTCGCAGGCGTCGTAAGCATGAGAAGGTTGCGGAGGAGCAGGGCAGTTGAGGGGTCAGGGGGTAAGGGAACGGAGGCACTGGAACCTTACATGTTGGAACGTGCAAACGATCCTGGGCACCAGCATCGCTAGCTTTTCGGACTCGCACTTGGCGGTGCGGCATGGTGCACACGCATGAGGCTTTCTGTGATCATCCCGGTGTACAATGAACGATCCTACATTGGCCGGGTTTTGAGCAGGGTGCAAGACGTTGATATCCCAAAGGAGATCATCGTTGTTGATGATGGCTCCACGGATGGGACCCGGGAACTGTTGCAGGAGCTTGTCACAACCGAGGTGTCCCGGAACCCAGGAGTAGTGTTGAGCGAGCTGCTTGAGGATAACTTGCGGGTCGAGAATCTGAAAGTCGTATTCCAGGAACGGAATCGAGGCAAGGGTGCTGCCCTGAGGCGGGGCTTTCAGGAGGCGACCGGCGATGTGATCGTAATCCAAGATGCCGACCTGGAGTACGATCCCAGGGACTGGTATGAGATGTATCAGCTCGTGGCTGAGGACAAGGCCGACGTGGTGTACGGCTCTCGCTTCTACGGCAAGCCCCACCGAGCGCTATACTGGCATCACTTCCTGGGCAACAAGATCATTTCGTCACTTGTCAGCATTCTGTGTGACATCACATTGAGTGACATTGAGGTGTGCTACAAGATGTTCCGTCGGGAGGTGCTCGACGGTCTGCATCTGGTGAGCGACGACTTTGGGTTTGAGGTAGAGTTTACTGTAAAGGTGGCAAGAAGTAAGCGTTGGAGGATCTACGAAACAGGTATTCATTACTATGGTCGAACGTATGACGAGGGCAAGAAGATCACTTGGCGGGATGGGGTGAAAGCCCTGTGGTACATTTTCCGATTTCGCTATCTGTAGGCATCGTATCAGCGCTTCATCCATGATTCCTCAAGCCCTGCTTAACCTCAAACACCCGACATGATGTGCAACGTAGAACATTCTAACGTGCAACAGGCCAACGTGCAACCTGAAACGAACTGGCCAGATAGCAAGGAATTCTGGCGCGACAAGCGCGTCATCGTCACTGGCGGTGCCGGCTTCCTCGGCTCCTTCGTTGTCGAGAAGCTCCGAGAACGGGGCGCGGCAGAAATCATCGTGCCCCGTACCAGCCAGTACGACCTCCGTGACATCAATGCCATCCGCCAACTGTTCTACGATGTCGCTCCAAAATCCGCAATCCGAAACGCCGCCCTGAACCCGTCGAAGGGTCCGAAATCCGAAATCGACATCGTGATCCACCTGGCCGCCCGCGTCGGCGGCATCGGTGCCAACCGCGCGCACCCGGCCGAGTTCTTCTATGACAATCTAATGATGAGCATACCACTCTTTCATGAGTCCTGGAAATTCGGCGTAGGAAAGTTCGTGGCCATCGGCACAGTCTGCGCCTACCCTAAATACACCCCTGTGCCCTTCAAGGAAGAAGACCTGTGGTATGGTTACCCGGAGGAAACCAACGCTCCCTACGGCCTGGCCAAGAAGATGCTACTGGTACAGTCCCAGGCCTATCGCCAGCAGTATGGTTTCAACTCGATCTTCCTCTTGCCGACCAATCTCTACGGGCCGGGGGATAACTTCGACGCCGAAAGTTCCCACGTCATCCCAGCCCTGATCCGCAAGTGCCTGGAGGCCAAAGAACGGGGCGATGATCACATCGTCGTCTGGGGCACGGGGAAGCCGACGCGGGAGTTCCTGTATGTGGAGGACGCGGCGGAGGGTCTCCTGCTGGCGACGGAGTGGTACAACGAGAGCGAGCCGGTGAACCTGGGTTCGGGTATGGAGATCAGCATCCGCGACCTGGTGCACCTGATCGCCCGGCTGACGGAGTTTGAGGGGGAGATTGTGTGGGACGCGAGTAAGCCTGATGGCCAGCCCAGGCGGTGCCTGGATACCAGCAAGGCGGAGAAACTGTTTGGATTCCGGGCACAGACGCCATTTGAGGAAGGGTTGCGAAGGACGGTCGAGTGGTACGAGTCCGTTGAGCGTTCAACGCAGGTAGAATGCACACCTGAAACCGTTTCGCATGGCAAGGCGGAAGCGGAGAAACTAATTTGATTCCAGCAGAACTTAAGGAACACCGCGATATGTCTACGTTTGCGGCAGAGGTTGTGACCGCTGCTGGTGAGCTCTTGCTGGATTACTTCGGACAAGTCAGCTACGTTTCTAAAGGCCGCTTCGATTTGGTGACAAGAGTCGACATAGCGGTCGAGGAATTCCTGGTACACAGGACGTTTTCCGCATCACGGCTCCCCAAGCAGTACATCGGGAAACCCTGGCAATACTGGCTCAAGCGCGTGCGGAAGGGACCAGCAGTGAGCCAGAGGAGGTTGCGCATTGAAACGGGTCACGGTTGAGGAGCACCTGGATGAGATGGAAGTTCATCCGCCGGGTCTCTATCAGCGTTTGATGGATGTCTGCGTCGCGTCAGCCAAGGAGTTGCTGGAACGGCAGGGGGACTTTGTCGAGATGGCGTGTCCGGCCTGCGCCTCGACGGACAGGGAACTGGCCTTTAAGAAGCATGGCTACACTTACTGGAGTTGTCGGGTCTGCGCTACGCTCTTTGTCTCGCCCCGGCCGTCCGGCTCGCTGCTGGACTGGTACTTGCTGCACTCGCCAGCGGCCGCATTCCGGCGCAGCGACGAGTATCGCGAGGCGATGGGCCGACGTGTTAAGGAGCTGGCCGCGCACCGGGCAGAGTGGGTATCTGAACTGTGCGAACGTGTAAGGCCGGATGGACAACGGCCGGTCGTGGACATGGAAACTCGCTCATCGGACTATCTGGCCGAACTGCAGCGGCGACAGGTCGGTCCGCTCATCGCTGTGAAGCCCCTTTGCTCATTGCCGGAGTCCTTGACTACGCCGGCGAACTCGCTGGCAACGATTGACGACCTGGCGGATCTGAAGGGCGTGAACGCCAGGCTGATCGCAGCGTTTGACGTCTTGGAACACCAGGCAAGCCCTTTTGACCTGGTGCTGGCTGCGCACGAGGCTCTGGGGCCAGGCGGTTTGCTTGTCATCACCGCTCGCTCAGGCAGCGGATTTGACGTTCAGGTGTTGTGGGAACACTCGACGGTATTCCCGCTTGAGCACATCAACCTGCTCTCCGTCGAGGGAGTGCGCAAGCTGCTTACCAGAGCGGGTTTCGAAATCCTGGAGGCCAGCACACCCGGCCAACTGGACGTGCAGATGATCGAACGGGTGTTGCAAGAGCGACCGGATGCCGATGTGCCGCGCTTTCTGAGGTACTTTCTGAAGCACCGAGACACCTACGCCAAACGCAGGCTGCAGCAGTTTCTTCAGGAAAATCTGCTCAGTTCGCACTTGCGTGTGGTGGCAAGGAAGGTATCGGAGAGTGAAAGGTGATCATTGGACGACTGTCTGATGTTGGTACCTCTCTTACACCTGCAAGTGTCCTTGAGCCGACAGCGCACGCTGGTGCTGTCCAGCGGGCGACGGATCTACTGAGGGTAGGCATCGTAGGATTGGGCAAGGTGGGGACGAAACGGGCCCGGCACATCCAGGAGCATCCCGACCTGGAGTTGCAGGCCATCTGTGACGTGAACCCAGAGCGAGCGCACGCACTTCCCGGTCTCTGCTTTTACAGCGATTTCCGCCAATTGGTGGAAGACGATCTGGACGTTGTGTTCGTATGTGCTTACAACAGTGTCGCACCCGATGTGGTGATCCAGGCGTTGAACAGCGGAAAACACGTCTTCTGCGAGAAGCCACCGGGGCGTTGCGTGGAAGATGTGGAGCGAATCATTGAGGCGGAGCGTGCCAACCCGGGCCTGAAACTGAAGTTCGGCTTCAATCACCGCTACCATTACGCCATCATGGAAGCTAAGTCCATGGTGGACAGCGGGCGATTTGGTGAGATTCTGTGGATGCGCGGGGTGTACGGCAAGTGCGGAGGCATCCAGTTTGAGAATTCGTGGCGCAACGATGCCAACGTTGCCGGCGGCGGTATCTTGCTGGATCAGGGCATTCACATGCTCGATTTGTTTCGATACTTCTGTGGCGAGTTCACTGAGGTGCAGAGTGTCGTCACCACGTCCTTCTGGGACATCCCGGTGGAGGACAACGCCTTTGCCATCCTGCGCAACCAGCATAGCCAGGTGGCGATGCTGCATTCTTCTGCCACCCAGTGGAAACATCGCTTTGTGCTGGAGATATGCCTTCAGGGCGGATATATCAACGTCAATGGCCTGCTCACTTCCACGCGCAGTTACGGGGATGAGAGCCTCACCTTTGCCAGGCGTCAGTTCGAGGACGAGTCCTTCGCCTTCGGAAGGCCGCGGGAAGAGACCATTTTCTTCGACAGAGATGATTCCTGGGCGCTGGAGATCGCCGACTTTGTGACGGCGATCCGGGAGGGGAAGCCGGTCCAATCTGGCGATTCTGCAGACGCCCTCAAGGTGATGCAATTGATTGAGCGAATCTACGAGGAGGGGCATCGGTAATGGCCTTAGCCGAAACGTCTGATCGTTTGCCCGAAGTGGTCTACACGCCCGAATCCCAACTGCGCCGACCGCGCCAGTTGGTGCGTAGCATGGTGATTGATCTGCTGGCCTCGCGGGAGCTGGCCTGGCGCCTCTTGGTGCGCAACATCAGCGCGCAGTACCGCCAATCGTTGCTGGGCTACCTTTGGGCCTTCCTGCCCCCCGTCGTCACCACACTGGTATGGGTGTTCCTCAATTCGCAGCAAATCCTCAACGTAGGCGCAACGGACATTCCCTATCCGGCCTACGTTATGGTGGGCACGCTGCTCTGGCAGGGGTTTGTGGAGGCCCTGAACAGCCCGATCAAGTTGATCACCTCGTCCAGGTCTATGCTGGCCAAGATCAACTTCCCCAGGGAGGCACTGATCCTGGCCGGCCTGGGCGAAGTACTGTTCAACTTTGCCATCCGCCTGGTCCTGATGCTGGTGGTGTTCCTCTGGTTTCGCATTGCCGTTCCGCCGACGGTTCTCCTGGCTCCGGTTGGCATCCTGGCGCTGATGGCGCTGGGGCTGATGATCGGCCTGCTGCTGGCGCCGTTGGGAATGCTTTACGGGGACATCCAGCGGGGGCTGACCATCATCACCACGTTGTGGTTCTACGTCACGCCGGTGGTCTACCCGCCGCCGACCACCTGGCCGGCTTCGCAGCTGGCCCAGATCAACCCGGTGAGCCAACTGCTGCTCACAACCAGGGAGTTGCTGACCAGCGGCACGGTATCCCAGCCAGGCGGTTTTCTGCTCATCACAGGCATCACTTTTGGTTTGATGCTGGTGGGCTGGGTGCTCTATCGAGTGGCCATGCCGCACTTGATTGCACGTATGGGTGCATAGGTGCATTTGCCTGTGCTGGAACAACATCAGTTGAGGGAATCGTTATGATTCGAACCCAAATAACAGAAACGCTTTTCATTGGAGATGCTTCTCCTCTTACTCTGATGGCTCTTTGGGATTTCGCAGGGAAAGGTCACATATAGTGGTAGGTCGATTAGGCGAATCGGCGATAGCCCTCAAGGTCGAGATAAAGGCGTTGGAACAGA
>CAYMKL010000178.1:0-12122 GCA_964390805.1 uncultured Anaerolineae bacterium | reverse complement strand
CAGTCTTGCTGCACCTGTTTGAGTTTATGTTGCCATCTTTTGCGATTTGCACCCACCTACACCTTCCCTGCAATTATGCAGGAGTTCACCTACATGTACCTTAATACTCTGGACCAGCCCAGCCACGGACAACCAGGAACAAGCCGTTTGGCCTTCCCCGTCGGCACGACAGCCGATGAACTGCCGGCCCCGGACCCAGTCACCGGAGACCTACCTCCTGCCCGCTTGCCCAGTTTCGGCTATGGCCTGACCACCTTCGATGCGAACTTCGAAGGCAGCCACGACGTCGTCACCATCCACAGTGAGAAAACCATCTCCGAGACCTTGGGCATAGGGGTGGACTTCGATGGGAATGGCTCTATTGACCAGCTTGACATAGACGGGGTGGAGTTGAGTGGGGACGAGCTGGTGGTCTTGGCGGTGGAAGACATCGTCCTGGCACAGGGCGAGAGCGCCATGCTCCTGGATCACATGGTCACCCTGGACAATGTGACCGCCAGCGATGCGTACTTCAAGATCTGGTACACGGGCGGGGGAGTGCATTCCCCAGTGCCCTTCTCGTTGCATCCAGATTATACAGGGATGGAAATCCTTGGTCTGAAGGAGATAGCTCTAGTCTACAAGCACTCCATCAGGACGCGCGGGGAGGGTCAGAACACCCTCGGCTGGCCAAGCGGGCCGTGGGGCCCCTGGTTCGTCTACCTGCACGCCTTCGATAGTGACCAGGAGATGGCTGTTGTCACCATCGGCCGCGCTCTGGGAGCCCCCCACTCGGCCATGGACAATGGTGCGGGGTACCATGACCTGTTGCCAGGCGATCCCTGGTGGCTCAAGCGGTTTTTCGTGGATGGCCACGAGTACAACGTGGTGGCCATCAAGACCGTCCCAACCGACAGTCCTGGGGAGGATTTCGAGTTCCAATACATCACCATCCGCACCCCAGTGCCGAAGGTCAACTTCATCAACGCCCAGGATTCTCAGAAGTTGGAGGGATACTACCTGGGCGAGGTCCATGGCGAGGATACCAGTTTCATCTCGATTATGCCGCCTTTCAACTTCAACCACACGCGGTTGAAGGACATCCAGAAGCTCGAAGAGGGACAGTTCGCTAATCCTGGTTTCTATGAGGGCGACTGCATGGGAGACCTGGAAGGCAACGTTCCTCCCCTGCAGATACGGATCGTGGATGAGGATACAGAGGAGCAGTTCTTCGGGGAGCTGAAGGAGAACTACTGGGAGTACCTGGGCGAGGGGATATGGAGCACGGAGCAGTTCCACACCCTGCCCGATCAATACACCGACCTGAAGCTACCGCCTGGACAACTGTACCTGCTAACCAGTGATTGGGAGTCGGACCAGAGCTGGGTGCACTACTACGGCTGTGACCCAACCGATGGATACTTTGACCAAAATGAGCTCCACAGCTGGAACTCCAGCATCCCCCTCACCAATACCATGCTGTCTGGCCTCAACGGCTTCTTCGCCGCCGACCTGGCAAGCCCCCTCAGGGTCAAATTCTGGTACGATCCCTTGGACAGCGAGGACGTTTACGTAAACACTTGGGAGCCGCCGCCCTTCTCCTGCGATACCGTAACGGAGATACCCCAGGTGGAGTGCGAAGCTCTGGCGGCGCTCTACAACAGCACGGATGGTGCTAACTGGAGCAACAACAGCGGCTGGATGGACACAAACACGCCGTGCAACTGGTACGACGTGACTTGCAGTGCTGATCATGTCACGCGGCTTGACTTGCACGACAACCAACTGAGCGGCAGCATTCCCCCGGAGTTGAGTAACCTGACCAACTTGCAATACCTCAATCTGAGCCACAACCAATTGAGCGGCAGCATACCTCCGGAGTTGGGCAGCTTAACTAACTTGCAATACCTCCACCTGGGTAGCAACCAACTGACCGGCGGCATACCCCCTGAGCTGAGCAACCTGACCAATTTGCAACGCCTCTTCCCGTATGAAAACCAACTGAGCGGTAGCATCCCCGCTGAGTTGGGCAATCTGACCAATTTGCAACACCTCTGGCTGCACGGCAACCAACTGAGCGGCAGCATCCCCCCAGAACTGGGCAACCTGACCAACTTGCAAGACCTCTTCTTGGGCGACAACCAACTGAACGGCAGCATACCCCCAGAGTTGAGTAACCTAACCCGTTTGCAAGACCTCCGGCTGTACACCAACCAACTGAGTGGCAACATTCCCCCGGAGTTGGGCAACCTAACTAACTTGCTATCCCTCTTCCTGAGCGGCAACCAACTGAGCGGCAATATCCCTCAAGAGATAAGCAACCTGACCGATTTGCAATCCCTCTTGCTGTACAACAACCAGCTTAGTGGTAGCATACCCACGGAGTTGGGCAACCTGACCAATTTGACAAGCCTCCTCCTGAATAGCAACCAACTGAGCGGCAACATTCCCCCAGAGTTGGGCAACCTTTCCAATTTGGGAGCTCTTTGGCTGTCCAACAACCAACTGAGCGGCAACATTCCCCCAGAGTTGGGCAACCTTTTCAATTTGACAAGCCTCCACCTGTACAGCAACCAACTGACCGGCAACATTCCCCCGCCGCTGGGCAACCTGACCAACTTGCAAGTCCTCTGGCTGCACAATAACCAACTGAGTGGCAGTATACCCGTAGAGTTGGGCAACCTCGTTAATTTGCAATACCTCTATCTATACAGCAACCAACTGACCGGCAACATCCCCCCCGAGTGGAGCAACTTGACCAATTTGCAGGGCCTCCACCTGTACACCAATCAACTGAGCGGGGCACTGCCGGTGACCCTGACGGACCTCGCTAATCTGGACACGTTCTGGTTCCATGACACTGACCTGTGTGAACCAGCGGACGCCGCTTTCCAGACCTGGCTGGCCGGCATCAGTGATTTGAGGAGCACTGGTGTCATCTGCTCCCCGATACCGACGCCGACCAGCACGCCCACGTCCACACCGACGAGCACGCCTACGGCTACGCCGACCAGCTCGCCCACGCCCGATCCCAACACGCGCATCCAGTTGCCGGCCATTGACACCGATGACGGTTGGGAAACGCAGATCCATATACAGAACGTGGGGGACGCTGATACCGGAGCGATCATCTTCTTCTGGGGAGACTACTCTGGCTTATGCCCACCTGACGACCCCGGAATCATCGGCTATGCCTGCCAACTCATCTCTGAGAACGTCGCATCTATCTTGCAATCTGCCATCCCCACTGAGGCCAAATCAGCTACCCTCTATTCTGTATCGGACGATCTCTTGCAGGCTGCATGTGAGGCTACAGGCAGTATTGATAGCTATGGGGCGTGGGAAAACTGGAAGGATACCTACGCATACAGCGGCGAGCCCCTGGTAGTGACCGTTAATCGGCTGGCATCCAATGGGAGCTCGGCTTCTGGCACGTACAACGGCTTCTCCGAAACTATGCTGGGCTCAGGTTTCCCTGGCAAGTACTTCGTGCCTTACATCACACATGGCTACGATAACTTCGACAGCATGATCACCATCCAGAACTCAGGCGAAGAGTACGCCTCCATCTGGATCTACTACAAGGAGGAGGGAAATTGTGAGTACCAAATAGCCCAGCACGTCGAGTGCCTGGCGCCGAGTGAGGCGGTCCGCGTGGGGGCTGGTGGGGACGTGGGGTTCCCTGCCTCGATCACTGCTCCCTGGCTGGGTTCGGCCTACATCACCTCCAACGGGCCCTTGGCCATCGTCGTGGACCGATGGAACGCCGACGCCACCATGCTTCTGACTCACGCCGGTGTGCCGTACCCTGATTATGAGGCCACTACCAACTATACGTCATTGATCTATCGAGAATTTTCTGGTTGGGACGCGGACATTCATGTGCAAAACCTGAGCGAAAGTGAGCCCACCTTCGTCACCGTGGAGTTCTTTGACCCGAGTGGCAATTCCATCCTTTTGGTGGGCACCTGGATCTGCCGGAACGACACGGACACCTTTCGCCTGTCAGATATCATTGACCTGGGTGTTATCTTCCCCTTCGGGTACGTTGGAGCGGCCAAGATTCAGTCTCACAGACAGGTGGATTATCCTGAGGGGTCGCACGATGGTGAGCCCATCTTGGCTGTGGTAGACCTCAAGAGGACCAAGATATGGGATCCAGATTTGGGTATTTGGAGACCCGCCGTCGCTGGCGAGCCCCAGGGTGGGGCCTACAACGCCTATCTGAACAGTGGGACGGTCAATGCCATGAGTTGGGCCATGCCTTTCATCGCCAAGGAGCAAGAGGGTGGTGTGACCTCTCGGATCACCATCCGCAACAACTCCAACTGCAACAAGATACAGGGCGAGATCTTGATCTGGGACGGGATCGGCACAAGCGTGGTCACCATCCCCGTGCCATGGTTGCATCCCGGGCACATGAAGATCTTCGATCTGGCCTACTTCGGGCAGATAGCTCCTGGCTTCGTTGGGACGGCTACGTTCGAAGTCCTGGAGGTGGAGCAGCTCTGCGACCTGGACAACGATGGCTATCTGGACGACGAGCCCATCATGCCTTCCGTCATGGTGCTCAATTACGATGACGATCCCGATGGTTCAGCAAGCAGCCAGGAAGCCTTCCCCATAGCGGTGGCTACGCCCACGCCGACCCCCACCCCCACCTGGACACCCACTCCCGTGACCACAGGTACAGCCACGCCTACGGCCACACCAACAGCCACGCCGACGGCCACTCCCATCCCCACCCCCGATCCCAACGCGCGCATCGCACTGCCCGCCATTGACATCAATGACGGTTGGGAAACACAGATCCAGATACAGAACGTGGGAGATGCTCACACTGGAGTGGTCACCCTCTTCTGGGGAGACTACTCTGGCCAGTGCCCAATCAATGCTCCCGGCATCACTCGACGCTGCATGCTGGTGCCCGAGAATGGGGTCTATACCCTGCGCCACGTGATCCCGGACGGCGTTTACTCGGCCATCGCCTACTCTGTATCGTATGATCTTCGTGAGGCCGCATGCGAGGCCGCAGGCAGTATTGATAGCTACGAAGCATGGATGAGTTGGGAGGATGCCTACGCATACAGCGGCGAGCCCCTGGCCGTCACCGTTAATCGGCGAGCATCCAACGGGGCTTCGGCTTCTGGCATGTATAACGGCTTCTCCGAAAACACACTGGGTGCAGAGCCCCCTTACGAGTACTACGCACCTAACGTCATGCACAGCTACAACGGCCTGGATAGCACCATCACCATCCAGAACTCAGGCGACGATTGCGCCTCCGTCTGGCTCTACTACAGGGAAGAGGACAACTGTGAGTACGTGAAAGAGCAACACGTCGCCGCCATAGCGCCAGGAGAGGCCATCCGCATAGGCCCAGGCCCTGATGCCCACATGCCATTCCCGACGCCGGAACTCGATCCGCCCTGGCTGGGTTCGGTCTATATCACGGCCGACGAGCCCTTAGCCATCGTCGTGGACCGATGGGACGCCGACTCTACGATGCTTCTAACCTACAGTGCTGTAGCTGATGATTATGGGGCTTCCACCAACTACGCGCCATTGCTCTATCGAGAGCTTAGTGGTTGGGACACACAGATTCAGGTGCAGAACCTGAGCGAAAGTGAGTCCACCTTCGTCACCGTGGAGTTCTTCGACCAGAGTGGCGACCAGATCCTCTTCGTGGGCGAGTGGGTCTGTCCAAACGGTACAGACACTTTCTATCTGCCACATATCACTGACTTGGACATCTTCGAGTATGTTGGGGCGGCTGAGATCCAGTCTCACGAGCAAGTGGATTATCCAGGGCAGCAGCCGGGCGAGCCTATCGCTTCTGTGGTAAGTCTAATGAACAGCGCTAGCGGCGAGGCATTGAGCTACAGCACCTTGCCCCCTCAGCAGGTAGAAGGGGTGACCGCTTTTGCCTTACCCGCCATATCCAAACAATCCCAGGCGACTTCCAGGATCGCCATCCGTAACAACTCTAACTGCAGCAAGTTCCGGGGCACGATATGGATCTGGGATGAGACCGGCAACAGTGTAGCCACCCTCCCCGTGTCCTGGTTGCATCCCAAGCACATGAGTATCTGCGATCTCAACTACTTTGGGAATGTAGGTCCGGGCTTCGTGGGGGCGGCCACGTTCGAAGTCCGGGGTGTGGAGCAGCTCTGCGATACGGACGGTGATGGCCGCCTGGACGACGAGCCCATCATGCCTTCCGTCATGGTACTCAATCACGGCCCTGATGGTTCAGTAAGCGGCCAGGAAGCCTTTTCCATATCAGTAGCTGCGGATACAGTCACGCCTACACCAACCAGCACACCGACAGAGACGCCGACACCGACCAGCACACCCGCGCTCCCTCCCGACACGCGCATCCAGTTGTCCATCATTGACGCTGATGACGGTTGGAAAACGCGGATCCACATGCAAAACGTGGGAGACGCTGACACCGGGGTGATCATCTTCTTCTGGGGAGACTACTCCGACACATGCCTGCCCAACGATCCCGGCCCTGTGGCCCATCACTGCCAATTCATCCCTGGTAACTGGGGCGTCGGTGCTGTGAAAGACGAAATCCCCGCCGAGGCTAAATCGGCCATCGTCTATTCGGTATCAGATGATCTTTTTGAGACCGCATGCGAGGCCGCAGGCAGTATTGATGGCAGTGGGGCATGGATGAACTGGGAGGATACCTACGCCTACAGCGGCGAGCCTCTGGCAATCACCGTTGATAGGCTGGCCTCCAACGGGGCTTCGGCTTCTAGCACGTACAACGGCTTCTCCGAAAACACGCTGGGTACGGGTCCCCCCTACGAGTACTTCGCACCTAACGTCATGCACGGCTACGATGGCTTGGATAGCACCATCATCATCCAAAATGCGGGGGAAGTTTGCGCCTCCGTCTGGCTCTACTACAAGCCGGAAGGCAACTGCGAATACATGAAAGCGCAGCACATCGCGGCCATAGCGCCAGGTGAGGCCATCCACATAGGCCCAGACCCCGATGCGAACACGCCGTATCCGGGTACCAACCCAGGCGACCCAGGCGTAGCGCCCTGGCTAGGCTCGGCCTATATCACGGCCAACGAGCCCTTAGCCATCGTCGTGGACCGATGGAATGCCGACTCCACCATGCTTATGACCCATGCCGGTGTGCTTTATCCTGATTATGAGGCCACTACCAACTATGCGCCATTGTTCTATCGAGAGATTAGTGGTTGGGACACACAGATTCAGGTGCTGAACCTGACCCAGAATTCTATGCCCACCTTCGTCACCGTGGAGTTCTTCGACCAGAGTGGCGACCAGATTCTCTTCGTGGGCGATTGGGTCTGTCGGAACGGCACGACCACCTGGCGCCTGTCAGATATTGTTGACCTGGGCATCATCCCCGTCGACTACGTTGGGGCGGCCGAGATCAAGTCCCACGAACAGGTGGATTATCCTGAGGAGCCGCACGGAGGTGAGCCCATCTTAGCTGTGGTAGACATCAAGAGGACCACGATATGGGATCCAGACTTGGGTATTTGGAGACCCACCGTCGCTGGCGAGACCCAGGATGTAGCCTACAACGCTTTCACCCCTCAGCAAGTAGCGGGAACGACCACCTTTGCCCTACCTCTCATTTCTAAACAATCCCAGGCGACCTCCAGGATCGCCATCCGCAACGACTCCTACTGCAACAAATTCTGGGGCAGGATATGGATCTGGGACGAGACCGGCACGAGCGTGGGGACAATTGACGTCCCGTGGCTGCACCCCAAGCACCTGAAGACCATAGATCTGGCATACCAGGAGTTCTTGCCTGATGACTTCGTCGGGGCGGCCGCGTTCGAAGTCCTGGGGATGGAGCAGCTCTGCGATACGGATGGTGATGGTTACGTGGACGACGAGCCCATCAGGCCTTCCGTCGTGGTACTCAATCACGGAGATTCAGCAAGCGGCCAAGAAGCCTTTCCCATCGCGGATGGCCCGATCACAGTGGTGGTAGAGATGACCCCATCTAGCCCTGTCAAGGCGGAGACGGTGGAGTTCGAGGTCACCTTCTCCGAGCAGATGAACACCACCGCTGCTCCGACGGTGACCATTGGTATGGACGCTCCTTACACCGATTACACCATCGCTCCCAGGACCGATACCGGGTATACCAACGGCTACCTGGACAGCGACCCCACGAAGTGGTACGGCGCCTACACCTTCACGGACACGACGGGAGATGGGATGTACCATATCAGCGTTGCCGGGGCGGAGGATCTATCTGGGAATCCGATAGGGACGGATACACGGAACATGTTTATCCTGGATACCGTCCCACCCTCGTCCTCGGTTACCGATCTACCCACCTACCAATCCACCCTCTCCTTCTCCGTCTCCTGGTCGGGCTCCGATGCCACCGCCGGCATTGCCAGTTACGACGTGCAATACCGGGATGGTGCCGGCCCCTGGACTGATTGGCTGGCCGAGACCACCGAGATCTCGGCCACTTTCACCGGCGAGGATGGCCACACCTACTACTTTCAGTCTCGCGCCAGGGACAACGCCGGGAACGTGGAGGCATATCCTGGCAGCGATGGAGATACCCTCACCACAGTGGATCTCGTTCCACCTGCTATCTCCGAAGTTCGGGTGACGAATGTGCGCGACACGTCGTTCACTGTCTCCTGGATAACCGACATCCCCTCAGATGGGCGCCTAAACTACGGCACCGACCCGGCCACTACTTCGACTGGGCTCAGTACAGGTCTCGACCAGATTGCCTACGACGACCGGGGCGCTGGTACGACAGACGATACGCACTATGTCACCATCACCGACCTGTCTCCGAGCACCACCTACTACTTCGACGTCGTCTCCGACGAGACGGTGGACGACAATGGCGGCGCTCACCACAGCGTGACCACTGGCCCTACACTGGGCCTGCCAGCGTCGGACACTATCTACGGCCAGGTGTTCAAAGAGGACGGGACGACGCTGGCCGAAGGCGCCATCGTCTACATCACGCTGCGGGACGCTAACGGCAGCGGCAGCCCCGACGAAGCAGCGTCTCTCTCAGCGTTGGTGGACGGCACCGGCTACTGGAACGCCAACCTGGGCAACGCCAGGACAGGCGACCTGAGCGGCTACTTCGACTACTCAGCCAGCGGTGATTGGGTCCTGCTGAAGGCTCAGGGCGCCGCCGATGGCGTGGGCTGCCTGGCGGTGGATACGGCAGAAGATACGCCTGCCGCCCCCATCGTACTGAATGTCTCCCGCTGCACCTGGCCGATCAACATCCAGATTGGCTGGAACCACATCTCCCTGCCGTTGGTTCCGCTCACCCCCTACACAGCCGAGGGCGCGTGCAGTGAGATCAACAGCCAGGGCGGGGACGCAGTCGAGATTGACCGCTGGTATGCCAGCGGTTGGGACGGCCACATCTGCGGCCTGCCCTTCAATGACTTCACCATCGAGTTGGGCTCCGACTACTTCATCCGCAGCAACGCCGTCAGCACCTGGACCATCGAGGGCTACGAGGTGACAACGCCCGTGCCGCTTGACCTGCAGATAGGCTGGAACTCCATCGGCGTGCCGCACTGCGATAAGTACACGGCCGAAAGCCTGTGCGACGAGATCATCAGCCAGGGAGTGACGGCCATCGAGATTGACCGCTGGTACGCCAGCGGTTGGGATGGTCACATCTGTGGCCTGCCCTTCAACGACTTCGCCATCAAGATCGGCAAGGGCTACTTCGTCAAGGCGGCTTCTGCCGGCGTCGTGACGCCAACCTGCCCGGTGCTTTCCAGGCTGGCCAGCCCGTTGGCTCTTCCCCAGGAAATGCCTCTGGCGGCGCGGGAGGCGCAGGTGCGAATAGAGAACGTGCGAATGACCAACTTGCGCGACACTTCCTTCACCGTCTCCTGGACGACGGACAGGGAGGCGAGCGGCTACATGGAGTTCGCCGACGGGCGAGTGTTCTACGATATGCGAGGGAAGGGTTTCGCTGGTGAGAGTCACTACGTGGTGGTCACGGGGTTGGCTCCGAAGACGACCTACCTCTTCGACATCCACTCTGGGGCAACGGTTGACGACAAGGCAGGGAAGCATTATGCAATTGCCACCCTGCCGACCCTGGATACCTTGCCTGACTCCCATGCTGTCTACGGGCAGGTGTTCCTGGCGGACGGGGTGACGCCGGCTGAGGGGGCGATCGTCTACCTCACGCTGGCTGACAGAGATGGTCAGGGCAGTGCGGGTAAAGCCGCCGTGATGTCGGCCCTGGTGGACGCTGGTGGCTGGTGGCAGGCTAACCTGGGCAACGCGAGGTTGGCGGATGGAAGTGGATACTTCACCTACTCGGCTGCGGGCGACGCGGTGGTGCTGGTGGCACGTGGTACCGATGGTGGATTCGTGAGTCGGACGGTGGACGCTAGTGATCTGGGTCCGGCGGCATCGTTGACGCTGGTGAGACAACGGCGGCCTGATCGCCCGCTGATGGTCGAGGAGTAAGAGCCGCAAAATACCTTACCGTCTGCCCCCGGATGATCCCTCAAAGGCATCTGGGGGCAGGCGAAGCAAGTACTCTCGGAGGAAGTGCTATTGATGAAGAAACAATGGATTTTGGGGACACTTGCTGTTCTAGCCTTAACTATCTGCCTGATCCTGACAACCCAGCCCTTGACCAGTGCTACTACTGACGGTAAGCCGCAGACCACCACGCACCAGTCAACGGCGGTTGACGGTTGGCCGTCCGCGCTTGTCCTGGCCGACAACGATAATCCTTTTGGGGAACCGTCCTGGTACAAAGCCGAATTGTCGTGGGTGGCATCTGACAACCCACAGTTGACAGGTTTTGCCCCACCCTCCAACACACATACGGCCTCGCTCACGGCAACCGTCTCCATTACCTATAGTCAAGCCATCAGCGCGACAACCGTCAGCACACGCACTTTTGCCGTGCACGCCATGCAGACCGGCCTGCTGACACAAACCTACAGCGTGAACGGCAGTACCATCAGCCTGGCGCCCTCCCAGCCTTTCAAACCGGGAGAACTCGTACAGACCAGCGCTACTACCGGTACGTTGAGCCTGGATGGCCACGCACCCATTTCACCCACCGTCTGGCAATACTGGACGACGGTTGCAGACAGCAACGGCGTCTTCAGCGACAGTGGCCAGAGCCTGGGCAATTCAGAAAGCTATGCCGTGGCCCTGGGGGATCTGGATGGGGACGGTGACCTCGATGCCTTCGTTGGCAATGACGATAATCAAGCCAACACTGTCTGGCTGAACGATGGAGGCGTGCAAGGGGGCACGCTTGGCACCTTTAGCGACAGCGGCCAGAGCCTGGGTAGCTCAAGGAGCATTGGAGTGGCGCTGGGAGACATGGACAAGGATGGTGATCTCGATGCCTTCGTCGTGAACTGGGGAGCCAACAAGGTGTGGTTGAATGATGGAACAGGTGGCTTCAGCGATAGCGGCCAGAGCCTGGGTAGCTCAAACGGCCATACCGTAGCGCTGGGGGACGTAGACGGCGACGGCGACCTCGATGCCTTCGTCACGAATTTCTGGGGAACCGGCAACAAGGTGTGGCTGAACAATGGAACGGGCGCTTTCAGCGACAGTGGCCAGAGTATAGGCAGTTCAAATAGCCGTACCGTAGCGCTGGGGGACGTGGACGGGGACGGCGACCTTGATGCCTTCGTCGCGAATTGGGGCGGCGCTAACAAGGTGTGGCTAAACGATGGGGCGGGCGCCTTCAGCGACAGTGGCCAGAGCCTGGGCAGTTCAAACAGCGAGGGCATGGCACTGGGGGACGTGGATGGCGACGGCGACCTCGATGCCTTCGTCGGGATCGGTAATGGCGCCGGGCCCGATGAGGTCTGGTTGAATGACGGGACGGGCACCTTCAGCGACAGCGGCCAGAGGCTGGGCAATTCAGACAACCGAGAGGTGGTGCTGGGGGATGTGGATGGCGACGGCGACCTTGATGCCTTCGTCGCGAATTGGAGTAGCCAGGCCGACAAGGTGTGGCTGAACGATGGAACGGGCGCCTTCAGCGACAGCGGCCAGAGTCTTGGGAGCTCAGATAACTATGGGGTGGCGTTGGGGGATGTGGATGGCGACGGCGACCTTGATGCCTTCGTCGCGAATAGTAGCAG
>CAYMKL010000177.1:0-12129 GCA_964390805.1 uncultured Anaerolineae bacterium | reverse complement strand
GACCGGCAACCCCTTCATCCCTTGTACTCTTGAGGGGTAGCCTGAGTAGTTACAAATCAAGTATAGCCAAAGTGATCTGGGGCATCCTATTGCTGGCCCTGTTGAGTGGTTGCGGGGGGGCATCGCAGCCATCCATCAGCCAGCGGGTGCTAAACGTGGGGATGATCCTGGCCAGAGGAGGTCTGGGCGACCGGTCGTTTAACGACTCGGCCTACACGGGCTTGCAAGAGGCCCAAAAGCAATTCGGGATCCGCTTTGAGACGGTCGACTTTACTTCCGACGAGGCCAATCTGGAAGCGCTGCGCCGCTTTGCCCGCCAGGAGTACGACTTGATCATCGGGGTCGGCTACGAGAATGGGGGCTACATCGGAACGGTAGCAGCAGAGTTTCCCGATGGCAGCTTTGCCATCATAGACACCGTGGCCGAAGGGGATAACGTCGCCTCCATTGTCTATCGCGAACAAGAGGGGGATTTCCTGATGGGCGTCCTGGCCGCGATGTTGACGGAAAGCAACAAGGTAGGCTTTATTGGCGGCGTAGATATCTCGATCATCCGGCGCATTGAAAGCGGATTCGAGCAGGGCGTCGCCTATCAGGATAGCGCCGCTTCGCTTAACATCGAGGTCGTCTCCGATCTGGCTGGCACCTTCACCGACCCAGAAGTCGGTAAATCTCTGGCTCTGGCCCAGTATGAGGCGGGCGTGGATGTGATTTACAATGGCGCTGGACGGACTGGCCTGGGCATCATCGAAGCGGCCAAGGAAGCAGGGAAATTGACCATCGGCACCAGCGGCGATCAACGCTATCTCGCCCCTGGTAACGTCGTGGGCAATCGTCCCAAACGGGTGGATACAGCCGTGCTGACGTTGGTAGAGGAAGTCATGAATGACCAATTCGCGGCCGGTACCCGCTCTTTGGGGCTGGAAGAGGAAGGCTTGTCGCTTGGCCCCTTTGATGAAAACCTCGTCACAGACGCGATGTTAGAGCAATTGGAAGGATTGAAGCAGCAAATCATCGCTGGTGAGATTGTGGTAGAAGTGCCGGGTGAATAAATGCAACTCATCCGTCGGGTCAGGAATTGGTGGGGCAAAAAGCTGCGCCGCAGGTTGCTAGTCTCCAGCATCGTCACGACGCTGTTCTTTCTGGCTTTGCTGGGCGTCCTGTCGTTTCGCACCGGGCGAGCAGGCGTGCGACATGAGGTGAATCAGCGCAATGACCAACTAGCCACGCTGGTTGCCAAAGACATCAACATACAATTCAACAGCATCTGGGGCAACGTGCGGCTGTTCACGTATCAGTTAGGAGCATCCAATGCCATGCTCCCTCTCCAGGCGCGGGCGATGCTGGAACTGCGTCTCGCCTCTCCCCTCACCTACCGCGCGCTCTATCTGTTCGACAGCGAGGGGCATCTCCTGATACATCTGGCCGACTCCCTGGAAGGTTTGCTGGCTATTCAAGACATCACGGAAATCATCAACCGCTCTCCCATCCCGCTGACAGATGAAGTGTCAACGGCCCACGAAGCGGCGAGTAGCGGAGGGCTGTTCCTATCGGCCACTAACATTGTGGGGGCTGACCAGGTTCCCGTCATCTATATGGGCATCCCCACCGCGCTCGAGCAAGGACAGTCGAGGCAGATTGTGGTGGCTGAAATAGATTTGCGGGATATCTGGCGCAGGATAGACGAAATCCAAATTGGGCAAACGGGACGAGCCTATGTCGTTTCGCAGGAGGGCGCCATTATTGCCCATCCAGACCGCGCCTACATTGGACAACCGCTGGCGCCAGAGTTGAGGCCGGTTCTCGCTGGCTATCAGGGGCAGACCGAATACGCCGACCCCGTCAGTGACCGCACCATGTTGGCTTCATACAGTCCGATGGGGGGACAATCGGGCTGGGGTATCGTGGTGGAGCAAGAGCGGGCCGAGGTTTTTGCCCCTGTGAGCAGGATCGCCTCTGTCACCTTGGTTGTCTTGCTGGCGGCCATCGGAATGGCGACGACGGTCACTGTCCTGATGGCGCGGAGCGTCACCCATCCCATTCAACGCCTGGTGGAAGTCACCCGAACGATTGCTCGTACGGGCGATCTCCATCAAGAAGTTGCGGTAGAGGAGCAGGATGAGGTGGGCCAACTGGCCGCCACGTTCAACCAGATGATTGCCAGCCTGCGGCAAGCAGAGCAAGAGATCCGGCAGTTGAATGAGGAGCTTGAGCAGCGAGTCATCGAGCGCACTATCGAACTCGAAGCGACCAACAGGGAACTCAGAGACTTCGTCTACGTTGCCTCCCACGACCTGAAAGCGCCGCTGCGGGGCGTCGTCCAGTTGGCCCAGTGGATCTCGGCCGACTATACGAACGCCCTCGACAAGCATGGCCAAGAAATGATAAGTCTGCTGATCGGCCGGGCAAAGCGCATGCACAACCTCATCGAGGGCATCCTTCAGTATTCACGAGTCGGGCGTGTGGTAGAAAGAGAGAGAAGCGTAGACCTGAACCAACTACTGCAAGAGGCGATAGAGTTGTTGGACCCACCAGAGCACATCCAGGTAACCGCTGAAAGCGAATTGCCCACCTTGGTGGGGGAGCGAACCCGCCTGGAGCAGGTCTTTCAGAACCTGTTGGACAACGCGGTCAAATTCATGGACAAGTCGCAAGGGTGGATAAGAGTGGGCTGTGTGGATGAAGGAGACCATTGGCTGTTCAGCGTGGCCGACAACGGCCCCGGAATCGAAGAGAAGTACCATGACAAAGTGTTTCAGATGTTCCAGACGCTGACACCGCGCGACGAGCTCGAAAGCACTGGCGTCGGACTGGCGCTGGTGAAGAAGATCGTCGAGACCAGTGGCGGGAGCGTCTGGGTGGAATCAGAGGTTGGCAAAGGCAGCACGTTCTATTTCACACTTCCAAAAGAGGAGGGAAAGAGCAATGAGGAGCACTAAACCCATTCTGCTTGTCGAGGACGACCAGGTGGACGCCATGACCGTCGGTCGCGCGCTGAAAGACATCAACGTCGTGAATCGGCTGGACATCGTCGGCGATGGGGAGGAGGCGTTGGCGTTCTTGAGAGATCCAGAGAACGAAGAGCCGTGCATCATCTTGCTGGACTTGAACATGCCCCGCATGAACGGCATCGAGTTCTTGACAGTGGCCAAGCAAGATGAGGCGCTGAAGAGAATCCCGGTGGTGGTGCTGACGTCATCCAGAGAGGAGCAGGACAAGGTGGACAGCTTCGATCTGGGCGTGGCCGGCTACATGATCAAGCCGGTGGACTATCACCAGTTCGTAGAGGTGATGAGAGCCATTGACCTCTACTGGACGCTGAGCGAACTGCCTCAAGGAGGAAGGTAAATCATGGAAAAGAAAGTCAAAATCTTATTGATCGAGGACGATAAGATTGACCAGATGGCCTTCGAGCGGCTCGTCAAGCGCGAAGACCTACCGTACGACTACCAGATCGCCGGGTCGGTCTCAGAAGCCAGAGCGATTCTGGCAGCGGAGCGATTCGAGGCCGTGCTCATGGACTACATGCTGGGCGATGGCACGGCGTTCGATCTGTTCGGTGAAGCCAGAGATGCTCCCATTGTGATGATGACTGGGAGCGGCGACGAGGCGATCGCAGTCCAGGCCATGAAGGCCGGGGCTTTGGATTATCTGGTCAAAGACCCGGAGGGCAACTACCTCACCACCCTGCCGGTGACCGTAGAGAGTGTGATAGGCCGTCGGCTTGCCGAGGAGGAACTGGAGCGGTATCGGGAGCACCTGGAGGAGTTGGTGGAAGAGCGCACGGTCGAAGTGACCGAAGCCAACGAACAACTCATGGCCGAAATCACCGAGCGCAAGCGGGCCGAAGATGCGCTTCAACAAAGCTATGTGAAATTGCGCAGAGCCCTGGAGGGAACGGTCAATGTTCTGGTATCAGCCATCGAGATGAGGGATCCCTACACCGCTGGCCATCAGCGGCGGGTAACCCAACTGGCCGGTGCCATCGCCAAAGAGATGGGCACATTCGTCCTGGACGAAGTACAGGGCCTTCCTGATGAGCAGATCGAGGGGCTCCGCATGGCTGGGCTGATTCATGATCTGGGCAAGATCAGTATCCCTGCTGAGGTTCTCAGCAAACCTGGTAAGTTGAACGACCTCCAATGGGGTATGATCAAGACTCACCCTCAAACCAGTTACGATGTATTGAAGGGCGCAGAGTTTCCATGGCCGGTGGCTGAGATCGTGTTGCAGCATCACGAGAGGCTGGATGGTTCTGGGTATCCTGCGGGTCTGTCAGGTGAGGAGATCATGTTAGAAGCAAGAATCCTGGCTGTAGCCGACGTCGTTGAGGCTATGTCCTCTCACCGACCTTACCGACCGGCTCTTGGCATAGATAAGGCCCTGGAGGAAATCTCGCAGAATAGAGGTGCCCTTTATGATGCTGAGGTGGTGGATGTTTGCTTGAAGCTTTTTGCCGAGAAGGGGTTTGAGTTCGAGTGAGAGCTATTCCCGCTCGCCAACGCCCTGGTTTGCTCTGGCGCTGTTTCACAGAGTTCGACCATGAGTGCCACTGTGTCCATCATAGTTCATTGTAGTAATGGCAGGTGTGTCAACACGCTTTGCCTGGTCAAACGTGAATGACACATGCCTCCACTGCCGCCAATGGAAGAGTCAATGTCAGTAAGTTGAGGTGTCCATCCCAGACCTGACAGGTTTCACAGGCCGCTTCTCGACGCAAATGTGTCTAGGACTAGGTCGAATCTAGCTGAAAATTACACCTTTCGGAAACCTGTCAGGTCTTAACTTACTGACATTGATGGAAGAGTGACCACTGGAAAGGGAGAGTCATGGATAGGAACAAGACAGCGAGATTCGAAATGAGCGAGACTCTTAAGGCCTTGCTCAAGATTCTGCTGTTGCTTGCAAGCGCTGGCATACCTTACTACTTCCGCTTCGTCCTTGGCATGGAGGTCGCTGTCACCGACTTCCTGTATGCCCTCATTGTCTTGTTGATCCTATGGTGGCCGACAGGGGGGACCGTTGCGGCCCTATCTCTGAGTCTGCTGTTGATCACGTCTCATGTCTTCATTGAGCCGAGCACTCCGCTGCTCCACGACCTGCAGAGGAGCCTGACCCTCTTCGCCGTCGCCCTGCTGACGAGTGCCCTGAGCAGGCAAGCAAAGGGGGCGGAACAGGAGATTCGTCAGCGCAGCCAGGAGTTCTCCGCTCTAAACGCCATCGCTTCCACGGCCAGCCAATCCCTTGACTTAGATGAGATCCTGAAGGCCACCCTCGATAAGGTGCTGGAGACGATAGGGGTGGAGGCAGGTGGGATATATCTTCTCGATCAAGGGGACAACAAGTTGGTGGCCAAGGTCTATCGCGGGGTTTCCCCAGAGTTTGTCGAAGAGACGATGACATGGGACGGGAGTCTGGCCCGACGGGGATTGCGATCCGGGGAGCCCATTGTGGTAGAGGACATCTCTAAGGAAGCTGAGCTAACCCGAATGGCGGCGAGGGAGGAGGGTCTGCGATCTTACATCAGCGTGCCCCTGAAGTCGAAGGACAAAGTGGTGGGAGTGATGGATGTCATTACTCGCAGGTCCCGCCGATTCGCCCCTGGGGATGTGGAATTGCTCACCTCCGTCGGCAACCAAATCTGCGTGGCTATCGAGAACGCGCGGCTGTATGAAGCGGCTCAGCGAGAGATAATCGAGCGCAAGGGGACGGAGGAGGCGCTGCGCAGAGCGCACGCACAAAACACGCGGTTACTGGCGTCCATACAATCAATTCTAATCGGCGTGGATGAGAACGACCGCATTACCCAGTGGAGCACAGCAGCTGAGAAGCTCTTTGGCATTGCAGCAACCGATGCTGTTGGATGGCCATTTCAAGAGCGCATCGTTCGCGACATTCAGTGGGACTGGGAGCGGGTTTACAGAGGGAGCTCTGAGTGTCGAGAGAAGAATGATACGATACGGCTAGATGCTGTGCGCTTCAGATGTCCAGATGGCGAAGAAAGGCTTCTGGGCATCACCATAAATCCCATCAAGGGGGACCATGGCCCATCTTCGGGATTCATCCTTTTGGGAGCAGACATCACCAGACGCAGGCAGGCGGAAGAGGCGCTGCAAAACGCACATGACCAGTTAGAAATACGGGTTCAGGAACGGACAGCAGAGCTGGCAAAAGCCAAAGAGGCGGCCGAGACCGCCGACCAGGCCAAGAGCCAGTTCCTGGCGCGCATGAGCCACGAGATCCGTACCCCTATCCACGGCATCATGGGCATGACCGGGCTGGTATTGGACACCGATCTGACGCCCGAGCAGCGCGAATACCTGGGCATCGTCAAGTCCTCGGCCGACGCGCTGCTGTCCGTCATCAACGACATCCTTGACTTCTCCAAGATCGAGGCGGGACATCTGGACCTGGAGGAGACCGACTTCGACCTGCGGACCACCGTCGAGCAGACGGCGGAGGCGATGGCCCTGCGCGCCCACGAGAAAGGGCTGGAACTGGCCTGTCACATCCCGACCCAGGCGCCGACAGCGCTGGTAGGCGATCCGGGACGCCTGCGCCAGGTGCTGGTCAATCTGATGGGCAACGCGGTCAAGTTCACGCAGCAAGGGGAGGTCCTCGTCCAGGTGGAGGTGAGGGCGGACCGCAAAGAGCCTGCCCTGAGCAAGGTCGAAAGGGAAGCCGAAGAGGCGGTTGAGCTGCATTTCACTGTCCGCGATACCGGCATTGGCATCCCCGAGGATAAGCAGAGCCTGATCTTTGAGGACTTCCGCCAGGCCGACGGCTCCACCACCCGCAGGTACGGCGGCACCGGCCTGGGGCTGGCCATCTCGCAGCAGTTGGTGAAGATGATGGGAGGCCGCATCTGGGTGGAGAGCCGTCTTGGAGAAGGTAGCACCTTCCACTTCACAGTGAGGTTGAAGAAGCAAGCCCATGCCAGGCTTCGTCTTGAGCGCTCAGCCGAACGGCGTGCCATTGCCAGACCCGCAGTGACGGTGGATTTGCAGGGGCTTCCCGTGCTGGTGATTGACGATAGCGCGGTGAGCCGCTTCACATTGCGAGAGATGCTGACCAACTGGGGGCTGGTCGTGACCGAGGCCGAGGACGGGCCAGCGGGACTGCGTGAACTCGAACAGGCGAAGGAGACCTCTCGTCTCTTCCGCCTGATCCTACTAGATAAGATGATGCCAGGGATGGACGGCCTTGCCGTGGCCGAGCAGATTCGGGATGCTCCCGCTCTGAGAGACGTCACGGTGATGATGTTCTCCTCTGACAGCGTGCACGGCGACATAGCCCGCTGCCGCGAACTGGGTATCGCCACTTACCTGAGCAAGCCAATCAGACGATCTGCACTCCTCGATGCCATCCAGACAGTGCTGGGAACTGCGCCAGAAGTCAAGAAGGCGCCTGAGCGCATCATTCCGGCTGCCATGGAGGGGCCGCAGTTGCGCATTCTGCTGGCCGACGACAACCTCGCCGGCCAGTTGATCGGCAGAAAGGCGTTAGGAAAGATGGGCCACTCGGTACAGGTCGCCGCGAATGGTCTAGAGGTGCTCCAGAAACTGAAGGAAGGGGAGTTTGACCTGGTCTTGATGGACGTGGAGATGCCGGAGATGGACGGCTTGGAGGCGACCCGAGTCATCCGTGAGAAGGAAGCAGAATCCGGCCAACACATCTCCATCCTGGCCATGACCGCCTACGCCATGAAGGAGGACCGGGAGAGGTGCCTGGCAGCGGGCATGGACGGCTACATCTCCAAGCCGGTGAGCCCCGACGCACTCCACAGGGCTATGGAATCGTTCCTGCCTCTGGACCAAGATCTGCCGGCAGCGGAGGAACCACCCCCTGCGCCGGCAGTGGATCTCGAGGAAGCCTTGCGTGCAGCCGGTGGGGACAGGGAGCTTCTGCAGGAGGCGGTTGGGCTGTTCCTGGAGCAGGACTACCCCAGGCACCTGAAAGAGTTGAAAGAAGGCCTCGCAGGGCAAGATGCAAGGGCTGTCAAGCGTGCGGCGCACGGCATCAAAGGAGCACTGCGCAGTTTTGGAGGAGTACCGGCGTCCGATGTGGCACTGCACCTGGAGACGATGGGGCGGGAAGGCGATCTCACCGACGCACCGAGTGTGCTGGAAGAGCTGGAAGCAGAGGTGAAACGGTTTGCATCTTTCTTTGGAGGGAGGCAATAATGAGTTCTAAAGCGCGTATTCTGGTCGTTGAAGACAATCGTTCTCTGGCGCGGCTCTACAAAGGCATCCTGGAGAAGGAAGGCCACGAAGTCCTCACTGCCTTCGATGGCCGGGAAGGACTGCAGAAGGCGCAGGCTGAAAGGCCCGACGTCATTCTCCTGGACATCTTCATGCCCGATATGGATGGCTATGCTGCCTTATCGGCGATTAGAAACCGGCCGGCAACCAAGGACATTCCTGTCGTCATGGTTAGTGTGGCAGGTCATCAGTTGCATAAACTACTCGCTGAGGATTTGGGTGCCGCTGGATACATAACCAAGCCGGTCGACCCAGTCCAGCTCCTGGATGTGATTGCCCGCCTTCTGCCGACTTCCTAGCTTGACCATGTTAGCAGTAGTCTTGCCCTTGTAATAAATGGATAGGTTGGAGCATGGCGCGACCTGGAGTAGACTTGGGTTACCGCACTCAAGCTGCCTCGGAGGATGCCATGCCCCACCCAAGGATAGTCCAAGATGCGCGTCTGGCGCAGTGCATCACATGCAACTGTTCAGTGCCGTGTTCACGCTGCCACAGTGGAAGTACTTCGTGACCGTACTGCTGGGGGTATTGCGTTGCGATGAGCATCGCACCCTGTCAGCCTTGCTGCGCCACGTGGCGGCCAAAGTGACCATCTTCGGCTGGTGCCACCTTCTATCGAACTTGCGGATTCCTGTACTTGGTGCTCTTCTGGTTCCCAACCTCGGGAGCATGCTGGCTTCCAGGCAGCATTCGCGCTCCCTGCCCTGAGGCTTGGCTTCGTCGTGAGGCTTCAGTCTGAGGGCCTCAAGCCTCAAGGTTCAGCCGAACGGACAGGCAGCGGTCTCTGCGGACGTTGTTAGGGCCACGACCTCTCGTCGGTCTCACCGACCGGCTCTCGCCATGTATAAGGCCTGAGGAGATTTTACAGAATATGTAATGGTCAGCAGCACTTTGAACACTTGCGGTCATTGCAGAGTCGAGGATCAGCTCCCAGATATGGGCAGAATCACTCGAAAACTAGCTGTGAGCCCCGCCGGTGGGACAGATTTCAGCTGACCGATTTCCGACGAAAGTGTTCAAACTCTATTTGACCAATACAAGATTTTACAGAATAGTGGTATTCTTTATGATCCTGAGGTGGTAGATGCTTGCTTGAAGCTTTTCAGCGAGAAGGCGTTTGAGTTCGAGTAAGAATGGATAGATTGGCGACGGAGGATGAACTATGTGGTATCGAAGAGATCTGAAACAAGACTCTAGAATCCACGTCTTCCTCGTGGATGATAATTTGACCTTCCTGCGCAATGCGAAGCAATTCTTGAAGCAGCAGCCCGAGCTGGTTGTCATCGGCTCGGCGCGTGGGGGTGCGAACGCCCTGGTCAAGGCCAAAGAGCTACGGCCCGAAGTCATTGTAATTGACCTGTTTATGCCCGGCCTGAGCGGGCTGGAGACCATCTCCCACCTGCGGAACATGCTGCCCGAAGTAGGCATGTTCGCCCTCAATGTGCAAGACTCCGCTGCCATCAGACAGAGCGCGTTGGCAGCCGGTGCGGATGATGTCATTGCCAAGGCCAACATGCGTACCAACCTCTTGCCGGTTATCCGCTGGATAGCGCGAAGGCGATAGACTGCTAATTCAACTGCCCTTGCTCACCACCGAGGCCAGCCTGTAAAACGGAATCGAATTCTTGGACATTTAGTGCACCACAGCTGCTTCTCTTGGCCAAGTAGTTATACTAGGAACAGGGCACCGGTTCGAGGTAGGGGAGCGGCGAGGTTCAGAGGTCAAGGAGAGCGATTACACGAGAGATAACAGAACATGGATGCTGATGTCCGGGGCGATCAGATTTCACCTTCGCTTGGCAACACCAAAAGGCCACCTGTGCAGTTGATGCAGGTGGCTTTCGTAAGTGCGACACGAAGTCGCGTGAGTAGCTGTTGTGACTGAGTCATCAGGGCACAACCCTTCGACAGGCTCAGGATGCAACCTGGTGTTCTGCCACCAGTACCCTACCAGGACGTGCGGTCGGAGTAATCTGACGGTGCGAAGCTCCTGGGACAATGTAGCCTCGTTCAGTTGGGCGACGATCTAAACCGTGAGGGGCGATTGTGACTGCTAGCACCGAGGCGGTCGGGAGCTAGGGTTGGATGGTATGGTCAACGAATAGTAAATCGCTGATAAACGTCGTCAAGCCAAACAAGCCAAAGGTGCTGATAGGCTTGGGCCAAAAGGCAAGTGGCCAGGTGTAGGAGCTCTACGATCTCCTGCCGCAGATGACGAGCCACCGGCGGAAAGGCGGGACCTAACCCATCCGATGGTACTCACGCGGAACGTGGTAAGCCCCACCAACCCCGTGGTCACACGGTATCCCGACCGTAAGGAAGGGGGACGGTTGAGGGGGTAGAAGAGGTCGGAGAAAGCGAAGGCCCGGCTGTAATGGTCGGGATAGGGCCACGCTCAGCGTGGGGATACCCAACTCGAAAGGGTGCAGACTTCCGACTGGTCTTGACGGTAAGGAAGGTCATGGAACGCCCTCATCATCGGGGATGTTAGACGATGGAGATATTCATTGAACAGACCGATGAACGTACCCCTCCGCGCTGGCAGGTTATTAACTGGCGCAATGTGGAGAGGAATGTACGGCGACTCCAAGAACGGATTTACCGAGCCACCGAGCGTCAGGAATGGAAGAAGGTGAGAAGCCTACAGAAACTCCTGGCGCGAGCCACGTCGAACAAACTCCTGGCTATCCGGCGAGTCACGCAGGAGAACCGGGGCAAGCACACGCCAGGTGTGGATGGGAAGGTGTACCGTACCCCTGAAGCACGCATGGCACTCAGCCAAGAGGACTGGACGCTGAAAGGGTATCGTCCCCGGCCAGTACGACGGGTGTACATCCCAAAGGCCGGAGGCAAGATGCGCCCACTGGGCATCCCTACGATCAGAGACCGGGTGATGCAGGCCATCGTCAAAGCAGCGCTAGAGCCAGAGTGGGAGGCGAAGTTCGAAGCCAATTCCTATGGCTTTCGACCAGGGCGGTGTTGTATGGATGCTATCGAGCAGATCTATATCACGCTCAATAAAAGGGGCAGCAGTCCCTGGATTTTGGACGCGGATATTAGTAGCTGCTTCGATAACATCTCCCATAAACCCCTGTTGACCCACATACCAGTGTTCACGACCCCTATCCGCCGCTGGCTCAAGGCGGGGGTGGTAGAACTAGGGCACTACACCGACACGGAAACTGGAACACCCCAAGGTGGGGTGATCAGCCCGTTACTCGCCAACATCGCCCTGGACGGGCTGGAACGGTTGTTCGGCAGTGAAACACCTGATGGTCACCTGGTCAGACCGTCAGTGCGCAAAGGTCTGAACAGGGGCATCAGTGTAATTCGCTACGCCGACGACTTTGTGGTGACAGCCCCTTCACGGGAAATCTTTGAGACCTATGTTCTACCACGACTAAGCGAGTTCCTGGCCCAACGAGGTCTGAAGTTGGGCCAGGCTAAGACTCGTATCGTGCATCGGGAAGAAGGCTTCAACTTCCTTGGCTTCACGATCCGATACTACAAAGGCAAGCTGCTGACGAAACCCCAGAAAGAGAAAGTCCATCGCCATCTACGACATCTGAAAGAGATCCTCGACGCCAACAAGCACGCCACGATAGAACAGATCGTGAGAAAGCTCAACCCCGTCATTTGGGGTTGGGCCAGCTACTATCGGTATGGCGTGTCCAAGAGAACCTTCAACTATGTCCAGCATCGTCTCTTTCAGATGCTCTGGCGGTGGGCGAAACGGCGACACTCCAACAAGTCAACGCGCTGGATACAACAACGCTATTACAAGAGCGTCGGCAATCGGAACTGGGTGTTTGGGGATTCACTACCGGACACTTTTCTAAGCGGCTGACTCGTGGTATACTCTAAGCTC
>CAYMKL010000176.1:0-12702 GCA_964390805.1 uncultured Anaerolineae bacterium | reverse complement strand
CCCTGGACAACGCCGTGGGGGAACTGCACTCGCACTTCCAGCTCCTCATCGGACCGGGTGCGGCCTGTGTTGAAGACCACTTCGGAGCCCTTGTTTTCGATCTGCACATCCTGGCGCTCGTCGCGGCCTCCGCCGTAGGCTGCGATCACGAGCTGGTCTGGATCGAAGGTGGCGGGAAGGTGAACAGTCACCACCGAGGCCAGTACGGGGACAGTTCGGTCGGGAAAGACCGCCTTCCAGTAGAGTTGGTCGCCCCCCTCGTAGAAACGGAGCCCGCCCTTCACGGTGTACTTGATGGTGTAGGCGTGGGTGGAGTCGCGGTAGCCGGGGTAGTACCACTTGATGGTGAAGTCACCTTCGTCGCTGTAGAAGGTCTCGTAGGTGTAGTCGCCGCCGCGCCCCGGTTGAAACTGCCGATCTCCCTCCCAGACCTCGATGTCGGTGATGCTCTCCAGCCTGTCGGTGGGGATCTCGCGGAAGCCGAAGGTGAACCTGCCGCTGGTGTAGGTGAACTGCTGGGTTTCCACGACGCGGATGTCGGAGTTATCGAGCACGGTGATGTCCACGTCGAGGCGATCCCAGATGTAGGTCTTGTCCTGAGCCTGAACAACGCCCGCCAGTCCCAAGAACAGAGCTGTGATGACGAGTAGGCTCAGAAATCTGTCTTTTTTCATCGTCCCCTTCCTTCCCACGTATGTGGGCTGTCAATATGGTATCATAGAATGTCACAGATGTCAAAAGAATGCGATACCCACTTTGTGCACTTCTCAAGTCAATTATATCAGCGATGGCACGATTTTGCTTGACTCGAACCGACCAACTTCGGGACCTCAACCTGACTTTCCTGACCCTTCTTGGGAGCAGACTTTACAGTCAATCGCCTTCGTAGTAAAATAATACTTGCATCCCAACAGAGGGAGAAGATTTCCATGAAATCCACTAGAGACAGATTTGCCAAAGGCAGCCTGAGGTTCGCCTTTCTGCTTATGGGCTTCAGCTTCACTGTGATGCAGACGCTGATGGCCAGGGAGCTGCTGGTGAGCTTTGCTGGCAACGAGCTGTCCATCGGGCTGGTCTTGGGGAGCTGGCTCATCCTGGAGGCGGTGGGTAGCGGGCTTGCGGCTCGGCTGGCTGATCGGGTCAGGGGCGGGGCCTTATCCTACGCTGCTCTGCAAGTGGCGCTCTCCCTGCTACTCCCCCTCTCGGTCTACGTCGCTTTCACCGTGCGCAGGATCGTGGGCATCACGCCCGGCGAGGGAATGGGCCTGGTGTCCACCTTCTACTCCGCCTTCCTCGTCCTCCTCCCCCTGGGCCTGGTGGATGGAGCCATGTTCACCTTCGGCTGCCGGGCCTATGCCAGGGAGACGCCCGCCATCGGCCATGTCTACGTCCTGGAAGCCATCGGAGGGGTCATCGGCGGGCTGGTCTTCACCTACCTCTTCATCCCCCATATCCACTCCATCCAAATCATCCTGATACTGTCCACCCTGAACCTGGCCTCAGCAGCCTCCCTCCTAGTCCCCAGCCCCAAGTCCGTCAAATCCTACAGTCCGTTGTTCCTCCTCCTGGCCATCAGCCTCTACCTACTCCTTTCCCCTCAAGCCAACGCCATCCACCGCTGGTTCGTGGGCCAGCAGTGGCGGGGATACGATCTGGTCTACTATGGCAACTCCATCTACGGCAACGTGACTGCCATCCAACAAGAGGAGCAGTACACTTTCTTCGCCAACGGCGTCCCTATCCTCACCGCTCCGGTCCCCGATATCACCGCAGTGGAGGAACTGGTGCACCTGCCGATGTTGTTCGTTCCCCAGCCCAGGAAGGTGCTGGTGGTGAGCGGGGGCGTGGGCGGCGTGTTGAACGAGATTCTGAAGTACCCGGTGGAAAGGGTGGACTACGCCGAGCTGGACCCCCTGCTGATCGAGGCCGTGCAGAGGTTTCCTACTCCCTTGACAGTTGGCGAGCTCAGCGATCCCAGAGTCAACATTGAGCAAGTGGATGGCAGGCTGTTGGTTAGAGAGCTGGCGGCCAAGGGGAATCGCCTGGAAAGATATGACTTGGTCATCGTCAATCTCCCCTATCCTGTGACTCTCCAACTTAACAGATTCTACACCGTGGAGTTTTTCCGCCTGGTGCGGGAGATCCTGAACGGGGAGGGAGTGGTGGCTCTGCCATCGCCGGGGACGCTCACCTACATGGGGCCTGGGATGCGAAACCTCAACGCCACCATCTACGAGACTCTGAAGCAGGTCTTTCCTCACACGCACGTCATCCCCGGCGACGTGAACCTTTGGCTGGCTTCGCCCGAAGCGCACCTGGAGGCCGTTTCGCTCGAGACACTGGCCCAACGCTGGGAGGAGAGAGCTTTGCCCACCAGCCTGATGACTGACTTTCACCTGAGCTTGAAACTGGACCAGCAGCGGCTGGCCTGGTTTTGGGATTCTCTGCGGAGGGGAGAGGAGGTAGGGATTTCGGGGCGGGGACGCTCCTTTGTAGCAAATAGCAACGAGGACCTTCGTCCTTCGGGTTTGCTCTATGGCCTGTTCTATTGGAACGAGCTCTTCTCCCCCGGTTTCAGTGGATACTTCGAGTTCCTAGAGCGGATCAACTTGCCGCTTCTCGGGGCTGCCTTGATCCTGCTGACCGCAGCCTTTCTGGTAGCGAGGAGGGTGAGCCGCAGGTTGAGGACGGCTTCTGTCCCTATTGTCATGGTCACCACCGGCTTCGCAGGGATGGCCTTCGACCTGCTGGTCATCTTTGCATTCCAGGCCTTCTATGGCTACGTTTATCAGCAAATAGGGCTGCTGGTCACGGCCTTCATGGCTGGCCTGAGCCTGGGAGGATTGGTCATGACCCGCCAGGTGGAACGAATCGAGGAAGGGCCTGTCCTGAGCTCTGTCGAAGGGAAGTCTCTCCTCCTGAGGCTAGAGGGAGCCATTGCTGCTTGCTGGCTTCTTTTCCCTGTCATCCTGGCGATTCTGTATGCCCAGGCGGGCCGGCCTGGGGTCTCCGCTACCGTGGGGCCCATACTCCTCACCCTGAATGCCCTGGCCGGTTTCCTGGTCGGCGTGGAGTTTCCCCTGGCCAGCAAGATGTACCGTAGGGTGAGCATCAGCGAGACGGCCGGTATCCTTTACGCCTCCGACCTCCTGGGTGCCTTCTTGGGGTCTCTACTCGTCTCCGTGATGCTTCTCCCCGCCCTGGGCGTCCTGGAGACCTGCCTCCTCGTGGCTGTGTTGAAGCTGGGCAGCCTGGTTCTGGTAGCTACCATGCCGTAAAGACGGATACGGCTCAGTCCCACCAGACACCTGGTATCTCATGTCCGCAGAACCGGCATTTCCCGCCTTCGATGTCCCTCGAGAGCACGCTGAAATGCATGCGGTGAATGATCCGCTCGCCGCACTGGGGGCAGAAGGTGCTGTTGCGCTCGTGGCCGGGGACGTTGCCGACGTAGACGTATTGCAGGCCCTCCTCATCGGCATGGAGTTTCCCTTGGCCGGCAATTTGATAGCATGATAGAAATCATCGAAGATTGGAGAAAGCGCATGAATTGGTTGACACCTTCCAATGAGTGTGTTATACTATGTTCGTCACTTCGCTGCACACGAGTAAGGGGGGCTAACTTATGATAGATCAAACAGCACAACTGATGCTCAACATTGACGCCGGGCCAGAGGCCGACGCTGAGGAGCTAGAGCAGCTTACGCGGCAATTGCGGGGAGAGCTCACAGAGTTGGATGTGGAGACGGTCAATCTGGTCCGTGCCGGGGAAGCACCCAGAGGGGCCAAAGCCGGTGACCCCATAACCTGGGGCGCGCTCCTCGTGGCTCTGACCGCTTCAGGAGGGGTGCTCACCACCCTGATCGGCGCGCTTCAATCCTGGCTCACGCGTCACGAGCGGCGCAGCGTGACCCTGGAAATTGACGGCGACAAGTTGGAGGTGACGGGCATCTCATCCGAGGAGCAGCAGCGGCTGACCAATGCCTGGATCAGTCGCCATACGGGGATTTTGGTTGCCAATGGCTGAAAAGCGGGTTGCACTGATCATCGCTAGCTATCAATACGAAGATGCTGACTTGCGGCAGTTGGTCGCACCGGCCCAGGACGCCGAGGCTCTGGCGCGGGTGCTGGCAGACCCGGCCATCGGCGACTTTGAGGTGCAAACGCTTCTGAACGAACCTTCGTATGAGGTGAATCAGGCAATCGAAGCTTTTTTCGCCGATCGCAAGCGCGATGATCTGTTGCTGCTCTACTTTTCTGGTCACGGGATCAAGGATGAGGAGGGGCGGCTCTACTTCGCCACCACCGATACCCGGCGCAAGTTGCTACGCGCCACCGCGATACCAGCTACCCTCGTCAACGACGTGATGCGCTATAGTCGCTCACGGCGACAGGTGCTGCTGCTGGACTGTTGCTACAGTGGGGCGTTTGCGCGAGGGATGGTGGCCAAGGCCGGCGAAGACATAGGCACCAGGGAGCGCTTTGAAGGACGCGGGCGGGTGGTGCTGACGGCCTCGGACGCGATGCAGTATGCCTTCGAGGGCGACGAGGTTAAGGGAAAGGGCGTGAGTTCAGTTTTCACCCGTGCCCTGGTGCGTGGGCTGGAGACGGGGGAGGCCGATCTGAACGAGGATGGGCGCATCTCTCTCGACGAGCTGTACGACTACGTCTACGACCGCATCACGGACGAGACGCCGCAGCAGAGACCGGGGAAGTGGGCTTTTGATGTGCAGGGGGAGATCATCATTGCCCAAAGTCCGGTCACGGAGGGAGCCGAATTGCCCTCCGAACCGCAGCCAGTCCTCGAGAGCCCTTTTGCCAGGGCGCGCGAGAGCATGGCGCGTCTACTCGACGGCCTGCGATTGGGAAATAAGAGGGTGTCTCGCCGTGCGGCCCTGCTTACGGTGCTGGTGCTGGTGATGTTCTTGGCAGTATTGAGGTGGGCAGTCAACACGATTCTTAGTCACCCTGAGCCGCCGATGCTAAGGCCGACCTGCCAGTCCTCGGCTACACCCGTGCAAGTGGGTGTAGCTCAACTGCCGAACTGTTCAAAAGACTTTCAAACTCGGTTGGTTGACTCCTGGATAAGTGAGGCAGAGGCCATCTCTCTCGATCAGGCGTTTCAAACTAGCACCGAGGCGCGAGCGCAATCTGGCTTTGACATCGTTGTCTGGGGTTCGTGCGATGAACAGGGGAATGAAGCCGTAATACTTAGTTACGAACTGACCACGACTCGCAAGCCTGACGAGGTTTATGAACCGCCCAGCCTGAGTGCTACTGGCAGCCTGACCGACGTGGTCAGCGTTGGCCTGGCCCTGATCAGCTACCAGCATGGGGATTACGACGAAGCAGCCGACCAGTTCAACAAACTGCCAGCTACTCCAACCTCGCCCGAACAATCCCTCTTATGTGCGAACAGCCTGCTCTTCTACGGACGATACGATGAGGCGATTGATGCCTACAAGGAAATTGGTCTGGCGTTGAATCCCGGTGCCGCCTACAACAACCTGGGCGTGGCCCGTTTCAACAAGGACCTGCTGCAGAGCGAGACAGGTTTTCCCCAGACCGGGTTGTTTGAATTTGAGCAGGCTATCGAGCTGGCTAACGCTCAGGGCAAGGCCGAACTAGAGCTGCTGGCACACGTGAACAGGAGCGACTTGCTTCGGCGGGCGGGACGTTGGAACGATGCTCAAGCGGACTGTGAGGCGGCTTTAGGATTGAGCGCTCAGTCTGCGCTTCCCTACGTGTGTCGCGTGCTCAATAACCTTTCCCGCTTCGCTGGCTCTGAGGGTATCCCATTCGACGACATCAAACGGGACTTGGATCAGGCTGAGCGATCCGATGACGTTCCCGTCAAACTGTACTATCTCCGCGCTACCTGGCATAGGGAAAAAAACCAGCGCGAAGAGGCGATAGCCGCCTATGAGCGCTTCTTTGATCTGATGAGAAACCGCGCTTGCCTGCAAGTTGATGTGAAATACGTTCAAGATGCCAGCTATTTCCTCAATAAACTGGGCCGTTGACGTCCTCAACAGCAAATAACAGTGCTGCCATCCTGAGGATGCTTGTGTTTCCGCCACCACCCGCAGTATGGAAAGTGCCAGTGTTCATCAGTACATTCGTGGGGGATATGCGGCATGGCCTCGCTCAGGTCCATCCCAAGAAGCAATGCCCAGAACAACAGTGGTTTTTGCTCCTCTCCAAGTTCGGCACTGTTGACCCTGTTTCTCAAGTCTTCCCAGAGGCGCTTGAAGGAAAGTGAATCTGCGATATCGGGCGGGTCATTCTTGATACCTGATGGCTTCCCGTCGAGTATTTCGGGAAGCAGGGTTAGTTCCATCTGCTCGAGTGCCTTGACGTCCTCTTCGCCATAAAACTCGATCAAATCCCAAAGCCTTCTGCCGTGAGGCCAGACCGGCTCATAGAGAATGACTCGGACGACGGCCTCAATGTCGTCGGTTGCCAAGTCTTCCATCGTCAACCCGGTTTCGGCGTACGGTAGCTCCCCGGCTTTCTGACAGAAGTATTCCCAACGATTCTCCAGTCTCTTGATTCCCTCCTTTTCTCTTGTCGGCCCGGTCTTGTGGGGGAAAGAGGCGTTGCTGTGTTTCGCGATTTCGCGCAAGACCTGAAGCGAGATCAACGGACGCAGGTAGGCGCTAGGATGTTGGTAATCGCCCTTAGTGAGGTCTTCGGTCTTGTTAATCCGATCCGCCATCAGGTCTTGGGCCGAGGCAGCGTAGTATGGGCCAGCGAGCAGGGTGCCACAGACGTCGGCGAAAACTTCTTCCAGCCAGTGCCCCCACAGGCGCATCCGGTCAGCATAGCGTCCCCACAGGCGGGCCTGGTCAAGTGCTTTCGAACTTGATTCGAGGAGTGGAGCAGAAAGCGCTTCGGCCATGGCATCGTGCAGGCGTTTGTGTACCATCTCAGAGGTTCTCAGATCTACCCCATTCCAATAGATGTGATGCCCGAGTTCATGCGCCAGGGCTTGCCAGCACGTCGAGTCGTTGTAATCGGTCAGGGGGATAGAAACAACAGGAGTCTCTGGGGCGTATGCGGCACGCGAGATACGGTAGAGCTTTTCAAAGTAGACCACTGGCTCGCGGAGTTCCTGATAGGGGGCTTCTATGGGTCTTTGGGGATGCCAGTGGTCGCAATAGTTCTTCGCAAGCTCACCAGCCTCACGCAGATTCCATTGGAAACCAGCCGTGTCGTTCGCATCTTCAGCCAGCCCCAAACGTTGTTCACACGCTCTGCTGAGGACGCTCCACTCCTGCAACAGCCGGGCGACACCCATATTCAGAACAAAGGGAGGCCTGGAAATTGACTCAGGCGTCTTCTCCAGGAGACTAGTGTAATCCTTGGCGAAAGCTGAGAATTCCTCGAGCAGTTTACTTAAGCCGGGCCAGTCCTCCTTATCAAGGAGCGAACGCCAATGATCGGCCCGGTTGGTCATAGCCTCCAGTTTTCTGCGAAAGCGGAGGCCAGGTATCTGCTGAAACATGACAACTGACTCCTTTCATAATGGATTCGGGGCAATGCCCCGGCCTCGCTGACGAGGGCCGCGAGGCCAGCCCATTGACTCAAGCGTTTGTTTGTCAGCTTACCTCCTTCCTTTTAGGGCTCCAATTCAAGCCCCGTATCTCTCTAGCCGTTCGGTATCCGTTTGTTCTTCTTGCGCACGGAATTCTCCATCGTTCTTCTAGCCGTTTAACACCATTTATATCACACTTTGCAACCCGTGTCAATCACTTGCAGAGGAAAAACAGGCAGAATCTCCTCTTTCTGGGCCTCGGTTGGCCGTGGTCAATCCCACCAAATGCCCGGTATCTCGTGCCCACAGAACCGGCATTTTCCCTGTTCGATGTCCCTCGAAACCACGCTGAAATGTATGCGGTGGATGATCCGCTCCCCACACTGGGGGCAGAAGGTGCTGTTGCGCTCGTGGCCGGGGATGTTGCCGACGTAGACATATTGCAGGCCCTCCTCGTCGGCTATTCCGGCCGCCGCTTCCAGGGTCTCGACCGCAGTCGGGGGTAGATTGGTCAGCTTGTAGGCTGGAGAGAAACGGGTGAAGTGGAGGGGCACCTCGTCCCCCAGGGTCTCTTTGATCCAGACGCACATGCGCCTGATGTCGTCCAGGTCGTCGTTTTTGGTGGGGATGACCAGGTTCACTATTTCCAGATGTTTCCCAGCCTTTCTGACGTTCTCCAGCGTCCGCAGCACCGGCCACAGTTCAGAGGAACTGACCTGCTGGTAGAACTCAGCGGTGAAAGCCTTCAGGTCCACGGTGACCGCATCCATGTGCTCCAGGAGGGCGGACAAAGGTTCGGGGTTCATGGACCCATTGGTGTGGAACAGAGCTCTCAGTCCTTGTTCCCTGGCCAGCCTGGCTGTGTCGAACATCTGCTCGTAGAAGACAGTTGGCTCGTTGTAGGTGAAGGACACGGCATCGCAATCGGCAGTCGTGGCCAGCTCAGCCACTTTTGATGGGGGAGCGAAATAGTGGCATCGTTTCAAATCGCCAAAATAGCAACTTTACACTTTTTTGGTGGAGTGCAGACCCAAGTGAACATAAACAGCCATTTTGCCCCTCTGGAGGCCATTTTGGGGGCCTTTTGCGCTCCGTTTGGATCATAATCGCGGAAAAAGTGTAAAGCGATCTCTGGTCATTTCCAGGCTGGATGAAACGATGCCGAAATAGTTGATGGTCTCATCCACGCTCTTTTGCGACATGTGCCAGTTGTGGCAGTGTTTGCAGCGGTTGTTACAACTGGCCGTGCCGGTGCAGAAGATGGTCCCTCCTGGCAACATGTGAAAGGACGGCTCTTTCTCGATGGGGTCTATCTGGAGGGCGCACGGCTTGGCATAGACGCGGGTGTAATATTCGCCGCCCACGTTCTTTTTGTTTCGGCAAAAGCCCAGCCCGTTTTCTGCCACGGTGCATTTCCTGAAACACATCTGGCATTGGACCACGTGGTTATCTAGCTGGACGTAGTATCTCGCTTCGTGAAGCTCCCCTGCCAAGGCGGTAGGCTCTTCGGAACCCGCTTGTTCATCCTCCCCAGGTTGCGGAGATAACGATTCGATCCGAGAGCAGGCAACCATACTGGCGCCCAGCCCGGCTGTGAGCGCCCTTTCGACAAACTCTCTTCTCGTTAGCGCTATCATAATCATCACCTACCAAAGTCACTCTGCCAAGAAACGGTAGAAGCACAGCATGGTGCTGCCGTACTTGCGTTGGTCCACCAGATCAAGGCTCTTCAGTTCCAGCTCTCTGTATTCTTTGGGATAGATCTGGGCGATGGCCAGGCCGTCCTCGGTCAAAAAGCCCTTGCCGTCCAATGCCAGCAGTGTCTCCGCCCAGAGGCTCTTGTACTGAGGGGGGGCGATATAGATCAGGTCGAACCTCGCCACCGGTTCCCTGCCTAGGAACCTGAAGACGTCGTCCCGAATCAACTGTGCTTGGGCAGCCAGTCCCGTTGTCTTCAGGTTCTCTTTGATGGTCTCGATGGCTCGCCTGTTTCGTTCGACGAAGACGGCTCGCCGCGCCCCACGGCTGAGGGCTTCGATGCCCACGCTCCCAGTGCCGGCGAAGAGGTCGAGGAAGAGGGCGTCCACTACCTCGTCGGCAAGGATATTGAAAAGCGACTCCTTGGCTCGGTCGGTGATGGGGCGGGTGATGTCGCCTGGCACCGACCGCAGCTTCCTGCCTTTGGCCTTCCCCGCTATGACTCGCACGGCATCTCCTCACTTCTGTTTCAAAACGCCAAAGTTCACCAGCTCTATGCCCAGCTCGCCGATCCGCTCTTTTACCTGGGGGTGGCATAGCAACTCAACTTCCATCTCTCGTTCATTGCTGTACGTACTGTTGGCCAAGAGCTCTTCGCCGGGGAGGCCGGGGTGGGTTATTAGCTCACTGATGCCTTCGGGCAGTCCCTCTAGGATGCCGAGCAGGTTCTCCAGAGTCAGTGCCTCGCCGGAGAAGCTTTGGCAAAAGCGATCGGGGTGGAGTATCCCTTTGGCTTGTACCAGGCCGATGTCCTGGCGCACGATCTCCCGTAGAAGGTCGGCCGGGAGCCCCTGGATGATGGCCACGCTGGCCGCTGCTTCGTCCCATTCCTCCTCAGGAGGAAAGGGCAGTCGCACAGGTAAGCCGTACTCCGCAGCCAGCTCGACATAAATGGCGAAGAAAGATGGGTAAACGTGGATGAAGTGGTGAAAGTCCAGGTGATCGGGCTCACGTCCCAATGCCCAGCAGCGTTCGATCTGGGCTCTGAGCTCGGCTTTCAATTCATCTGTGTCTATTCGGTCCGGGCGGGACAGGATCGCTTCCTGGCTGTGGAAATGGCCGTTCTCGTCCACCAGGCTGGGTATCTCCGCCGGTGGTAGAAGGGGCCGCCAGGCGGTGAAAACCAGGTGCACGCCTATCCCCAAGTCTGGGCAATCATCGGCTAGCTTCAGGGCATCTTCCACTTGGGGCATGTTCATCATGACCGTTGTGCTGGTCACGATTCCGTCTCGGTGGGCGCGGATGATGCCCCGCGCCACTCCCTCCGTTTTCCCGTAGTCGTCGGCGTTAACGATCAGTTGCTTTGGCATAGTCTCCTCCTTACAGTAAGGATTATACTCAAGAACCTGCGAAAAGACAAGGAGGGAAGCTAGAAGGAACCACTCGGCTACCGAGAAGCGAGGGGAGTTCCTGACGGTGGGATTTGACAAATCAGATAGGGTATGCCATAATTGCAGTGATTCAGAGACATTCGCTGGTCAAATACCCTCCCCACCACCAAATCCCCCGCTTTGACGAGAGGAACACCATCCATGCCAAGAAACCGTTTGTATGTCCATTTTCTGACGGAAGAAGCCCTCGACCAGATCGAGGAAACCGCCTACAGATTGCTGGATGAAGTCGGCATATTGTTGCGGCATGCGGCTGCCACAGAGATGCTGCATGGGCGCGGATGCAGGATCGAACAAGACCGCGTCTTTATACCCCGTGATGTGGTGCAGTGGACGCTGAACAACGTCACCCCCCACACAGAGGTCTTCAATCGCGACGGATCTCCCGCCTTCACCTTTGGTGATGGGCGAATTCGCTTCCACAACGGCGGTGGCCAGCCCTTCACTCTTGATTTGGACACTGGAGAGCGTCGCGCCGCCCTCCTGAAGGACATCGCCGATGTCACCCTCCTGCTCGATGCATTGCCCAACGTAGACGAGATCACTCCCCTGTTTGGGGCGCAGGACGTGCCGTCCGAACTCCTGTTTGTGGCCTCCACTGATGCGATGCTGCGCAACACCCGAAAGCCCGTTTCGGCGGCGGCCATTGACAAGCCTGAGAATGTCCCCTACGTGGTGGAGATGGCGGCGGCCTGTTGCGGGGGGATGGATGCCTTCCGCCAGCAGCCAAATATGTCCATCAGTATCTCGCCAGTCAGCCCCTTGCTGTTCAATGAGAACATCACGGCGGCGATCATGGCGGTGGCGGAATCGGGAGCGCCGTTTCACTCGCTGCCGGCTCCGTCTTTGGGTGCTACGGGCCCGATCACTATGGCCGGCGCTCTGGCCCAACAGCACGCGGAGATTTTGGCCAGTTTCCTGATTGCCGCTTCCGCCAGGCCCGGCGTCCTAGTCTCATACTGTTCGCGCATCGGCCCCATTGACTTGCGGACGGCCATGTCCACCTGGGGCGGGCCAGAGGTCGGCATGACGGGGGCCTGCGCGGCTCAACTGGCGCATCGCTTGGGTCTCCCGTGTGACTCCTACGGTCTGGCCACCAGTTCGGCCTTGTTCGACCCACAGTTCGCCTACGAGCGGTTTGCCAATGCCTTCACGCCGGCTCTGGCGGGCGTTGACATTCTGTCGGGCGTGGGAATGGCGGGAGGGCTGGTCGGCAGCCTGGAGACCGCCGTCATGGACGACGAGATCATCAGCCTCATGAAGCACATCGTCGCTGGCTGCGAGGTGAGCGAAGAGACGCTGGCCTTCGACGTGATGCGAGAGGTGATCCGAAGAGACGGCGTCTTCTTGGGAGAGCGGCACACGGTACGGCAGATGCGGAAGGGCGCTCTTTGGGTTCCAGGCGTGAGCGAGCGCGGGGGAGCTTCAGGTGACGACGAGAGAACCGGTGTGGTCGCCAGGGCCAGAGCGCGGGCCAAAAAAATCCTGCAAACCCATGAGGTCGAACCGTTGTCTGATGATGTGCGCCGGCAACTGGACGAGATCATGGACCGAGCGCGCCGCGAACTGGTGGGGGATTGAGTCACAGCACCGAGTTTCTGGCCCATGCGCATCAAGCTAAGTACAGCGCCGCGTTAGTTCGCTCCGGGTTTCATTAATGTTGTAAAAGAGGCAATCATGGAATCACCGCCCCAGAGTAAGCCAAATGAGATTGGCAGCCACATTGCTATAATCTTGGTAACCGTAGCTAATCTCATTTTGATTACCCGCTTCCACGAGTATATTGCATGGTACACCAGAGAACCAGGTGGAAATGTTACCCGACTGTCAGTGCTAACTGCTGACTATTTCACTTGGCTTCCTATTCCGATTACAGCATCAATTCTAGCCATAGTAGCTTATGCTATAATGATTATTTACGATAACTACCGGTATCGTACGGCCGCTCAGATAGTAGTCCAAATCGTAACTACTCAGGCTACCCCTCAAGAGTACAAGGGATGAAGGGGTTGCCGG
>CAYMKL010000175.1:0-12781 GCA_964390805.1 uncultured Anaerolineae bacterium | reverse complement strand
ACGAGTACGACGACGGTGAGGTCAACGGCTCAGTGGACATCGCCTTCACCAACCCGGGTGGACTGCGGGCGGACATCTTGATTCCTGAAGGGGCCGAGCTGCCTTACGAGGTCACCTGGGGCGACACCTTCAACGTCATGCCCTTCGGCAATACCCTGTTCCTGATGGACTTGACAGGTGCTCAGATCCAGACACTGCTGGATCAATCAGCGAGCCTGTACAAGGGCATCATGCAGACCTCGGGGGCCCAATGGTACTGGTACAACGACTGCAACTGCGACGCCCCCACGACCTGGGGCGCCTATGGCGCGACAGTCGGTGGGGAGCCGCTGGACCCTGAGGAGACCTACCGGGTAGTGACCAACAACTTCCTGGCAGGTGGCCAGGATGGGTGGGTGACCTTCGCCGAAGGCACCAACCGCTGGGACACCTACTTTGACATGCAGATAGGTGTGAACGAGTACATCGAGTGGTACAACACCAGCGTGGGGCCCATTGACTATGAGGTGGAGGGGCGGATCGTGAAGATGGACAAGTTGGTCACCATTCTGCACACCAACGACATCCACGGCTACTTCCCCACCGCGTCTTACTACGGCACCCCCGAAGGCATGACCTACCTGACCACGCACATCAAGGCGGAGCGGGCCAAGAACCCCAACGCGCTATTGCTGGATGCTGGCGATACGTTTCAGGGGAACGCCTTCGCCCAGTACTTCCGCAACGCTACCCCCAACCCCATCGCGGGCGCCATGAACCTGCTGGACTACGACGCCATGGTCATCGGCAACCACGAGTACAACTTCGGGCCGACGACCTTCGCCACCATGTTGGGGCAGATAGACTTCCCAATCCTGGGGAACGCTAATACAGACGACGACGGCTCCTACGGCTTCATCAACGACAACGTGGAGGACTACATCACGTTGGACGTGGAGGGCCTGAAAGTGGCCGTCTTCGGCCTGACCACCCCGAGTATCCCGCTTTACGAGTTGCCGAGCAACATCCCAGGCCTGACCTTCTATCCGGTCACTCCCACAGCCCAGGCGCTGGTGCCCCAGATTCGGGCCGACGAGAATCCGGACCTGGTGGTCGCTCTGACCCACCTGGGGCTAGACGTCTACAAGGGAGATCTAAACTGCGACATCGAGTTGGCCAAGGGGGTGTCGGGGATAGACGTGATCATAGGCGGGCACAGCCACACCAAGATTGATCCGGCGATGATGGTCACTTCCGACATCAACCCGAACGGGACGTTGATCGGCCAGACGCAAGCGTACGCGCAATACCTGGGGAAGATCAACGTTGGATACACCGGCAACGACACCGATGGCTACGAGATGGTGCTGCGGGAAGGGTACCTGCTTCCGGCTGGGGATGTAGATCTAGATGACGAAATGGTCGCCTATCTGGCGCCGTTCGAGGCCGAGTTGGAGGCCTACACTAGCCAAGAGATCGGTCAAACCACTGCCCCGATTGATGGAGAGGAAGCCTACACCCAGGAGACCAACAGCGCTAACCTACAAGCGGATTCTGCGGTGTATGAGCTGACCGCTAACGGGATAGACGTGGACTTCCACCTCTCTGGCGCCATGACCAACAAGAGTATAGCGGAGGGGGCCACGGAGGCCAACCCGTACACGCTGACCGTGGACGACATGTACACGCTGATGAAGTACGAGAACTCGCTGTTCGCGATGCAGATGAACGGCCCGCAGCTCAAGGCCGTCCTCGAGCGCTCGTACCGCAACTACTGGTACTACAAGTACCAGGCCGATGCTGATCCCCCTTATGGTGGCTACTCCCACTACACCACGTGTTTCCTGGACACCAACGAGGGCGGCGTGATCACGTACAATGACACGTATCCCGCCGAGCCCGATGGCAACAACGTGGTGTCGCTGGTCATCAACGGTACGCCGATAGACTTCGCCGATGCGGACACCTACTACAACGTGTCCACCGTCAACTACCTGGCGGCCGGCTCGTGCAACTTCAATGACGACGGCGTGACCCTCTGGCCGCTAGACCAAGTCATCGCCGACACGCAATACTACGTGCGCGATTCCGTGATTGACTACGTCACGGATCAGGGCACCATCTCACCGGCGGTCGAAGGGCGGCTGGTGTTCCTCACCGACTGACGGTTGTCGTTGTCGGCAATACGCAAGAAGCCATCGAGATTTCGGTCTCGATGGCTTCTTGCTTGTACGCCCCGCAGGCTACGACTATTCTGGCCATAAACGAATCTTCGGTTCAGTCTTGATCCGTTGCCCGGATGGTTTTCAACCCTGCAGGAGAGTAACGGAGTCCGTCGCTGTTGACAAATCTACTGTTTTCAGTATAATTAAATCGTCATCAAGAAGCTCGAGGAGGTCCACAGCGTTGGGGACCCAAGGCCGCCAGCTATCCTCGCTATCCTATCCACATCAGCATGAAAGCTCAACTCTTACCAATGATTACTCCTCTGGAGGCCTGTTTGCGCTATGAGGGGCGTGTATTCGCTCATCCTGGCGCTTTTGCTTTTCCCGTTTTTTCAGACCGTGACCCTGACTTTGCCAGGGGCGGGATGTTCTCTACTGGAAAGGAGGTGATGCCCAGCAGAGCCTACTGAACCTGTGTTAGTTAGTAAGATTAAGCAAACTTCAAAGGAGAAAGGTAAAAATGAGAAAGAATCTAGTGAGAATTCCAGCAGTATGGGTGATCCTGGCCCTGGTTTTGTCCGTATCCGTTCTTGGGCTAGCATTGGCCGACCAGCCCCAGGGGGCAGCACCAGTGTACATGCCTCCTAGCACTGACGGCCCCACCCAAACTGCGGCACCTGAGGTTAAGAGGTTCATCGTTCAGCTCGAGGATGCCCCGCTGGCCACGTATACAGGCGGTGTGAAGGGCTATGCTCCCACAGCTATCCAGGCCACGGGCGCCAACCGACTGGACGTGAACGCCTCAGCCAGCCGCGCCTACGTCGGGTATCTGCAGAGCAAGCAGAAGGCGTTCAAGGCCGAGTTGGCTAAGGCCATGCCCAGCGCCAGCGTGTCCACTTACGTGGATGAGAGCGGCATGGCGCATGATCTGGCTTACCAGGTAGTCTTCAACGGTGTCGTTGTCACCCTGCCCGACGCTTCGCCCCAATCGCTGCGCACACTGGCGAAGGTGGATGGCATCAAGCGGGTGTATCGCGACTACGAGCACAAGCCGGAGATGTACGCCAGCCTGCCGCTCATTGACGCGCCCACTATGTGGACCCAACTGGGCGGCCAGGACGTGTCGGGCGAGGGCATGATTGTCGCCAGCATTGACACCGGCGTCTACGCCCCCAACTCCTTCTTCGATCCCACTGGCTACCAGTATCCACCCGGCTACCCGGTGGGCGACGCCCGTTACACCACCGAGAAGGTCATCGGCGCCCGGGCCTACTTCCGGCCCTGGGATCCGCCGACAGAGGGCGACGAAGGCGCCTGGCCCGGACCCAACGGTAGCAGCCATGGCACTCACACGGCTGGCACTGCCGCCGGCAATGCAGACACAGTGGCCGAGGTCGCCGGTCTGGTGGAAACGATCTCCGGTGTGGCGCCCAAGGCCCAGATCCTCAGCTACCGTATTGGCTATCCGACCAACAGTGAGTTCTCCGGCAGCGCGTTCAGCGCGGAGATCGTCATGGCCTATGAAGACGCCGTCGTGGATGGCGCCGACGCCGTCAACTACAGCTTCGGCGGTTACAGCGGCGTGATGCCCTGGGCCGATGCAGTTGCGGTTGCCCGTGATGCGACCTGGGATGCCGGCGTCTTCGTTTCGCACTCGGCCGGCAACAGCGGCCCTGGTTACTCCACCACCTGGGACTCCTCCCCGAAGGTGATGGAAGTGGGCGCCAGCACCACCGACGGTACCATCGCCACAGGCTTTATTGATGTGACCAGCCCGGAGCCCGTGCCGGAAGAACTGGAGGGTATACCCTTCGCCGACTGCCTCTTCTGCCCGGCGGTTCCTGTGGGTACAATCTTCGGCCCGGACCCCTACACCGACGTCGGCACGGTGACGGCTGGAGGCACCAACACCCTGTGTGATGGTGAGGAAATCACCGGCGACCTGACCGGCCAGATCGCGCTGATCAGCCGTGGCGGTTGCTACTTCAGCGACAAGGTCTGGAACGCGCAGCAAGCCGGGGCCATCGCCGCCATTGTCTACAACAACGCTGGCGACGACCTGATCAACATGTCCGCCGGCAGCCATGAGGATGACGAGTTCACCATTCCTGGCGCCTTCATCGGCCAGACCAACGGCGAGGGCATGGTGCAGTTCGGCGTAGATAACCCCGGCGCCGAGGCCCAGTTCGACTTCACGGGCCGGCAGATCGGCAGCGTGCCCGACGTCATGGCCAGCTTCAGCAGCCGTGGCCCGGCTTTCACCCGCTTCCTGGAACCGGACGTCACGGCCCCTGGCGCTAACATCCTCTCGGCCGGCTACGCAGCGGGCGCGAGCGGGGTTGACCGGCACGCTGGCTTCGGCGCGGTAGGCGGCACCAGCATGGCGGCGCCGCACGTGGCTGGCTCGGCTGCGCTGCTCAAGCAGATGCACCCCGACTGGACGCCCACGCAGATCCGGTCGGCCCTGATGAGTACCTCGGTGATTGAGGTCTGGCTCGACGCTGATCAGACCGTGCCTGCCAGCGTGCTCGACATGGGCGCAGGCCGCATTGACCTGGGCAAGGCGGGCGACCCTGGCCTGACTTTCGACTATCCCAGCGTGAGCTTCGGTGGCGTGACGGCACCAGCGACGGCGACGGCGATCGTCCAGGGTACAGAGGTGGGCGGCATCAGTGCTACCTATGATCTGTCCACCACGGCTGACGAGGGGATCACCGCCTCCACAGACCTGCGGAGCATCAGTGTGGAACCTGGCGGCACAGCCAGCTTCGAGTTGACGGTCGAGGTGGCGGAGGATACCGAACCCGGCGACTACACCGGCTTCGTATGGCTGGAGCACGGTCCGCACAAGGCCCACATCCCCTTCTGGGTGAGAGTGGAAGCTCCACTGGCTGTAGCGAGCGTGCTGTTGATAGACAACGACATGAGCGACCTGCTGGGTTTACCGGACTACACCGACTTCTACGCCGACACGCTGGATAACCTGGGTGTCGCCTACGACTACTACAACGCCGATCTCCACTTCGCCAACCTGCAGACACTGCCTTCGGCAGCCGAGCTGGCGGCCTACGACGTCATCATCTACTGGAGCGGCGACAACTACTCTCCGGATGGCACCTTCACCGTCGCTACACCGCTCACCGAGATAGACATGCAGCTCCTCACCGACTTCCAGTTCAACGGTGGGCGACTACTGGTCACAGGCCAGGACGTGGCGGCGGCCTGGGATGCCTTGGACTCGGACGGTGCTGGCTACTTCCTGTACGCCGGCAACCTGGGTACCAAGTACCTGCAGGACACCATCTTCGATCCGACCTATGCCGGCCTGCTGCCGGCGGCGCCGGCGGTCGTCGGCCTGCCTGGGTCACCGCTCAGCGGCATGGTGCTCGACATCAGCGGCTCGGATCCCATCACCGATGTGGTGGAGGGCGAGGTGGTCCTCGTGGGCTGGGAAGACGGCGCAGCCAACCAGTACTACGTGGACGAGGTTGAGTTGGCTCCTTACGGCGATACTGAGGCCCCCGATAGCATCTACCCGATCTTAGCAGCCGTGGGCGGCTACCCAGTACAGGATGGCTACGTTGCCTCAGCACGCGCCGACTCGCCGACGCTGGAACGACCGCAAGTCCGCTACGATTACCGCAGCCTCTACCTCAGCTTCGGCTTCGAGGGCATCAACAACGACACCGGCTACACCACCCGTGAAGTGTTGATGGGTGAACTCCTCAATTGGCTCACCGACGAGGTTGCGGTGACCATAGAGTCGGAAGAGGGCATGGTGAACGACTTGATCACGCTGAGTGCTGACGCCACTTCGTCGGTGGGTGCAGCGGCGGTGGAATATCGGTGGGACTTCGGCGATGGCAGCGACGTTGCCGTGAGTACCACGCCTTCCGTTGTCCACGTCTATGCATCTGGAGGCACTTACACCGCCAAAGTAGAGGTGACCGACGAGTACGGCCACAAGGCCGTAGACGAGGCCATTGTGTCCACAATCGAGAGCAAGATCTACCTGCCTCTGGTCTTCAAGAGCTACAGGACGCCACTCACCATCCTGCACACCAACGATACCCACGCCCACCTGGAATCCTTCCAGCCGTAGGGGGAGGTGCTGCAAGGTGGCGTGGCGCGGCGCTACACCGCCATTCAGCAGGTGAAGGCTGAGGGCAGCAACGTTATCTTGGTGGACGCCGGCGATGCCTTTCAGGGAACCCTCTACTTCAACGTGTGGCAGGGCGAAGAAGAGGCATACTTCATGAACGCTCTGGGCTACCAGGCCATGGCCGTGGGCAACCACGAGTTCGACTCCGGCCCTGCTGCGTTGGCCGACTTCATCGGCCTGGCCGACTTCCCGGTGCTGAGCGCCAACATAGACGCTTCAGCCGAGCCCACTCTGGCCGGGCTCATCCCAGCCTACACCGTCCTGGACGTGGCTGGCGAGCAAATCGGCGTCTTCGGCCTGACTACCGAGGAGACAGCCTTCATCTCCAGTCCCGGCCCCAACGTTGTCTTCAATGACGTCGTCGCGTCGGCGGAGGCAACGGTGGCGGAGCTGGAGGGGTTGGGAATCAACAAGATCATTGCCCTGAGCCACTGTGGCTACAGTCCAGACCAGACCCTGGCGGCGGCAGTGGACGGCATTGACGTCATCGTCTCTGGCCACTCCCACACCCTGCTGGGCAGTATGGAGGGTGCTGCAGGGCCCTATCCCACGGAAATCACCTCTCCTGCTGGTGACACGGTGCTGATCGTCAGTGCCTACGAGTGGGGCAAGTACCTGGGCCGCCTCGACGTCAACTTCACCGCCGATGGCAAGGTGGAAAGCTACACTGGCGGGCCAATCTTCATTGACGAAAGCTTCGCCGAGGATCCCACCATCGCGGCTGACGTGGCCACATTCGCCGAGCCCATCGAGGAACTGAAGAACACCGTCATCGGTGAGACAGCGGTGAACCTGGAGGGCACGCGAGCGTTGGTGCGCAGCCAGGAGACCAACCTGGCCAACCTGATCTGCGACGCCATGCTGTGGGAGACGGCTGCGGAAAACACCGAGATCTGCGTCCAGAACGGTGGCGGCATCCGGGCCAGCATCCCCACTGGCGACGTGACCATGGGGCAGGTGCTGGAGGTGCTGCCCTTCGGCAACCAGATCGCTACCTTCGGTCTAACCGGGGCGGACATCTGGGCCGCTCTGGAGAACGGCGTCAGTTGCTACGAGGATCAGTGTGGCCGCTTCGCGCAGGTGGGTGGACTGAGGTATGTCTTTGATCCGAGCCTGGAAGTGGGATCGCGCATCGTCAGCGTGAGTGTCAAGAACGCAAGCGGCGGCTACGACCCCATTGATCCGGACACGGTCTACAAGCTGGTTTCCAACGACTTCATGCGTCGCGGTGGTGACGGCTACGATATGTTTGCCGACAACGCCATTGACCCCTACGACTCTGGTGCGGTGCTGGCCGACGCGGTAGCCGAGTACATCGGGGACAATTCCCCGGTTAGCCCGGCAGTAGAGGGACGAATCACCAAGCTGGACAAGTTGGTCACTATCCTGCACACCAACGATATCCACGGCGTCTTCCCTGCCACTTCCTACTACAGCACCCTCGAAGGCGTGGCCTACCTGGCCACGAGCATCGCAGCAGAGCGGGCCAAGAACCCCAACACCCTGCTGATTGATGCGGGTGATACCTTCCAGGGGAACGCCTTCGCCCAGTACTTCCGCAACGCCACCCCCAACCCCATCGCGGGCGCGATGAATATGCTGGACTACGACGCCTTCGTCATCGGCAACCACGAGTACAACTTCGGGCCGACGACCTTCGCCACCATGCTGGGGCAGCTCGACTTCCCGATCCTGGGGAGTGCCAACGTGGATGATGATGGCACCTACGGCTTCATCAACGACAACGTGGAGGACTACATCACGTTGGACGTGGATGGAGTGGAAGTGGCCATCTTCGGCATTACCAACCCGGAGGTGCCACTCTACGAGTTGCCCAGCAACATCGCTGGCCTGACCTTCTATCCCGCTACCCCGACGGCTGCGTCCCTGGTGCCGCTCATTGAGACGGCTGAAGACCCAGACCTGATGGTCGCTCTAACCCACATCGGGTACGATGTGTACAAGGGGAGCTACGACAAGGACAAGGCCATGGCGGAGCAAGTGCCGGGGATAGACGTGATCGTGGGCGGGCATAGCCACACCACGCTCAACCCGGCGGTGATGATCACCTCCGACGTCAATCCGGACGGAACGTTGGTGGCCCAGACGGGAGCGTACGCGACCAACCTGGGGAAGATCAACGTCGGCTTCACCGGCAACGAGACCGACGGCTACGAGGTCGTGTTCCGGGAGGGGTATCTGCTGCCAGCGAATGACGTGAGCACCGATGCGGCCATGGATGCCTATCTGGCGCCGTTCGAGGCTGAGTTGGATGCTTACACCAGCACGGAGATCGGTCAAACCACCACCCCGATTGAGGGAGGGGATGCAGCCTACATCGCGGAGACCTCCAGTGCCAACCTGCAGGCGGATTCAGCGGTGTACGTCCTGACTCAGAATGGGATAGACGTGGACTTCCATCTCTCTGGCGCTATGACCGACAGGAGCGTAGCGGCGGGCGCCACGGCGGAGAATCCCGTCACGCTGACAGTGGACGACATGTACACGCTGATGAAGTACGAGAACTCGCTGGTGGTGATGGAGATGAACGGCCCGCAGCTCAAGGCCGTTCTCGAGCGAGCGTACCGCAACTACTACTACTACAAGTACGTAGAAGGTTACGGCGGCTACTCGCACTACACCACCTGCAACCTGGACATCAACGAGGGCGGCGTGATCACGTACAATGACACGTACCCCGCCGAGCCTGATGGCAACAACGTGGTGTCGCTGGTCTTCAACGGTACGGAGGTGGACTTCGCAGATGCGGACACCTACTACAACGTGTCTTCCGTGAACTACCTGGCGGCTGGCTCGTGCAACTTCAACGACGACGGCGTGACCCTCTGGCCGCTGGACCAGATGGTGGCCGACACGCAGTACTACGTGCGCGATTCCGTGATTGACTACATCATGGATCAGGGCACCATCTCACCGGAGGTCGAAGGGCGGCTACAGTGGGTAAACTTGGAGCCATTGATCGTCTTGTACACCAACGACGAGCACGGCTGGCTACAGCCCTACGTGGCCTACGGATCGCCCCTCACCGAGGGTGGGGCGGCCAGTCTGATGGGCCGGTTCACGGAAATCGAGGGGTACTCACCGGACGCTGATAACTTCATGCTGCTCAGCGGCGGCGACAACTGGACGGGCCCGTCCATCACTACCTGGTTCGAGGGCGAGCCAATGGTGGAAGTGATGAACGCCATGGGCTACGACGTATCCGTCATCGGCAACCACGAGTTCGACTTCGGCCGTGACGCCCTGAACGAGCGGATCGCCGAGGCCGACTACCCCTTCCTCTCGGCCAACATCTACTACCAGGGAACCACTGATCTGGCCGACTTCGCGACTCCTTACGTCGTCAAGGACGTCGGCCACATCAAGGTAGGGATCGTCGGACTGACCACTATAGACACTGAGACGACCACCCATCCCAAGAACATCGGCGACCTGGACTTCGGCGATTACGAGGAAGCCCTGCGTCGCGAGGTCCCGAATATGGAGGCCGAAGGAGCGGATCTGATCATCGTCGTGGCCCACGTGTGCCTGGGTGAGCTGGCCGACCTGGCCGAGAACGTCGGCGATCTCGGCATAGACCTGATGCAAGGTGGCCACTGTCACGAGCTGGATACCCGCAACACCAACGGGATCCCGATCATCAGTGGTGGCCAATACATGCGCAGCTACGCCAAGACGGTTCTCTTCTTGGACCACTCAACCCATGACGTGGTTGACTACACCCAATCGTTGCTCCTCAATCAGTACGTGACTGAGGAGGGCAACACCGTGACGCCGGATGCCACTGTCCAGACCATCGTGGACTATTGGGAGGCCGAGACCGAGGCGGTGATGGGGGAGGTCATTGGCTATACAGAAAATGGAATCCCCAGGGGATCCTGGATGCAACGTAACTACGTGACGGATGCCTGGCTATGGGCCTATGGGACGGCCGATTTCGCCATGACCAACACGGGTGGGTTCCGGGCTGACATTGACGCCGGGGACATCACCATGGGCGACATCGTGGGCGTGCTCCCCTTCGATAATGAGATCGTTGACTGCGCCATCACCGGTGCCCAGGTGGTGGAGAACCTGGAGCTCCGCGACGTTGCTGTGGCTGGCCTCACCTACACGTACCATATGGATGATGGTCAGAGGGTCGTGGATACGGCAACACTTCTTGCTGACGGCACGCCGTTGGACATGGCAGCGACCTATCATGTCTTGGTCAACGACTTCATGTACGGTGGTGGCGACGGTTTCCTCTTCGGCCAGCAGGACCCTGATGGTTACTTCACCGGTATCCAGTGGCGACAGCCAGTCATTGACTGGACGAAGCACCAGAACACGGATGTGATGAACCCGATTGATGCCTTGATTGACGATCAACCGCGGGCTGAAGAAGTCACTCCGTAGCTACTGACGGTTGCCGTTGTTGGCAATACAAAAGAAGCCATCGAGACTTAGGTCTCGATGGCTTCTTTTCTTTTCGCCCAGGGAAGCCCGATGCTCAAGTCATCGGGCTAAAAGAACAAAGCCCTTCGGGCTCACGATTCATAGCCCCGTAGGGGCTTCGTTCTTTCAGCGCGGTAGTTCAGCACCGGGCTGACTCACGATCCTCACTTCCCGCTCAACCCCACCACCAGCATGTCCAGGGCCAAGACGTCGTTCATCTTTCCCGTTTTGATGGCCACGTCGGTTTCCAGCAGTTTCCGATAGATGGTCTCCAACTGCTCCATGGAGAAGTTCATCGCCTGGCGCATCGTTTTCTTGATCACAAAGGGATGCAGCTTTAGCCTGGCGGCCATGTCCTGTTGGCTCAGCCCCCGCTCGCTCAGTTCTTTGACCTGGATCATGATCCTGAACTGGCGGACGATCATGCCCAGTAACCTCAGGGGGTGCTCTCCATCGTCTAGCAACTGGTGCAGCAGCTTGGCCGCGCGCTGACCATCTCGCTGGCCCAGAGCGTCCACCATCTCGAAGACGTTGGCTTCCTGGACATAGCTGACCAGCAAGTGAACATCGTCCTTGCCGATGGGACGCGCCCCGTCCACGTAAATGGTGAGTTTTTCGATCTCCTGGTCCAACAGTCGCAAGTCGTTGCCCACGAAGGCGGCCAGGGTTTCAACGGCTGCGGCATTGATCTGCCCTCCCTTCTTCTTCACTCGCTGCTCGATCCAACGGTTCAGCCCCCTCCTCTGGGGAGGCTCGAACTCTTTGACGTGCCCGCGCTCGTCGGCCAGGGCCAAGCGCTGAACGGGATTGCTCTTGCCGATGGACTTGGTCTCAACGAAGACCAGGCGCGTGGTCTCAGGCAGGAATTTCAAGTATTGGGTCAGCTTCTCCAAATACTCCTTCTGCCAGGCGGATAGCGCCCTCTCCTTGCCCTGGGATGCCAGGCGGGTGAGGAGCCCCTCCACGATGACCAGGCGTCGTTCGGCCATGAAGGGGACAGAGTCGCAGGCGTGTTGAAGCTCGCTCAAAGTGACCTTGCGGCCATCGAAGACAGTAGTGTTCAACTCGACCAGCCCAGGGTCGCCCATCTTTTTCTTGAAATCAGCCACGGTCTCGGAGCGAGAGAACTCGTCCTCGCCGTGAAAAAGATAAAACATAGATCCTCCAGATGGTCAAGTGGTCGGATGGTCAGATGGTCGGGTGGTCAGGCGGCTGGGCGGTCAGGTGGTCAAACTGGAGATGGTGCCTTTTGATCATTGGTCATTCATTTGTGTCAGCTTAAGCTCTGAGCCCCGTCCCCGGGCCGCCCCGGGGACGGGGCTTTGAGCCTTAAGTTGATACTAATGATTGGTCATTGGATCCGTAGACCGCTGGCCGAGGCACACGTGGTGGACGACGACTTGACCGCTCCGCTGGCGCGTGATCGTCTCGATGGTTACGCCCTCCACCTCTGGCAGAGTGGTAACGTGCTTCTGCAAAGCCAGGCCCAGGGGTTGGGCCGCCATCACGGAGATGGTGGCAGCCAGGATAATCTGGGGGAGCTTGGCCAGGCGCGACGGCTCGACTGAGCTCGGCGAAGCCTTTGAGCGCACCGACATGACCACGAAAGAAGAGAGGCCAGCCAGCACTCCAGCAGTGGCTAGATTGGTGCCGCAGCGGGGATGAACAGCCAGGTAGTGCTCACCTCCCTGCAGGCGGGAGAGGGCCTCGGACGCAGCAGCAGCTACTTCCTCTGCTGCCACCTCTCCAAACAGATAGAAGCCGCGGGCCGTGGCGCGCCCCATTAAATGCCGTCGAGGGTTATGCTCGGTCAGAACGTGGATAGTGGCGTGTTCCAAGGCATGATTTCGCCGTATCCTGGCGATGACGGGTATATCTAGGATGTTCATCAAAGTCTCCTTAGTTATTTGTATACTAGAGATTGGATATTGGGTTCCAATCTTCAATCTCCAATATCTAATCTCGGCATGGTTCAGAATTCTCCCTACAGGGGCGAAAACACCTTTACAAATTCGAG
>CAYMKL010000174.1:0-12829 GCA_964390805.1 uncultured Anaerolineae bacterium | reverse complement strand
CTATACTATGCTTAATGCACTGCCCGGTGAGCCGCCAAACGGTTCACCCTGGGCCCTGATTTCAGTTTGTCCCGACATATTTCAGCGCCAGCCCAGAATTCTTGGAAGGCACTACTAGCGATTGAGAGGATAAGCTGTGGATATTGAAGCCATCAAAGCCAGAGTACGCAGCGGAAGGAGGTCACCATGAACGAAGAACGTTGCCACATCTGTGGTGGTACCGATTTTGAAAAGCGCCGAGTCGAGTACATTTATAGGCGACAAGGCGGCTATCTGGTGGTACGAGACGTACCGTGTGAAGTCTGTCTGCGTTGCGGAGAACGTTACTACGAAGGCCCTGTTCTGCTGCAAATTGAGCATCGTTTCAAGGAGATCTACAGACAACATGCCAAGCCACAGTTCGCAATTGAGGTTCCGGTCGAAGTGTATGCTTGACGCTCCGATTTTGCTGTACTTCCACAATGAATTACCACCTTTCTCCCGATGAACTCGTCAGCACGCTTGACACTCTGGATGTCCCATTCCTCGCCGGGGACAAACAGAGCGCGGTTCCGCCTTCCCTGACACCCGTTGAATTGCTCACAGCATTGGCGCAGGCGCGTGAAGCGCGGCTGTGCGTGGAAGGTTGGCTAACTGGCCGCCCTACCGCGATGGTGCCGTATTAGAATCAGGGAGGAGCGCTCATGGCGAACGTTAATGAAGCTGGCAACAAGACCACGAAATGGATACGCTGGATTGCCCGAATCTGGGGAGCCTTGCTCTTTGGAATCGCTTTGCTTATGCTCATCGGCTATACATGGAATTGGGTGACAACTGGAAAAGCAGACCCACATGCAGTGGAGGACTATCCCGCCATTGAAAACCTGCCTCCACTCTTCATGCTTCTGAGTGCTCTGGGATTGGGCATCGCCTGGCGTTGGGAGGGTTTGGGAGGAGCGATTACCGTCGTTTTCCAGCTGGCAACCCTTCCGCTGCTTCTGATTCATTGGCCGATTACTCATGACTTCCCTCGCTATCTTGTGGCCCCTTATGGTACATGGATGATAATCGCCATTCCTGGAGTATTATTCCTGACGTGTTGGTGGCGATCGAAAAAGAGGGTAATTCCTCAGCACGGCGCATAACAACTCGATGGTGTGTCCTGAAGCTGTTGTCCAATGATGAGTGAAAGCCACCTGCGTCAACCGCACGGTGGCTTTTCGCTTTTGCCAACCAGGGCGAAACATGATATACTATGCCAGCCGAACAAGAAAAGGGATTACAGAGTAGCCGCTCTGGTAATCCCAAGACCTACTCCTGAAACGCCCAGGAGAAGGCTGGGAGAATTGTAGCACAAAGCCGCTTCCTGGGCAAATGGAGGGCGGCTTTTCTGGCTTTGTGCTAGCTTGGCGGGGCTCCGGAGAGAGCGATGACAGCAGAGAAGCCCATCAGACCTTGGGGAGGAGAATACCATGACAGAGCGAGACAGCCCAAATGATGAGAACCAAAACGGTAAGGTGAATCTGCGTTTCGAGAAGCTCCGCCTGGATTACGAGCAGACCGCAGGATACTTCCACGAATTGGCAGGCGTCCGTTTCAAGCTTCTTGCTTTCTTGCCAATCGTAACAGGCTCTGCGATCATAGTGCTTGATCAAAGTATCTTCGAGGATCCTCGACGAGTGTTGCCAATAGGCCTGCTAGGTTTTCTAGCAACACTGGGTATCATGTTCTACGATCAACGTAACACAGAGCTGTACGATCGTATGCAGGTTCGCGCAAAGCTGATCGAGGCTTTCCTCCAGTTTGAGTCTTTTGACAAAGAGAAGAAGGAGGAGGAAGAGGAGAAGAAGGAGAAGGAAGGGGAGGAGAAGAAGAAAGGAGAGGAAGAGGAGGAGAAGAAAGAGAAGGAGAAGGAAGAGGAGGAAAAGAAGAAGTGCGGCGGTGCGTTTATTGACCGTCCCAGGCGACGCCGAAAGCTCTTTGGCATAATTCCGATGTGGCATGACCTTGGACTGACAATCGTATACGCGGCAACTATGGGGGGGTGGACATATCTTATTTCAGATTCCCTCACGAGTTCCCCAAAACAAACGAATAGCCCCTGGCATTCGGCAATCGTAACAGGCGTTCCGGCATTCATTGCTTGCCTTTTCTATGCAGGGTTGATACTGTTAGATGACCCCACGGATGAACAAGGAGCATTGCCACCACATGTAAGAAAAATGATCTGGAAAAACCCGAAAACACAACAACGGATACATAGGGAGAAAAGGGACACAAAGATACTCAACCGCATCCACGCCATTGCCGTGCTTGTTATTGGTGTAGCAATTCTGATAAGCGCTTGCATGGGGGCAAGGAATGGTACACTGACTGCTCTGACGGTGGCTTCTGGAGCTGCAATTGGTGCTGCTCCGGGTGCTTTTTTGCTCGTCATGTTTGCTCTCTGGAAAAGGGTCAGGGGCGATGACGACCCGGGTTTGGGACACTCTACCAACAATGATGAATAACTTCAGCGAAAAAGTCAACTTCATCTGGTCCGTCGCGGACTTGATCCGCGACACCTTCAAACGCGGACGCTACCAGGATGTGATCTTGCCCTTCACTGTGCTTCGACGGATTGATTCGGTCCTGGAGCCAACGAAGAACAGAGTACTGGAGACCTACAACAAGTACAAGGACGAGTTCGACACGCCGCCGGAGCAATTGCTCCGGCGGGCATCGGGCTATGCTTTCTATAACATCTCGCCCTACACCTTCGAGCTGCTGCTGGCCGACCCGGCCAATCTGGCCGACAATCTGCGTGCCTACATCGCCAACTTCAGCCCCAACATGCGCGAAGTGGTGGAGAAGTTTGACTTTGACAATACCATCAGCCGCCTCGATGAGGCCGGGCTGCTGTTCTTGGTCATGGAGCGCTTCAAGACTGTTGACCTGCACCCTGACCGCGTGCCCAACGAGGAGATGGGCTACATCTTTGAGGAGCTGATCCGCAAGTTCAACGAGGCGCTAAACGAGAACCCAGGCGAGCACTTCACCCCCCGTGAGGTGATCCGCCTGATGGTCAGCTTGCTGGTGGCTCCGGACCGAGACGAACTGAGCACTCCCCACATCATTCGCACAGTCGCGGACCCGTGCTGCGGGACGGGGGGGATGTTGATCATCACTAAGGAGGCCATCGAGGAGGTCAATCCCCAGGCCGACGTGCATCTCTTTGGCCAGGAGGTGAACCCCGAGACCTACGCTGTCTGCAAGTCCGATCTCTACATCAAGAGCGCGGACGGCCGCGACGCCGAGAACATCAAGTTCGGCAGCATGCTCTCCAGAGACTTGCACGCCGACAGGCGTTTCGACTACCAGTTGGCCAACCCGCCCTATGGGAAGGACTGGAAGATGGACCGCGAGGCGGTGCAGCGGGAGGCCGAGCGGGGCTACACTGGGCGCTTCGGTGCGGGGACGCCCCGTATCAGCGACGGGCAACTGCTGTTCCTCCAGCACATGCTGACGCGGATGCAGGCCCCGTCCCAGGGCGGTGGGCGCGTGGCCATTGTGATGAACGGCTCGCCGCTCTTCACCGGCGACGCGGGCAGCGGCGAGAGCGAAATCCGCCGTTGGATTCTGGAGAACGACTGGCTGGAGGCCATCGTCGCCTTGCCGGAGCAGCTTTTCTACAACACTGGCATTGCCACTTACGTCTGGGTGCTGAGCAACCGCAAGGAGCCGCATCGGCGGGGCAAGGTGCAGCTCATTGATGCCTCTGACCTGTGGGAGCCGATGCGCAGGAGTCTGGGGGACAAACGCCGCGAGATCAGTGCGGCGCATATCGCGCAGATCACTGCTGTGTATGAAGCTTTCGAGGGGAGTGAGCGTTCCAGGATATTCAAGAGCACCGACTTTGGCTACCGTAAGATCAGAGTAGAGCGCCCACTGCAGCTCAACTTCCAGGCCAGTCCGGAGCGCATTGCTCGACTGGAGGAACAGCGAGCCTTCCAGAACCTGGCCAAGAGCCGCAAGCGTGCTCAAGAGGCCAGGGCCATCGAAGAAGCGGCTGGTCGTGAGCAGCAGAAGGCGATCCTGGCGATGTTGGAAACCCTGCCCGACACGCTCTACAAGGACCGAAAGGCGTTTCTCGAGGTTTTCGACGCGGCGGTGAAACGAAGCAGGGTAAAACTGACCGCTTCGCTGCGCAAGGCAATCCTCAACGCGCTCTCCGAGCGGGACGAGGAGGCCGAAATCTGCCTCGACAAGCACGGCCACCCTGAGCCCGACCCCGACCTGCGAGACACCGAGCGCGTGCCGCTGGCGGAGGACGTGGACGAATACTTCGCCCGCGAGGTGTTGCCCCACGTACCCGACGCCTGGATCAACGAGGGCATCCGCGACCACAAGGACAAGGAAGTAGGCAAGGTGGGCTACGAGATCAATCTCAACCGATACTTCTACCAATACGAGCCACCGCGCCCATTGGCCGAGATCGAGGCTGACATCCACACACTGGAGGCGGAGATTGTGGAGATGCTACGGGAGGTGGCGGGGTGAGTACGAACGATCGCTGGCAGCCCTATCCGACGTACAAGGATTCGGGGGTTGACTGGCTGGGAGAGATCCCTGCTCACTGGGAGGCAAGACGGCTCAAGTACGTCTCTTCGATCGAATTCAGTAATGTGGACAAGCACAAAAGGGAGGACGAGCATCCTGTTCGCCTCTGCAACTACGTTGATGTCTACCACAACGATTACATTACGCCGGAGCTTGAGTTCATGGAAGCGACGGCTTCATCCGATGAGATTAGGGAGTATTCACTCAGAGCGACGGACATAATAGTGACTAAGGACTCCGAGACCTGGGACGATATTGCGGTTCCAGCCTACGTTCCCGGTGATCTTGAACGGGTGCTCTGTGGCTACCACCTGGCTCTCATCCGGCCAAATCCTGAGGTAATCGACAGCAGATACCTATTCCGGTCATTCCTTGCACGAGGTATCAATGACCAGTTCAGGGTAGCAGCAACCGGTATTACCCGATACGGGCTAGGTAAGCATTGGCTGGAGAACGCTACCTTTCTTGTTCCCCCACTTTCCGAACAATGCGCCATCGCTGCCTTCTTGGACCAGGAGACGGCCAAGCTCGACGGGCTGGTAGCAAAGCAGAAGCAGCTCATTGAACTGCTCCAAGAGAAGTGCGCTGCCCTCATCAGCCATGCCGTCACCAAGGGACTCGATCCTACTGGGCCGATGAAGGACTCTGACATTCCCTCTATCGGTCAGATCCCAGCCAACTGGGAAGTAAGAAGAAACAAGAACATCTTTGAGGAAGTCAACGAGAGATCAACCACAGGTGAAGAGGAGTTGCTTTCAGTTTCTCACATGACTGGAGTGACCCCTCGCTCAGAAAAGGAAGTCTATATGTTTATGGCCGAATCGATGGAGGGATACAAGCTCTGTTATCCAGGTGATTTGGTCATCAACACGATGTGGGCCTGGATGGGGGCACTAGGTGTTACAGAGTACGAAGGCATTGTAAGTCCGTCTTATCACGTGTACAGGTTGAGAAGTGAATACGCTCTTCAGTATGTCCCCAAGTATTTGGATCTTCTGTACCGTACTCCTGCCTATGTATGTGAAATTACGCGCCATTCAAAAGGAATATGGTCATCTCGACTGAGATTGTATCCAGACTCCTTCTTCGAGATGTATACCGTGACGCCACCATTATCCGAGCAATACCAAATCGTTGCGCACATTTCTGAGCGCCTTGAGGGTGTGCACGCTCTGATTGACAGATCTCAGCAATTCATCGAGAAGCTACAAGAATACCGTACCACCCTCATCACTACTGCTGTCACTGGCAAGATTGATGTGCGTCAGGAGAGCATCTAATGGACATCTCCGAAAAAAACTTCGAGGCCACCATCGAATGTGCGCTGCTGGCGGGTGGGCCGGACGCCTGCCCCGGCGATGAGCGCACAGCCCGCGAGACTACCGTCCCGTACGGTGAACTGATCCCCGGCGGCTACCTCAAGCGCACCTCGCAGGACTACGATCCGGAGCTATGCCTCGACCCCGAGATGGTCGTGGCCTTCATCCAGGCCACCCAGCCCAAAGAGTGGACCAAGCTCAAGAAGCAGTACGGCGACCGGACCCGGGGACGCTTTCTCAAACGCCTCTCCCAGGAGATCGCCAAGCGGGGCACCCTCGATGTGTTGCGCCGGGGCGTCAAAGACGTGGGAGCCAAGGTCCGGCTGGTCTACTTTCGCCCCGCCAGCGGCCTCAACCCCGAACTCCAGAAGAAGTACCAGGCCAACCTCTTCACCGTCGTCCGCCAGCTTCACTACAGCGCTAAGGATGCCGGGCAAGAGCGGCGCAAGAGCCTGGATATGGCCATCTTTCTCAACGGGCTACCACTCTTCACCGTCGAGCTCAAGAACCCGCTCACCGGGCAAACCTACAAGAACGCCATCCATCAGTACAAGACCTCTCGCAGCGACCCGCATGAGCCGCTCTTCGCCTTCCGGCGCTGTTTGGCCCACTTCGCCGTAGACCCGGACGAGGTTTGGCTGACGACCCACCTACAGGGCGAGGCCACGCACTTTCTGCCTTTCAACCAGGGGCGCCATAACGGAGCTGGGAATCCTATCGCGCCAGTAGGCAAGTTCGCCACCGCCTACCTCTGGGAAGAAATCTGGGCCAAGGACAGCGTTTTGGACCTCGTCGAGCACTTCGCCCACGAGATCGAGGTAGAGGACGACAAGGGGCGCAAGACCGGCGAGCGCCGCCTCATCTTTCCCCGCTACCATCAGTTGGACGCCGTCCGCCGCCTGGTGGTTGATGCCCGTGCGGCGGGCCCTGGGCAGCGGCACCTCATCCAGCATAGCGCGGGGAGCGGCAAGAGCTTCACCATCGCCTGGGTCGCCCACCAGCTAGCTACCCTCCACGACGCCGCCGACAAGCCCGTCTTCGACTCCGTCGTCGTCATCACCGACCGCCGGGTTCTCGACTGGCAGCTACAGCGCCACGTTCGCCAGTTCGAGCAGGTGCGCGGCATGGTGGAGAACATTGACACGACCTCGCGCCAGCTCAAGGAAGCGCTGGAGGCTGGGAAGCAGATTATTGTTACCACCCTGCAGAAGTTCCCGGTCATCTCCGAGGAAATCGAGGCGCTACCAGGGCACCGCTTCGCTGTCCTGATTGACGAGGCCCACTCCTCGCAAGCCGGCGAGCAGGTCAAACATCTCAAGGCGGTGCTGACAGCGGGCAGCCTGGAGGAGGCCGCAGTGGAGGAGAGCGAGGAGGGCGAGGACTGGGAGGACCGCATCGTGGCGGAGATGAGGACACGGGGACAGTTGCCTAACGTGAGCACCTTCGCCTTCACTGCCACGCCCAAGCGCAACACGCTGGAGCTCTTCGGCACCCAACAGTCCGACGGCAGCTTTCGTCCCTTCAGTCTCTATTCGATGCGTCAGGCTATCGAGGAAGGCTTCATTTTGGACGTGCTGGAGAACTACATCACCTACCGGGCTTACTGGAGCCTGCTCAAAAAAGCCGAGGACGATCCCCGTTACGACCGCAAGAAGGCCACTGCACTCCTCAAGAGCTACGTGGAACTGCACGACCACGCCATTCAGCAGAAGGTAGCCACGATGGTGGAACACTTTCACGGCCAGGTCGCCCGACAGATCAAGGGGCAGGCCAAAGCAATGATCATCACCCGTTCGCGGCTCCACGCCGTGCGTTACAAACTCGCGCTCGATCGCTATCTCAGGGAACGAGGCTACCCCTATAAAACGCTGGTCGCCTTCTCTGGTACAGTCAAAGACCCTCTGGACGGTCAGCACTACACTGAGGCGGGGATGAACGGCTTCTCGGTCAAGAAGACGGCCGAGGCTTTCAAGAGAGCTGAGTACCGCTTTCTTGTTGCGGCCTACAAGTTCCAGACCGGCTTCGACGAGCCGCTGCTAGCGGCGATGTACGTGGACAAGACCCTCAAAGGTGTCCACGCTGTGCAGTCCCTCTCGTGCCTCAACCGCACCCACCCCGCCAAGCGCACCACGCAAGTGTTGGACTTTGCCAACGAGGCCGATGACATCCAGAAGGCCTTCGAGCCCTACTACGAGACTACGTTGCTCACTGAGGCCACCGACCCCAACTTGCTCTACGACCTCCAGCACAAGCTGGAAGGCTTTCACTTCTATACCCAGGACGAAGTGGACCACCTGGCCGAGATATGGTTCACCGCCAGCAGGCCCGCGGGCCAGGTGCAGAAGGCGCACCCCCAGGTCCACGCTGCACTTCAGCCCGCCGTGGACCGTTTCGAGGCCGCCGATGAGGAGGATCGCGAAGCCTTCCGCGGCACCCTCAAGGACTACGTCCGGCTCTACGCCTTCCTCTCGCAGGTCATCACTTTCGTAGACATTGACCTGGAGAAGCTCTACCTCTTCGGACGGTTGCTGCTGCGACGTTTGCCCTGGGAACGGAGCCAACTCCCCTACGATATCCTGGGCGAGGTGGAGCTGGAAACCTACCAACTGCAACAGACCTACGACGCTCAGATCGAATTGGAGCGCGGGCCGGGTGAACTGGACCCTGAAGTCGCCAAAGGAAAGCACAAACCCCCTGTCGAGGAGTTGGTGGCGCTCTCGGAGATCCTTCGGTTGTTGAACGAGCGCTTCGGTGTGGACATTCCGCTCAGGGAGGGAGAACGATTCATTGAACAACTGCAAGCGCGCTTGGTGGCTGACGAGGCCTTGGCCGCCAGCGTGCAAGTTAACCCTCCTGATAAGGCTCGCCTTACCTTTGACCACGTAATCAACGACCGCATTCAGGATATGGTGGACGTCAGCTTCAAGTTCTACAAGCTGCTCACCGAAGACAAGGCTTTTGCTGACTTCTTCCAGCAGTTGATGTTCAATCGGTATTTGCGGATGTCCCAGGCACAAGCCGCGGCGTGAAGAGACTCAGGCAGCTGGACGGAGCCGCAGGGCTCGCGGTCGTGTGGTGGCGAGTGAAAAGGCAATGAGCCGAGGATTAGGAAAACGGCGGGCCGGAAACTTGTCAACCATCGGGAGTTGACAATGGGTGATTTGGCACGATTGCGCTGGGTAGTACTCTGCGTGTTGATAGCTGTGGCGTTGGTTTCATCTCTCATAGCGCTTTTGTCAGGTAGTCAGTGGCAGGATGCGCTGCTCAACTTCGGAACCGAGATGGCTGGCGCAGTGGTGACATATGCTTTGTTCGAGCTCATCATTGAGCGTAGAGAGAGGGAGAAGGTCGGGGAGAAACAGCTTGAATCGAGAAAAGCAGAGCTCATCGCTCAGATGGGTAGCAGCGTGAGGGACGTGGCGATACCGGCTACTGAGGAGCTACGGCGGTGCGGTTGGCTCCAGGATGGGTCGCTGAAAAGGGCTAACCTGGGGGACGGAAACCTCCAAGGGGTCCCTCTGTGGGGTGCAAGCCTCCAAGAGGCCATCCTGGTGTATGCAAACCTCGAAGGGGCCATCCTTACGGGCACAAAGCTCCAAGGGGCCAACCTGGGGGGCGCAAACCTCCAAGAGGCCAACCTGGGGGGCGCAAACCTCCAAGGGACCACCCTGGTGGGTGCAAACCTCCAAGGGGCAAACCTTAGGGGCGCAAACCTCCAAGGGGCCATCCTGACGTATGCAAACCTCCAAGAGGCCAAGTACAACAACGTTACCATATGGCCAGAAGGATTCACCCCACTGCCTGAGGCTGTCAATGTGGACGCTACACTCTGAGCCATTCGTCCGTGGAGACGACGCAAGTCTACGCCAAGATCGTGGACAAGATGACCGAAAATCCGACGCTGTACCTGGAGGAGCTGTTATCAGTCTGAGGGGATACGCAACATGGATTGGGATTTGACAAAGGTGCTCAACCTCGTGGGTATAGCGCTCGAATTCGCGTCGTTCTGGTTTGCGGCGCCGGAGATATTGGGGGAGGAACGGTTGAGAAAGATCGAGCGGATGATTGAGCGAGGGATACTCCTATTGCCAGCGACAGTAATCCTCTTGAGTGGAGGGTTATGGGCACTGGTGTTGAGGTCGAACGAGGCCTGGGTGGTGGAATGGGTGTGGTTGACAACGTGGATAGTGGTGGGGATGGGGATAGTGCGATTGTTGTTAGCAGGAGATTGGGAGAAGCTGGCAGAGCTTGGTGAGTCGTTTCGGACGTGGTGGGGTAAGCTGTTTTTCGCAGCAATGTCAGTAGTGGTGGGAGTGATACAGCTGTGGGAGTGCTTACAATGGCGGACCGATTTGCCACTGGAGAACCTGTTGGGGAATGTAGTCGCAGCATTGTTGTTACTGATGATGTCCTCACTGATTTGGTTGCCAGACAGAGTGATATCACCCTTGCTACTGAAACTAGCCGACGACAAACGTATCCGCCAGCGCTGGTTTGTGATAGGTATTGGGATGTTCATGCTTGCTTTCATATGTCAATTCACGGCTGTAATCTTGGGCTAACACTAAGGCAAGAGAAGTTGTACCCGGACAATTAGCGTCCGATTAGGGGAATAATCAGACGCTTTCGCATCGTCTGACGGAGGGCAAGCCTTATGGCAAACGAGGAACATCTCCAGATTCTCGAGCAAGGGGTGAAAGCTTGGAATCAGTGGCGGGAAGAGAACCCTGAAATACGGCCGGACCTCATCGAGGCGAACCTCCCGAAGGCGGACCTCGAAGAAGCGAACCTCAGCAGGGCTGATCTGAGTGGGGCAAACCTCAATGGGGTGGATCTCAGCGGGGCGAACCTAAGCAAGGCAGATCTGAGTGGGGCGTCGCTCCTCGAAGAAGTGAATCTCAGTATGGCGAACCTCAGCGAGGCGAACCTGAGTGGGGCGTACCTGAGCTGGGCGTACCTCTTCGCGGCGAACCTCAGTGGGGCGAACCTAAGCAGAGCGGATCTGAGTGGGGCGTACTTTAGCAGGTTCGGCCTTAGCAGGACGACCATCTTCGACGACATTGACGAGACCGACATGGACCTCTTCTCGGCGAACCTCAACAGGGCAAACCTCAGCGGGGCGGATCTGAGCGGGGCGTACCTCATCTCGACGAACCTCAACAGGGCGAACCTCAACGAGGCGGACCTGCGCAGGGCAAACCTCAGTGAGGCGGACCTGCGCAGGGCAAACCTCATCTCGGTCGACCTGAGCGGGGCGAACCTCAGTGGGGCGAACCTCAACGGGGCCAAGCTTACAAGGGCTACTCTTGTCGAGACAGACCTCACGGGCACTGACCTTACGGGGTGTTCAATCTTCGGGATTGCCGCTTGGGAGCTAAAACTAGAGGGAGCGACACAAACGGACTTGATCATCACTCGCCACGGCGAGCCTACCATCACGGTAGACAACCTCGAAGTCGCCCAGTTCATCTACCTGCTTCTCAACAACGAGAGAATTCGTGACGTGATTGACACCATTACCTCCAAGGTCGTACTGATCCTGGGGCGATTCACACCAGAGCGGAAGGCTGTCTTGGATGCGATTCGGGACGAACTTCGGAAGCGTGACTACCTGCCCGTCTTGTTCGACTTCGACAAACCTGCCAGTCGAGACATGACGGAAACCGTGCGCACCCTGGCACACCTGGCCCGGTTCATCATCGCTGACCTCACGGCGCCGAGAAGCATCCCCCAAGAATTGCAGGCCATCGTCCCAGGCCTTGCGGTGCCAGTTCAGCCATTGCTCCTGGAGGGTTCAACAGGCGAATGGGGCATGTTCCAGGACTTGAGGAAATACGACTGGGTGCTGGAGGTGCACCGGTACGACAGCCTGGAGGATTTGCTTGCGTCGCTTGGAGACAGAGTCATCGCTCCTGCCGAGGCGAAGGCGAAAGAGTTGGCGAAGAGGTAACAATGGCGTGATCATGGAGGAAACAAATGAGAAGAAACAAGCTATGGCTCTCGAAAGCTGTGCTGTCTTACGCTATTGTGGTCCTCATCGCCACCCTGCTCGCTGGACTGGCCGTCCAGGCAACCCCAGCCAGGGCCGATGGATGGGTGATCGAGTGTGTGGATTGCCCTAAGCGGTTCTCGAATATGACCGACCGCAGTCTGCAGTTGGACGCCGCAGGGCATCCGCACATCGCCTATGGCGAAGATCATCTTTACTACGCCTGGCACGATGGTGTGAGCTGGCACTACGAGATGGTGGATGACTCCCCTGGGGTCGGCCGGCACGCCTCTTTGGCCCTGGATGGGAACGGATATCCGCACGTCAGCTACTACGACAGCACAAACTCCGCCCTGAGGTACGCTCACCAGGACAACTCCGGCTGGCACATCGAGACCGTGGACACAACGATAGGTCCCTTTGGCGGTTACACCTCCCTGGCCCTGGATGGGAGCGGGTATCCCCACATCGGCTACTACGCCTACCCCTACTCCGACCTGAAGTACGCCTACCAAGACGCCTTCGGCTGGCACATCGAGACCGTGGACAGCGAGGGGGGGGTCTTTACGTACCCCTCGCTGGCCTTGGATGAGGGCGGCTATCCGCACATCAGCTACTACGGCGATGGCCTAAAGCACGCCTACCGGGACGCTTCTGGCTGGCACATCGAGACCGTGGACAGCGAGGGCGGCTCACAGACTTCCCTGGCCCTGGATGGAGGCGGGTATCCCCACATCAGCTACGAGGGCAACGACGACCTGAAGTACGCCTACCAGGACGCTTCCGGTTGGCACATCGAGACCGTGGACAGCGAAGGCGGCACAGACACTTCTCTGGACCTGGATGGAGACGGGTATCCGCACATCAGTTACTACACAGGCTACCCCGACTACGACCTGAAGTACGCCTACCAGGACGCCTCCGGCTGGCACATCGAGACCGT
>CAYMKL010000173.1:0-13126 GCA_964390805.1 uncultured Anaerolineae bacterium | reverse complement strand
ATCGCCGCTTGCCTGGGCAACGAGCTCACCGGGTCCGATTTAGCGGAAAGTATAGGTTATTGGATATTGGATATTGGTGTATGCCCAGCACCTCAACGGCCAGGCGTGCGTAAACTCTGGCGGCGGCCACGACATCGTCCAGGCGGATCTGGTCGTCCACGGTGTGGGCGAAGCGCTCCTCGCCGGGGCCGAAGCCGACGGTGGGGATGTTGGCTTTCCCCATGGTGTAGACCCCATCGGTGGAGAAGGCCCACTGGCCGATCTTTGGCCGGTAGCCCAACGTCTCGCGGATGACCCGGGCCGTGGCCTGCACCAGAGGGTGATCCTGATCCAGGGCCCAGGGGGGATAGAACTCCCTGGCCCGGCACTCGTAGCCAGTGAAACTGGTCGCTCGATAGTCGGCGACATTCACCCTGGCCTCGACTCGCTCACGGGCAATTATCCCCTGGATTTCCGCAAGGGCCTTGGCCTCGGTCTCCCCCAGCGTGAGGCGGCGATCAATGTAGAAAGTGCAGGTGTCGGGGATGGCATTGCGGCTGGCAGCGGAGCTCTCGATCTGAGTGACGGCGATGCTCCCCTGGCCCAGGAAAGCATCGTCAGCTAACCGGGAGGCTAAAAGCTCGACACCGAAGATCAGCCGTGCGGCATCAGAGATAGCGTTCCTTCCCTGCCTGGGAGTGGCGGCATGACAGGACCTGCCGCGGACAGTGACCTTCATCTCCACGCGACCCCGATGGCCCCGTTTGATCTGCAAATTCGAGGGCTCCCCCAGGACGACGAAATCGGGCCTGACCCCCTCTTCCTCGATCAGCACCTGCATCGCCGAACCCTCGCAGGGTTCCTCCTGGACGATGCCCACCACACAGAGCTCGCCAGCCAGTTGGACGCCTGCGTCAATGAGGGCTTTAGCTCCATAGACCATAGCCGCCAACGCCCCCTTCATGTCACAGGCGCCCAGGCCGTACAGCACCCCGCCCTCGATCTGGGCTCCGTAAGGATCGCGGGCCCACGAAGTGGGGTCGCTGACGCTCACGGTGTCCATGTGACCGTCATAGATGAGCCTGGGACCAGTACTGGCGCCGAGGCATCCAATTACATTCCCGATGCGGTCGTGTCGCACCTTTGGGAAACCCACCCGTCTCATCTCCTCCGCCAGACGCTCGGCCACCGCCTTCTCCTGGGTCGAGGGACTGGGGATACGGATCAAATCCCGGAGGAAAGCAACCAGGTCGCTGCGATCTTGGGAAGAGAGATCAAACATAGTCCTATCTCCAAATTACGAGGGTTTCAGGTTTTAAGGTTTCAGGCTATCCTTGGAAGTTGTAAGTTTGAGCTTTGAGCTTTGAACTTTGAACTTCAGTATGCGCCTCTGCCAGCGAGAACAGCGGGGACGGTCTTTATGGCGATCTTGAGATCCAAAAGAGGTGACCAGTTTTCCAGATAGTAGATATCCAGCAGGCACATCTCATCAAAAGTGAGTTGGCTGCGGCCACTGACCTGCCAGAGGCCGGTGATGCCCGGCGAGACTTCCAAGCGCTTTCTGTGCCACTCCTGGTACTGCTCCACCTCGGCAGGGATGGCCGGACGCGGGCCGACCAAACTCATCTCCCCCCGCAAGACGTTGTAAAGCTGAGAGAGTTCGTCCAAGCTAGTGCGACGCAGGAACCCGCCCACACGAGTACAGCGGGGGTCTTTGCGGATTTTGAAAGTGGGGCCCGCGACTTCGTCCCGACCTGCCAATTGAGGACGCTCTTTCTCAGCCCCCTGGCGCATGGAACGAAACTTGTAGCATAAAAACCTGCGCCCCCCTTTGCCCACTCGAACCTGTTTGAAAAGGACAGGGCCAGGGGAATCCAGCTTAATGGCCACGGAGATGAGAAGCAGCAGAGGGGAGAGAAGGATCAACCCTGCCGAAGAGACGACAATGTCGCTGGCCCGCTTAAAGGCCAGGTTCCACCCGGTGATAGAGACCTCCTTGACACCGATAATGGGGATACCGCCCAGGTCCTCAATATCCACCCGGCTGAGAGCCAACTGGAACAGGTCGGGCACGATGCGAGCCCGAACCTGCTCCCGCTCACACTGACGCATGATGCCCAAGATCTTACGATGGTACATCCAGGGCAAGGTGATGATGACCTCATCAATGGCCTCGTCTTGCACGACACGGGGCAGTTTATCAATATCCCCCAGGGCCTTGAAGCGACCGATGTCCATCCTATTCTTCTCAGAGTCATCATCAACGAAGCCGATGACCTGGTAGCCCAACTCGGGTTGGGCCACGATGTTGCGCATCAGCCTACGGCCCACCTCCCCAGCTCCGACTATGAGCACGCGGTCCACGCCCATGCCTCGCCGCATCCGGCCCTCCCAGACCCAGCGCTTGACCAGGCGGCTGAGCGAGAGCAAGGTGACGATTATCAACCCTGCCCATAAGAACATCATACGCGAATAGACCAGGGGCTGAAACCAGAAGGTTATGGCCATTATGATGAGGATGCCTGTGGTGGTGCCGCCGAAAAGAGCGTAGACCTCATCGAGCCAGGATGCGCTGCGAGGCTGGTTGTAGACTCCCCCCAGCTTGTAGGCGAACATCAACAGAACCGTCAACACCAAAGCGAAAGGTATGTACACCCGGAAGGGAGCATCGTTAGCAGGATCCACGGCGCGAAACCACTGCAGGTCATACCGCACCCAGTAGGCAGCGGCGAAGGCCAGGTTAATGAGCACCACATCCGTCAGAGCTATTATCAGGGAACCCCACCGCCGATATCGCTCAAACATCTCCACACTCCATTGAGTACGGCGATTGAAATCGCACCTGTGAGGGCACTCCGTGCCGGGCGACCACCTACGTGGTCGCGGAAATCGTCCACGCAGGTGGACGACCGGCGCACTTGCGCCCTCCAGAAGCGGTTTCAACCGCTGTTCTGGGTCTTCCGAGAGACCCCCATCGCTCGTCGGTAAACTTGCACCGTCTCCTGAGCCGTTTTTGTCCAGGAGAAACCTTTGGCCCTTTGCAAACCCCGCTCCCTCATCTCCTGCCAGAAAGCCTCATCGTCCAAGGCCCGTCTCATGGCCTCCGCCAGCCCCTCGACATCCAACGGATCAACAGTCAGTCCCCCCTGGCCCACCACCTCCGGCAACGACGACGTGTTGGCTGCGACCACCGGCGTTCCACAGGCCATAGCCTCCAGCGGGGGCAGCCCGAAGCCCTCGTAGAGAGAGGGATAAACAAAGAGCTCCGCCGCGTTGTACCACAGAGGCAACTCGTTGATGGGAATGTAGCCGGGAAACATCACCGCACCCTCCAGACCCAACTCCTCCACACGGGCGAAAACGTCCTCGTAAAACCAACCTTTCGCCCCGCCGATGACCAGTCGCAAATCGCGAATCGCAAACCTGTCCTGAGCTACGTCGAAGGATCGCAAATCGGCAAAGGCTTCGATGAGCCTGGTCACGTTTTTTCGCGGCTCGATGGTGCCCACGAAAAAAATGAAACGCCCGGGCAGGCCGCGCTTGGACCGAAAAGCGGCCACCTGATCCTCAGCCAGGGGACGGAAGGCGTCGTCTATTCCGCAATAGACCACCTCCACTTTCTCAGGCGAAACCCCCAGCAGGCGGACCACGTCGCGCCTGGTGCTCTCCGAGATGGCGATGATGCGCCTGGCCCTCCTGGCCGAGAGGCGGGTGAAAAGGCCAAGGTAGAAGCGCTTAGAGCGCTTGAAACTCTCAGGATAGAGGAGAAAACTGAGATCATAAATAGTAACCACCGATGGACAAGGCGAGAGCAAGGGCGTGACGAAAGCCAGGGCGTGAAGCAAGTCCACTCTCTCTTTTCGCAACGCGAAAGGTTGAAACACCTGTTCCCAGAAGATCCTGATCGGGGGGCTGGAGGTAGGCAGCCGCGAAAGCTTCAACGCCAGTCCCGAACTGGTGAACCGCCTATCGCCGATGAAAGCCGTATAGCGGTCATCGTGGTCAACGCGAGGCAGATGGGTGAGCAAGTTGTGGATGTACCAGTTGATGCCCGCTCCCCGATAGGTCTCCGATAGGGACAGGAGGTGGGCGTTTAGGCCGATGTGCATCTCTTCTCTCGGTAGTAGCGTCGTCGTTGCTCATCCAAGCCCTCTAATAGATCTTCTATGCTCAGCCCGGCCTCCTGGCGCAGACGCTCGATCTCCGCCGCCAACTTGGGCACCAGGGACACCTTGAGGGCCACGAAAAAGGCCCCATCCAGGTCAATGAGAGTCAGGGTATCCCCAGTCTCCAGGTTGTGCCGCTGGCGTAGTTTAGCGGGCAGGGTAATCACCCCTCGTTGCCGGATTTGGATGGTAGCAACTTCCACAAGCGTCTCCTCGGAAGAAATGAGATTGCAGAATTCAGTATCTCAGCCATATTGTAGCATCATTCATCATCAGGAGCAAGTCCGCCAGGGGCTCCGCTCCGCTCAAGCCCCTGGCTCAGTCTACAAAGCCCCCGTTGGGGCTGGATTTGGCAGGCCGGTAGGCCTTTGTATGTTGAGCCCGACGGCTTTAGGGCGGGGTGGCTCCGCTCAATAACTCCTGGTACACCTGGTACGTCTTCGCCGCCACCTGGGCCTGAGTGTAGTGAGCCAGTACCCGTTCTCGGCCCCTCCGAGCCAGTTCATCTCGCAGAACTGGATCAGCCATCAGTTGGGACAGCTTGTCCCGTAAAGCTTGGGCGTCTCCCTCAGCAAAGACCAGGCCCGCGTCGCCGATCACGTTGGGAATCTCCCCTGAGTCCGACCCCACCACAGGCGCCCCACAAGCCATGGCCTCGATCAACACCCGCCCGAACTGTTCTTTCCAGTTGGGCCTGGTCAGAGAGGGTACAACCAACGCGTCCAGTTGGTTGTAATAGTCAGGCATCTGGGTAGAAGGGATCCATTCCTCAAACCTCACCCGCTCAGCGATGCCCAGCTCCGCTGCCAGCTCTTCCAGGCGGCTCCTCTGCGGCCCGCTCCCCAGGATGCGCAACCGCCACTCACCGCTCAAACCAACCACTGCTCGCAGCAGGACATGTACCCCCTTCTCCTCCACCAATCTCCCTACGTTGCCAATGATGAAAGGTTGTAGGTTGTAGGTTGTAGGTTGTAGCTTCCCCACTTCAGAATCCGAAACCCAAAACCCAGAACCCGCAACTCGATAAATCTCAGGATCTACTCCAAACTGAGGAATCACCCTGACAGGGCCTCGATACCCCTTCGCTTCCAGTACCCCCACCGCCTCAGAGTTCCCAGCGATAGCATAATCAGCGTTTCGCAAGTTGTAGCTCTCCAGAAGGCTGAAGGGAGGCGGATAGCGGCGACGGATGTTTTGCCAGGTGAAGAAGACGGCTTGGGCCCCATGAGCCTTGGCCAGGCGCATGGCTTGCCAGGTAGCCACGTTGTAGGGCTCCTCGTCAATGTGGACAATGTGGGGCTTGATTATCCTGAGATGCTTGGCCAAGCCCGGGTAGAAGTGCAGGTGAAAGTGGCTGTTGAGGGCCATCCTCTCCACAACCAACTCATACCCCTGGGTGTGCTCCCGCTCCAGGCGTATCACCCCGCGCTCGTCGCGCCAGTAGTGCGGCACGACGACGGTTAGCTCCACATCGGGAAACCTGGCGAGTTCTTCTAGCTTTTTTTGATAGGCCCCGACGATGCAGGCCTTGGAGATCATCAGGATGCGCAAATCGCTGCCCCTTTCAGTCTCATCTGCGTGACCTACCTACATTATAACCTACCGACGGGCAAAAAGCAAAGAGCCTCCCGGCGGAGCCCCTGGTTGACATTTTCATGCCTTGTGCTATAATCTACACCTGTGGGCGAATCAGGGTAAGGGTTGGCAGAGCTTGGAGAGACCAAGGCGTCAGTTTTTGATTGAATGGGTGCCTTTGCTATTGGTAGTAGCCATAGCAGCGGCGCTGCGTTTCTGGGCTCTCGGAAGCATACCACCTGGACTCTATCACGACGAAGCTTTCAACGGCCTGGATGCCCTTGGCGTTTTAGAAGGCGAAAGGCCGGTTTTCTTTGAGGCAAACAACGGCCGCGAGCCGTTGTTTATTTACCTGGTAGCTCTATCCGTGGCCCTCCTGGGCCGGAGCCCAGGGGCGATACGGATCGTGGCCGCCTTGCTTGGCACTTTGACAATTCCCGCCACCTATCTTTTGACCAAAGCCATGTTCAACCGGCGCATCGGGCTGCTGGCCGCCGCCATCACGGGCCTGACCCTGTGGCACGTCAACCTGAGCCGCATCGGCTTCCGCGCCGTGGCTATGCCCCTCTTGGTGGCCCTGGCCCTCTGGCAACTGTGGCTCGGTCTGAAGGATGGCAACAGACGCCATTTCCTGGCGGGGGGTTTGCTCTACGGGCTGACCTTCTATACTTATCTGGCGGCACGGTTCACCATCGTGGCCCTGGCCGCCTTCGGATTGTATCTCGTTGTTGGAAGTTGGAGGCCTGCCCTGAGCGTCGCTTCGCTTACAGCCGAAGGGTTGGAGAACTGCCCTGAGCTTAGCCGAAGGGTTGGAAAATGGAGACGAGGGGCTTTGACCTTTGTGCTGGCTGCTCTGGTGGTTCTGACTCCATTGATAGCTTATGTGGCCACGCATGGGGATGCCTTTCTTGGCCGTGTGGGACAGGTTTCCATATTCAATCTGACGATTAACGAAGGTGACTTCTGGGGGACGCTCCTCCGGCATGTGGGCAACACGCTGCTGATGTTCACCAATCAGGGCGATTTCATCCCACGCCACAACGTGCCCTTGCGCCCGGTCTTCGATCCGCTTCTGAGCGCCTTCTTCCTGCTGGGGTTGATCCTGTGCCTCAAGCGCTTCCGCCAGGGAGCTGAGCACGCCTTTGTCCTCATCTGGCTGGCGGTCATGCTCTTGCCCACCATACTGGCTGAGGGTGCGCCGCACTTCCTGCGAAGCGTGGGCATTCTGCCGGTAGCATTTGTGGTGCCCGCCATAGGGTTGGATTCCTTGTGGCACTTTCTGGAAAAGAGGACCAACACCCTGGTTGCCGTTGGTGCGGTGGCGCTGGGTCTGATCTTTGGCCTGGGCGACACGACCATTGACTACTTTGGACATCATGCGGCCAGCCAATACTTGAGCTACAATTTTGAGGCGGCGGCGGTGGACCTGGCGACTCGAGCCAACCGATTCTTGGGTACCGGCTGGGATGGGACGGGACTTGGGGCCAGAGGGAACCCGCCGTCGCCGGGGCGTCATCTCTACATTGCCGACCGCCTCTGGCAAGATTGGGCATCGGTGCGCTTTCTGGTGCCTACTTCGCCGAACTTGACTATCCTGGGAGAAGGTGGTAAACTTCCCCAGATTTCCTCGGACCTTGGGTTGAGTAGCGGAAGGCGTACCGAAACCGAGGTCATGCTCATTCTCTGGCCCTACGAGGAGTACAACCAGTACCTGACACTTTTGCCCATTGGCTCGACCATCTCCGTCCAGGAGGGCTCCCTGGAGCGAGGGGACCTTGAAAAAGAAGCTCGTTTGTTGTACATTACCTTCACGGCCACTCCCGCGACCATCCCTTCCGGAGAGGCAGAGGCCCGCTTCGAGAAGGGCTTGACCCTGGTTCGCCATCAGCTCACCGTTGCCTCGCCACAAGAACTGCGGCTGAGCCTGCTGTGGCGAGCTGAGGCGGAGATCGAGGAAGATTATACCATCTTCGTCCACCTGACGCGGGGCGACGCCATCCTCGACCAGGACGATTCGTTTCCTGCCGGAGGTTATTATCCCACCAGCTTGTGGCGCGTGGGAGACATCGTTGACGACGAGCACACCTTGGCCATGCCCGAGCCGTACGATCCGGGCAGGCACAAACTAATAGTTGGCTTCTATCAACTGGAGACCCTGGACCGGCTACAGGTCCTTGATGAAGCCAGCCAACCAGTAAGTGACCATCTGATCATTGAATGATCCCGCCTCTGGCGCCACAAACCTTGCGCCAGAGGCTAAAAATCACAGGAGGAAAGCGAATGCGATTCTGTCGCCCTGTAACAACTCTGTTAGTAGTATTATTGATCCTTGTGCCCCTGGGAGCCTCGGCTGCTCCGCCCGCCCAAGGGGGCAATCTGCTAAAGAACGCCGGCTTCGAGGAAGGCTTCAGCGAGCGAGGAGCTGGAGAGGTAACCGTAGCCAACGGGTGGGAAGCATGGTGGATTCAGGGTGCTGAAGATCAAACCAGCAAGGGCTACTTTGTGCGACCCGAATACAAGCCAGAGGACGCTTGGGTCTTTACGATGCGGCGTGTGCACTCAGGCCGTTTCTCCCAAAAGTACTTCAACACCTACTCCACCCACATTGCCGGCATCTATCAACAGGTGGCAGTGGCTAGGGGCAGCGTAGTCACCTTTTCCATTTGGGTACAGGTCTGGAGCAGCACAGAACCGGACCCAGATGAATGTGAAGGCTTCGGCAACTACGCGGTTTCAGCAGGCATTGACCCTCACGGCGGTAACGATGGGAATTCCGGCAACATCGTCTGGTCAGATTCAGTAATGTCGTGTAACCAGTGGGTCAACCTCAGTGTTTCCACCGTGGCCCAGGCCGACAAGATCACCGTCTTCACCAAAGGCGCGCCACAATTCCGGGTGAAGTTCAACGATTCCTACTGGGATGATGCTGTCGTGACCGCCATCGCCCCTACTCCCACACCACGGCCGCCAACCAACACACCAGTGCCGACCAACACACCAGTGCCGACCAACACACCAGTGCCGACCAACACACCAGTGCCGACCAACACGCCAGTGCCGACCAACACTCCCCTCCCAACGGCGACCCATACCCCTACGCCAACGTCAACTGACACCCCAACGCCAACTGACACCCCAACGCCAACTGACACCCCAACGCCAACCAACACCTCCACGCCAACCAATACGCCAACCTCTACAGCAACCCCAACGCCAGCCAGCGGGGACATCTGCGTACTGGCTTATCACGACCGCAACGGCAACAAAATGCGCGATCCAGATGAGGAGCTCCTGCCTGGGGCAATGTTGACTGTCTCCGATGGCCGGCAGACCTTGGACAGCTACATCACCGACGGCATCAACGAACCCTACTGTTTCATGGACTTGAGGCCGGGCAACTATTTCCTCTATGAGGAAAACCCTCCTGGCTATAACTCCACTACGGGCGATGATTGGGGAGTAGTCATCGCCGGCGGCGCCGCCATGCAGATCGAATTCGGCAACAACCTGCAGCCCACCCCCGTGCCGACGTCCACACCGGTGCCCACGTCTATACTCGCTCCCATCCCAACTCCTACACCAGAGCCACTGATCTCTAAGCTGAGTGCTAATCTGTATCAGGTCAGCGGCGTCATAGTGATCGTCCTCGCAGCGGCGATAGCTCTGGTGTTCAATATCCTGAGGAAGAGAGGATAGTGGCTGTTTGCGACCTTTGATCGCCGAGGGTCTCTGACCGAGGCGAAAGAAACAGAGATGAAGATCAATTCTTGGCCCAAGACGATCCTGCAGCGCCTGCCCTTTTGGCTGGCCCCCATCTTCTTGGGCCTTTTTGCTTATCTCCCTATCTTATCGGACCCTGGGGTCGTTAACACTGGCGACAGCGCGTTCCTGCTAACGCGCCTGCACCAGTTGGTTCTCAACCTGCGGGGCGGCGTTTTCCCGGTTCGCTGGATGCCCGATGCCGCCTACGGGCTGGGCTACCCCTTCTTCAACTTCTACGCCTCCCTGCCCTACTACGTCGCTGGTCTTCTCAACCTGCTGGGCTTCGGCTACACCTGGTCCCTCAAGCTGACCCAGGTGCTGGGTTTTGCCGCCGCCACGACCTTCTCCTACCTGTTAGCTAAACACCTCTGGAACTCAAAGGCAGCCGCTCTCCTGACCGCCCTGGCCTACACCTACGCCCCCTTTCACCTGATCCAGGTCTACGTGCGCGGCGATGCTCTATCAGAGTTCTACGCCTTTGCCTTCTATCCCCTTATCCTCCTGGCTCTCTGGCGACTGCGCCACAGGCCCTCTCCTGCAAACACGGCTTTCCTGGCTCTGGCCTATGGTGGACTCATCTTGAGCCACAACATCTCCGCCCTGGTCTTCAGCCCCTTTGTTGGCCTATGGCTTATCGCTTATGGCTTACCGTCCACGAACAACAAGAGCCCTGCGATAAGCTATATGCTATATGCCACCAGCGGCATTGGCCTGGGTCTAGCCTTGAGCGCCTGGTTCTGGCTGCCGGCCCTGTTGGAGGGGAAATGGGTGCACCTGGAGCGCATGACCAGCGGCTATCTCAATTACAGTGGCCACTTCCGCAGCGCGGACCTCATCCAGTGGAAACTCCTATTTGACTACCATCGAGAGGCATCTCCCTACGCCGTGGGAGCGGTACAAGCCATTCTCGCCCTTGTGGGGATTGTCAGCATCCTCATTTGGTGGACGAGGCGTCGCCGCCTGGAGCGAAATAGCGCTTTCTTTCTATTGATGCTGGCCTGCGTCACCTTTCTCATCACCCCCCTATCCCGTCCTCTCTGGGACGCGATACCTCTCCTCCCATTTGCACAGTTCCCTTGGCGGCTCCTCGCGGTGCAGGCCCTTCCCGCGAGCCTCATTATCGGCTATCTGGCCCGCTTGCCGAGTAGGATGACATGGCGCTACGTCATCGCTGGCGCGCTGGGCCTGGCCTTGCTGGCTACAGCCATGCTCGATTTGCCAGTCGAGTACCTGGCCATAGACGAGGTCACCAGGGAACATGTAGCTCTATACGAATACTTCACGGCCTACGTGGGCAGCACCAGCCGCAACGAATACCAGCCGCGCTGGGTCGAGCCGAGCACTTTCACCTCGGCGGTCTTGCTCAACGATGGCCAGAAGCCGCCCCCGCTGGCAATGCAGGGCGAACTCTCGGAGGCGAAGCTGCTGGCCCAGGGGCCCACGGAGGAGCATTGGCAAGTAGAGATTGCTTCTCCCCAAGCTTCGCTGGCCTTCCACACCTACTATTTCCCTGGCTGGCAGGGTTACGTTGATGAGCGGCCAGCGGTGACAAGCCCGGTCGAGGGCCTGGGTTACATCGGCCTGGCCGTGTCCCAGGGCTCCCACCAGGTCATTCTACGCCTGGAGCGCACTCCGCTGCGGGCCTTCGGCGAAGGGCTGTCTCTGATGGCCCTCTTTCTCGTCGTCGGTTTGCTGGCTTTTTCCACTCTGCTCCAAAGGGCTCCCTTCGACAGCCCTTCGATACGCCTACGGCTACTCAGGACAAGGCTCAGGACAAAGCGCCAGATCCCGCTCGCAAGCCGCCGGATCTGGCGATCCGGCGAGAGCAAAGCAAAATTGGCAAAATGGGCTGTGATAGCTCTGATCCTTTTCCTCGCCTTGGCCTTTCTTCCACGTCTTCTGTCAAGGACAACGCCGGAGAGTGCCGTCTCAGACTTGACCCTGGGATTCAAACGGTCGCCCTACCCCCACCACAACCCCCAGGGGGTACCCTTCGAAAACGAGGTGCGTCTGCAAGGATACCAGCTCTCCGCAGAAGAGGTGAGAGCTGGCCAGGCAATCACCGTGACCTTGTACTGGGAAGAATCTACCATTGGGCAGGACTCAGCCCTTGAGGCGGTTGTCCGCCTGGTCTTGCCAGCGACGCACCTCTTCCAGGTGCCTTACGTTATCGCCCAGGATGCAGCGCCAATCGAAGCTCAAAGCTCAGAATTGGAAGCGACGACTGTTCATCGCCTTGAGGTCCCCATAGAGAGCGTGCGGGGGCTCTACTTCGTCAGTGTCGGCCTGAGGGATGCTAGAGGAGAGATTCCAGCCCTCAGCGATGGTGGGGAACCGCTGGACATCCTCTGCCTGGGCCCTGTCCGCCTGCGGAGCGAGGAAGCAGAGTCCGTTAAATCCCCCAGTTCATTGTTCCCTGCTCTGGTTGAGGCGGAGACGCAACAAGAGAGCCCCCAGCTTCTAAGCGCCGACCTGGTCTGGCAAGCGGGCCAGCCTGTGCCAGCCAACTACGGCACCTCCGTCCGTCTCAAGGACGCCGAAGGCTACACCGTCGCCTCTTTCGACACCCAACCCCTCTACGGCTTCTACCCCACCAGCCTTTGGCGGCCGGGGGAACTGGTCTACGATAGCCGCTGGCTCCCCCTTCCAGAAGGCACACCCCCTGGCGACTACTCCCTCGAAGTGGTCCTCTACGATGTGCAGACTCTGCAACCTCGCGGCATATTCCAGGTGGAGAATGTAGCCTTGACGCGCCCGACGGTAAAGACAGAGTACCCCATCAGGCATCGCTTCCCCCAGGGGTTGGCCATCGCTGAGGCGAATGTGGAACGCACCTGCCTGGAGCAAGGCGAGAATCTCTCGTTGACAGTAAAATGGGCTGCTGTAGCCACTTTGGGAGGGGATTACAATTGCTTCCTGAGGTTGAAAGATGAGGGGGGAAAGGTTGCCCAAGAGTGGCGAGAGCCTATCGCCAGCTCGTATCCCACTTCCCGCTGGCCCATCAATGCCCTGGTCCTGGCTCATTACCGCTTGGGCCTGAGCCGCGACCTGCCGCCTGGCCTCTATCATCTGGTACTTGTCCCCAGCGATGCGCTGACAGAGGAAGAGCCAGGGGAGTTCGATGTGGGCATCATCGAGGTGATAGCAGCGGAGTGCCATTTCACCGTGCCGGAGATGCAAAGGGAGCTAGGGGTGACTTTCGGCGGGGAAGTGCTGCTCTTGGGCTACGACCTGGCTAGAGAGGGCGAAGAGCTACGTCTGAAGCTTTATTGGCAAGCTCTCCAGCAAATGAAGACGAACTACAAGGTCTTTGTTCACCTCTTCGATCCAGCCACCGAGACCATCGTGACCCAATGGGATGCCATGCCGCAAGAGGGGCGCTATCCGACCTCTCGTTGGGCGGAGGGGGAAGTGGTGAGCGATTCGATCACCCTTTTCCTGGCCGAGGTGCTGCCGGGCCACTACCGGCTGGCGGTGGGCGTCTACGACCCTGCAACCGTGGACCGTCTGCCTGCCGTTGACGCCGCCGGCCTACCCGTTCGCGATGACCGCGTTATCTTGGCTGAGGAGATAGAGATACGTGATGAATAACTTTAGTTTCCGGTAACCCGTCCGCCGCTGGTGGGCGGCAGCGTCCAGTCCGA